>NZ_JQEC01000055.1 GCF_000764185.1 Colwellia psychrerythraea
GTTTCTGCACCTTCAAGTGAATTAAACTTGACTAAAACCGTAGTTTTTTGAATTTGTAAATGTTTCACAGAATAATTTTCACATTCTAGTGCCATTACAGGGCTGGCTAAGGTAATAAATAAAATAATTGTATATATTTTGTTTTTCATTTTCATTTTCCATAAATATTTTAAAACGCCCCACTAAGAGGCAAATAATTGTTGGCTATAATAGAGAGCGAAGCGAACAAAGCCAACTGCTATTTGTCCTTTTGAGTGACTTGTATATGTGTTTAGTAGACTTTATATCTTGGATTGCTTCATATAATGTCCAAACCGAATATACAATTCCACATAAAGATAAAACGGTCAAACATGTAAATTGAAGGGTACTAAACTCCGATTTATTTTGAAAAATATATACTGCGAACCAGCCCGTAAGAATGAATAATATAGGAAGAATCACAATCGCCTCTATGACTTTTCGTTTATAAGATTTAGTTTCCATATTATGAGGATTCCATACACATATAACGCCCATTTAAGGGGCTGATAATTGTTTGCTAAAATGTGTAGCGAAGCGAAACCGAGCAAACTGTTAGCAGTCCCGCTTTAAATTCTTGTTATGTTTCAGTTACTTCTACCCATTTAGAATATTCTTCCTCGGAATCAAAAACAATATAGTCATTCACTGAATCCCAAGAAATTGCACACTGCTTTTTTAGAGCCAAATCCTGTTCAGTTGCACTTAGAGGAATTTGACCAACAACAAACAACTTATCGTGTATCAATTTGAACGTTATATTTTTAATCGCAAGGGTGTCTGAATCAGAACCAAACGATACTGTTTTACCTTTGAATATATCTAACAAATCGGAATCCATTGCAACTTTATCCCTGAAACATAACAGCTTACTATGGATACGTCTTAGTAATGTCCGTACCATAAATATTAAATAATTTATATTAATATCCTATGGCATCAATATATTAGAAGCAGTAAACGATAATTTTTTATAAATGGTTGGGTGTTACTAAGAGGTATCAGTAATAAGCTAACGAAAAAATAGGTTTATCCTCATAATTTCAAGTGGTTATAAAACAATCATACTGGTTGAGTTGTGTTACTAAGACGTCTCAGCAACATCAGATGAATAATTCATTAGAAAATATATGGCAAAATATTTATTTCTAATGTCGCCTTAGCGCACCAAGAAGTCATTAGCAGTGAACTATTTTTAATAGTCCATTGGGTAAAAGCTAAGGCTCACTTTTACCACATTGCGGACGTTTTTTAGGTATTAAAAAGCCGTCTCATGAGGATGGCTTTGTGCCAAAAGCAGTCAGTCAACTATTTGATATAGTCAGTCTATTTTATATAACTCATTAACCACTGAAGGAATATAAAATTCATATCCATGGTTTTTAATATTTAATAAATAAAACCGTCAAAACGATCTCCAATTATAAAACTACCGTTATTAAAAACGCCAAGCCTTTGAGGTTTTATATGAAAACCATACTGAGGACTAGACGTATACGGAGTACGTTTCATGCCTTCAGGGTAAGTAAAATAAGTCAAGGGGGTAATATTTCCATCTTTGACCTTTGCAACTCCATTAGTTGAAGCTAGATACATAGTATCCCCAACAAATGTTATCGCACCAGTGGGTAAAAACTCTTTCCAGTCTGACTGGCTTTCTGTATTCAATTCATCAACATGAGTTAACTTATTAAAGATCGAAGCTATTTCAATTTCATTCCCTTTACTCAACTTTATTAACGTCCCTTGGTTAGGAGTACCTATCCATAAGTCATCCCTTTCACTGTTATATTACTGACGTGGATAGCCCATCTACCAATATAATCATGAATAAAAATTTCATCTGCACTTTCAATATCTTCTTCTGTGAGTTTCAAGCGATATAGATCAGTTTCATTTCCAGTATCTTCAACTTGAAAATAGACTGCCCCATTAAATTTAATAGGTGTAGCACTTCTTTGTGAAAAGAAATACTCCTCCTTGGTTTCTTGCCCTAAACCATCGTGATCAAAATGGGGGTACTCTCTTGTTGCCGAGGAGGCTTTATAGATGGCAGTTAATTTACCTGATTGCTCTTCATAAATCGTATCAGGTGATATAACTAGTAAGCTTTCCTTACTTTTTCCTAGTCTCAACCAATCGGTTTGAGAAGGGTTATATAATTCCCTTTTAATTGTTTCAAGGAATGGGTTTGTTGAAACGATACTCCAACTTCTTTTTTCTTTACAAAGCCAATGAGCAGTCTCATTTTCAATAACAACATCGTGAATTTCAGGACATTTATTCAACGATATTGGATTGAGTTGTTGAGAAGTTGAATTTATAAAATATATTCCATCATGCCAGATGGTATTGAACTCTTTCCGCCAGCCTTTTATGATTACTATAAATCCACCGTTATATGGTTCTAGTCCCCATACGTCTTTGAATTTTGGTTGAAGTGGCAGCACTGCTTCAGGTGCTTCGTTTGAAGTCCATTTCCAATTTAGCATCGCTGATTTTCTATTATTAGCCCTAACATCCTTTTGTAAAAATTCTTTCTTTTCAAACTCCTTTACTTGATTCCAATATGTTTGGTAATACTCAAATTGTTCATCTAGCTTCCAAGGTAGATCATTAAGTTCACGGTATAAGCTTTTAATAATAATCCCACTCATATCATCAGCATGAGAAATTCCTTTTTGGTTAAACCACTGAGCTAAAGGAGAGTTATACCATAGGCCCCATGAATTTCTTAAACCTGTTCCAAACCCATGATGTAGTCGATTAAGATCGTCTTCACTTCCATTTTTAATCATGCTTAAATCATCTGAAGGAAGAGTATTTATCAAATTTAAAACCGCTAGGGGTAATGTCGAAGGAATTGAATTGTCGTTCTTTTGACTAGATGAACATCCCATTATGATTAAGAATAAAGTGAAATAAATATATTTGATAATGGCTCTTTCCATAGATTGTTTTTAATTACCGATGTCTGCTTATCGCTCTAAGCAGACCTTAATATTTTCAAAGTCTTACGTCAACTAAGCGCACGAACAAGTCATTACAGCTGATTAATGAAGCGTCTTATTTCGTCTCTTATTAAGGGCGATTTTAACTAATAAACAATGCCCATTTTGTGTTGTGATCTTAAGTGGTCAATGCAACACACTCTATTACTAAGTTAAAAAGAAAAGAGTGTTAAAGTGGTTCATCGTTTACGAATTACGCCCCCACAGAGAATTTGACCTTAATATGGTATTACTGGAAAGATGTGCAACTTTTAAAAGAGGGAGGCTGCTTTATAAAGGTAATTATTCTTCAATGATTAATGCCATTGTTAGGCTAAAGTTATTCGGTAAAGTGAACATTTCACTGGGATAAAAGTTGAAATGAAACTAGTCTGGTGGGGTGAATGAATAATTCATTAAAAATCAGCGGTTAACTATAGACGTAGTATGAAAATCAAGTGATAATTGGTTGTTATTTGTTCATGTTGAGATGGAGTTCGAAATGTTTGATTTATTGGTCAATTTTTTTGGCACTATTGTTACCTGTATTTTCGTCGTTTATCTTGTACTCCTAGCGCTCCTACAAGGTAAAAATAAAGAATTAACTACTGCTAACACACTTATTAATATGGCTGATATGCCTGTGTTGCGTCCTATTCCTATCTCAACCGCCAATCAAAATGGCTTGCTCAATAAGATACTCATTCTTGTTTTTCAGGTAAGGCGCTGGCGCGTAGAAGAGGCTTTCATTTTTGAATATAAAGGCAAAAAATATGCTGTTCATGCTGGTTTTGAGTTTAATGGCGCTTCAATACCTAAACCACTTTGGGGCTTGTTAAGTCCCGTAGGTTTGTTGTTAATTCCTGGTCTTATCCATGATTACGGTTATCGCTACAATGGCATATACATCTTAGATGAAAATAACAAACCTGAATGGGATGAAACAATCTCAGTTCAATCGGGTTGGGATGAGCTATTTAAAGGTATTGGTAACGATATAAATCAAATACCAATGTTGAATGAATTAGCTAAGTTTGGTTTATGGCTCGGCGGTTTTAAAGCTTGGCGGGCATGGCGAGATAAAAAGGAAGATAAAGTACCTTTTAAGTGGACGGTTGATGATGAAAAACGAGCCAACAATAAACATCAAGAACAGGTGTCAGAGGGTAATGTTGACGATATTGATAACGCTAATAAGAAGGGTTGTAGCAACGAATTATTTGTTAGTGGTACCACTAAAACAACACAAATAGGTTATGAGAATAGCAATAAACAAAAAGTGTTAGGCAGTAGGAATCTTGATGCTACTGACAAGAAGAGGGTAACTTATAAAATGGCATGTGGACATTGTGATGAAGTATATGGCGCTAAAACAGCAGAAATACATCGACGTAAGTGCCCAGCCTGTCAAGAAGGCAAGCCCAGCGTGAATTGGTAAAACTTTACTGCGCCTAGACTTTTCGTTTATAAGTAAATAAATAAGTAATGCCGTTGTTCTAAGTATGGCATTACCTCTTACATTAAGTCATTAATCTTTGTTGCTAGCCTATATCGCTAGCTATCAATAATAGTCATCATTACTAGTCATGAAATAAATTTTATGATGCTTTGGCTAGCCACAACAAGGCGGAACTTTTTGCCGTATCAAGCGGCATAACTCGGTCAACAGATATCGTCCATGTTTTTATATCAAAACTAACAGGTAAACGTATTAAGCTAGCGTTATCTATTGGCGGTTGTGCGATATGAGCAGGTAAGTAACACCAACCGAGATTATATTCAGCCATACATTTTAGTGCTTCAAAATCATTTTACCAGAATTTCTTAGGCGATATTTCTGGTAGCATGGAAATCGATTTTTTTTCAGCGCTACGCACTATTAGTTGAGTATACTTGGCGAGTTCAGCTCTAGATACACTGATTAGTTGCGCAAGTGGGTGCTTGGGGTGAACCACGACAAAAAAGGTAAATGACCAAGCAAGCCAAGTTCAACACCCGTAGGCATTAAAGCATCAATTAATTTTAGGTCAAACTAAGCTTCCTGCGCTTCTACAATTCCAGCTATGTCGTCACTGTTAGCAACGTTTAGGGTTATGCTAACCAGTGCAACAGGCAATCTAAGCCCTGTATATTGATAGTGCTATCGGCTTGCGTTAAGACAATAGGTTTGGCATGAAAGGCAACACCAAAACTTGCAGCAGCCATCATTACTAAATCATTAGCGCCATCACCCATGGCAACGGTTTGATTTTTTGGAATTTGATATTCTTTACTTAAAATAGCGAGAGAGTCGGCTTTTACTTGCGCATCCACTACATCACCTAATACCTTACCAGTGAGCTTGCCATCCACTATCTCAAGGGTATTAGCAAAAGCAGCATCCAAATTAAGGCTTTCTTTTAGGTGGTCAGCGAAATAAGTAAAACCACCGGAAGCAATAGCTATACGCCAGTTATGTTTTTTAAGCTCACTAATTAATGGCTTTAAGCCAGCCATGAGTGGGATATCATTAACAACATCGCTTAATATTTTTTCAGGAGAGTTCGCTAATGTCGCCACACGTTGATGTAAGCTTTGTGCAAAGTCTAGTTCACCTAACATAGCGCGCTCAGTAACTATAGCGACTTCCTCTCCAACACCAGCAAGTTTAGCTATTTCATCTATACATTCAATTTCGATGGTGGTTGAGTCCATATCCATTACTAATAAACCAGGTTCAGATAATGTTGGTACTTGTCTTAATAAAGCTGCTTCAATATCATTTGCTAAAGTAAAATCGGCTAGTGCTTTACGCGCTAGAATGAAATCACTACAACTTACCTGGAAACGACAGCTGGTTTGATTATTACGGTGATTAATAGTGGTGAGTGCGAGTATCTCTAGTTGGGCATGGCTTTGCAAAGCTAACAGCTGAGCGAGGCATAGTTGCTGAAATACTACCAATTCTATTGTGTCTTGATTTAGGTTTATATTAAGGGGCCGTTCATCAAAGTCAAGTGCTTGCTCCGATAAGTTAAAGGTAACGGGTAATTGCTTACCTTGTAGGTTTTGGGATAAATACTGCTCAAGCGACAGGGGTAATACGTTGGCGATAAAAGACACGTTAACTCTCTAGGGTATGTTATAAATATTAAACTTCACATCAGTTAATAATCTAACTATAGTGACACTATTAATGCGCTAAAATAGTCACTTGTGGTTTTATGAAGCAAACCGAACAGCCTTTATACCCTAAATTATCGTCGATTTATAATAAAATTCTACAATTAACTAGTGCAATTTTACTTATCATAGTGCTTATAAGTATCTTACACTCAACTGGAGTGAAAAATAGTCATAATTTAACCGAACACTTTACCTTTATTGCTAAGCAACAATTACAGCAAGCTATTGCGGGTGTGACTGTTATTCTTGAACTAGAACATAAAGATAATATTGAAAAAAAAATCATATTACAACGCTATCTTGATGGCTTAGCTAAAGTTAACTTTATTAAGCAAGCGCATTTATATGATGCCACTGGTTTGTTATTAGTGTCGAGTACATCGGTAGGAATTGATAAACAAGGTGATGAAATTGCCCGCCCTAAAGCCAAAAGTATTAACGATCTTTATGGTATTTCTCCACACCAACGCAACCTAACTGATAAGTTAACACCTTTCATTGAAGAAATTAGCTATAGCGACCCAACTAGCCAGGAACTGCATGGTTATCTACGTTTTACTATCGAACAGTCTTATTTAATGGACATATTAGCAAAAGCAGATGAAGAGCAGCAATCTTTACATCGACTAATGTTGTTATTGGCAGGGGTTGTTGGCTTTTTACTAACCCGAGGTTTAAATCGTTTTAGCAGGCGAGGTTATCGGTTAAATTCGTCGTCACAAAAAGCTGGCTCTTAGTATTCTAATTTATTGTAAATTAAGTCTTTAATTAAAGAATATCTGCTCGATATTAAGCTCAAGTTGATTAGCTATTTGCTCAGGACTTTCAGCTCGCATTGTTGATAATACTTCAAAAATATTGATTATATTTACTGGGGAATTAGCTGGGGAATTAACCGGAGTACTAGCTGTCGACTTAGCGAACTCAATTTTTTTTAATTTATCTAACTCACTGTTACTCAATGCCTCTTTAGCTATCACTTCCTGACTTAGCGGCATCGATGGGGCATCCGTTTCTAATACTAAACTCTCCAATGGTAACCGTTTAAAGGTATTAATGGTCTTTTTAGCACGAGAATAAGTGATAGTACTACCAACACCTAACTTATAGCCTAAATTTATATAGTCTGTCGCTTGCTGGTAACTACCTGAAAAGCCATGAATAATACCTGCTTTATTGAGCTGGTGTCTTCTTAAAAAGGGCATGATTTTATCGTGTGATTGTCGGTGATGAATTATTACTGGCAAGTCTTGTTGTTTAGCAAGGTTGAGCTGAAAATCAAAAAAGTGTTGCTGTTTTACTAACTCTTTGTCTGGGTCATCAGAGCGCTTAATAATTGCGCCATCAATACCAATTTCACCTATGGCGATAATGTCATTCTTAGCCTGTATTACTTTTTCAGTTAAAAGCTCAAGGTGAGTATCGTTTAAATCTTGTAAAAACCACGGATGAATGCCTAAACAGGGAAAAATTTCAATCGGATTTTTGTGATGTTTTTTCGCTAAGGTTAAGACATTATCAAAGTTGTTTGGGGCAATAGAAGGAACAATAATGCGGTTAATGGCAAGTTCTGCACATTGTCTTAATAAGGTGGATAATTGCGCTTGGAAAGCTTTGTCATCAAGGTGGCAATGACTATCGGTAAATTGCATCATTGCCTCCTAGGGATCGGTAATATGAGTTTATAACCCTAAACTATTATTATATCTAATTTATAACTAGTTATCGCAAGTTAAAGGAAAATGCACGGAGCTGACTTTAGTCAGTGAGTACCTTTGACGTATCAATTGCGATAAGTAGGATTAAATTACATGCGTTCCATTACTTCAATGCCTAATATATCTAACCCTTGCTTTAATGTATCAGCAATAACTTTACATAAGGCTAAGCGTGACGTTTTAACTTCTTCACTTATACCGTCTTTAAGGATAGGGCAGGCTTCATAAAAACTCATATAGAGGCTGGCTAACTCGTAAAGGTAGTTACATAACAAGTTAGGTGTACATTCGCTAATTACCGCATCAATAACATCTTCAAGTTGTAACAATTTTAATGCTAAGGCTTTTTCCTGTGGCTCAATAATGTTGATAACAGCATTAGCTGATAACGTACCAGAGCTCGCTTGAGCTTTGCTAAAGATACTCTGAATACGTGAGTAAGCATATTGTAAATAAGGTGCGGTAGCACCTTCAAAGCTCAACATAGTCTTCCAGTTGAAAATATAATCACTGGTACGGTTTTTCGATAAATCGGCAAATTTAACCGCGCCAATACCTACTTTCTTTGATATTTCCGTTAAATCAATTTCAGTAATCTCAGGATTTTTCTCTTTGATTAATGTTGCTGCACGAACTATAGATTCATCAAGTAATTCTGCTAACTTGATGGTGCCACCAGTACGGGTTTTAAATGGCTTGCCATCATTCCCCATCATCATGCCAAACGGGCAATGTTGATAGCCTACATTGTCAGGTAAGAAGCCAGCTTTACGAGCAACAATTTCAACTTGCTTGAAGTGCAAACCTTGACGAGCATCAGTGAAAATAATGATACGATCAGCTGCTAGCTTGCCACTACGGTAACGACAGGCTGATAAATCAGTGGTTGCGTATAAGAAACCGCCACCTGATTTTTGTACGATAAATACCGGAGCTTCGCCGTCTTTATTAGCCATTTCATTAATAAATACAACTTTAGCACCTTGACTCTCTTCGGCAATTTTACTGGCCATAAGCTCATCAATTACAGTCGATAAGTCATCGTTATAAGCGCTTTCGCCCATAATGTCAGAGCGTTTTAATGATACATTTAACTTCTCGTAGATTTCTTCACTGTGAGTAATTGAAATATCAATAAACTGTTGCCATAACTTGGCACAATCTACATCACCACTTTGCAGTTTAACTACATCGGCGCGCGCTCTATCAGCAAATCCTTCTTCGTTATCAAAGCGTACTTTTGCTTCACGGTAGAAGTTTTCTAAATCGGCAAGCGCTGTTTCAGCTACTTCATCACTGGCAAGTTTGTCGCTTAAGTGCGCGATTAACATACCAAATTGCGTGCCCCAATCACCCATGTGATTTTGACGAATAACTTTATCACCACGAAATTCTAAAGCACGTACTACCGCATCACCAATGATGGTTGAGCGTAAGTGACCCACATGCATTTCTTTAGCAAGGTTAGGTGCAGAGTAATCTACAACTACCGTTTGTTGTTTATCGTCTGTTGATGTACCACGTTGTGTTACACCAATAAAACTATCTTGAGCAACTGTATTAAGCTGAGTCGCTAACCAGCTCTCATCTAAATGAATATTAATAAAGCCAGGGCCAGCTAGTTCAATTTTGCTAGCTATTCCGTCTAGGTCTAACTCAGCAACAACTTTAGTTGCTAGCTCGCGAGGATTAGTCTTAAGTTTTTTAGCCGCGCCCATCACACCATTGGCTTGGTAGTCACCAAAGTTTGGACGATTAGATAAACTTAACGCAGGGTTAGTACCTTCAGGTAAGCCTGCAGCAACCATAGCGGCGCTAACTTTTTTACTCAATATATTCTTAATATTCATTCGTTATCTCATTCTCTTTGTTATTTGGTCCAATACATTTATCAACCGTGCTCATTGACTAACGTCAACTCCGCGCGCTTTCTTCTGCCTTGAACCAACTAACTGCGAGAATGGAGTAACTCACAGCTAGTACATTTATTTGTTTTTTGATGTTTTACAGTAACATCAAACTTATTCTTATATCTCTCATGTTTGGCAATCTAGTTTTCTTATTTTACCAGGCGCTTGGTCATTTTTATAAACGAGCTTAGTACACTAAGTGACTGAATAAAAATGATTAAGCAACGCCGAAAAATGAAAAACTAGGAAGCCAAACTAGTGTTCACGTGTCGAGTGGAACTCGATGTCGGGATGACGCTCTTGTGATAACGATAAGTTAACCATAGTTGGTGCTATATAAGTTAAGTTATTACCACCATCAAGCGCTAGATAATCACCAGCTTTCTTTTTAAATTGTTCTAAAGTGCGTTCATCATCACAAGTACACCAGCGTGCAGTAGCAACACTAATGGCTTCATAGATAGCATCAACTTTATATTCTGTTTTCAAACGTTGCACAACAACTTCAAACTGCAATACACCAACCGCGCCTACAATCATGTCATTATTAATGAAAGGTCTAAATACTTGTACGGCACCTTCTTCAGATAACTGAATCAAACCTTTTTGTAATTGCTTGGCTTTTAATGGATCGCGTAGACGAATACGGCGGAACATTTCCGGCGCAAAATTCGGAATGCCGCTGAACTTCATCATTTCACCAGCAGTAAAGCTATCACCTATTTGAATGCTACCGTGATTATGTAAACCAATGATATCACCCGCGTATGCTTCTTCAACGTTAGAGCGATCACCCGCCATAAAGGTTACCGCATCAGCAATTTTTACATCTTTGTTGATACGTACTTGTTTCATCTTCATGCCTTTTTCATATTTGCCTGAGCAAATACGCATAAAAGCAATACGGTCACGATGTTTAGGGTCCATGTTGGCTTGAATTTTAAAAACAAAACCTGAGAATTTTTCTTCAGTGGCAACTACTTCACGTAAATCTGTTTTACGTGGTAAAGGTTTAGGTGCCCATTTAGTCAGACCATCAAGCATATGATCAACACCAAAGTTACCGAGTGCAGTACCAAAAAAGACGGGTGTTAATTCACCACTCAAAAATTCTTCTAAATTAAATTCATGAGAAGCACCTTGAACAAGCTCTAGCTCTTCACGTAAATCTTCGGCAAAGCTACCAACAGCTTCATCTAGCAAAGGGTTATCTAAGCCTTTTATGATACGTACTTCTTGAATCATATGGCCAAGGCCTGATTGATATAAGAATGTTTCATTGGTAACTAGGTTATAAACACCTTTAAATTCTTTACCCATGCCAATTGGCCAGGTAATAGGGGCACACTTAATCTTTAAGACTTCTTCAACTTCATCCATGACTTCCATTGGGTCACGAACATCGCGATCCATTTTGTTCATGAAGGTAATAATTGGCGTATCACGCAGACGAGTAACTTCCATTAATTTAACTGTACGTGCTTCAACACCTTTGGCAACGTCAATTACCATCAAACATGAATCTACAGCAGTCAATGTACGGTAAGTATCTTCTGAGAAATCTTCATGACCAGGAGTATCAAGTAAGTTGACCAAACAATTTTTGTAAGGAAATTGCATTACTGAGGTGGTAATTGAGATACCACGCTCTTTCTCCATTTCCATCCAGTCAGACTTAGCGTGTTGACCTGATTTTTTACCTTTTACCGTGCCGGCTTTTTGTAAAGCTTGGCCAAATAAAAGTACTTTTTCAGTGATAGTGGTTTTACCCGCATCCGGATGCGAAATGATGGCAAAGGTTCTGCGTAGGTCTACTTGCTTGGCTTGTTGGGTTGTCATTGTTTGTTTTGTCTCGCTGGTGTACATGCTGGTGTACATAGAATGCTTTTCTTAACCTTTCCGGTTATTTCTGCATCGTTCAATTATGGGGCGCATTGTACCACAAATAAAAAAAGCCGCGATATGCGACTTTGGTTAATTTCGGTTAGTTATTCAGTTAAAAGTTATAGTTGAACATTCAATTTGAACAATTCGTCCAAGTTGTTTGAGTACTTGTGTAAATTATCAATATTAATGATCATAATTTTCCTGCTACCTCTATAAGCCTATTTACCATTTTATACTTCAAATACTTCTCTGTGCGCTTAGCTGACGTTAGCATTTAATTTTTTGCCCTATATTTGCTAATGAATGAATCATTCACATAATGTTACTAAGACGTCTTAGTAACACACAATCAATTAAAAATATGACCAATATAAATCACCTAACCAACTGAATTTAACTCACTTTATTTGTTATATGGTAAAAGTCAGTTACTAAGACGTATTAGTAACCTCTTTAATTTTTATTATATTTAGTGTTAATTGTTTCTAATGCATTGAAAGTATGGGATATTGATGTGAATTAAATGTTACTTATGGTGCAAAGGTTACTAAGACGTATCCATAATAAGCTGTTATATTTTTCGAGGCTACTATGTACCGTATCACTATTCTATGTTTATCAGTTGCAATTCTAAGCTGTAAATCTACTCCACCTAAATCCCAGCTTAAACCCCAGGCTAAACCTAAAATAGTACAAGCTATAAGTTGCCGTAATGCAAAAGACCTTGAATTTTCATCAATAAATATGTTCGACAAATTGTTAAATACAGATGATGAAAGGGTTAAATGGAATTCGAAACCATTATTAATTATAGAGCCTAAATACCCTTCTTATGCAAGTAAAAATAAAATAGAGGGTTATGTAAAAGTCTCAAGGATTATTAATGAAGATGGCTGTAACATTAATATAAATGTTATAGAGTCTGAGCCAGAAGGAATTTTCGATATATCAATGGTCAAAGCGTTAAAATATTGGCGCTATGCTCCAGCTATAGTTAATGGGAAGCCCGCTAAAGTAAAAGGCACTTTACGATTTGATTTTTCATTAACTGACAACACACCCAAAAAAAATGAACCAGAGTCTGAAATAAGCTTGGATTTAGAAAAATTAGCGGCTGAAAAGATCGGAGGACTTTAAAATATAACAAGAAATTCAACAGGACTAAAAACAGCGGACTGTTCGCTTCGCTACCATTTTAACCCGCTATTTTAGCCCGTTAATTGGGCGTTATCAATACAAAATCTAATCCAAATGTACTATTTCATATAAATGGCTAATGACCGCAAAGTGGTACTTACCGTCCTTAACATCTCATTTTAAAAAAGTAGTGAATTCCAAATTAATTAGCCCTTTTGTTAAGGGCTTCTTGGTGCGCAAAGAAGACATTAGTATTTAATTTTTTGCCATATATTTTCTAATGTTTTTTTATCGTATTACTGATGATTTACAATAATATCTTATTATTGTAAATCATAAAAAATTAAGACTTTGAAATTAATGACTTTTAAGATAGATTGGAAAACAATCGAGTAGGTGGGGTACTGATACGCCTACATAATTTTATTGTTAGCTGCACAAGGATATTTGGTGGATAAATCAATAATTGTATTTGGAACTATATTTGCGGCTTTTATAGCTGGTGTTTTTTCTTATTTTAACTTGATAAATAGCAAAGAACAGAAGGTTTCCGAATTTAGGCAATCTTGGATAAATGACTTCAGAAAGGAGTTGGCGGCTCTCGTCGCTTCTGTGTTTTATTTAGCGTATTACTATTCCAATACAATAGAGCCAAAAGCATCAGACGTGGAAGAATCCCATAGACTTTATGTTGCGGCGTGTACGGGATTACTAACTAGGATAAATGCAAAAGATCCTGATATTCCAACAAAACACCTAAATTCCACCTTCTTGACAAACCTTAATGAACTCCAAAATGCTTTCAATTTACAGGATTATAATAAGGTTAAAATTTTAGCTAACTTTTTAGTAAAAAGCTCAAGTCCTCTTTTAAAAGCAGAATGGGAGCGAGTTAAAAGAGGTGAAGAATCCTATCGCCGTACAAAAATATACGCAGGATTGGTGTGTGCTGTTGGTCTTATTGTTATATCTATATTTTTAAATGCCTATACAACTATGGCATCCAGCACATAACAAGCGCTGAATATACGGACACATAACTGTTGGCTGTGTTCGTTTATTCACTATGATAGCCAACAATTATTTAGCCGCTTATGGGGCATTAGGTTTTACATATGGTTCAGCAAGAGTCTGATATTGAAAAAAGAATCCGTGAGTTAAAAGAGCTTGAAGGTAAAAATATTGCTCATTACTCAGTAATGATGTCAACTTTCATTTCTTCACGTATTGATGCTAACAAAGCTATATTTACTTTTTCATCTGCGGGTATTGGTTTGCTGGTAACTTTAATTTCAGAGCCCAATTCAACTATTAGTGTTGTTTTATTTTCGTCAGCAATTTTAGCATTTGTTATTGCAGTTATTTCCACATTGTTTATTTATATTGCTCATACAAATGCAATTGAATCATATATTAGAAATGAGGGGAGTCATAAAAGGGATCTTAATTTAAAAGAATGGGTATATGTTAACTACATTGCATTTTCATTTGGTGTTGTCTTTGTTGCTCTATTTGCATTTTTAAAACTATATGGGGTATAAAACATAACAAGTCATAAAACCGTAGGGTTATGCTTTTTTTTCGCTATTTCAACCTACTATTGAATGCATCTTATTGGGTCGTTATCGATACAAAATCTAACCCTAACTGTCCAGTAACTGTACATAGCTAAAGACTATATTGTGGTAATAGCCGTCACTATCAAGTTATTTGGTTGCAAATAACGACCTAAGCCGCATTAGCTGTTAGTGAATCAATAAAGCTTTCAATATCGCTTTGGCGGTATTTGTTTGTACCACCAAGCTTGATTGCTTTAGGGAAGTTAGGGTTTTTCTTTGACCAATTATAAATAGTACGATCTGTTACAACAAAAAGATCGCATACTTGTTTAGTGGTTAATAGTTGGTGTGACATTATGCTGCTCCAAACATGGCCAAGTGCCATAAGTTAGCTTTTGATTGTTTATTGCCGTTTATAGTTATTACTTTCACTTCTCTGCCAGGTAAAGATGTTTCATCAGTTTGATATTTCTTACCTTGGCGAATGTTGTATAAGAGTCCGGTCGCTTCTTTGGCTGAAATACTTGTTTCATTGGCGAGTTTGGCAGCAGTGTAAAAACCACCTTGGCTTTGCATATGCTCAGCAGCTTCATTAGTTAACATTATGACTCCCCCATGCTTTCAATTATTTCATAGGTAATATCGTCATCAGAATAATGAACGTTGCATGAAAAGCTATAAATACCTTCTATTGGTTTGTCGTGTTCGGGAAGGTTGTCATGCCAATTTTCAGCACCAATTTGTAATAGGTCATTATGAACACCGTCACATTCATCCCCGACGATGGACAAAACACAAATACCAACCAAGCCGATGCAAAGTTTTATTTGGACATTTTTTTCAACTTCCATCACGCTGCTCCATTTTGCTAATTTAAAATTATTTGCCCAAGTTCTCGAAGTTCATTGCGATAAACGATATCTTCAATTCGCTGCCTTGCGCTTATCTTCCTATCCTCAAACTCGGGGATGTATTCTTTATGATTCCCCTAGGTATTGATAACGAATGACTGAGCTACCGCATACTTTGGTTTAGGGTTATGTTTTCGTTTATCTATGACTTTAAGTGTTAGGGATGGCTTCACCTTTGGCGTGACAATCCGGCTTACCGACTTGCTATAACCATCACGCTTTTGCGCTTTGATTTTTTCAGCATTCTTGGAGTAATAAGCTCTCGCTTTTATTTGCTTGCCTGTTAACTCTTCCATAATAAATTCCCTCAATTAAAAGGCTTTAGCCCTACGCTCATTCGTTTCAAGTTCCAGCGCGATAGTGACATTTCAACTAAATCTAGCTGCGTTGTGGCTTAGCGTGACGTTTAAATGTATCTGTATGTGGAATATTTTAAATGATGTTTTTAAGGGCAATATGATTATTTCAATCCATTGCGATGAACAGCGAGAAGCAGAAGTAAATGAACCTAAAGAGCAAGAAGTACCAGGTAAAAGTGAGGGCGTAGTTTAATGATCAGAGGTGGTGTTCTAATAAAAATAGCTAGAAAAGCTAGAGGTATGACTCAGGCTTTTACCGCTGATTGCCATGGCGTTGATGTTGATACTATCAGCCGGTGGGAGCGTTTAAAGACCCCAGTACCGTTTGATGATGCCATTTGGTTAATTACTGATGTATTTAAAATGTCACTGACTGAAGCACTGGAGCTAGCCGCCAATGAGAACAATTAAAGATGTTCAGTTTGATTTGAAGCAGTGGGGGAACTTCTGGGCTCGTCAAGAAGAAGGGCAGGGCTATTCTAGTAAATCAAATGTTCAGGCCATAAAAGAAGCTTGCGAGGTTGATTGCGCCAGCTCGAGTACTTTATACCTTTTCAATAATAGTGCAGACAGTATTCATGTACCTGTACATATAGAGCGGATTGATAACAGCCTGGAAATACTAAATCATCAGTGTAAAATTGCGTTGCGCCAGCGATATATTAACAAAGGGGCAATACTATACTTTAGTGACAGGCCAACATTTTTGTTTTGGATTAGAAAAGCCGAAAGGGAGTTGTTATAAATATGGGTAATCAATAATTCCCGTATAAATGATAAAAACTTATGTTTTCAAAAAAACTTATTTAAAGTCATATATTAAGCTTAGTAAAACTCCATTTCGAAATATATAGTAAAGTATAGCTACCGCTTTTATAAAATAAGATTATCCTACATAATAAACTTGTTCATATTATGCACTAGTGTGGGCTATGTCTTAAATAGAAGCGTTAAACACTGTGCAAGCACTGTATAAGCACTGTTTTTTAGTTGTATTTCGTACAAAGATATTGTTTATGTAGTTATTTTAGTTATACTCAATTTGATTTTAAAAGTTTATATCGTTTATTTACCCGAGTTATTAATTAATAAATGATGTTAAATATGATGGATCTTAAAAACAATTAAAATACATGGAAGGGAATTATCTCATGAAGAGAACGAAGAAAAGTCTAAAAGTGTTTGTAACATTTGTGGCCTTGTCTGGAGTTGCTGCAGCAATGGATTATCAAGAACAACCTCAAAACAATCAAATAATAGTTGGAAATGATAACGGCTCTTTTGAACCACCTAAAAGTAGTACTACTTATTTAGATGAATTCAAGAGTTGGATAGGTAGATTTTCTTAATGTTGTTATAGCCAATTAAGAGTGATGGTGACAACTTACCATCACGCCCTATAACTTAAACTGTACAATTGATAGCGTTCGCTATTTTTTCATGATAAAAATAAGAAGAACTCAGCTCTTCACAGCCACCTAAATCCATTAAAATATTATTAGCTAAGCCAGAATAAATGATGTCCTTAGTGATATGAAATGTTAAAGCATAAGCATTTAGTGATGTGCGTTTAATCAGTTTGTTTATATTAATACGTTTAAGGAACTTGGTATCTTCTTTTGTTAATTTTACTGGGTCATTACTCTTGTCTTTTGCTTTTTTCAGCAAGGTAACAGCTTCCATTATAGCTTTTCTATCGGATGTAATATCAGCTTCAATAATTTTTAGTCTCGCCGCATGAAACAACCAGGTGATTTGGTTCACCTCCGATAATAAATTTGTCTGCAACTTTCCATATCGAGCTAAATTCATATCAATATTTTCTCTAATAAAAGCTACGCTTTTTTTGCTTCTATCATCAATATCTATAACTGAATCCCAAGCTTCAAGAATGAGTAGTACATCGTTGTGGTATTCATTAAGGTGCTGTTTTTGTGAATGTTTTTCTGGGTGGATATATTTATTAAATAAAACACTAATTTCAGTTTGAAATATAATGAAGAAAGCAAGTACTACTAATCCATATTGAAAAAATTTCTTGATTGTTTTTATTCCAGTAAATGAAAATTCAGCTCCGAAAAACTTCACTAAAACTGACTCGTTGTTATCCGATTGTACATCCATATATTGTAAATTCCTATTACGATCATACTTTTAGTGACAAGTAGAGCACTATAGGTCGAATATGTCCACAGCCTCAAAGGCAAATTAACTAACAATTTATAAAGCACCGCATATATGCGGTTTTTTTCCCAAAAAAAAGTGTATGATTTTACTATTTTTGTTAAAGCCCCATCAGAAATTTTGGGGTGAGGGACAACAAACATCTTCGTGTTTATTGGTGACTCCCATATTTGGTGAGAACCTTTCCCTTGCCGTACCATCTTGCAACCTGATTTTTCAATATGGTTATCAGTTCTTTGCTCATCATTACATCTACTTGTCAAAACCATAAATTAATCACATAAACACGCGTGTGTATGTGAACATGCTAAAGAGAGACAAATGCAATAAATCAAACCATTTTGACAACCTTGAATTTAAAAAAATTAGTAACTATATTGATTATGTCAGTAAAATTTACTAAAGAGCATTTTTGACAATGTCTTTTTTTATGTGGTTGCTATTACCAATATGTCAATTTCGTATTGACAAAAAGAGGGAGAAATTAAAAAGGATTATTCATGTAATAGAATGACCACTTAAAGTTACTAGCTTTTCGGGGAGTTTCTGCATGAAATTTTTAAAGAATGCGTATGTGATTATTTTAATGTCGCTGTTGGTTCCAACAGCAGCGAATGCAACACTAATTCAAGCGAACACTATAAGCACCAATATGGGGGCAATCAATCCATCCTTTCTTATTCAGGACGTAATTAATCCAAACGGACTATCTGCATTGTATGTAAGTGGGCTTACAGATTTCGACTCCTACGTTGCTGGAACAACGCACTCAGTGGCTTTTGAACAATGGATATCAAGCGAAAATATTGTCACAGGTATTATTTCTTTTGACTTTGGTGGTAACGTTTCACTTAATGCAATGGCTCTGTGGAATAGCAGTTGGGGCGGCAGCGGTGGGGCGATTGCTGTAAATCAGTTTGAATTATTATTCGATAACGATAACAACTTTGGAAATGGAGTAATAGGCTCATTAGGAGTATTTAATGCAACGAATACTAATAATCCTCACCCATCTGAAGTGTTTAATTTTGCCTCAACGTCGTTACAGTTTTTACATATGAATATTCAGAGTAATCATGGGGCGATATCATACAGTGGCTTTGCTGATGTTGTTTTTCGTTCGACAGACATGCCAGAACCTACCTCTCTTGCACTATTTGGTTTGAGCCTCTTTGGGTTAGTTTTTTTTAGAAAAAGAAAGGTTTAATGTCAACATTTAGTGAGCTGTAAGATTGTATTGCTAATCAACCAAATCGACTTCATTACTTGGATTAAATAGCCGGCAAAGACAGTTATTTTGGAACTCGGCATATTTGCGGTTTTTATTCCCTCAAAAAAGGGTATGATTTTGCTATTGTTGTTAAAGCCCCATCAGAAATGTTGGGGCTTTTTCAGTTGTAGCGCACAGCATAACTTTACTAGTGCTGAAAGCTTGGTGTGGCATACTATTAATACATAACTTAGCCACCTTACTTACATATTTTGCCCTGTCATTTGATAGGGCTTTTTTGTTTCTGGTACCCAATAATGATGAATTTAATAGAACAACTTAAAGTACATGAAGGGTTTGAAGCAAATTATTATCAATGTACATCAGGAAAACTAACCATCGGTTACGGCCGTAATGTTGGAGGTAACCCGTTCTCATTAAAAGAACTAGCATGGCTTGGTCGTTGTGAGTTCGATGAAACACCAATGACAGAAGGTGAAGCAGAGCAGTTGCTTGTTATTGATGTAAATGAAGTGACAGCTTTAATTAAAGAATACTTGTCTTGGGGGGAGTTGAACTCTGCTCGTCAGGCTGTATGTATAAATATGGCATTTAACTTAGGTGTGACAGGATTATTTAAATTTAAGAACATGATGCGAGCCATCAGGAAGCAATGCTACCGAGAGGCAGCAATTGAAATGCTTGATAGCCGATGGGCTAACCAAGTAGGTAGTCGAGCTGATGAGCTTGCTCAACAAATGAATGCAGGTGTTTGGCAATGAACTTATTAAGGCTATTAGGCCGCCTATTTTAAATATATGCGGCCTTTTTTATTTGTCCACAATTATGCGTTAAGACTCGTTTTAGCACAAAGAAAACGTTATTTTTGGCTAGAAATTTTAACTACTTTACTGTTTCCGGATCTAACTTGTTGGGTATAGTCATACCACTTTTGGTAAATAGGCCGCATCTTTTCAGAATAGGTGTTGTAATCATATTTATCTGATTCACCTGGCAACTTATGCCCAATCATTTTTTCACAAACAGCCCACTCTCCAAAATTTGCAAAGTTTGTCCTGGCTGTTTTACGTAAAGTGTAGGCGCAAAATGGATTGTACTTTATAGGTTCGCCATTAACTTTCAGTTTCTTACGCCAGTAATTTTCTATACACCGGATTGATGCAGGTATAGCACTGCGATCAATTTGAGCGCTTGTGCCTCTGTTTGTAAAAATCCACTTGTGAGATCCTGATAATTCAATAGCTCGTTCCCATAGCTTTTTGATCTCTGGAATTATAGGTCTAACAATTGGTTGTTTAGTTTTCTTACCGATTTTATGGTTTTGCCATGGAACATTCCAAGTACCAAAATCAAGGTTTACATGTTCAACTTCTGTAAAACGTAATTCAGCAGGTCGGCAAGCATAATGTAATGACAGTTCAATAAACATTTTATTCTTTTCTTCAATGCGAGTTTTTTCAAGAGCAGTGAAAAACCACATCATTTCCTTTTCACTAAAAAATCGAGTGTCTTGGCCTGACTCAATACCTACTTTTTTAGCGGTAATATCACGCAAAGGATCAGCGTCAGCGATTTGATGTAATCTTGCCCATTCGTACATTTGTCGTAAGTTTATAATTATCCGCTCAGCAATTGATGGGTATGTTTTTATTATTGGGTTTAGCAACTCTAGAAAAACAGGCCTAGTAATGTTTTCAGCTACTAGTTTACCTATTTTTTGCTTTACGTGTATCTCGTATGTGCGTCGGTGTTCTTCATGGGCTTTTTTCTTTTTACTGCAATATTCTTCATACCACTTAGTAAATAGCTGATCGAGAGTGAGCTTTTCAGCTTCATATATACGACTTGATGCAAGTTCTAGTTTTGGGTTTTTACCTTCAGCTAGCATAACTTTTAATCGAGGTAATTCTGCAGTTGCCGCAGCTAACGACATTTCAGGGTAATAGCCTATTGTCGCTCGATCATATTTCTTTCTATCACGAAGATAATAACGGTATTGAAAAGTAACAGCCCCGTTTAACGATACACGTACGGAAAGACCTTCACGGTGGGCTTTTTCAAAACGTTTTTCTTGAGGTTTGTTTAAATGTGCTTTAAGCCACTTGTCAGTAAGTGCCATTTTTATTGACCTAAAAGTATGTACACCAATTACAGATATATTAGTAGAAATCATTCTTCGTGTACATACTGGTGTACATAGATTTATGTTCAGGAGCTTTCCGGTGGTTTCCGGTGTTTTCGTATTATTGGGTTTTAAATTGGTTTATAGTACTTGAAAAGTATGAGGTTTTACTTAAGTGAGGGAGTTTTTGTTCTTGGATTTTTCGAGTGTTTCTTATCTACTAGCATCCGGATGCCAAATGATAGCAAAGGTGCGACGTAAATCGACTTGCTCTTGCTGTACAGACATGCAAATTACCTGTTGTGTAAATTGTAGAAAAGCAGAAATTTAGCTGAGCCTTTCTTAAAAAGTAGAAAATTGCGCGCATTGTATCATTAAATGAGAAAAAATCTGCAAAAAAGCGAGCTTATAAAGAGGGAAGTTTTTATATTAGTAATGACGAGTACAGAGGGAAAGCACTGATTAAAAATAAAAGCTTAGTTAGCGCAGGGGTATTAAGTGGGGTTTTAAGTTTTTATTTAATTATCCGTTATAATTTATAACTTACTAATCAATAGGATAGGGTTAAATTAATTATAGAACGAGCTAGTGCTCTGAAAAGTAGTTTGCAATTGTGATGGCTTAGCTAACTACTTAGCTGAGTTAAATAAGTTAGAGATGAACTGAAATTCATTTTGCTCTAATAAAGGAGCTTCTATCTTAGTTATCTGCTGGTGACTAACATCATCACTGTACTGGTTAACTTGACTAGCTAATAACGCAAAGGCTCTTTGCTGGTTTAAACCGGTTAATTGGCTAATCTTTGCCAATGCATCACTAACGATAAGGTTTGCAACATCTTCATTGGATAATTGGCTATCTGCTTTTGGAGTAACTTTAGTAAACATTTTGCTCTCCCTCATGACTTTAGGAGTCTGATTAAGAATCTTGTTAAGTATTCTAATCAAAGAGGCAAAATTAACTAGCCAGTTTGCGTAGCCAAGTGTTGTTATTTGTTATTTTTTTATGTGTATTTGTTCATGGTAGAGTTGATTATTAGCATTTTAGAGACATCACTATGGCATCTTCATACCCAAAACCTGAACTGCTTGGATAATAACCTGTGCGGCGATCAATTTCGATAAAACCCGCATTCATATAAAGCATTTGTGCTGAGATGTTTTTTGCACGTACTTCGAGGAATATTTTGCTTGCACCCTGCTTTTTTGCTTGCGCTAAAAATTGCTTAAGTAATGTTTTACCGTAACCTTTACCTTGCTCAGCTGGTATTACACAGATATCCATCAAGGTTGCTTCACCTGCAACATATTCACCAATGTAGAAACCAATGCCAAGATCACCAAACTTCTCGCCGAAATAGCGACCACCAATACAGCTTAAAAAGGTTTTTTCACTCCAGGGATGGGAATGACAAGCAAGCTCTATCGGCATTAATTTATCGACATCGTTTGGTTTGATTTCAGTAAATTGATTGCTGTTTTGTTTTGAATTATTGCTCATTGTGTTTACTCAGTAATTGCCATAATTGTTTTTTAAGGGCTGGGGATGTTGAGATTTTGCTGATAGAAGGGGTGATTAACTGTTGCTCCTGCCATTGTATTTCATTTACGGATGAAGGCTTGGTGAAATACCAGTTAAATAGCCCTAAATTTAAGTGATCGCCTTGGTGAGAAATTTCACCAATACTTAAACCAGACGCTAATAAAATATCATTGAATAGTTGCTTTTTTGTTAATTCTTGCAAATCTATAACAAGGCTATCTTCAGGCTGAGTTAATGTTATATCACTTTGAGACCCAGTCGTTCTCTGCTGCCAAAGGCTGATGCCCATTTCAGTTAGTTGCTCAAATTGATGTTGGTTTATGCTCATCAGTGGTGGTTCTTTAAAGCTTAGATTTATGGCTGGATATAATGACAGAATAACTTGTTCACTAACAGTGGATAAATTAATGTTAACGAATTTATTAATGAGTTATTTTTAAATGTTGATAAGGAAATATCAAGGTATGCTAGAAAGAGAAAATGGCAGGGGTGGAGAGACTCGAACTCCCAACCATCGGTTTTGGAGACCGCTGTTCTACCAATTGGAACTACACCCCTGCAACAGATTCGAATTATACTGATGCGGGTTAAAAGGTAAAGCATTAATATCGATTTTTTTACTAATTACCGTCTGTCCGGACGATTTATCAACAAACTGGCATAAAAATAGCCAGCTTATTGATTGTTATGCATTGCTTCAGTAAAGTTTAACTTTGTTGGTTACTGGTATTTGTTGTTTTTTCAATGAGCTCTTGGTGACAAAAACGGTATTTAACAGGATAAGGAAAAACATCTTTATATATACCATCAGCAACATCTTTTTGGCATTGTTGCCAATAAGATGCTGTTAATAAATCTTCATGGTGCACTTTAAAGGCTTTAAGGTAACTAGGGTTTGCCAAGGCAAAGGTGGCGAGTTCTTCGGGAAACATATCACCAGGCAATACACTGTACCAAGGCTCAGCCGCATACATTTGCTCTTCTGTTACCGCCTTAGGCTTAACCCTAAAGTTAACCTCATTCATATAAGTTATTTCATCGTAATCATAAAAAATCACTCGGCCATGGCGGGTGACACCAAAGTTTTTAAGTAGCATATCGCCAGGGAAAATATCAGCAGAGATCAGTTGCTTAATAGCTTCGCCATAACCGAACATGGCTTGATCTATTTTTTCTTGTGCTTTATTTTTTAAGGCATCCATCAAATATAAATTGAGTGGCACCATACGACGTTCTATATATAAATGCTCAATAATCATCAGTTCGTCTGCACCTTCCCCTTCATAACGAATAATTGACGAGGCCACTTTTTGCAACTCAGCTAAAAGCTCATCGTTAAAGCGTGCTTTGGGAAACGCTACTTCTGAATACTCCATAGTATCGGCCATACGGCCAACTCTATCGTGCAGCTTAACTAGGCGGTATTTGCCTTTAACATCTTTTTTAGTCATGTTTTTACTGGGAGAGAACTTGTCTTTAATAATTTTAAAAACGTAAGGGTAAGAGGGCAAAGTAAATACCGACATCACCATGCCTTTGATACCAGCAGCTAATTCAAATTGATCATCGCTGCTATCAAGGTGATTGAGGAAGTCTCGATAAAATTGAGTTTTTCCCTGTTTATGAAAGCCGATGGCAGAGTATAAATCAGCTTTAGTTTTATGGGGCATTAACCCCTGTAAAAAATTAATCAAGGCATAAGGATGTTGGCAGTCTACAAAAAAATATGCACGGGCAAAACCAAAAACCACCGCCATACTTTCGCTGGTGGTCAGTAATGCATCTATATATAAACCGCCTTTTTCGTTATTAAGAACGGCAACAATAAAGGGGGTTTCTCCTGCAGGTGATAGTACTCGGCCAATTAAATAGGCACCTTTATTACGGTAAAAAGTAAAGTTCAGGATATCAAACTGTAAGTCTTCTACTTTTACTCGGGTTTTGTGTGCCTTGCGGCGAAAGGCGTTAATAAGTGCATCAACATCACTATCTAGATCTTCAAAGGGAATCACTGTTCTATGACTATTCATAATGTCACAGATGGTTTTTTTTAAACCTAAGGCTTGTGGTTGATAAGAGGTGTATATTTTAGGAATATCTTTCTCATCAAGTCGATGGGCAGTACTTTCGACAAAAATATAATCATTATGATAATACTTTCGCTCAAATAAGTGACAAAAGACCGAGTTATAGAAGGTTTCCGCCAACTCGGGTTGTTTGTGATTAGATAATAAATCTGAATAAACTGTTTTAATCTCTTGCCACAAAGCGTTATCTAAATCGCTAATATTGAATTCTGTTTTTATCGCATTAAAGCTTTCTGTTACTCGATCGTCATAAAAATTAGTTCTTGCTCTAGCAGAGCGGTGCACTTCATTCCATTGGCATTGTTGAAACCTTTCTCGAGCTGATTGAGTGATTTCAGTGAAAAGCGCAACATGGCGTTCAAAGCCATTAATTATGGTGTTGGCTATCGTTAACGCAAGTTCATTTTTCATCGGGCAGTTACTCTTTAGGGCAGGTCAATAACAGTATCAAATTAGCTGTTGGTAAATAGCTTGATTTCCCAACATACACTAAAAGCCTTATTGCCGAGATTATTTTGATAAATACTGGCTATCACGGCTAATTATGTTGTTTAAACTCAACTTTATCGCTGTTCGACATGCTTAACGTTTAAATGTGGCGAATTAACTTGCTATCAAGGGCGTGCAGCTCTAAAATTACGCCTTTTTTTAAGCCAGAAAAATAGCCTATATCATGCGTGTTTCAGACTTTTCTTTCAATTTACCCGAAGCCTTAATTGCTCGTTACCCTAAAGCCGAGCGCACTGCTAGCCGTTTAATGGCCTTAAATGGTGATTCTGGTGCGATAACTGATGGTGTCTTTACCGATATAGTTGGGCAATTAAATCCAGGTGACTTACTCGTTTTTAATAACACTCGTGTGATCCCTGCCAGAATGTTTGGTCAAAAAGCCAGTGGCGGTAAAATTGAGGTTTTGATTGAGCGCATCATTGACCAAAATACTGCTCTTGCTCATATTCGAGCAAGTAAATCACCTAAAGTTGGCAATGAACTTTTCCTAAGAAAAGAGCAGGGCGATGAGCTAAGTGATGAAGAAAATACAATTAAAGCAACTATGGTTGCCCGCCATGGCGCATTGTTTGAATTGAAATTTGCTAAGGATCAATCAGTACTACAGGTTTTAGATCAAATTGGCCATATGCCACTGCCGCCTTATATCGACCGTCCGGATGAAGATAGTGATAAAGAGCGTTATCAAACTGTTTACAATGAAAAACCTGGTGCGGTTGCCGCACCTACGGCAGGTTTACACTTTGACCAAGCTTTATTAGAAAAAATTAAAGCTAAAGGCATTGAGCTTGCTTTTGTTACTTTACATGTTGGTGCTGGTACTTTTCAGCCGGTAAAGGTAGATGAAATAGCAGACCATGTTATGCATGCTGAATATGTAGAAGTATCCGATGAAGTGGTTAAACAAATAATAAAAACTAAGGCCGCTGGTGGTAGAGTCGTTGCCGTTGGCACAACTTCAGTGCGCTCTTTAGAAAGTGCTGCTAAAGCAGCGACAGAAAAAGGCGAAGTCTTAAGTGCTTTTTATGGTGATACTGATATTTTT
Source organism: Colwellia psychrerythraea (assembly GCF_000764185.1). Classification (GTDB taxonomy): domain Bacteria; phylum Pseudomonadota; class Gammaproteobacteria; order Enterobacterales; family Alteromonadaceae; genus Colwellia; species Colwellia psychrerythraea_B. Next base: position 26,379 of record NZ_JQEC01000055.1, read on the forward strand.
ATTACCCCAGGCTGTGAATTTAAAATAATAGATGCCTTGGTGACTAACTTTCATTTATCTGAATCAACGCTACTTATGTTAGTGAGTGCCTTTTCAGGCTATGAAAATATAATGAAAGCTTATCAACATGCGATAGATAAAGAATACCGATTTTTTAGTTATGGCGATGCGATGTTTCTTACAAAGCAAGCGCTAACGAAACAAGTGTTAAGTAGTAGTACTTAGCGATTACTGAGTAATAATTCGATAAACTAGAACCTTATTTTTAAACTAAACACCGCCAGCCTGTTTTGCTAGTGGGTGAGAGAGAAAATTTATGACTGAAGTAGTAAAAAATAAAATGAAATATGAGCTAATTACCACTGACGGTAAAGCCCGACGTGGTCGATTAACCTTTGACCGCGGTGTAGTAGAAACACCTGCCTTTATGCCTGTTGGCACTTACGGTACTGTTAAAGGTATGAAAGCCGAAGAAGTAGAAGATACTGGCGCTCATATCATTTTAGGTAATACCTTTCATTTAATGTTGCGCCCAGGCATTGATATTATTGAGCAGCATGGTGGCTTACATGACTTTATGAACTGGCAAGGACCTATTTTAACTGATTCTGGTGGTTTTCAAGTATTCAGTTTAGGCAAAATGAGTAAAATCACCGAAGAAGGTGTTCGTTTTAGCTCGCCGGTTAACGGTGAAAAAATTATGCTTACGCCAGAGCGTTCAATGGAAGTACAGCGTAGTTTAAATTCTGATATTGTGATGATTTTTGATGAATGTACGCCATATCCAGCGAGCCATAAAGAATCAAAAGATTCGATGGAGCTTTCGCTTCGCTGGGCACAGCGTTCAAAGGATGCTCACGGCGACAGCCCGAATGCATTGTTTGGTATAGTGCAAGGTGGCATGTATGAAGACTTACGTGAAGTATCTGTTGCTGGTTTAAAAGCTGTTGAGTTTGATGGTTACGCTATTGGCGGTTTGTCAGTAGGTGAGCCTAAAGAAGATATGATCCGTATATTAGATCATACAGCACCCTTGATACCTAAAAATAAGCCCCGATATCTGATGGGGGTAGGTAAGCCTGAAGATTTAGTGGAAGGTGTACGTCGTGGTATTGATATGTTTGATTGTGTAATGCCAACACGTAATGCTCGAAATGGCCATTTATTTGTAAATACTGGTGTTATTAAAATCAGAAATGCTGCCCATAAAACAGATGTTTCACCACTTGATGATACTTGTGATTGTTATACCTGTAAGAATTACTCACGCGCTTATTTACATCATTTAGATAAATGTAAAGAGATTTTAGGTTCACAATTAAATACCTTACATAACCTACATTTTTATCAAAAAGTTATGCAAGGTTTGCGTGCAGCCATAGAGCAAGGTAGATTAGATGCCTTTGTTGAAGAATTTTATGCTTTACGTGATTTACCGGTACCGCCATTAGCGGAAGGTAGTAAGCAAGTTTAGTGTGAAAAGTTAATTTAAAACTCGCTTTTAACGAATAATTAAAGTGTTTAAGAATCCAGTAGTTGGACAATTTGCAGCGATGGGGTTTAATTTGTAGGAAAAGGCAAGGAGTTGACGTTAGTCAATGAGTACCTTTGACACCAAAATTGAACTTCAGCGCAATAAAGTGAACAGCTACTCACTATTAAAAATAAGAAGTAAGAGGAATTTATGAGTTTATTTATTAGTCAAGCCCATGCCGCAGCGGCTCCAGCACCAGCCGGTGGCGGAATGGAAATGATCATTATGCTAGCCGTTTTTGGTTTAGTATTTTATTTTATGATCTATCGTCCACAAGCTAAACGTGTAAAAGATCATAAAGGTTTAATGTCTTCACTAGCTAAAGGCGATGAAGTGTTAACGCAAGGCGGCATTGTTGGTAAGATCGTTAAAGTATCAGATGAAAAAGACTTTGTTGTTGTTAGCATTAGCGAAAATACAGAAGTAACAGTACAAAAAGGCGCAATCAACGCAGTGCTTCCGAAAGGTACAATGAAGTCTTTATAATTTCATCCTTGTTATTTGGCTTCATTTCATCATCGTACTCACAAATTCTTCTGGAAAGAATTTGAACATCGACAGGATGGCCCGTAGGGTGGAATATAGGGAAATACGGAGTGTTAATATGTATCAATTCCGTGATTTTTCTTTGAACTAAAGCCAGCTAACTTAGTTAAATTTTATAAAGAGTTAAATGAAAATCAGTAGATCTCTTATTTGTGATTTATTGAAATAAGCACAAGGCGAAAGCGCGGATTTGACGCATGTCAATGAGCACATTCAACGCCGTAATTATAAAAATAGAGCGGCAAATACAACAGCCCTCAAAAAGGACATATTGTGTTAAACAAATACCCCTTATGGAAAACACTGATGGTGGCAATTATTGTCGCCCTAGGTGCACTCTATGCTACACCAAACCTATATGGCGAATCACCTGCTGTACAAGTGTCAGGTTTACGAGGCGTACAAGCTGATACCGCTACTCTTGACAGAATTAGAGCACAATTAGAAGCAAGTAATCTAACCTTCGACAGTATTTCTTTAGAAAACGGTCAAGTATTAACACGTTTTAACAATACTGAAGATCAGCTTAAAGCCCGTGATGTATTAGATGATAACTTAGGTAAGCAGTTTTCTGTTGCTTTAAACTTAACGCCTAATACGCCAGAGTGGCTAGCAGCCATTGGCGGATCGCCGATGAAGTTAGGTTTAGATTTAAGTGGTGGTGTTAGCTTCTTGATCGAAGTAAACATGAAAGAAGCCCTTAATAAAGCTAAAACCGGTATGGTGGGTGATTTTCGTGGTGATTTACGTAATGAAAAAATCCGCTACCGCAGTGTTAAAGAAGCTAATGATGCTGTTAAGGTAATTTTCCGTAAAGTTGAAGACTTAGAAGCCGGGCAAGCATTACTGAAAAAACGTTATCGTGATTTATTGCTAACGACCGATGAAGATACGCTGACGCTGACGGCAAAAATGACTAAGCAAAAGATTAAAGAAATACGTGAATATGCATTAGATCAAAACATCACTATTATTCGAAACCGAGTAAATGAGTTAGGTGTTGCCGAACCACTTGTGCAGCGTCAAGGTAAAAAACATATTGTTATTGAATTACCGGGTGTTCAAGATACCGCTACAGCGAAAGAAATTCTTAGTGCTACAGCAACTATAGAGTTTAGATTAGTTGATACTGAAGGTGATTTATCTAATGCGTTAAATGGTCGCGTGCCAGCTAACTCTATCTTATTAAGAGATAAAGATGGTAAGCCAAGCCTATTGAAAAAACGTGTTATGTTAACGGGTGATCATATCATCGATGCAAAATCAGGCTTTGATGAATACTCGCGCCCACAAGTGAATATTTCACTTGATAGTGCTGGCGGCTCTAAAATGTCAAGTGGCACCAAAAGTAATATTGGTAAGCCAATGGCAACAGTGTTTATTGAATACAAAAGCACTGACAAAAAAGATGCAGAAGGCAATTTAGTTTTTGAAAAACATCAAGAAATTATCTCAGTTGCAACGATTCAATCACGTTTAGGTAAGTCTTTCCGTATAACGGGAGCGGGTAGTCCCGCGGAAGCGCGTAACCTTGCCATCTTATTACGTGCTGGTGCCTTAGTCGCACCTATTGCTATTGTAGAAGAGCGAACTGTAGGGCCTACGTTAGGCGCTGAAAACGTAAAACTTGGTTTTGAAGCTATTATGATGGGCTTTGGTTTAGTTTTTATCTTTATGATGATTTATTACCGCGCTTTTGGTGTTGTTGCGAATCTTGCCTTAGGTGCTAATTTAGTACTTATTGTTGCTGTTATGTCAATGCTCCCAGGCGGAGCTGCTCTAACACTACCAGGTATGGCCGGTATAGTATTAACGGTTGGTATGGCTGTTGATGCAAACGTACTTATTTTTGAACGTATTCGTGAAGAAATACGCGAAGGTAAAACCATCCAACAAGCAATTCATCAAGGTTATGATGCTGCTTTTTCAACCATTATCGATGCGAATATTACCACTTTAATTGCTGCGTTAATTTTGTTTGCCATTGGCACCGGACCTGTTAAAGGTTTCGCCATCACCTTATCTATCGGTATCCTTACTTCAATGTTTACCTCTGTTGTGGGTACTCGTGCCGTAGTTAACGCTATCTGGGGCGGTAAACGCCTTGATAAGCTTTCAATATAATAAAGGCAGGAATTTAAATTTATGCAAATTTTACAATTAAAAGACACTGTCAATTTTATGAGCTATCGCAAGATAGCCATGGTATTTAGTGCGTTACTAATGATTGCTTCAATCTATTCACTGACCACCAACAAGTTAAACTTTGGTTTAGACTTTACTGGCGGTACCTTGATTGAAGTCGGTTTTCAAGAAGCTGCGGATTTAGAGAAACTCCGTGGCGTGATGAAAACTAATGGCTTTGCTGATGCAAAAGTGCAATTTTACGGTAGTAGTCGTGATGTTGTCATTCGTCTTGGTGTACGTGAAGATGTCAAAGCAGAGATGTTAGGCAATGAAATCTTAGCGATACTAGAAAAGAGTTCAGGTCAAAAAATCGATATGCGTCGTATCGAATTTGTTGGTGCTAGTGTTGGTGATGATCTTGCAGAGCAGGGTGGTTTAGCTATGCTAACGGCACTCATCTGTATTTTGATTTATGTTGCTTTTCGATTTGAATGGCGCTTTGCCGTTGGCTCAGTGGTAGCATTATTTCACGATGTTTTATTAACACTCGGTTTGTTCTCAATCTTACAACTTGAGTTTGATTTAACTGTACTTGCAGCGGTTTTAGCTGTTATTGGTTATTCACTTAACGATACTATTGTTGTTTCGGACCGTATTCGTGAAAACTTTAGGAAAATACGAAATAGTAACTCTGAAGAAGTGATTAATATTTCTTTAACACAAACACTAAGCCGCACCTTTATTACTTCAATAACTACGCTATTAGTATTAGCAGCCTTGTTTTTTCAAGGTGGTGCGTTGATACATGGTTTTGCTACGGCATTATTATTTGGTGTTTTTGTTGGTACTTACTCTTCAATTTATGTGGCTTCATTAGTTGCTCTCGGTTTAGGTATTTCTAGAGAAGATTTAATACCAGAAGTGATTGAAAAAGAAGGTGCAGATCAAGAAGCTATGATGCCTTAACTATTTATCTAGTGGGTATAGTGTTTTAAGCATTATTGTTAAATGACATTAAAAGCCGAGCAACGAAAGTTACTCGGCTTTTTTGTCTTTCAATTGAAAGTTTATCATCAAAATACAACAAATAAAAATTAGGATAAATTGCACTAATCTTAGCCATGCTGTATGCTGCCGCCCTTTCATGCTGCCAACATTTTTATTAGCGCTGTCAGTATTTGCTATTTATTAAAGAGATTCTTATGAGCGATACCCCGACAACCAAGTTTACTGATTTAGGTTTATCTGAACCATTACTAAAAGCAGTGCGTGATAAGGGTTATGAAACGCCATCTCCTATTCAAGCGCAAGCTATTCCAGCCGTTATTTCTGGACGTGATGTCATGGCTGCAGCTCAAACGGGCACAGGTAAAACAGCTGGTTTTACTTTACCGCTATTACAGCGCCTTAGTGAAAATAAAGGTAAAAAAGTATCACCAAATAATGTTAGAGCACTAATACTTACGCCTACCCGTGAGTTAGCTGCACAAATCAGTGAAAGCATTGAAGTATACGGTAAGTATTTAAACCTTCACTCTATGGTTGTTTTTGGTGGGGTTAAGATTAACCCACAAATAACGCGTTTGCGCCAAGGTGTAGATGTACTTGTGGCAACGCCGGGCCGCTTACTTGATTTATACAATCAAAGAGCAGTAAAGTTCAGTCAGCTAGAAGTATTCATTCTTGATGAAGCCGACCGTATGTTGGATATGGGCTTTATTCGTGATATTAAAAAGCTTATCGCGGTATTACCAAGAGACCGTCAAAATTTATTGTTCTCAGCAACATTTTCTCCTGAAATCCGCGCTTTAGCTAAAGGCTTAGTGAATAAACCATTAGAGATTTCAGTGGATGCAGAAAATAGCACCGCTGAAAAAGTCACCCAATGGTTAACAGCCGTTGATAAAAAACGTAAGCCAGCGGTATTAACGCATTTAATAAAAGAAAACAACTGGCAACAAGTATTGGTTTTTACCAAGACCAAACATGGTGCAAACAAGCTTACAAAGCACCTTGAAGCTGAAGGTCTAACTGCAGCGGCGATTCATGGGAATAAAAGCCAAGGCGCGCGTACTAAAGCCCTTGCTGCCTTTAAAGATGGATCAGTGAAGATATTAGTTGCTACCGATATTGCAGCCCGGGGTATTGATATTGATTTACTGCCACAAGTAGTTAACTTTGATTTACCGAATGTTCCTGAGGATTATGTTCATCGTATTGGTCGTACCGCACGTGCAGGTAATACCGGACAAGCATTGTCATTGGTTTGTGCCGATGAGTTAGACTTATTGTGGGGTATTGAACATGTTATTCAGCAACATATCGAACGAAAAGTTATTGATAAGTTTATCCCAGCCAATGAATTAGGTGAATCTCGTGAGATCAAACCTTTAAAACAAGGTAGACCGCCAAAATCTAAACCAAGTCAAAACTCAGGGCGTGGTAGAGGTCGAGTTGAACATAAAGATGGTCAACGTTCTGGTGGAAATGCTAACGGTAACAATACCGGTAGAAACAATACTGGTGGAGGTAAGACAAAATCAGGTAATGATTCTTCTCGACGTAAAAAGCCTGAATATGATGGAACGGGTCCTAAGCCTCGTAGATCTATTCAAAAGTAGTTACAAATTAAGAACCAGCACTTTCCATATTGGAGATAAGTGTTGGTCAGCTTGTCTCTGAATTAGCCGAGTAATTTATATTTAACTAATTCAGAGTATTTGTTTAAACGATGTAGTGACAAAACGTTTTTATATAAAGATTAGAGCATTTTTAAAAGCAAAAGGTATCAGGGAAGTATCAATGTTATTTAATATAATTATCATATTAATTTTGTTAACC
>NZ_JQEC01000057.1:0-287500 GCF_000764185.1 Colwellia psychrerythraea
GGCACAATACTTCTCAGGTAATCAGTTGATTGTTGGTAGTAAGCCGATAGCACAAGCTTATTCAGGTCACCAATTCGGTCACTTTAATCCTCAGCTTGGTGATGGTCGTGCGCATTTATTAGGTGACATTACGGATAAACAAGGCCAGTCTTGGGATGTTCAATTAAAAGGCTCTGGTACTAGCTTCTTTTCTCGTCAAGGTGATGGTCGCTGTGCGCTAGGTCCAGCGCTGCGTGAATATATGATGAGTGAAGCTATGTTCGCCCTAGGTGTACCAACTACTCGTTGTTTAGCTGTTGTTGCTACAGGAGAGGCTGTTTATCGAGAGCGGCCATTACCTGGCGCGGTTGTTACCCGCATTGCCACTAGTCATATTCGTGTTGGTACTTTTCAGTACTTTGCAGCGCGCAAAGATATTGAATCACTTAAAAAGCTGACCAGTTTTGCCATTGAACGTCACTTTCCTCAATTGAAAGCTGCTGGAAGTGAAGCGCTTTCCGGCGAGCAAGTAGTTAACTTTTTTGCTGGAGTACTGAACAAACAAGTTCCTTTAGTTGTGTCATGGCTGCGAGTTGGTTTTATCCATGGGGTAATGAATACTGATAATACCGCCATATCAGGTGAAACCATTGATTACGGTCCGTGCGCTATGATGAATCATTATCATAGTGATACAGTCTTTAGTTCAATTGATCGAAATGCGCGTTATGCTTTTGGTAATCAAAGTAAAATAATACAATGGAATATGGCGCGACTGGCTGATTGTTTATTACCACTCGTTGATGAAGATGAAGACATTGCTTTAATCAAAATCACACCCTTGTTACAGCAATTTGCTGATGACTTGCAGTATCGTTATTTTGAAATGATGGTTAATAAGTTGGGCATTGCGGAATTAGCCGAGGGTGATATTGAATTGGTCAATGATTTACTAGGGATCATGACAAAAATGAAACTAGATTATACCCAATCTTTTGTCAGCTTAGCAGCTAACTTAAATCAAGCTGAGGTGGATAACGTCCTTGCCATGAAAGCTGCTCAACAAAGTGATGGTGAAAGCAAGAAATCAAGCAGTGAAACAGTAAATGAAATAGGTAATGATCAAGAACAGTGGCAGCAATGGCTCAGCCGTTGGTATGTAAGAATTGCTGCAGATGTTAGTGGTGCTAAAGATTTAATGGCAAAAAATAACCCGTTAGTTATTCCAAGAAATCATCATGTTGAAGCTATTTTAGCATCGAGCCAAACTTCTTACCTAGAAAGTGGTGATTTATCCGATTTACAAGAGTTTTTAACCGTAATTCAACAACCTTATCAGCAATTAACGACAACTCATGCTTATCAAGATGCACCGAGTGATGGCGATGAAAGTTACCATACTTTCTGCGGCACCTAAGTTTTGATAGGGCAGTAGTTCGGTTAGGAAAAAAGCTTTGTTAACACTAATACTTTAGCCAAGCCGCTTGAGTCGCTGGTTAGGTTACAAGCCTAATAGTTGTTTTAACTTATCAGCACCAGCACGACTGGTGCTGAGTTCTGTTTTATTTTCATCATTCATAATCACCATTAACTTGCCATTAAACCAACGTTGGATCTCTTTAATTTTATCAATATTAATTAAATAACTTCGATGGATACGAACAAAGTCTGCGGGCGCCAATGATTGCTCTAAAAAATCGAGTTTCTCCGATAGGTAATGATTTTCCTTACCATCCCAAGCTAAGCAATTACCTTGAGCAGATTTGATAAAAAGTAAGTCGCTTGGTGATAATATGGTCATGCGTTCGCCGTTTTTACTAACTAAGCGTTTAATAGGCGCAACATCATTGAGTTGATAATTTGGTGTTTGTTGTGCTGGTTGACCCTGTTGAGAGTCTTCGGCAGGTAAGTTAGCCAAAAACTGTTTTTTAGCCTTATCAATAGCATCTTTTAATCGCCCCAATGGGAAGGGTTTTAACAGATAATCAGTGGAGGATTGTTCAAATGCTTGTATGGCAAATTGATCATAAGCGGTAGTGAAAATGATCAGCGGTTTATAATCAAGTAAACTTAATAACTCCATGCCACTAATTTCAGGCATTTGGATATCAAGTAATACTAAATCTGGCTCAAGTTCATTTATAAGCTTAACAGCCTCTTTACCTGTGGTGGCAAAACCAAGCACTTCAATATCTGTAATAAGACTTAACTGATGGGCGAGTTTATCTCTGGCTGGTTTTTCATCGTCAGCAAAAATAATGCGTATTTTATCTGGCATATCTTTAATCGCCTTGTCTTTTAAATTATTAGTTACCAGTAAGTTACTCATAGAGCCATTTCCACCATTACAGTGGCACCAGTATTACTTGTAGAAGTCATGTCACTTGAGACATTAGTTAAACTGACCTTACCGTGGGCGAGTTGTTGCATGCGTTGTTGCAAGTTTTTCATACCAACACCCTTGCCGTAGCCTTTGACTAATACTTCTTCACTAAACCCAGAGCCGTTATCGCTGATTGATATTCTTATAATATCATCTTTATGTTTAGCAATTTTTTCTACTTTAATGGTGATGGTCAGCTGGGTTTGCTGAGCATTATGTTTGACTGAATTCTCAACAATGGGTTGTAAAATAAGTGGCGGTACTTGTGCATTGAGCAAATCAGCTGGAATATCTAAGTTAACTGTAAGGCGGTCACCAAAGCGTGCTTTTTCTATCTTTAAATATTTGTCGATTATCGCTATTTCTTGTTGCAGGGAAACACTATTCGCTTCGCCAGTATCTAATGAATAACGAAGAATATCGGCTAATTCATGTAAAACTTCATCAGCTAAGTTGGGGTTTGAATGTATATAAGCTGAAATCGTATTTAAGCTATTGAACATAAAATGCGGATTTAATTGATACCTTAAGGTTTGCAGTTGCGCTTGTTTTCTCGCCTGTTTTTCCTGTGATATTTTACCTTTACTCTCAATATAGCGGGTAATAAAATAAATAGGTACTCCCCAGGTAAAACCACCAAAGAAGACAAAGTTGCCCATAGAAGGATAACCATCAAAAGTAAAAAGTAGTAGCTGGTTGGTTATGCTCAGACCCAATGACATTGACAACACAGCAATGAAGCATTCGAGAAAAACACTGTGAAAGCCCCTCGACCTTATTGATAAGATTATAAAAGCTGCCAGCCAAGCAGGTAACCAATAAAAGCAAATGAACCATATCGCAGTCGCTAACAGTGTATCTAATGAGATAGAGGTAACACCAAACATTATCAAACCAGCTGTAAAAGTTAGATCAACCAGAAGTAAGATAAAAAAGCTATATTTGAAAAAGGGTTGTTGTAACATGAAGTGCTCTATTTTGTATATTTAATGATGAAAAGTTAGTGATGATAGTTATCGATAATAATTGAATAACAGTAATAAAAGATACCTAAAGAATTGATTTAGATATCTTTCTATCCTCTTATAACTATTGTTAGCTTAGCAAATTAAAAATAACTAATGTTACTTATTTGTAAGGTGTTTTTGTTGCTCGCTAATTGCTGCCCTGGCATAGTGCGCCATACTAAACTCAAACCCGCTAAGCTTTTTGCCGACCAATCTTTCTGGCTACCAAAGCCAAATTGCTGCAACTGAGCAAAGGGTACCTTCACTGTTGTCCAAGTCTCACTTGGCTGTAGGGTGGCAGAAAAATGGTCCCAGTCTTGTACTTCGTTATGATAAACAGAAATGCCAAACGGAACTTTAGATCCTTGGTAAGTTATTTTCACTCCCTTATATTGAGACGCGTCAACGGGGGTCTCAAACATAACCTGCATACCAGCCCATGCACCAAAACCACCAGGTTTTCCTAATAAGGTATCAACTGACAGCATATCATCTTGCTGCGCTAATTTTGACGTTGATTGTCCACCCATCATGGTATCGCTAATCGCTTGCCACTTAATTTCACTATCAAAGTTATCAATGATTTCTTTAGCTGTGGTAGCAATAATTGCTGCGGCGTTACATTCTTCGCCAAGCAGGGCTATCTTTTTGTTTTGAGCAATTAGGCCTTTTCTATCGACCTTATTACCTGATTTATACACCGCTTGGATATTACTTACCTGGCTGATGTCATTTAGCGGGTTCTGTGTTAGTAAAATAAAACTTGCTTGAAATCCTACTTTTAATTGGCCTAGCTCTGGTGCATTAATTATTTTTGCCGCATCGATTGTCGCCGCGTTTATTACTTGTGCGTTTGTTAAACCTGACTTGCTCAGCGCCTGCAGTTCATTATGCAAACCGCTGCCATGTAAAGTATAAGGATTGCCTGCATCAGATCCCGTACCAATGGTAATACCGGCTTGGGCAACAAGAGTAATATTCTGGTATGCCAATTGTCTTTTTTGCCAAGCAATATTTTTCCATTTTGATGGCTCAGGCACTTTATCAAATAAGCAGTGTTGAAGTTTATCGGGTACTGTCGCCAATAAGGCTGTGTTGCTACTAATTTGCTGGGTCTCATGCTCAGCGCTGTGATTTTGATACACTGCCAACGTTGGTATGTAAGCGACATTATGTTTAATCATAAGCGCGATAAATTCATCGTCTACTGCCTCAGTATTTATACCGTGAGCCAATGCTGTAGCACCTGCTTTAATGGCTCTTTTACCATCGACTAAGGTAGAGACGTGCACAAAGTATGGTAACCCTGCTGCTTTTGAGCGTTTGCCTATTTCTGTTAATTGACTATCAGTTAATGAGTCGCCATGACCACCAAAGGTTTCAATAACCGCTTTGGTTAAATGAGGTTTGCGGGCCATATGTTGTTGCCATAAATCTTCTATAGCGTCATCACTGGTTACTTCCAGTGCGCTGCCGCCAAACTGTGTACCATGTCCACCCGGATTGGTAAATAATACCCCGGCATAAAATAAGTTTGGTGAGGTTTTATAGCTGGTTAAGTGTTTTGCCTCGTTAAGGGTAATATCGAAGGAAAATAAATCGACAATACTGGTGACACCTAAATATAAGTTCGAATTAAAATGAGCGTCCACCGGTAAGTATTGAAAGTCTTTACCGTAGTTACTACCAGATGAACCAAGGTGAACATGTAAATCAATTAACCCCGGTAGGGCGAAGCTATTATGAGCATCAACAACCTTATCAGCGGCTTTGACTGTCGTTTGCCTTTTTGTGGTATTAGTTGTTATTTCAACAATCTTGCCATCCTCAATATACAGAGTACTTGGCTGGCTAAAAGTACTTTGTTCGGCTTGATACAAGCGAACATTGTCTATACGTAAATCTATGGCTTGGACACTTAGGCTACTTATGCAGCTAAGGCCAGCAAATAGACTCGTTATTGTTCGTGATAACTTTCTCATTGGTTAATCCCTTATGTTTTGTTAATTATTATGTGTTATATGTGCAATTTTATATGTTTAATCATTGTGACACTTGTCTGTTGATGGGATAAATTTAGCGAATTAGAGAGGGTTTGTCGGTGTACTTTATTTGAACTGACATTATTTGCCTTTGAATCGACATAAAGCGCTATTTTAATATTTTAAATGGGTAGGTCTGAGTATTCCCTGTAGATGCAAGGTATGATGAACAGATGAATATATGACTACCTTTAATGTGATAATACCCATGAATAACCCAACATTCGGCCAGCAAGCTCAACCAATGACTCAGCAAATCAGGCAAGTGAGAGACTTAACGCCATTACTCAAAAAAAGCTTTGGTTTTGATGGCTTTCGTCCAGGACAAGAACAAACCATTTCGCAATTATTAAATGGTCAGTCGTCCTTAGCCATTTTTCCAACGGGCTCAGGTAAATCCTTGTGTTATCAATTAACCGCGTTGCATTTACCACATTTAACCTTAGTGGTATCACCATTATTAGCCTTAATGAAAGATCAATTGGCTTTTCTTGCTAGCAAAGGCATAAAAGCCGCTAGCATTGATTCGACCTTAAAAGGCAATGAAGCGCAAACCGTGATGGCAAGTGTTCGTGATGGTGATATTAAAGTCTTGATGGTGTCAGTAGAACGTTTCAAAAATGAAAGGTTCCGACAATTTATAGAATCTGTGCCTGTGTCTATGTTAGTGGTTGATGAAGCACATTGTATCTCTGAGTGGGGTCATAACTTTAGACCCGATTATTTAAAACTACCGAGTTACTGCCAAGCGTTAAAAATTCCCTTGGTATTATTACTTACCGCTACGGCTACGCGTAAAGTAAAAATGGACATGGCCGCTAAGTTTGCTATTCGAGACGAACATATTGTGCAAACGGGCTTTTATCGGTCAAATCTTGATTTAACTGTCTTGCCTGTAGCTGAATCAAATAAGAATAAACAACTCGAGCAAGTTATTAACGCTCATCAAGGCGCAGGCATTGTTTATGTTACCTTGCAACATAGTGCTGAAAAGGTTGCACAATATTTATCGCAACAAGGCATTAATGCCTGTGCTTATCATGCGGGTTTTGATAGTGATACTCGCAGTCAGATTCAACAAGACTTTATGGCGGGGAAAATTCAAGTGATTGTCGCAACTATCGCCTTTGGTATGGGCATAGACAAAAGTGATATCCGCTTTGTTATTCATTATGATCTGCCAAAATCCATTGAAAATTACAGCCAAGAAATAGGACGGGCAGGGCGAGATGGACAGCCATCAAATTGTTTTACTTTAGCAAACCTTGATGGTTTAAATACCGTGGAAAACTTTGTTTATGGTGATACCCCAGAATATGCTGGCATCGAAATGATGCTAAATGCTATCAAAGATGAAGTGGTCAGTAATTCCTATGATAGCAAGTGGGAGTTGCAGATTTTGCAATTATCGAATGCTGTCAACATCAAACAATTACCACTGAAAACTTTATTGGTACAGTTAGAATTAGCTGGCGTTATTGAACCCTTATATGCCTATTTTGCTGACTTTAAAATTAAATTATTAAAGCCAAAAGATGAAATAATCAATAGTTTTAATGAGCAACGCAAAGATTTTCTCCAGCGTATTTTTAATGCTACCGAGTTTAAAAAAATCTGGGGTAGTTTAAATTTTGATACCTTATTACAAGATAAAGGTATCGAGCGAAATAGGGTTATTGCTGCGCTGGAATATTTGCAAGAGCAGCAACTTATAGTACTTGAAACTAAAGGCATGACTGAGGTGTTTAAGATAAATATTAATGAGTTAGCAGACCCTAGCTTGTGCCAAACCTTAAGTGATTACTTTAAAGAAAATGAAGAAAAAGAAATAAAACGTATTGCTACCTTAGTACGTTTTTTTCAACTAAGCAGCTGTTTAACGGCTAACTTAGCTAAGTACTTTGATGACCAAGACTTTACTCAAGATGTTGTCAATTATCAATGTGGACATTGCAGTGTTTGTCGTGGACAAGTCGCAGTGCTAGAGCACTCTCAGGCGAAAATACCATGGCCAAGTGATGAAGTGATAAAACAGGGGATGACTGAGTTAGCCGAGCGACTTTCGGGTAAGATTAACCAGCCTTTATCTCTTGAGAGTTACAGCCGATTTTTTGCTGGCATGACAGTGCCATTATTTGGCCGTAATAAAGTCAGGCAATTATCAGGGTTCGGAAGTTGTGAGCAGCAACGATATCAAGCTATCCGTGAAAAGCTGACAAGTTTAGGTTATTAAGTATCGCGAAATAAATTAACTGTAAGTAGAAAATAAAAAAGTGGCTAATAATAGCCACTTTTTTATAACCGTAATTTAACTGTAAATGTTTAACAGAAAATACTATATAGCAAAAAAGCAGCAATGTTTATTAATGTCTAATTAGTTAACATTGCTACCATATCAAACGGCTACTGTGGTGTTGCACTACAACGGTTGTAGGTACAGATGCCTCTCATTAACCTAACATCGCGTGAATTGATAATACCATCTTTATTTAAATCAAATGATATAGGTAATGTTTCACCACGTCGAATCGCTAAAGAAAACGCTCGCATGTCATTTCTGTCAACATCGCCATCGCCATCCATATCGCCAATTACAGCATCAGGTACATCGACATCAAAAAGCACATTAGTAATTTCATAATCGTTACTAGTATCTTCTTCTGTCATCACAGCGACACCGGCACAATTACCACTTTCATCTGTAATAGCGGCACGACGATTACCAAACCATTTCCATGTTGAGGTGCTGTCGTAAGTATCACCTTTGGCTAGCGTGGTAAAACCAAAGCTCTCACTCAGTTCACCAGTAACATTATCTACACGATAAACTCGCACAGTGTGATCGCTGTTATTAACAAAGGAGAAGTCACTTTCAAAAGGCCCAACCAAATGTGGCGCTTTTAACTCACAACTACCAATAACATTTGCAGCAGGGATAACTTCTGGGGTAGCGGCTTTAGCCACCGTAGCTTCATCAACAGTAAAGCTACTTACTGCATTATTTAATACACCAATACTTAAGCAATTTAAATTACTGTCAGTAACCATTAAGCGGCGATCACCATACCAAACATCGTTATTATAACTTGCCCCTGGTGCTAATACACCGTAACCATGAGTAAAGTCATTAGCACCACTGGTGGTGATGATTTCACCGGTAGTATTATCAATTCTAAATAAACGCACTGGCGTGTCAGAGGTATTGGTAATGGTGAATTCATGAGATTCGTTCATGATTAAATGAGGTTGTGCTAATTCACAGCTACCCATTTGATTTAATTCAGGGATTTCCTCAACAATAACATCTTTCACTAAATCAGCTTCAATGGTGAAGGTATTATCATTTTCTGCCATTACAGCAACACCTAAACAATTCATGTTGTTATCACTTAACATCATGCGATCGCCTACTGTCCAACTAGCTGATGTGTAAGTATCACCATGGTTCAAGGTTTTATAGTTTTTGCCAAAGTTAGCTTCACCCGTTGTGCTATTTACCCAGAATAGTGAAACTGGCGTATTGGTAGTATTAGTAAAGGTAAAGTTAGTTTTACTGGCATCAAAATAACGTGGATATTGTTGGAGTAAATTACAACTGCCGATGGTATCTGCTGCTGGCATTTCTGCAGCAACTGGCGCCACTGCTTCAGAGTTTGCTAGTACAAAAGCTTCAAAGCCTGAATCTGTGCGCAGTACTACTTCTTTAAGTTTAGCGACATAGGCATTGTTATTGCCTGATTGTAAGGCAGCAACGATAAGGTTTAAATCGTCTTTATGCTGTTCACCTAAATAACGCATGGCAAAGTAGCCCCATTGATATAAGTTATCGTATTCATAATCCATAAATACGATGTTATATAAAGGAGGAATCGTTTCACCTTTTAACGTGTTTAAGGTGCGGGCATGATCTTTACCCATAGCCATATATTCAGCCATACCTTCAGCCCAAGCTACGGAATAATCAAAATCACCAAAAGAACCGGCTTTAATATAACGACCGTCAAGGTAATGAGTAAACTCATGTCTTAGGTTATATATTTGATCAATGTACTGGCATGAGCCACCAAGCCAAGAGTCAGGACATTGCATGGCAATAAAACGAGCTTGGTTACCTTGAGCTGTTGGTGTGCCTTCTAAATACATGCCGCCGTTATCAGTACTGATACCAAAGAATTCGCCAGCATATTTTTCATAATCTTCAGGGCTAGCAAAAGCTATTACTTCGATATGTTCATTCAAATCGCCGGTTACGGGAATGCCTGCGGTATCAAAGAAGGCATGAAATTCACTTTCTTGAAGTGCCATATCAGCACATGATTGCGCAAGCGTTGCTGGGCTAATTGTAGCTTGTGCACGTATGGTAATGTTATCAGTACAAGCATGATTTACCGTTAAAATATCTTCTACTTTAGGTGGCACAATACAGCTACCAAATAATGCATCACCTGCTTCACAACTACGTCCTGCGTTATCTAGGTAGTTTTTAGTCACAATAATGCTAGCCGTTTCTTGTGAAATGTCACCAGTGACTTTACCGTGCGCCTCTAAAATAGTGCTATCAAAACGAGCTTTGGCTTCATCGGTAGCAATAGTTGAAATTTTGCCCATAGCATTAAACGAATGAGGCATTATCCATTTTCTGTCATCTTCTGTAGACCAGCGCATATCAAGTGAAGTTTCACCTAAAAATACAAATGAGCGCATAACAGATAATACATCTAACATTTTCTCGTTATATGTGGCTTTAACTGGTGCATCACCATAATAGGCGGCAGAAGCAATAGCACCCATTAATGCCATCGTGGTATCACCACCATTGCTGATAGAGAATGGGTTACTTTGCAATGAATAGTATTGAATAAGGCCTAATAAATGCGGTAACTGATCTTTATAAAATGCTGCGCCCGAGTAACGCTCAAGGTTTGTTAATGCATAAGCATAACCTTCTTGTATGACACTGCCGGCAGGACTGACAAAATCGGTCATTTGGGTAACAGCTAATAATGCGGTACTTAAAGCTTGTGCTTCTGAGTCTGTCATCTGCTCAGAATAATATTTATAAGAGGCTAAAAAGTATAATAATTGGTTAAGATCCGGATCAGCTAAATCATCTGCTCCAGCAAGATAATGAATGGCTTGAGCAACATCTGTGATGGGATCAATTGTAGCGCCGGCAATAACTTTAAAACCATTATAGTCTGAGGCTAAAATTTCACTAATGCTAGCGCCATACTGGGCTTTAGAAGTAATAAGTGCTGCAGGAACATCTACGGTAATCTGGCTTGGGTAAACAATATAATCACCCATAGGTGGTGGTGGCTCTGGAATATCACCACCGCTAATATTAACAATTATACTGGTTTGCTGAATGTTGCCGCCAATGTGAAAGTAACGTTTACCAGCGTGTGATACAAATGAAATACTCTCATCGTTGGTATCTGGGTTAGTACTACTCGCTTCAACAGCGCCGTCGCCCCACCAAGTTCCTGGATAAAGGCTTATATCAGCATCAGAGCCGGTAAAAGTACCACCAGAAGTAGTAATGGTTACATCGCTATTATCATAAGGAACATCGACATATAAGTAATGGCCATAATCGGTAATACAGTGCATTTCGTTAGCTGGAACTTCGCCTTGACGTGGCAATGTTTTTTCTCCACACATTTCTACAGCTTGCACATTGGCGATATTCATCGACAATAATAGTGCGCTAGCAAGTAGCGACTTTTTAGGTAATATTTTCATTGTGAGACCTGTTTCAATTTTTGTTGTTTTAATTGATTTTTAATTGATTTATATGAATTTTATAGTTTTCAGGTAGGAGTATCTATGAACCGATAAAGCTGCCCAAACAACTTTTTCGGTTAATAAAATACATTCTATAGTGCTAAATTACATTGCATATTTAGCTGCTGATTTAAGTATTAATTCAGCGGTTTACTTCGCTATATATGTGATGAGTTACTTAGTTTTACGACGGCTGCTAACTAAAGCAAAACCAGCTAACATCATCATAAATGCAGCACTTGGCTCAGATACCGCAACAGCAGGGTTCACATTAACTGAACTTGCACCAGAAAAAGCGATAGTGTAATCATCAAATGTTGACGGGTTAAAGAAGTCAGTTATTGAGAAGTCCGTGAAACCTTCTGAATCAGCAATTAAATTAAAACTTGCTAAGACAAAGTTACCTTCTGCCCATGATGCATCTGTAGCAAATTCGAAAAATACGCCATAATTTTCTACCATTGCTGATAATCCATTAAACATAGGATCATTATCAGCTAAAGTTAGCTCACTAGTTAATGATGAATCATCATAAGACATCACAGCGCTGTTAAAATTGAAATCAAATGAAAAGTAATCAGTTGCGTCAAAATCTTGTGCGTTAATAGTAACCAATACTGACTCGCCTACTGAAACTTCATCAGCTGAAAGGTCAATAGTTAATAAGCCTGCATTAGCATTAAAGCCGATCAGTAAAGTAAGCATAGCGATAAATTTTTTCATGGTTTTTCCTTTATATTGTTTTAGTTTTGTTATTAATAATTTATTTATTCGTTATTTTTAAAAGTAACCAGCCTTGCGACTGGCTTCTTTTTATTTTTATAATGTTAATTTTGTAATTACTGAGCCGGGCGACAACCCTGAGTATCAAAATCAACCACTATAGTTGCACCAGAGCTGGCACCTGTAAGCTCAATATAGCTCCAGTAATCAAGGTCAGCATCTAGCTCAAGGTAGATACATGCTTGATTATTTGCGTCAGTAGAAGAGGCATCAAAACTGGCATTATTAAGATTTACCCAGCCGCTATTGCGATAATACAGTGATAAATTACCAGTACCGTGCGCAACAGTAATCGCGACACTGTTATGGTTATTTATTTCAGGAACAGAGAAGCTTTGACGGCTGTCATCTCCCAAACATGTAACACTGCCAGCTTCTAATGTGCCATCAGTAAACGCTGGCTGACTTGCACAGCTATCTACTAAAGCGCCGTAATTTACATTAAGGGCAATAGTATCAGTGGCGGTCATACCATCATTATCAGTTACCGTTAATACCACACTGTAACTACCCACTTGTTGATATTCATGACTAGGATTTGCTAGGTTACTGTTTGAACCGTCACCAAAATCCCATGAGTAGCTAACAATGCGTCCATAGTTATCATTTGAACCATTGCTACTAAAACTAATGCTTTGGAATTGCTCGACGTTGTCATTGCCAGTAGCAACTGCTGTTGGTGGTTCAGGTGGTGGTGCAATCGAAGAACAACGCTCATATGAACAAACACTGCGCATTGCACGTACATCACGTGAGTTAACAACACCGTCACCATTAATATCAAAAGCAGGGTCTAGTTGTTCACCGCGACGTACTGCTAAAGATAAAGCGCGTATATCATCTCTATCAACATCCCCGTCACCATCCATATCACCGGCTGGGTTAATAATAACTGTCGCTGTTGCGCTAGATGTTGCACCGTCGTTATCGGTAACCGTTAAGCTAATGTTGTATTGACCTGCTTGTGCGTAACTATGTTCAGGATTTTCTAAGTCACTAGTATTACCGTCACCTAAGTTCCACAAGTAGCTAACAATGTGACCATCTTCATCCATTGAACCTGCACTGCTTAGCAATAAGGCATTACCAGTAAAACCGGTATAACTTGCACCTGCTTGGGCAATTGGCAACTCGTTAGGCATTGAATGGTCAGCATCATCTCTGATGTCGTAATAAGCTTTGAAAGTGACATCACTGTAAGCATCAAAAGGGTCAATCATGACATTAAATATGCCACCTTCAGTAAACTGACAGCTCTCTATTGCGCCAGGACCTTCCCAAGGACGACAAGTAAATGAGTCAATAGATACCGCTTTATTTTGACTAACGTGTAAATCAGGATCGCCACTTGAACCAGCAACAATTTCAATTACAACTAAAGATGCAGCCGTTGGTATGCTGAATTTATAAGTACGTGGTTCACTACCTTTAGCCGCAGATAAACCAATTTCTTCAGTTAAATATACTCGACTACAGCCGTCACATAAAACCGCATCGTTTGGATTATATAAAGTGATATCAACCCTTGTATTAGTCGTACTACTCACGCCCATATCATCTGTAACCGTTAAACTCGCATTGTACTGGCCTAGTTGGTTATAAACATGAACTGGATTAACTTCAGTGCTGCTTTCGCCATTACCAAAGTCCCAAAGGTAGCTAACGATACTGCCATCTACATCTGTTGAAGAATCACCTTTAAAGTGTACTTCATGATCAAGCATTGCTTGGTAAGTAGGCGCTGTGTTAGCGAAAGGTGGTTGGTTGCTGTCATCACTCGTTTCATAATAAACATGTAATTCACCATCCCAATATTCGGCAAATGGGTCGATTAATATATTAAAAGTTCCACCTTGGGCAAACTCACAATACTCAGCTAGTTTAGCCGCGCTAAATGGCGCACAGTCAGCTGCTTGAGTATCAACCACTTTATTACGGCTAACATACATATCTGGATCGCCGCCATAAGCACCGGCAAAAACAATCACTACTTTCTCGGCGCTATCAGGGATAGTAAACTGATACTCTTTCGGCGCTACACCTGCAGCAGACCATATGCCAGCTTGCTTAATTACGTGGTAACGTTTACTGCCTGCAGCCAATAAAGGATCTTCAACCGCTAAAACTTGTAAGTTAGCTTGATCATAAGCGCTAAAAGCATGCACTGTAGCGTGATATGAATCCGTTGTTTTTGGACCTAATACGCCAATAAACTCTGGTGTTGCTGCAGACAAAAATGAAATGTAGTCTGCCTGCCATGAACCATCAGCTAACTGGGTTGGGGCTTGGCCAGCAGATACATACATATCTGGGTCTTGGCTATAACCTGAAAGGTAGAATGCTAACGCTTCGGTGCCAGCAGGAGCATCTACAACAAAAGTATCTACCGCATCTTTTTCAGCTGATAAATTGTCAAAGCTGGCGATAACTTCACCTGTTGGACCATTATCAGTACCTGAAATACCATCCCATGGATGATCTGCATTGCTAGTGTAAGCAGTTAAACCGGTAGCAATTAGGTTGTCGTTTGACCAAAGAGTCGAACGTGCGTCACCATGCAAGGCTGCAGTCATACGAGCTACTTGGCCTTGAGTGAACATGGCATAGTTGCTGGTATAGTGCATGAAGTTCTCGGTATTGGTCGCTTGACCAAGACAGTTTTTCGAGTTTTCATACATGTCGGTTGATAAAGACATTTGTGGGGTATCACAACTTCTATCGCCCGTTAAACCACAAAAAGTTTCGTTGGCTAATGAACAGCTATTACCAGCAAAAGTATGAGGTAAATTAAGCCAATGACCAAATTCATGAGTTAATACCGAGCGGAAGTTTTCATCAGTATTGTCACCAACATACCAGCCGTTGTAAACCACACGAGAAGTATTGGCCTGAGTCATATTGATATCAGGATACCAAGCAACGCCGGAGTTATTGGTTGAGCCATCATCATACAAGTCGTTCATAATATAAACGTTCATGTATTTAAAATTATCCCAAGCATCAGCTGAAATTTCAGCATCTGCACCACTGCCATTACCGTAACCTGCTTGCTCACGGCCATAGCGCACAATACCTGTAGTATCAGCGCCAGTTGGAGATTTTTTTGCTAAGACAAACTCAACATTTAAGTTGTCACGAATAGCTTGAAACTGCGGAGCAATAGGACCATCTTGAGTATTGGTTCCTTGAAAATCCTCATTCAAGCGTTGCAGAGCATCAACTATTTTAGCGTCGGTTAAACAGCTTTGTGTCGCATCATCACAGGTGAACATCTCACCATAAACATGAAAAACTACCGGAACATAATAACGTCCAGCAACACCGTTGTCGGCTACACCCGCATTGGCAGCGAAGGTGCTGCTTTTACTCATACGACTGGTTGAAAATGATTTTATTGATTTTGCTGCAAACAAAGTTCTTTGCTTAAGTTCTTTGTTTAACTTTTTTTGTAATTTATCCCAGTCTTGACCGTTTTCGTCTATGGCACAAACTTGGTTTGCAGCATTCAAGCGAGACGGATTAGCATTTCGACTTTTTAGTAGACTTTTTGCTAAGGTATTTCCCTTAACCGTTGTTTTTTGTGTTGCAGATGTCGACTGTTTGCTTGTTTTAACTTTTAATTCTTTAGCTAAACCATTATTAGGCGTTTGCTTTCCCGCTACAGCAGTTAACGATGCACATAACATCATTAACATAGACAGACTCATGACTTTATTGTTGATGAGACTCATTTTCTATCCTTGGTTATTATTATATTTTTTGTTTGATAGCCAGCTACTTATCTTATCCGTAAGTTGAGAATTCACTATAAAAGTATTGGATATCAATGATTTGTTGTTTTTGTTTTTGAACTAGCTACAAAAAAAGGTCTGAAAAACCTATGGTTATAAATTAAGCGAACTTTGTAGCGAAAAACATCATAAACAATAATCAATATATTGTATATCTTATATTTTCTATTTGTATGACAAATGAGGTGTTTTAATGATGGACAAAGAATACTCAGTAAAAATTAATAGCCAATGTATTCAGGGAGTAGCGAGCAGAACATAAACAAAAACAAAGCAGTTTAAACATGTAAAACGGTGAATAGATCAATATGTTCTATTAATAGTGTTAAAAGTTGTAACTAATGGTGTAATGGACTTGTATCAATGTACTAAATAGTAACGATTATTATTCCTACTTAGTTTACGTGTTTTTAACATGAATTTATCCATTGTAAACCTTGCTGTTACTGCAGCATTAACTGCGGCTTTCGCTGTCACACCTGTTTTCTCGCAACCCTCTCAGCAGACTTCACCAGAATCTGACAATATTGAAAAATTATTATCACAACTTCTCCTTTTGCACAGGAACTGTCTGACACTGCAAACTCGGTTTTTATCGTTTCTCAAGAAGATTTAGCCTTACAAAAAGCTGTGGCCCGTAATTTAAGCGAAGTTATTTCTAATTTAGTGCCGGGCTTTTCGCCAAGTACAGAACCCATGTCGACTTTTGGACAAAACTTCCGTGGTGGCAAAGCGATTGTCATGATTGACGGGGTTTAAATTTCAACGACCTTGCGTGCCGGCGGTCGTGATTTACAGTCAATTTCAGTTGATACTATCGAAAGCATCGAAGTCATTAAAGGTGCTAGTGCTATGTACGGTTATGGTGAAGCGGGCGCTATCATCAATGTCATTACCAAAAAATCGACTGCCAATGTAGAAATGCAAACTACTATGGGCGCAGAAGCCTTTGTTAGTGAGTTATCTGATACCGGTTAGAGTTTCTCACAAACGGTTTCGGGAACTAGCGAGTCTGATGTTGGCTTTATGCTAATTATCAATTTAATGAAATTGCCGCATTACGTCTTCAAGCAAACTAAGTTGGCGATTGTGAAAAAAATGTAGCTGAAGGGCCTGAAGGTTATAGTTTCTACGAGTCACCCTCTGATGGTTATACTTTGGTTGAATCAACCTCTACCTTTAATACTGAATTTGGTCGTATAACTTTTGATGTAGACAACTTGCTCAATGAAGAATATCAACCACTGGTTTTACAAATGAATAAGGAAGTGGTTTGGGAAAAGTATCGTAATCAATTCTTCGGCTCCGGTCGTAGAGTTGCGGTTGAATACAGCATTAGCTACTAGGGTTTACTTAAAAATAAGTGAGTTAGCGAATATTTAACTTAGTTCAATCTGTTGATAAATCATAGGGCTTAAGGTTAATTGACCTAAAGTCTTTTTTATTAGCTTTCATCAGGTAGAATAGCGCCTAATCACCAAGTTAACTCACCTTCTTACTTACTCGAGTACCCTAGTAAATGTTCACTACCATTAAAAATTCACTGCCAATGAGCGTTTGGTATATGTTGATCTCGGCTTTGGGTTTTGCCCTAATGGCAGCTTGTGTGAAAGAGGTTAGTGGTTTAGGTATACCGGTATTGGAAATTGTTGCCGCTCGGGCCATAGTGTCAGGCATTATTAGTTATGCAGACATTAAGCGTAAAAAAATTTCCATCTGGGGGCATAATAAAATCCTGCTGATAGCGCGCGGTACTGTTGGTTCTTTTGCATTGATGTTTGTTTATTATGCGGTAACAACACTACCTTTAGCTGAAGCAACGGTATTACAATATCTGCACCCAGTATTTACCGCAGTGTTAGCATTGTTCTTTTTAAAAGAAGTAATACAGCGTTCAACTATCGCCTGTATTGTTATTAGCTTAATTGGCCTCTTTATTATTATTCAACCGAATCTGCAACTAGATAGCCATGTACATTATCCCTGGTTAAGTATTGGCGCTGGCGTATTGGGCGCATTTGGTAGTGCGGTTGCTTATATCATTATTAAAAAACTAACTAAAACCGATGATAGCTCAGTTATTATTTTTTATTTCCCACTGGTTGCCTTGCCCATTTCCATGATAATGCTGGGCAGTGATTTTGTAGTGCCAAGTTTAGCGGCGACAGGCTTGTTGATATTAATTGGCATTTTCACCCAAGTAGGTCAAGTAGGTTTGACCAAAGCACTCAATAGCGCTGATGCCAGTAAAGCGACAGCATACTCGTATGTACAAGTGTTATTCTCGGTCTTTATTGGTTGGGCGTATTTTAGTGAAGTACCGGTATTGACTACCATTATTGGTGGTAGTTTTATTATGGTAGGCGCGTTAGTAAATGTGCTTTGGAAGCGCTAGTTTCTGGGGAGATAAGTACGAACATAACCTTAGGCGTTGAAGTTCACTTATTTAAAACATTTCCTGGTTATTGTTTACTTATAAAAATAGCTTTGATTTTTAGCCAGGCTTCTTTGCCTAATAAGGCGATTGCGAGCAGAAATAACACCTCACCAGAAATGACCAATACAGTTGTGGCGGTAGCCATTTCACTTGCAGAAATATCCATAAAAGGTAAGGTTGCAATAACGGCCCAAACCAGAAAGGATAAAACTAAAAACACATAGCCAATTAGCTTTTTCACATTACACTCTTTATAATTGTTTGCTGTAAAAAAGTGCTTTACACACTTTTTTATTATCTTATTTTCTGTAATCAGCTACTGGCCAAATGGATGCACTTTCGATAGCTCAACTAACTCTTCTCGCACACTAGATAATTGCTTGGCGTAAATAGTTAAGCTCTTTAAACCAACCAGTAAACGTGATTGTACCTGCGAGAACCTACTATGCAATTGTGGCGCCCAATCTTGCGTTAAAAAATCATCAACATTTTGAATGATGGCATGTAAGGGCAACCAAGTAAGGTGGCTGTTTTTTGCCGCATAACCCTTTAATAACGAAATAGGATTACTACCACCGCCAGAAGCTGAAACTCCTACGGCAAAAGCAGGTTTGTGGCCTAGTGGTAAACCATTGGCAGAGCCATTAGCGGTTAACAGTAATAGGTTTACTAGGGCAGGGGGGATCATACCGCCCCATTCAGGTGCTATAAATACCACAGCATCACAAGCATATAACTGACTTAAAACTTCATCTTTATTATTGGCTAAGGCAGTAGCGTCATCTTTACCTGAATCCTTTCTAACGGTATCGTCTTTAGCAATGCCATAATGATCTAATAAGAAAGGGTATCGTGATAAATCGAGTATTGTTGAGTCAATTTCTTGTATGTCATTCAATATGTTAGTTTGTAGATATTGTGCTACAGCAAAGCTTTTTGAGTTGTCTCTTTGGCTACCACTGACCAGTAGAATATTCAATTTATTCTCCAATATGTATAACGGCTGAACAGTTACATAATTTACTTATGTGCGCAGGGTAGCATTTATTTATTAACTTTTTTTATCTCTGTTGAGGCAAAAATCGCGATAGCGCCAGAGATTAAATAAAATATTGCATAGTCGTGGGCATTATTAAACACCATTTGGTCTATAAAAAAATATGAAGCCATGAATATTCCGGCAATACCCGCGCCAAATAAAGCGCCTGAAACTGAGGACATGAGTACCTTATTATTGTTAGCTTGTGACATATTATTTTCCTTACATATAACGCCATACTAATTGGTGGCAGTATGGGCCAAATTGAATGAATTTTAATTGTTAGTATTGAGAATATTTTACCAAGGCTAAACAGTGCTTTGCCTGAGTAGAGTTGTTTTTAGTTGTTGACATAATCTGCTGTTTGCTCAAAGCTTACTTTCTTCCAATGAATATACCCCCTAATGTTAAGCAATAAAAAGGCGAGATTTCCTAAGGACATGCCGTAGCTAGTCATAAAAAACACACCAAAAAACGTTAGATATGGCAAAGACAATAAAACCTACTTTAACTTTGTTACCCAGCAGGTAAGCGCCATATAAACTTAACGATATTGCTAACCAATCTATCCCGTAGTGGGCAAAAATATTTTCCATTGACGGACTTAACCTTTTTTATGTAAATTTTATGTATCAAAAAACGACATGTTAGTCATTAATACAGCGCATTAACTTTATACCACCAACATCAGTAGAGAAACCCAAGTCAGCATAAAACGATTCCGTATCAGGTAAACAATATAATTTGAAATGTTTTACTGCTTGATGAGATTTGAGCAAATTCATCAACTGTTGGCCTAAACCTTTACCGCTACTTTCTAAAGTAACAATGACATCAAATATAATATCTTTAAAAGTAAAGTCTATGATAACACGGGTAAAGCCGATCAGGTTTTCATGGTTATCAGGTATGCCATGTTTTGATCTCACAGCTAACGTCCTTTAAGTGTACCTTTGATTTGCATATTGATAATTTAGTCATTACCGCTATTATCTTAAGTAATAACCGACGAGAAGTATGACTTATTTAAAACGATGAACTTTCTTTTTGTGATCAGAGCCAGCTTTCTAGATAAAGCATTATGACCTGCTATAATCTGAACTGTATTTGACTCTTTTGGCGCTGGATGAAAAGCTTAAATAACGTCATAAACAACAAATCGATTTCTTATATGAAAGCTATTACATCAATATTTGTTATTATGCTTAGACTACTCACTATTTTCATTATTCTCTTTGTGACTCATGCGGCAAGTGCCGAGTTTAGCTCAGAAGTTTTATTGGAAAAATTAGCTGAGGCAAAAGATTACTTAGGTGTTCAGCCTTCCAATTCTTCAAAAATACTTAAAAAGTACCTGAATGAAATTGATCAGTTAAGTATTAATAATCAATTAACTTGGCATCAAAACCTATTAAGAGCTTCCATTAGTCTTAATGATTTAAAGCAAGTTGAAAGTACTGTACGGTTAATGCTCGCCTATCCAGAGTTAGAGACAGAAACCGATAAATTTGTTTCTTTGTTAAGTAGTTTGGGCATATTTTTACGCCGGTCAGGGTACCCCCAAGAATCTATCTGGTTATTTGACTGCGGGCTTAATCAAGGGATTAAAAACTATAAACAAAAAATAAGCTTACTCATCAGTAAAGCAACGAGCTTAAAGTATCTGAAGAAATATAGTCAGGCCAAAGCAACTTTTGCTCACGCTTTACAATTAGCAAAACAACATAATGATGAAATATTTATAGGTTCTATTTATAACTCATTAGGAAACATGGCGATAATAGAAGAAGAGTATATTTTAGCTAAAGAGTATTTGATAAATGCATTGCAGGTATCACAAAAAATTTCAAGACGTACTGGTCAAATTATCGCGGGTTTACAGCTGCTTATGTTATCGATACTGGACAATGATCTTATTTTATATGATAAATTACATTATAGAATTAGTCGACTCACTCTAATGAGCGATAGTGAGACTCGGCATGCTTACCTTTTTTGGATTGAAAAGGCTCATCAGGTGTCTAAGGGAAAAGAACTGTCCGCAGAAGAGCAAGAAGAGTTGGTTGTTAAACTCTACTTCATCAAAATAGTTAGCGTTAACTTACATAATCAGTTAGTTGAAAAGTTGGCTAAACCAATGGGAATAAAAATTTTACCTATTGTAAAAGAGTACAGCCAATATAAAGGTGATTTATTAAATCATATACACCAATGTAAGCTCTCAAAGTAATACATGTGGATTAGTTTGAGTTAATTTGTGCAATTAAGCAGGTAAAGGGTTCTCATTTCTAGCATCTCCAATACCTTCTTCAGACGTAAACTTGCAAGGATAGGATGCTTGACCACAACTACAGCCTCTAACTCTAGTGCCTGTAGGGGAAGGGATTCTATTTATTAAACACGGTTAGTGATTTTTGTGCAAAGTAAGCCTACAAGGCAGCAAAGCAAATGCAGGCAGAACAATTACAGCTTGTAAGCTTAATAAGAGAGAGAGCAAATCGCCACATTTTAATTTTGATTTAAACCAAGCTGTTTTGTTTTATTTTTGTTAAGCCAAGAGAAACTAATCGATAAGATTCGCTAAGGTAGTATTGTAACTCTTCATCTTTTGTTGGTTCACTATCGAATTGTTGTATCCATTTCATCCCGCGATTAGCAAAGTAGGGGGCAGGTTTATAACCCTCACACTCACTTAAAAAATTGAAATTTATTATTGAGGTTTTAAACGTAAATGCCGATTTTTTATCTTTTGTCCAACCGCCAATAGCGAAGACTTTACCACCAACTTTCCAAACATGTGAGTTGCCCCATTGCATTACGTAGGTTGTTGCCGTTAAGCTGCCACAAAATTTATTAAATTCATCGTAATTCATGAAAGTCGTTTCACCTCATTGTTTTATCAATGCCATTTAGTGGTAATTAACCGCTATTATATTAAGATACGAACACTGCTCAATATTATAGCGGTATCGCTTTACTGTCTGTCTTCTATTTTATAACCGTTAGGGATATTAAATTGGCTATCGTGGATTTGCTTTTCAGATACTGAAGTTACTTCATAAATGTAACGTACACGGGCATCTTTTTGCCATTCAGCTACTACACCATCGACCACTTTATCGGCTTCATCTTTTATTATATTACCAAAGAAGCTACTTGCCGCATTTCCTAAACCTTGAGAAAAATCTACGGCATTGTCAGCACGTTTTTTCTTAGCAACAGGGCAAGCTTCACTCTTTTGGAACCATTCCATTTTTATTGATAGTGGATACCCTTTAATGGTTGCCAGTTTTTTAGTGATCTCATTAAATTGCGCTTTATCGATTTTTTCAATGTCGCCACTAAAAGCACTGATTGCTTTGTAGCCATCTTTACCTAATAAGCGTACTAAAACGTTATTATCGCCGACTGTATTAAGGTAATTATCAGTGGCTTTTTGGTGAACTTTCCAGGCACTTTTAATTTCTGCTGTTGGTGTTGTTGTCCAAAATACAAATTGCAGTAAGTTAAGGTCTACTTTGCCATTTTTATCTTTAAATTCAGTAGTCCACTTTGCGGTGTATTCTTTCGATGGCAAGCCACCAATTTGGCGAGTGTTATTTGTCGCTATAACAGTGAAGTCATTTTTATCTAAGGTAACCTCACAATTTCTTTCTTCATAAGTTTCATATTCTTGCTCTTCATCTGAAGAGTCTTGAGTTTTAGCCATAAATTCTGAAAATACATCATTACAGCCACTTAGCGGACATTCTTGATAGCTTTCTTTATCATGGTCTACATCCCACAACAAGTTGTCATTAATTCTAAAGATTGTGGTGTAATCGTAATCAGCCCAACCCATGTAAAAACTGTCAAATTCTGCTTGTTGATCTATCGCACGCATATTTTCGCGGGTATAAACTGTTTGTGTGCCTTGATGATCAGGTAGGTATAAGCCATTGATAGTAAATTTTGCTGTAACAACAGAAGTAGGGTTTTTAGGGGTGTTATCAACTTGCGTTGATGCACAAGAAACGAGTGCAGCAGTTACAGCAATAGTTGTTATTTTACGAACAAAGTTCATTTATATTTCCTTTATTAATGAGTATTTGGTGGTTTGATAAATAGGCAGGGTAAAACTGAATGCTGTTTTAATATCCTTATTTAATAGCTTGTTAGAATATGATTCTATCACCACTTCTTAGGCAAAATCTAAAAATTAATTTGCTTTGTTTTTCAGCGTTAATTAAGTCAAGAATAGGTTTTTTTGGCGCGGGATTTATCCCTAGTTATAATAAAAATCACTATTGTCTTTCAATAGTGATTTTTATTATATTCCAGGCAATTGTGATGCTTGGGCAGCATGACAACCTAAATGTTGCGTTTAGCAATGAGCAGTTGTGCATGCTCAGTATTTGCTGTTTGTTGTAAGTACAGGGTTATTTCTTTATGTGCTTGGCGAAATGGTTTGTATAAATGAGACTTCAATTCTTTTTTTACTTGTT
Source organism: Colwellia psychrerythraea (assembly GCF_000764185.1). Lineage (GTDB taxonomy): Bacteria > Pseudomonadota > Gammaproteobacteria > Enterobacterales > Alteromonadaceae > Colwellia > Colwellia psychrerythraea_B. The sequence goes on from NZ_JQEC01000057.1 coordinate 23,733, forward strand.
TAATATCAATAGCCTTTATTACGCAAAATAACGCCAAGGCATAAACTGTTTCTAACTCTGGCAGTGCGGCTTGCCGGTTAAGATTACGGTTATTACACGAGCCACAGCCGCCTTTAAATTGGTAGGCAGTATTGGCAAAAATAACACCAAAGCCCATAAAACAAGCAACTAAATCTATGGTTTGCGCTAATGCGTCTTTGCCACCGGGAGCGTCTTTTCTAGAGATATCAGTATCAGAAGGAAGCACGGCATGTTGGTTAACTAAAATACCCGCTTGTATTTGTACTAAATAAGCAATCATATCTTGTGGTTGGTTAAGTTGACTTGAGTGAAAGGCAATGTCTATGCTGGTGTCTAAGTCAGGAGCTACAGCCTCACCTTCTACTTTATAGCTGATATTTGAACTTCCATTCGAGTTTGCATAAGCACTTATTTTAGCGCTTTCACCACGCAGTGGTGACTGAAAAAATAACTGTGGCATAGGTTTTTGCCTAAAGTTATCAGCAGGTACTAGCTTTAGCGGCCACTTAGTCATGCCAGTGTATTTGAGGGTATTGGAAAATATTGTCCCAGCCATTTCTTCAACACTGCTTGAACTACCAGGGTAAAAATTATTGTTTGGTAATATCAACTCACTGCTATTTTTGAAAAAATCGCCATCAAGTTGCTGCATGGACCAATAAAAAGTATCAAAAATCCACTCTTTGCTTGCTTCATCAATAACGGGTTTTGCTTTTAAAAAAGTTGAAAACATTAATGGCTGCCTTATTTATGATTTAACGATTACTTGATAACTGTTCTAAAATCGCTCGATAGCTGTTTGGTTTTTGTTTGGTAATGGTTTGCTATTATTTAGTAATTGCTTATTAATCCCTACTTAAGCTTTATTGTCAGCATTATAAAGCTTCTTTTTACCGAAAGTGAATCTGGACAGCGGTGGCTAATGAACAGATTTTCTTTATGCTATTTTTTCTGCGCACTGACTCCCATCAGATGCTCGACCTTTACCACGTTCTTGAAGCCGGCCGCTTTTAACCGGCGGATGACACCATCGACAAAGCTACTGCCTTTTTTTACTACGTGTGGGTTGCCAGTGTAATGAAAAAGTCGTCCGCCTGGGCGAAGCACCCGGAAGATTTCCCGGTAGAACTCTTCGCTATAAAGCTCGCCAGCGAGAGAGAATCGTGGTGGATCATGAATGACAGAATCGAAGGAAATAGTAGGTAATGTGCCTATCAGCTCAAAGCTACTGCCTTGACGTTGTTCAATGCCCTCGTTACCTAAATCGCTTGACCAAGGGTTTTGAGCTCGAAGTCCTATTACCTCTTGGCTTAGCTCTATGCTAAGTACTTCCCTTGCGCCTAGTCGGTGGGCAGCAATGGCCGCATAACCCAGCCCGCTGCAGCAATCCAGTACCTTATCACCCTTGCGCACGGCTTGTTGAGCCATCTCAGAAGCACTAGTAAAGGGGTCAGTACCCTTGGATATATGCATCTTAACACCGCTAATTTCTAACAGTGGAGCGCCCGCTGTAGGAACGAGTTTGTAGTAACCAGAGCTGCGGTCTTCCAGCGGAACCATATCGCCATCGCTGCAGAGGTAGATCCGTTGTGTCTTCTTGACTATTTTTTTTAGTTCATTAATGGAAAGTTGATTATCTTGGTCGAGGATTAGCCCCTGGTCACTTATGGAAAATTCCTGCTCTGAAATATTCAGGTCAGTAGAGAGGAAAACGCAGGACAGTCCTTGAGCAATGGCCTCCAGCGCTTTTTTGGCATTTATAGTATGAAGGTAGTAGCCGAGCATATCTTTTGTCTATCTAGTGAGAATAACTGATCGCATTATACACACTTCAACGTTGGTGGCTTAGTTAAATAAGCTATTACCTGGGTTCCTTAACATAGCCGTTTAACTTAAGTAACCTGAACTCTGGATACGCAGTATTTATTCATTATCCAAAGTTCAGTTTAGGTAATCAGGTGACCGTTTTGGCTGATTAGTGCAGACCATTTTGTAGGTTCACTGACGAATTTAATATCCTAATTCTTCATATAGCTCATCTTTAAAGTAATAATTGCCATAATTATCATGCATGTTATAACTTTCAATCGCATGGGCGACAATCTTCGGAGAAAAAGCGACAAAAATAGCGCCCATGTCACGAATTACCGCTGGGCAAGTAGCCCTTACCATTTCACGTGAACCATCTAAATTGACACATATAATGGTGCAGCCTTTTTCAATAGCAACTTCAGCTTCCCATTGAACGTACTTATGTTTGCTTTTTGTATCTTTGCCAATGAGCATGACATATTTATCGGCCATATTTATACGCTCTCGACACTTTGCTTTTATAAATTCTTCATCTTCAGAATTTAAAGCATCATTCAACTGACAATCATTAAAGTCCAAATCAATTTTATTGTTAGTTCTCCATGCTTGCATCAACCTGTAATCATCAATATCTGTACTACTAAAACCTACAAATGCATTAGATAATTCCATTATTTTATTCCTAAGCTAATTGGTTATTGTTGAGAGACATAGCGGTCTATTGAGTATGTTTTAGAAAACCTACCTATCCCTTTATCTGTTAACTTTAACTTAACAACCAATTCAATAACATTACACGCCATGTCAATCAATAAGTACTTAATATTCATGAAAAAAGCCTGTGGTAATAATATCAAAGGCTCTTGAAAGGATGTTTGTAGGGGGGAAATTAACAACCATGCCAATAAAATATTGTTCACTTTTGTTGGTTAAAATACTCCTAGGCGGCGTTGTCCTATTTGTTTTTTATGTGCACCACAAGATCACAAACTTAATGGCGTTGCTATTTGACTAGGTCAGGTCTATTCAATAAAGATTTAGTTACTTAAGCGATAAAATACCAGCCCCTACCTTACTTGAGAAAGTAAACAAGGGGCTTTTTTATTTATTGCAATAGGATTTGCCATGACATCATAGTTGCAAGTGGTATAATTAGCTTACTTCGTGACAGTAAACCTAGAGAAACTCGCCAATTTAGGCCGTTTAGGAATAATAATGATCAATAAAGATATTTATAAAAATAACCCACTACATGGCACTAGCCTTGAAACAGTGTTAACGACTTTAGTTGACCATTACGGTTTTGAAATTTTAGCGGCTTATATGAACCTAAATTGCTTTAAGCAAAATGCCAGTATTGAGTCGAGCATAAAGTTTTTAAAGAAAACTTCATGGGCACAAGAAAAAGTTGAAGCCTTTTATATGTATCAATATAACAGCTTACCAAAAGCCGATGATGCTAACTTTGAACTGCCACCGCGTGACCGCATAGTGCCATCAGGACTTGAGCAAAGACCACCGAAAGAATTGAGTTTAGAAGATGCCGAAGAGTTGCGAATTAAACAGGCTAAGAAAACCCGTGAACGCGCTGCCGCATCAAGACCAGCTAACCCTTGGGGCAATTAAGGGGATAGCAACAGCAAAGGTTATTTAATAGATCATGGATTTATTTTCTGCTTTACTCGATGAACCGCTTAATATTTTACCAAGCGATGGTGAGGTTAATTACTACGGCGAAATTATGCCGATTAGTGATAGTGACTACTACTTTGATCGGTTACTTAATAACATAACTTGGCGCTGTGACCAAGCGTTAGTATTTGGTAAACTCATTGAAACGAAAAGAAAAGTTGCTTGGTGCGCGGATACTGTTGACGGTAAACCTTTTGCCTATACCTACTCAGGCGTTACTAAGCACTCTATCCCGTTTACTGAAGAGTTATTAAAACTTAAAAGGTTAGTTGAACAGCATAGCGATGAGACTTATAACTCTTGCCTATTAAACCTCTACCACTCTGGTGAAGAGGGTATGGCATGGCACAGTGATGGCGAGCAAGATTTAAAAGAAAATGGCGCAATAGCTTCACTAAGTTTTGGCGCAGAGCGAAAGTTTGCCTTTAAACATAAGATCTCAAAAGAAGTTGTTGCCCTACAACTGAAACCGGGCAGCTTGTTAGTAATGAAAGGCGCTACTCAGAAAAACTGGCTCCATAGATTACCCCCGACTAAAAAAGTATTTGAACCACGGATAAACCTTACCTTTAGAACCATAGATAGAGCCGAATTTAAATAACATTAACCATTCTATTTAACCCATTAATATTTTTTGGCTTAATAAATGCATTGTTCTTTATAGATGCTTTAAATAAAATTAAAAGTGCATAAGTGTCAAAATCGTATATCGAGCTAATTAATTCTTATTTTTTGTTAGTGTCGGTCGATAAAAAGGTATAGCAAGTAGGTTTAAATTTGGCTTGTTTTATCTGAGTTTATGTACCGTTATCAGTGGTGATTATTATGACAATTGAAAAGAAACGTCATTACCTGTTGTATGGTAATCGAGCCGTAATTTATGTGGCGAGCCTAATTGGGCTATTTTATGATATGAATATTGCTTATGTGGTAGCACTAACGCTTTGGTTATGGCTACCACAGTGCCTATTACTTGAATTAAACTTACTTAAAGTGATTAAGCAATAATGGCACTATTAACCGTGGCTTTAACAAATTATAGCGAGTGAGCGGTAAAGTACTTATGCACTTAAGTGTACGTAAGATGCGGTACTTGGCATCATTAAGCTATTATAAGCGCCCATTTGTTTATGTGATGATGCTTGGTTGGCAGAATTACTTGGACTTACAACAGCCTGATTGACCTGAGTTACTGGCAATATATTTACGTCTTTAGCTGGCACTTCAAACCCCGGTAATTGCACTACACCCTCTTTGATATTTTGATGCAGTTGATATAACTCCGCATAAGTATTGGTCAAACTGCTTACAGCACTTGTATTTTTATTACTTGGAGTTGAGCTGTTTTCAACATTACTATCAATACTTGTTTGTAAGTAGATATCAAAGAGTTTTTGTTGCTGTTGATAGTAAGATTGCATCAAATCAATATCTTTAGCCGTTTGATAATTCGACTTCACATTGTCAACTTGTTCAGCTATTTTGTCATCGACACCTTGTAGTACGGTGTTTTTTTGTTCGGGCGTTAAAATATCATTTAAATCTGAACGTGGTTCACCATGAGGCTTGCTTGACATAACTGGCTGAACGTTCATGAAGTTATCTGTAGAAGAAGCTATTTTCATTGTCATGTTAACCACCTTACTTATTTCAATAAGCGTTGCTTAAATCAGAGTAACTCATAGATAAGTTACTCAAACCAAGTACAAACTTGATGTAAATAGGATAGTTAAAATAGCGGGGGCAAGCTGTAGTCGTTTGTAAATGGTCTGCAATAGTTTGTAGCTGTAATTTTGTGCAGTTTTGTTCTACGCCAGCTGCCTTGAATCATTGCTGGTTTCACTGCATCGTTTTATATTTACTTGTTTAGTTCTTGATGCATACTGCTGTTTAGTGAGGTTTAGGAGCTAAGTGTTGATGATTTATTTTAACTTCTTCAATGGCTTTTAATCTTGCTTTTGCCATAGCCTCTTTTATAGCTACCCCTTTGAGTCCTTGCTCAACAAAGGTTTTTGCGCTGACTTTTCTAGCAGCTTTTACTGCCGCTTTTAAGTATTCTTCTTGGGGATATGGGCGATTTTCAAAACCTAGACGACCGAGGAAGTCAGCCTTACAAGCCATTAAAAAACAATCAAACTCTTCGGGCTTACGCCAAATATCAAGCTGATTAAACATTTTCAACATGGTGCTGGCTTTAAGCTCAAAGGCTTTATGGCAATGTAAATGAAATTCACATACTTTAAGCGCCAGCTGTTTGTAGTGTGTTGGCACCTTTAATTGCAGACAGATTTTTTCTACTAAAGGTAAACCCGCTTTCTCATGACCTTTATGACTAGGTAATAAATGAGTTTCAGTAATACCTTTACCTAAGTCATGACATAAAGCAGCAAAGCGAATTGCGGTTTTATTTTCATGTAAAGAAGCATTATGCAAAGAAGTATTTTGTGTTAACAAAACTGCTTGCTGCAATACCATCATTGTATGCAGACCACTACAAATTTCAGGATGCCAAAGGACAGGGTTAGGGATGCCCCATAAAGCGGACAGTTCAGGCCATAATTCTTCTAGGGCATTACATTGTTGTAGTACTTGAAAAAATACTTCAGGGTTACCTGAATTAATATCAGAATTTGCTCCGCCGTCAGCCAAGCTTAATTGCATTTCTTGCCAAACACGTTCAGGCGTTAGGCTTTTTAATTCACCACTGCCACTGATTGTTTGCATAAGGATAAGTGTTTCATTAGCAATGGTAAAACCGTATTTATGATAACGGGCGGCAAAGCGAGCCACACGCAATACACGCAATGGGTCTTCGACAAAAGCGTCACTGACATGACGTAAAATACGATCGTTAAGATCCTTTTGACCATTGTAGGGATCGATAATGTCGCCGTTATCAGCCATAGCCATGGCATTTACTGTTAGGTCGCGTCTTAATAAATCTTGTTCAATGGTGACGTCTGGGGCGAAATAACAGCTAAAGCCGGTATAGCCTTGGCCTTGCTTTCGCTCTGTACGGGCTAGGGCATACTCTGCTTTTGTTTTGGGGTGTAAAAACACCGGGAAGTCTTTGCCTACTTGTTGATAACCAAGGTTTAGCATTTCTTCAAGACTACTACCAACCACTAAATAATCTTTGTCTTTAATAGGACGGTTTAGTAGCTTATCGCGTACGGCACCACCGACTAAAAAAGTATTAAGCTGGCTATTTTTACTGTTAGAGTTGCTGGTTAACAAAGTAGAACCAAGATGATGGTATGTAGAGTAAGTGTATCATAAGGTGGTAATAAATTCAGAGGTTGCCGTTAAGGAAAAGTAGTAATAACAGCTCTCCTTTAAATTCAGCTTAGTTGGTAACTTGTTAAAATGGATCATTTAAATTGATAGTTTACGCCGTAAATCATCATTAAAGGGATCGGTCTCGCAAGGTTTATCCTGAATTACTTGCTGTGGATGGCGCCATACTCGGAACAGGGGGGGCCAATGAATTTTTATTTTCAGAAGATACTTTTAACTAAGCGGCTATCTGTTTTGAGTGATTATGATGACTGAGGCCGGTAATTCGTTCAATATCTTGTACACTCGATTTTTGTTGCGCAATGTTTGTTAAGTTATTTTGTTATTTTTGGTTTTTTTGATTAATTTGACTGTGTACTTGGCTGCTTATGATAAGTACTAATAGAATGATGGGTGTTTTTAACGTGTTGTATTAATTGTTAAAATTATTAATTGTAAACATTAGTAATGATAATTATTATCATTTTTTCCGCGATGTTATTTATTTACTCTAATTTTTAATAGAACTTTGACATCCATCAAGCAAGCAGTTAATTTTGTAACTTAATTTTCCTGCGCAGCTCATGTCATGTATCGCGAATTTTTCTCATTAAGTGAATTACCTTTTTCAATCTCTCCTGATCCTAGATATCTATTTATGAGTGATCGACATAAAGAGGCGCTAACGCACTTAACTTATGGTTTGGGCGAGGTCGGGGGATTTGCCTTATTAACCGGAGAAGTAGGTACGGGTAAAACAACGATAAGTCGCTGTTTAATGGAGCGGTTACCTGATAATACTCAAGTAGCATTTATTCTTAATCCGACCTTATCTTGTCAAGAATTACTGGCAACTTTATGTGATCAGTTAACAATAGATTATCAAGGAGCTGAGGCGAGTTTAAAAACTCTAACCGACAAAATTTCAGAGAAATTACTGACAAATCATGAAAATGAGATTAATACGTTACTGATCATTGATGAAGCTCAACATTTACAACCCGAAGTACTTGAACAATTACGTTTGCTAACCAATTTAGAAACCAATACTAAAAAATTGTTACAGGTAATTTTAATTGGTCAGCCAGAGTTACAACAGCTATTACAACGTCGAGATTTACGTCAATTAGCACAACGTATAACGGCAAGGTATCACTTGCTACCGTTAACAAAAAAAGAGCTAGATCAGTACATCCAACACAGGTTAGCTATTGCTGATTGTGTACGGCCACTTTTTGATAAATCGGCGCTAAATAAAATTCATCAACTGTCGCAAGGTATACCAAGATTAACTAATTTATTGTGTCATAGTTCGTTGATGCTGGCTTATAACCAAAATGACAGCATAGTTAATAATAAAACGGTTATAGCGGCGGCGAAAAGAGTTTTGGGGGAGGATATAACGGGTAATAAACCTCTAAGTCGCTATAGCAGTGCGCTAGTACTATTTACAGTATTAAGTATCGCTGCTTTGTTTACGCTAACCGGAATTTGGTGGGGGCAAAGTCAAAAAACTGATAGTGAAGTACTGACAACGAATATAGAAAAAAAAGTGAGTAACACCAAATCTACCGATGTGTATGAGGGTGCATTAAATGATATTTCTAACTCCTTTACTGAGGAGAAACATTATGTTATTTATCCTCCAGAAGTTTTACATACTGTGCGCTTAGGCGAAACATTGTATCAGCTTTCTAATAAATATAAGGTCGATCTTAAAGCGTTACGTCAGTGGAATAATATCTCTAAAACAAATGAAATACATGTAGGCGATAAACTCTATGTGGTTGATCCATTGCCTGTTGCGTTATCGGGTGAAGACTCCGTACAAGTAAGTACTTTCGATAATGATGAAGCAATAAAATTGGCTGTCACAAAAAAATACCCCAGTAATAATCAGGTAAGTGAAACGTTAACCATAAACGCAGAGCAATTGGCTTTAAATGATCAAGTTAAGCAAAACAAAAAACAGACTAAGCAAGCTGTCCCCAATCCTGATATGAACTACCAAGTTACTAAAGTGAAGGGCGTTTCTAGTGATTTGCTGGCGCGTTTTCAAGCAGCCATTGATGACACTGAAGGGGAAAGTCAGGTGAAAAGTCATTATCAAGAAGACTTTCTTGTCACAGATGAACAGTTATCCAATGACATAACTGATGCTAAAAGTATTAAACCACTGACTCAAATGTCACAGAAGCTAAAAAATTCATTGCCTAGCTTGCAATTTGAGCAACACATTTACGTCTCTGACGGGCAGGGATGGGTAAAAGTAAATGGTCAAGATCGTTTTGAAGGTGATAACATAGCCAATAATTTAATTGTAGTTAAAATATTACCGCAACAAGTGATCCTTGCTTTTCAAGGTGAGAAGTTCAGTTTACCAGCGCTGACTAATTGGTAGTTGCTTAAACGTGTCTTTTATCAGTACAGATAGAAAAGCCTAGTTAAGTAAGTACTTAGCTAGGCTTTTTTGAAATGTGCGTAATAAGGTTAACTCATCGAGTTAACAAACTTACTGCCAAGCAGGCATTTTAGCCTCGAAAGCTTTGATAGTATCAAGCTTATTTAAAGTCCAGCCAACACTATCTACACCATTTACTAAGCTATATTGCTGAAACTCATTTAAGCTGAACTTAAACGAAAGTTCGCCACAAGTAATAACATTATTTGGCAAATCAACTTTTAAGGTTAATTTAGCATCAGCTGATAATTTAAATAACTGTTCTACTTCTGCTTCGCTTAATTTAATTGGCAAAAGACCAACGTTGATACAGTTTCCGTAAAAAATGTCGGCAAAACTTGACGCTATAATAACTTTAAAACCATATTCTTGCAGCGCCCAAGGAGCATGTTCACGACTTGAGCCACAACCAAAATTTTCACCCGCTAATAGAATGCTGGCGTCTTTATATTCTGCTTTGTTGATAATGAAGTCAGGATTTTCCTGCGTACCTGCATGATCAAGGTAGCGGCTATCGTGAAATAAGTGCACACCAAAGCCTACACGCTCAGTTTTTTGCAAAAACTGCTTAGGGATGATTTGATCGGTATCGACATTCGCGATATCTAGTGGCACAACCAAGCCAGTATGAGTGTTAAATTTTTCCATTTTCTACTCCTAAAAATTCTTAGTAGCGATTTCTCTTAAAGCTATTTCATCTAGTAACTGGAAATAGCACGAGGTTGACGCTAGTCAATGAGCACTATTGACACCTTAATTGCTTAAAATATCAAAAAGATAATCGTTACGCGTTTAGGTCAACAAAATGACCGGTAATAGCTGCTGCAGCAGCCATTTCAGGGCTCACTAAGTGAGTACGGCTGCCGCGACCTTGACGACCTTCAAAGTTACGATTACTGGTTGATGCACAACGATCACCTTCATCAAGCACGTCATCGTTCATGCCTAAACACATTGAGCAACCAGGTAAACGCCACTGAAAACCAGCATCAGTAAATATTTTATCTAAACCTTCACTTTCAGCCTGTTCTTTAACACGATATGAACCAGGAACTATGATAGCTTCAACAGTATCTACTACCTGTTGGCCTTGATATTGTTGAACAACACCCGCGGCGGCACGTAAATCTTCAATACGAGAGTTAGTACAAGAACCGATAAATACCTTGTTTACATGGATCTCTGTCATCTTGGTGCCAGCTGTTAAACCCATATAATTAAGGGCACTAATACAAGAGTCTTTTTCAACCGGGTCACTAAAATCGTCAGGTGAAGGTACTGCGCCATCAACGCTAATAACTTGTCCTGGGTTTGTACCCCAAGTAACTTGCGCTTTGATGTCTTTTGCTTCTAATGTTATTACCGCATCAAAGCTTGCATCCGTATCAGATTTTAAGTTTTTCCAATCAACCACTGCTTGTTCGAATACATCACCTTTAGGCGAGTACTCTTTACCTTCCACGTAATCAAAAGTGATTTGATCCGGTGCTATTAAGCCAGCTTTAGCACCAAACTCAATACTCATGTTACAAACAGTCATGCGCTCTTCCATGCTAAGCGCTTCAATTGCTTCACCACAATATTCAACCACATAACCAGTTGCGCCCGCGCTACCTGTTTTACCGATAATCGCTAAGATAATATCTTTAGCGCTAATGCCGGCACCAACTTGGCCTTTAACTTCGATTTTCATGGTTTTTGCTTTATTTTGACGTAAAGTCTGGGTAGCAAAAACATGTTCTACCTCTGAGGTACCAATACCAAAAGCAAGGGCGCCAAATGCACCGTGGGTGGCTGTATGTGAATCACCACAAACAATAATAGTACCGGGTAAAGTCAAACCTAGCTCAGGCCCAATAACATGGGCGATACCTTGATTTTTGTGGCCCATATCAAAAAGCTCTATACCAAAGTCTTTACAGTTTATTGCTAATGCGCGCAATTGATTGGCAGCGCCTTCACCGGCGGCATCAATTTTAATTGAACGCGTTGAAATATTATGATCCATAGTAGCAATAGTGCGTTCAGGATGACGTACTGGTCGATTATGAAATCGTAAGTTGGCAAATGCCTGTGGCGAAGTCACTTCATGAATCAAATGACGGTCAACATAAAGTAATGGTGTTTCTCCGTCAGCAGCTTCAACTAAATGTGTTTGCCATAATTTTTCATACATGGTTTGCGGATTTGAAATTGTCATTTTATGCGCTCTCTTTTTCTTGGAGATAGCTCAGGGTATTGCTCTAGGCATTACTATGGGCATTAATTTGTTTACAAATATAGTCACCTACTTCACTGGTAGACTTTGCATTTTTTCGTTCATCGGCAGGTAATAAGTCAGCAGTCAATACGCCGTTATCTAATGCATCAGACACTGCATCTTCAATCGCTTTTGCTGCAGCATCTTGATTTAAGCTATAACGAAGCATTAAAGCAGCAGAAAGGATTTGAGCAATAGGGTTCGCAATACCAAGGCCAGCAATATCTGGGGCACTGCCGCCAGCCGGTTCATACATACCAAAACCTTGCTCGTTTAAACTCGCTGAAGGTAACAAGCCCATTGAACCAGTAATCATGGCGCAAATATCAGATAAAATATCACCAAATAAATTAGGGCAAAGCATAACGTCAAACTGGTTAGGGTCACGTACTAGTTGCATTGCTGCGTTATCTACATAAAGGTGCTCTAATTCAACATCAGGATATTCAACCGCAACTTCTTCAACCACTTGACGCCATAATTGACTTGTTGCTAAGACATTGGCTTTATCAACAGATGTTACCTTATTATTTCGCTTTTGCGCAGCCTGAAAAGCAAGGTGTGTGATACGTTTGATTTCACGTCGTGAATAAAACATAGAATCAAAGCCAGTTTCTTCTTCACCTTCACCTTTACGGCCTTTTGGCTCACCAAAATAAATGTCACCAGTCAATTCACGCATAATTAATACGTCAAAACCTTTAGACGAAATATCACTACGTAGCGTTGAAAGCGAAGATAAGGCTGGTTGCAGTGTTGCCGGGCGCATATTACAAAATAAATCGAATCGTCCGCGCAAACCTAATAAAGCACAGCGCTCTGGTTGCTCTGTTGGGGGTAAGTTTGCCCACTTAGGGCCACCTACGCTGCCGAATAGAATAGCATCGCTAGCTTCACAGCCTGCCATAGTGGAATCAGGTAGGGCATTACCGTGATTATCTATGGCTGCGCCACCAATATCGAAATCTTTAGTGTTTATTTCAAAATCGAACTTACTCGCGACCGTGTTTAGTACTTTTTTAGCTTCAACCATGACTTCTGGGCCGATACCATCACCGGCTAAAATTGCTATGTTGGACATTTTTATAACCTTTTATATTTTAAATGCTGAGTAGTGATTGATTCGCTACTATTTTTTATTTACTTATCAAATTTTTAAGAGCGACTAAGCTTGTTTTGCTGATTTTAAATCGGCAATAGTCATCGCTCTGTGAATACTATTTAGCGCATTAACTAATGCTTGTCCTGAGGCTTCAATAACATCAGTTTCTAAACCATAACCATGGAAGTTTCTGCCTTGCCAAGTAATGATTAAATCAGCTTGGCCTAAGCCATCTTCACCGGAGCCTTTGTTTGATATTTTGTAATCGCTAACTTCAAAGTCAATATCAACACTTTGTTTAATTGCTTGGTAAAGCGCATCAACAGGGCCGTTACCTGTGGCCGCGTGAACTTTGATATTTCCTTGCTCACCGGTAATAAGTTTAATGCTGGCGGTAGAGAATTCGCCATCACCACACTGCACATTAATAGTGTCTAACTGGAAAAAGTCCTTTAAATCTTTTTGCTGTAGCTTAAATACTAACGCCTCTAAGTCATCATCAAAAACCTGACCTTTTTTATCAGCTAAGGTTAAAAAATCTGCGTACAACTCTTCAATATCATAATCACTGGTCTTATAGCCTAAGCTTTCCATTCTGTGCTTGATAACATGACGACCACTGCGAGAAGTAAGATTTAATTTAGTTTTTGCAATGCCGACACTTTCCGGTGTCATGATCTCGTAAGTATTACTGGCTTTTAACATACCATCTTGATGGATGCCTGATGAGTGGCTAAAAGCGTTACCGCCTACAATTGCTTTGTTTAATTGCACCGGCATATTACAGACAGTACTAACTAACTTAGATACGCGGGCAATTTCTTGGTGATTGATATTGGTTTTTACCCCTAATAACGCTTGGCGGGTTTGCATGATCATCGCAACTTCTTCTAATGAACAATTACCCGCTCGCTCGCCAATTCCGTTAATGGTACATTCAATTTGACGTGCACCAGCTTGCACAGCTGCCATTGAGTTAGCTACTGCCAAACCTAAGTCGTTATGGCAATGTACAGAAATTATTGCTTGGTCAATGTTGGGCACACGATTGAATAAGTCAGTGATAATGCCTTGAAACTCAAAGGGCATGGTATAACCAACAGTATCAGGAATATTTACTGTCGTTGCGCCTGCTTTAATCGCACTTTCAACCATACGACATAAATTATCAATTGGCGTACGACCAGCATCTTCACAAGAGAACTCAACATCATCGGTGTATTTTCTAGCATGTTTAACCGCGTGAATAGCCATAGCTTCAACATCACTAAATTCTTTACGTAATTTTTGTTGAACGTGAACATCAGAAGTAGAAATAAAGGTATGGATTCGGAACTGATCAGCAACTTTAAGAGCTTGTCCACAGGCATCAATATCAGCTTCTACAGCACGGGCTAGACCACAAACGCGGGCGTTTTTAATTGTTCGAGCAATTTGCTGTACTGATTCAAAATCACCAGGAGATGAAACAGGAAAGCCAACCTCCATAACATCTACCCCTAAGCGCTCAATAGCTAAGGCAATTTGTAATTTTTCATGTACCGACAAGCTGGCATTTAATGCCTGCTCACCATCACGTAAAGTGGTATCGAAAATTATTACTTGATCATTGTTAACTTGTGGATTGCTCATATGTACTTATCCTTTTTAAATCTTTGTCGATGTCTACGGTTTAATTTTCACTATTAATTGCGGACATAAAAAAACCCGCGATTGTTAGCGCGGGTTTTATTTTATTTCTAATTAGTTTCTAATATTTAAACTTATGAAGAAGCAACAAAACCTAGCCGCGCACGATGAGTGCGAGCAGGAGGTTAGTATTAATGTGCTTAATCAATTTTATCATTTTTAATGTTGTTATTAGTGTTTGGGTAGAAATTCTAAAAAAACTAATAACTATTCTTTTGAGTTGAAATATATTATGCACTATTAATAGCGCATTTGGCTTGTCTATGTCAATGAAAAAAATGAAATATGATAGTTGATAATTAGAGGTCGGAGCTGTTTGTTAAACAGCTTTAGCTAATATTGAACTGATTTTAATTGATTGTGCTTCTTTAAATTATTCATTTTAAGCGGTAATATCCCATCTAGGCAATCAGGCAGATTTAACAAATATTCAAATAACCTCACACGCTAATTGTGAAGTTATTTCGTCATCATTCTGCTTTAAAAGATTCAATTTGTACGACTAATTACCAAACACAGACTTGTTTTAAACGCTTTCTACTACCCTTTAAGTATTTTCTCGTTTGCCCTAACCCCATCATATCATCAAAAACAGAGCCGACATCTAGGTAAGTATTATTTGGGAATGTTTTGTTTAATTGGAAAATCAACATATTACTTAATACACCAGCACAAAATATAAACACCTGATTCTCAGAATTATTCTTTTCAATATAGCTGCTAAGTTCAGCTAACATAGAGTCATAATTACTGCTCCATGCATTTGCGCCAACGCGGAAACTGTCAGTAACTTTAAAAGGTAAACCAACCAAGTCTGCTTTTTCATGGCAAACCATATTGATTTTTTTTCCTTGTAAAGCCGCTATGGTACCTTTTAAGAACCCTGGATAATTTGCATTAACAAAAATGTTGGCCCAAGTGAGTTGAGCTTCATCTTGTTGGGATTGTGTACGTAAATTATCGCAGTGGCTATCACCTACACAGCAACGACAGGGCAGACCAACAAAATAGCTATCACTTT
This sequence comes from Colwellia psychrerythraea, assembly GCF_000764185.1. Taxonomy (GTDB): domain Bacteria; phylum Pseudomonadota; class Gammaproteobacteria; order Enterobacterales; family Alteromonadaceae; genus Colwellia; species Colwellia psychrerythraea_B. The sequence continues at coordinate 39,067 of NZ_JQEC01000057.1, forward strand.
TATGTAGCAATGATAGCTCTAATATTTGGCGGTAATGTTCATCTTTTTTATTATCTGGACTGTACTTGTGCTCACCGTTGCACTTTTCAGATAAATCTATAGCTTTGCCATTAATGACTTCCATTTCGCCATCACCAAAGCGTACTAAAGAAAAGTTTTCATTGTTTTGCAGCTTTTGATTAAAAACTTGTAATTCATCGGTAAAATTCTTTTCTTTAGGTAAGGTAAAGTTGCTATGCCCTTTGACTACTTGCCAGCCATCACGTGTGTGGCTATCAACAATTTCACTGCGGGTATTTTTATGGTCTTTGGTTTTGTAAGTAGCGACATTGAGGCGACCAACAATTTTACCAAAATCAGGACGACAGCTCCACAGTGACTGATCATTTTCAGGGTGGGGTGGTACAAGAGTTTTAACACCACCATGTTTTAATGCCATATAACTTAGGTGGATATCTTCGCCGTTATCCCATGAAACAGGTTCTTCACGCCACATATAATTAACGTGGGCTTTATCCATAAACCAAGCATGTCCGACTAAATCAACTTGTACAGTTGTATTGTAGTGGTTGCCATTCCAGCCAGCTTTATGTTTACTTGAGTAACCACCTGTCGTTGGCAATAAAACACCAGAGCCGCCCAAAATACCATCATGACCTGATGTTATTGTTTTCAAACAATTTTCAAACCAACGCGGTTGTGGCAATATATCGTCATCAAAAAAGGCGACATATTTAGTACGCACTAAGTTGGCTAAAGCAAAACGGCCCCAAAAAAGAAAGTTACTATTCGACGCTACTACACGGTCGGCAAGTTTTGATAAATCTCGTAACTCATCATCACTGCGGTTAGACCATAGCCAAATTTCAGTAGGAGGAACAGTTTGCGTACGAAGGGCTTCAATTTGCTGTTCTAGGTATTCTGAGCGCTTATAGGCGGTAAGTATTACAGTAATGCCATCTTTACTTGGAGAAGGCATAGGGCTAGCATCACTATTAAATTTTATAGTATCTGGTGCTGCAGCAAGCTTTTGCTTTAAGCTCCCAGAAACTTTAACGCGCCAAAAACCTACGATGCGAGTGTTAAACCACCACTTTATTTTTTGAGTTAGCGTTTTTTTCTGTTTAAAAGACATAGGAGGTACCCAATAAAAAGTATTGGCTTAGTTTTTAGCTAAGCATTTATTTGTTTATTTATTATTCGCACAAGGCATCTAAAATTTTCTGACAAGCATTTCCATCACCATATGGGTTATGGGCAATACTCATATTTAGATATGTTTGTTCGTTATCCATCAGCTCAGCTATGTTATCAGTAATCTTTTTAACATCAGTACCGACTAGTTTCACTGTTCCCGCCATTACGGCTTCTGGGCGCTCGGTTGTATTTCGCATCACCAGAACAGGCTTGCCCAGAGAGGGCGCTTCTTCTTGAATACCACCAGAGTCTGTTAAGATAATATGCGCTTGCGTCATTAAATAAATGAAAGGTAAATATTCTTGTGGTTCGATTAAGAATATATTGTTTATACCCTGCAGTAGGCGATTTACTGGCTCTCTAACGTTAGGGTTTAAATGCATAGGGTAAAGTATTTGAGCATCGGGGTAGCGCTTTGCAGTAAGTGCTAAGGCTTGGCAAATGTTTTCAAAACCATCACCAAAGCTCTCGCGGCGGTGCCCAGTAACCAAAATTAATTTCTTAGACTTATCTAACATGTTGAATTTAGCGGCTAAGCTTGCAGTTAATTCATTATCTTGTGTTATCTTGTCTTGTATCATCAATAGCGCATCAATGACGGTATTGCCAGTGACAATGATATCTTGCTCTGCATAGTTTTCCAATATTAGGTTTGCTTTAGATGTTTCTGTCGGAGCGAAATGATATTTTGTTAAGGCGCCGGTTAACTTTCTATTGCCCTCTTCTGGCCAGGGTGAATATATATTTTGGGTACGTAAACCTGCTTCTACATGTCCAACAGGTATCTGTTCGTAATAAGCAGCTAACGCTGAGGCAAAAGTTGTTGCGGTATCGCCGTGTACCAGCACAACATCAGGTTTAAACTCGTTTAAGATGGGCTTTAATTTTATTAAGATTCCGGCTGTGACATCATTTAACGTTTGACCTGCTTTCATTAGGTTTAGGTCGAAATCTGGTGTTATTTTGAATAAGTCGATGACTTGATCAAGCATTTCTCTGTGTTGTGCTGTGACACAAACTTTAGACTCAAAACGTGAATCATCAGCTAGAGCATGGACAAGGGGGGCCATTTTAATTGCTTCTGGTCGAGTTCCAAATACAGTTAATACTTTCATATTTTTACTCTCTTATTCTTGTAAACGTCTAATTTTGCTGCGAACTCTTGATACGTTAGAGTCTTTGGTGTAACGACCTTTCTGCACGTGACGGATTTGGAATACACCAGCAATATCTAATGGAATGCCTTCACTAGAAATTAACCACTTAAAAGCAGTATCTTCATAGGTTTTACGCCAGCGTTCATCTTCAGTTTGGAACATTTTTAGTTTTTCACAATAACCTATCGCGCGAGCTACATCACCATGTACAATTTGAAATGCACCTTTAGCTTTATCACGTGAATGTAAACTGAAACCATCAGCGTCGATATCAACCAGTTGAGGTTCACTATCTTGACGTAACATAGGATCGTCTTGCGCTAACATCTCAGTGGTTCGTTCTTGTTGAGGGTAGTACAAACTTTCTCGTTTACCTTGTAGTTGTTCAGCTAAAGAATCTAAGCAGTTTTTATGGAAGATAATGTCGCAGTCGGTAAACCATAACCAGTCGGCTTTTGTAGCACGTGCAACCATGTTACGGCCGATACCACGTCTAAATAGTTTCCCTTTAGACAATACTTGGAAATTCCAAGTGACATTTGCAACCGATTTTTTACTGAAAAAATCCAATACTGCTTGGCTTTTACCGTCTTCTTTAGCATAAAAAACAGTCACAGTGAGCGCACACTTGGTTGGCGGGAAATTAACAAAAGAGCTCAATTGATAGGTGAGCATATTTGAATATCCCCAACAATGACTAACAATTTCTAATTCGAAAAAACCATCAACAGCTTTGCGTTCTTTAAGTGCGGGCAGGGGGGCTCTAAACCAAGAAACAGGTAAAATACGAGTTATAACTAGACGAAAGAAGTGAATAGCATATGTATTATACCAGCGAGGCGCGTATGTTTTGCTCGTTTTCATGGCTTTTTCGCTTCTTAGTTATATATATTTATAATTATCGATTGATGCAGTATATCATCATTTATATTTTTTAAAATTAGCTGTTAATTATTATTTACTTAGCCTATTAGCAATACTAATTAACTGTAAGCCTAGCTAAGGCTTTAAAAACGATATTCCCACTTTATATAGGCATCAAATTGAGTACCATCTTTATAATTAGGATCTTCATCAATACTGTCATCTTTATTATTGGCAAACTTGGAGTTAGTCACTATCATGCCAAGGGTAAAGCGAGAGTCAAAGGCGATAAATTTATATTGACCATCAAATTGCAAAACATCTTCAGCCACTTTTGATACTGGATTTCCTAGATTAATATTATCAAGGTATCGATCAATGTTATCGGTATTTAATTGTGCTTTTCTGAACTTTAATTGCCAGCTGTTGCCAGTTGTTGTTTGAACTAGAAAAGTAGCGACGATAGTTTTTGCATCATTATCATAAGTTGAACCAATAGTGCGGTGATTATAACGATAGCCTGATTTATAAGTACTATGTTCATAAAAACAATTTAGTGTTGGATCATTGCCACCACAAGCGACTTGAGTATCGGTAAACTCTAGGTTTGCCAATATACGCTGATTAAATAGTTTAAAGCGCGTTTCAATGCCATACATATCAGCTTTATCGGTAATTATGCCTGCATTAGGAGAGCCATCTTCACCTATAGTTTGGAAATAAAGTGCATAAGGCAATTCAAAAAGAGTATCAGACCAACGTATATCATAACCAGCTAAGTGGTTACCTTGATAGGTATTGTTAGAAGGATCACAATTAGGATCGCCATTGGCACACTCTTGACCACCTAAAAGTATTTTAAAGAAGTCTTTTATTGAGCTTGGTTGACCTTCGCCTGCCCATTGAAATGACCAAGAAGCGCCAACTTCTAATCCTCGAAGAGGACGGAAAGTTGCACGTGTACTCCACATCATGGCATCAGGTACTTCGCGGCTTTCTTCTAATTGCGCCATTTGTGCGGTAAGTGTCCAAGGACCGATCCAACTTAACCAAGGCGTTTCAAAAGCTTCAGAATTATCACGGGTAATACTCAAGGCCGGTAAGGGCCTTGAGTTGGTTGTCATTATTAAATTAGTATCTATACCTGGTCCCCACCAGCGCTCGATAGCTCCTGCACTCAATACCCAGTTACCTATCTTGTAGGCCAAATAACTACCGTCAAAGTTGGCATCGCTACCTTGGTTTAACTCTGGATTGTCATCTAATCCTATTCGGTAATTAACTTGTAATTTACCTGCTAGGTTGCCAACAAAAAACTCATCAGAAAGTTCAAAGTTTCCTTGATCAAAATTATCATTACCATAGCTGGTAAAACGATTAGCGCTGCTGGCTAAATAAATAGTTTTTTTAGTGGTATTTTGATTACTTGATGCATACTTAAAACTATACTTAACGTGATTCAGCGCTTGAAGCTGTTCATCATTAAGTAAAGCTGTATTAACTGATAAAATGTCATCTTTGATGGCATTCCACATCAGTGGGAAAGTCGTAACCGGCGCGGTTATTATGCCACTGTCTGCAAGCAATTGAATATCGCTTCTTAAGGCAAGATCATCCGGCTCTACCCAAGGGGCAGCAAAACTTGCATTGAAAAGAGCAGTTAAAATAAGCGTGCCAAAAAAGGCCAAACTAGGCTTTAAAAACATTAAATAGTCCTAAATAGTGCAGTGTATATATAATGAAGAAACTACAGTAAAGAATATGTAGAAAAACTGCGATAATAAAATTGCGCCGATTGTATCAGTGTTGTCCTGTTAACTCATCTACTGTTTACGGAAAATAACAAAAATAAACAACGGCAGATGTTAGAGCATTGGCTTATTTTCAGGTAATATGCCTGACTTTATTTCTTCTTATTTTACTTGGCATAAACATCAATGAAACTTAACTGCGTTTTATTCATCCCTGTTTCTTCATCGTCTGGCATAGGTGAGTACATGCGTTCACTCATTATTGCTAAGGCGCTGAAAATCCGTTGGCCAAATATCAGTATCCACTTTATATTAAATAAGCAAGTCAGCTACTTTAATGATTGTCCTTATATAGTTCACGGCTGCCAGAACTCTCCAACAAAAGATACCGCAACAGTTAACCGTATTATTGAGCAAGTTTCCCCCAACCTGGTGATTTTTGATGCATCAGGTCGAGCTGCACAGTTCAAAAAAGCTAAGGCTACTGGTGCTAAAGTTGCGTTTATCTCCCAGCATAATAAAAAACGTAGTCGAGGTTTGAAATTAAACCGTTTAGCAAGTACTGATATTCACTGGGTGGCGCAGCCAGACTATTGCATAAAGCCGATAAGTTTATGGCAGCGAGTTAAGCTTGCCCTTTTTAATAAAAAAGCACCTAAGAACTTAGGACCGGTCTTCGAGTTAAGTAGTGATGAATACCAAGCCAAACTACTGGTACGCTATGACTTAGTAAGAGAAAATTATCTTGTTTTCAATGCTGGCTCAGGTGGACACTTAGTTTCAGGGAAGCTTGCTGCAGATATCTATTATCAAGCAGCACAGGAGTTTTACTTACAGACAGGTATTCAATGTATTGTTATTTTTGGCGATAACTACCCTAAAGAACTTCCTGAAAATAATGATATAATCTGTATTAAAAGTATAACAAATAAAGACTTTATTTCATTAATAATTGCCGCTCAAGCCTGTGTTATTAGTGCCGGCGATACATTATTACAATGTATCACTTTACACAAACCTTGTGTCGCGGCACCTGTTTCCCCGGATCAACCGATGCGCTTGAAATTATGTCAGGCAAAGCGGCTAGTATTGGCGGCGGCGCCGTTATCTGAAAGTTTAGTGTTGCAAGCTAAACGATTAATTACACAAAATGAACGTCAAGCTCTGCTTAATAATATGGCAAAACAAGCGCCGTTAAATGCTCTTGAGTTGATCGTTGAGGATATAGCTTCACTTTTTACTTTTGATCAAAAAACACAATAAAGGCTGATAGTTAAATGAAAAATATTGTCATAGTCATCGATGGTTTAACAGGTGGTGGCGCTGAACGGGTAATGATCAGTTTAGCTACAGAAATAGTTAGACAAGGGCATAAAGTTACCATCTTATCATTAAGTAACCGTTGCGATTATGTTGTGCCTGAGGGCATTACTGTTTGTTACCTTTTTAATCATAAGGCCTCGAAAGTAGATAGGTTGTGGCAACTTAAAAGCAGTGTTGCTAAAATTGAACGTTGGTTTTTTGATTATGAACAACAATCGACGGCCTTCGATCTTGTCTTATCTAATTTAGATCGTAGTAATAATTTACTTGCCAAAAGCTGTATTCGTTCGGTTTATTATATTATTCACAACAGTGTTGAAGAAGAGTTACAGCGACAAAAAAAATTAGGGCCTTTTGCTTATTGGTACTTATATAAATCTAAAAAAAATCTGTCAGGCAAAGATTTAATCTGTGTTTCTAAGGGGATTGAGCAGGAAATAAAGCAAGGTGATGTCATACAAGCACAAAGCATTGCTACGATTTACAACCCCTTTGATATAGATGATATTCAGAACAAATCGTTAATAGTAGATAATGCTATCCCACAAGAGCCATATATTATTCATGTTGGCCGCTTAGCAAAGCAAAAGCGCCATGATATTTTATTTGAAGCTTTTTCACGGGTATCAAAAGAGGTTAAGTTAGTACTGCTTTGTAATAAGCCAAAAAAAGTACTTAAAATGGCGAGTAAATACGGCGTGGCGGACAGACTTATATTGCCCGGTTTTCAAGCTAATGCTTATAATTGGATAAGAAATGCAAGAGCATTAATACTTAGCTCTGATTATGAGGGCTTACCAACTGTATTGTTAGAGGCTATTGCCGTTAATACTAAAGTTGTCAGCACTGCATGCCCTCATGGTCCAGATGAAATATTAACGGGATCATTAGGTGATTATTTAGTACCTAGGCGAGAGCCAGAGGCGCTAGCAGAAGCGATAAATCGCATTTTAATAACTGAGCTTGATTTAAGTGAGGCTGATATTCTTAATAAGGTAAAGGCTAGTAATATTGCTAAAAAATACTTAAATTTAGCGGGTTAGATATCGCTAATTGATTAGTACCTCAAATTGAGTTTTGAGGTACTGAAGTTTACTTATAAAGCTATGACCAGTTTTCCATAGCACCACGACGTCGAGTAAATATTTTTGGTAAAATCAAGCCTAAGATCAATCCAATACCTAGTACCAGAGCACCATTATAGAACCACTGTCTTTTAATGTTGGTATCCTGATCTTTAATTTTAGTGCGGGTTTTTTCTAATGTAACAGTTAACTTTTTAAGCTCAGATGACAGCTTTCTCTTATCACTGGTGAGTAGATTCACTTTGCTTTTTAGTTCATTTACTTCGCCATCAAGTTGACTGGTAAAATCACTGCTATTAGCAATCTTTCCATTTAACTCAGCGACAACAAATCGTAATCCAGCCTGTGTAGTTACATATTTAGTTTCAACCCAGGTTGCACGATTTTTATCATCAATGATTTCACTGTAACCATTATCTTCAGAGCCAGTGATTTTAACGTCAGAGCCAGCGATGATAGTACCTAAAATTCTATAGTTGGTGCCGGGACCTGCGTGCATATATATGAATAACTCATCAGAGATATAGCCCTGCTTGTAATTATTTTCGGCTGCCTGAGCAGATAAAAAAAGCGAGCTAGATAAAGTGATAGCAAAAAGTGCTATGACGTTGATAACGTTATTCATAGAAAAACCAATGTAGTAAATAATTCAAGGAAGACAAGATATTATGTGTTTGCCGCTTTGATGGCAAGCTAAGAATGATATCAAGCTGCACAAAAGTTAGCTCAAAGCATATGTCATTTGTGCTTTTGTTAACACGGGACGGCTAAGGCAATCAAATCGGCTTTCTTATCCACCTAGTAAGTCTTTCGTAGCCTAGCAGCCAGCCTACTTGAGTTTACAGTAATTAAGAGAGCACTCTCTATTGGCATATTGATACACTAACGGTATGCTTGTTAAGTTATTGGTCAGATACTTAATTAGGACAAAATGGTTATTGAAATAGAATTAAAGTATTCCTTGCTTAAAAGTCGTGAATTGGCAACATCGGAACAAATACAGGCTAAGGTTAGTCAGTTATTTTCTGAACATGAATTACTCTTTGTTCATCAAGAGCAGCAACTAAGTAATCACTATTTCGATACTGAAAACCTAGCGCTTCGTAAAAATAAAATTGCCTTACGTACCCGAGGAACTAAACGCTTAGGTGAAGATAAGCAGTTTGAACAAACTATAAAAACCTCAGGTTCTGTTATTGGTGGTTTGCACCAAAGACCAGAATACAATGTTGATATAGACGATGCGAAACCGATTTTAGACCTATTTTCAAAGAGCATTTGGCAAGCAGGTACAGATGTTAATCAATTACAACAACAAATAGTTGAACTTTTCACTACTAACTTTACTAGGCATACTTGGCTGGTTAGCTTAACTAATGCTCAAGTCGAGGTTGCCTTTGATTACGGCGAGATTGCTTGTCAAGCAAGTGCAAACAAACCGTGTATATATGAACTTGAGCTAGAGTTAGTTAGTGGTGATGCTCAAGCGTTATTTGAGCTGACTAAAATATTATTTAGCCAATTACCTTTGCGGCCAGGGCTGTTAACCAAAGCTGCTCGTGGTTATGCCTTATATCATCAGAGTATTTCATCAACTGAGCTCGTTGAGACTAAATGCGTTACTGAGACACCCGTTGAGCAGTTATCTCTTTCGATGATAAATTTACCAACAGACAGTAATTTAAATTGTGCCTTTAACCATGGTATAGAGTTTTCTTTAACTCAGTTACAATATAGTGTTGATAGTTACGTTGAAAAGCCATCATTAAGTAAACTTAGTAAAATAAGCGAATTACTTGCGTTACTTCGACATGGTTTTTGGCTTTTTAGTGAGTTATTAACTGATGAGCAGAAAGCGCTTCGCAGTGAAATTAGTTATTTTATTCGGACCATACATTGGGTCGATAATGCTCATTATATTCAATTGCTAACCAGTAAACAAAGTTCATATCAAAAAGCAGCTTCGGTTAATCAAGAATTAATCATTAAGTTGCAACTGACTCAAAACCGTTACCCATCTGAGTCACAAGTTTTAGCATTATTGCACAGCGAGCGCTTTAATAATCTACTGTTAAGTTTACTCATTCTATTACTTGAAAGAAATAGAGCAAATACTAAAGAGTCACCAAGCGACCCTTCATTAGTTGATTTTGCTGTGCAGCAGTTAACTAATGGCACTCAAGTGTTGAATAATGAGTTGGTTAAACTGACGCAGCCCTTGGGCTGTTCATCTACCAAGCTATATTTAACTGCTCATAGTTCATTAATTAGAGCCTTATTAACCACAAGTTGGTTTAGTGGCTTGTTTGCTGAATTAGAAAGCGAACAAGTTAAAAAGTTTAGTATGCCTTGGTTAGACATTAAGCAAGGTATTAGTGAGCTACAATCGTTGAACTTATTACAAGAACAGCTAGTTCACTTGCCTACGCCAGAAATAAAATTATCAAACTGGTTAACTAGTAAAAGTGAAAATTTAATTATCGCGCTAGATCAATCTAGTGCTAAAGCCTTAACAATGAAACCCTATTGGCCATAGATATCATGATAAAAAATAAGAGATTAACTTCGATTTCACTAAGTTTATTTATCTTACTGTTGTTCAATAAAGCTTTAATGGCAAACACCTATGATTTAGGGGATGTGAATAAGCGGCTGATAGGTGAGCCTAAAATGCACACAGTAGTTAAGGGTGACTATTTTCAGCAATTAGCAGAGCAATATAATGTTGGTTTTTTGGCTTTGCTAGCAGCTAATCCAAAGCACGATCCTTTTTTACTTAAGATAGGTTCACAGCTTGTTATTCCTAACGAAATGTTGCTGCCTTTTATTACGCGTAAAGGCATAGTGATCAACTTGCCGGAATTACGTTTATACTACTTTTTGCCGAAAGAGAATAAGGTACATGTTTTCCCTGTAGGTATTGGCAGGCAGGGTTTATCGACACCTTTAACTAGTACTACTATTGGTGAAAAAAGAAAGGATCCTATTTGGCGGCCGACAAAAGAAATGCAGGATAGACACTTTGCCCAGTATGGTAAATACCTGGCTAAAGAAGTCCCTGCTGGTCCTAATAACCCCTTTGGTAAATATGCTTTACGTTTAGGTACCAGTGAATACTTAATTCATGGCTCGAATAAACGGTTTGGTATAGGCATGCGTGCTAGCTCTGGCTGCATTAGAATGTATGATGATGACATTAAATGGCTCTTTGATAATGTCCCTCTAGAAACTAAAGTAAGAGTGATCAACCAACCCGTAAAAATGTCTTATGAAAATGGCGAGAAACAATTAATAGAAATACATCAACCGTTAAGCGAGCTTGAGGTAAGTAAAGGTAATGTAATCTTAACCCAAGCTATGCAGCGATTTGTTGGCACTAAGCGTGAATACTGGCAGCAACTCTTACCAGTTATTGAGAAACCCCATGGTTTAGTCGTTGAACTGATTAAATAACGTTGAAGTTAAGCTCTGGATAAGCAATAAAAGCCGGGTAAACAGGGCTCTGGATAAGAAGCACTTGCCCAATGTCCCCCTTTATCCAATTCTCAGCGTTAAAACGTCGATAAATAACCCGTTATTCATAAATGTTTTGCCTTGATAATTGAATAAATTGAAACACTGATAGAGCATATATCTACTTAACCCTGCAAGTTTTGTTCTTAACAACCGTAAGTTGTTGTTTTTACTTAAACACAAAATACTCATTATCTAGATTTCAGGTTAGATAATAAAAAAGCACCGACAGGTGCTTTTTTATTATTATTGCTAACTAAACTGGTAATAAATATTATTTTTTATAAGAAGCTACAACGTTATCAATACGTTCGTTAGCTGCCTTAGCATCGCTAGCTGCTTGCTCTGCCGCTGATTTTGCTGCTTGTACATCTGCTGCGCTAGCCTGTTGTTGTGCTTCTAAATCAGCAACTTGGGCTGACAAAGCATCAACTTTATTTGTTAAAGAGGTAATATTAGCATCAAGTGCATCAGTATTTGCACAAGCTGTTAGTGTTAAGGCTAAAGAAATTGCGGTAATTTTTTTTAACATAATGATATCCCAAGTGAAGTTATTATTTATTCCATTCATTGCAGTATGGCACAAAAGAAAACTTTAACAAAGCAGTTACATATTGATATTAAATCTTGTATTTATTGTGGAAATCAAGATTCAATTTCATCGTGACTAGCAGAGTTTATATGGGCGATTAAATCATCCATTAATTTTTTCTTAATTTCTAATTGATCTTCCGCGGCTAATTGATATTTTTTAGCGAGAATTTGATAATCGCTGGGCGCCAAGCTTACAGTTAAGCGAGGTCTTTTTGGTCTTTTGTTAATCGGTAACCCTAAAATATCACGGATTTGATCTGAGGGGCTTAAGCCAGCATCAAGGGCTTGCTTACGGATTGATAATTGAATTTTTTCATCCATATCAAAAGCTACTTGCACAGCTTTTATTGCTTTAACTGATGATTGCCATTTCTCGGGGATTTTTCGCGCCATCTTACCTTCCAAATAACTTTCCGAATGAGTAATTTTTGAATTGTTAGTGAATGATTTTTGCTTAACTTCCTGGGTACATATCAATTATATCACTAAGCGGCCTAAATAAAGTTAAACACACTTCAGTATCACCGTCTTGCCAGACCTCAACATCAATACCTTTGCTCTGATCTTCATTATAGAGGCTATATAATTCGAATTGCTCGCCGCTATCTTTGCCTTCGTAAGCTGATAGGGTTTCACTGCGATGATCTTTACGGTGAAAAAAACCTACTTTAGCAAAAACACTTTGCTGATATTGTTCGCTACTCCACATCGCGGTGATGTCACTATCAGATTTTTTATCTAAAAAAGCTTCGCCTGGTTCATCAAATACTTCAGCAAACTTATCTAAATCAAATAGTTTTTCTACATCTTCGTGTTGAATTTTTAATGATATTTTTAACTCGGTAATATCATCAACTTCAAGTGATAAAAATATCTCTAAGCTATTAGTGCCAAGTAAAGCCCATTCAGTTTGTACTTTATTTTCAAACTCATAACTATTAACGGCTTTTACTTGAAATTCTTGACCACGCAATGATTCAGGTAAGGCAAAACTATCAGTTAGTACAATAATATCACCAACGAGTAATTGATTAACCTTGGATAATTTCCTTGGTTCGTTCGATGATTTACTAAATATCTTTTTAAAAAAATTCATAGGATTACCTGAATTGAGCGGAGACTCGCTTAGTGGAGTCGAAATAAAAGCTTACTAAGCCGAGCAGATGTAAGGCATATATAATATGAAGCCAAAAAAGCCAGTTAACAAAATTAACTGGCTTAGTTTAGCTTACTTCTGTTTAGCTTTTAAACGTTCTAAAACTGAAGTAGCACTGCTATCTGGTGAACCGATACCCGCTGCTTTTAATTGTGCTTGCAGTGATGTATCAGAGTCTTCAGACTCTAGCAATTCAGCAGCTTTCATTTTATCATCAAACTTTTGTTGTTTGGCTTTGATTCGTTCTAATGAATCTTTTGCACTCAACAACTTAGAGTTGCTTGATGAGAAATTATCAGTAATTGCTGATGTTGCTTTTTGTACACTTTCAGTGGTTTTAACCATAGAAAGCTGACGTTTATGCTCTGCAACTTGGCGTTCACTTTTCTTCACTAACTCTTTCAAGCGATCAGCACTGCCACTAAAACTATCGTGAGCTTGTTGTTGATCAGCTAAACTGCTTTCTAAGTTAGCAATTTTTTCGGCTACTGCTACTGCTAAAGTCTCATCACCTTTATTAAGCGCTTGCATTGCATAGCCCTCATGCTCTGAAACTTCACGGCTTAAACGGTCTACTTCACGTTTTGCTGACATTTGCTCAGCCATCACACCCGTTAAGTCACGTTTGGCTTTGGTTAAATGATTTTCTGCATCACGAATTTCTTGCTCAAAAATACGAGTTGCATTGGCATCGATAATTGCTTCACCAGCTTCTGATGCACCGCCGCGAATTGCGGTCATGATTTTTTTAAATATACTCATTATTTACTCCACTCATTCCCAATTAGGGGATAATTAAAGGTGACTCTTAATAGTTTTAAACTAAAGTAAGTATTCACTCATATCATCAATAACTTCTACAGCATTATTACTTAATACTGCTAATTCATGCTCGACATCATCAAAACTAGAACTGATAGATAGAGCGCCAAACACCACATACTTATCACCAATTTTTGAAAATGATGATAATGGCATAGGGATGTTCATTTCTAACATGCTCTCATGCATAGCATTAACACATTCGGGTTTAACTTCCTCGCTGCCCCACAAGTAACTGATGCAAAGAATTTGATCTTCGGTTACTGAAACAAAAACTGGTAACTCTTCACGCCCTAAAATGCTTATTTGCAAGACGTCAACTTCGCCAGATATTGGTTGGCAATCAAAGCTCATTCCTGTGTCTGAATTATCTGCCAAGCTGTTTAAGTGATCGGCTATAGTATGAATATTCATGTATTTCCTATCCTTCCTTTCTTTAATGAAAAAGTTAGATGACATATTATGTCGCCTGAGTTAAATTTAACACCTTGACATATTATGTCAAGGTGTTTTTATAAACTAATTGTTACTGTTTAGTATTTCTCAGGTTTATTACTAAGTTTTAATACTAATTAATAACCATTTGGGCATTAATGATTAATTCAAGCCTTGTTGATCTTGCCAAGCCTTTTGATGTAATTGGTAAATGGTATGGCTACCCAATATATTAATGCCGATTTCGGCTTTATTTTGATAGAAATCATTTGGGAAAATAAAAGCCGCCTTTAATATAGCTAAATTTAACCATTGATGCGCTACAGGCAAGTTAATTAGTTTGTTTAATCTTGTTAATGGGCTAGCGCCACTTTTAGAGGCTATGGTCCACCCCCACTCACCAAAGCTAGGCACATTATCGTGATACTGCTCTACATGGGCAAACTTAGCTGCGGCTAACGTATTACCGATAGCAATGAAAGAATCTTTAGCGTGATATGGACTCGTTGATTGAATGGCTATCAACCCATCGCCCGCAAGTAATAATTTAAGTCGAGCGTAAAAGTTGACTGAATAGAGTTTATTCAGATCGGGATGGCTTGGATCGGGCAAATCAACAATAATGGCATCGAACACTTGTCGGTCTTTTAACAACTCGTTGATAGCTATAAAAGCATCGGCTGGAATAATAGTGACACGTTCATCCTGTAAGCTCTGTTTATTCAAATGTAATATTTGACTTGCTAAACGAGAGTTTACCAACCCTTTTGGCTGTTTAAATATATCAATAAGTTCGCTATCTAAGTCGATTAAAGTCACCCTTTTAGGGTTATATTTTAACACATCTCGTAGGGCTAAACCGTCACCACCACCAATAATTAATATATTGTCATGTCGTGCAGAGCCGGCCATTACAGGTGCAACGAGGTAATCATGATAAATATGTTCGTCAATGGAAGAAAACTGTAAGCGTCCATTTAAGTAGAAATTGATGATATTGTCTTGCTCAAGTCCCATATGACGTTCGGTAAAGGTTAATTGTTGGTAGCGAGTTTTGTCGGTGTGCACCACTTTATCAAGGTAGAGCAGGCTGTTCATTTGATTAAGCCATTGGTTGCCGAAATTAAACATCAAGATAATCACTAAAACTAATAGACAGTGCAAACCAACAAATGTTTTTCGCCAATTTAGATGCTGCCAATAGCGTAGGATAAAAAAGGCACCAGCAATAAGATTTAAACTAGCTGTGAGTGCCGCGGCTTTACTGATATCAATACTCAGTAAAAAAATGACCCAGATAGCAGCACCAATACCAGCACCAACATAATCAGCGCCATAAATAGTCCCTAAATTGTTAGCCAGGTGTTGCTGATGAATTTGCTCACGAATGCGCGCAATTAAAGGGATTTCCATACCAATAAAAAAACCGAGTATCACGCCAAAAAAGTAGGGGCTATTAAAGGCAAGCCAACTTAGTTGTTGAAAAAGTCCACCTTGTGGCTTCATATCTGGCGGTAGCGATAACATGTTAGCAATCAGCTCCGGAAATATTTGCGTGATAGCAATTAAAGCGCCGATAATTAAAATGGCGCAACTACCAATCAAAGCAATTATGAGCTCAAGCCAAACAAAGCCGTTAAAAGCGCAGCGCACATTTCGGGCTGCAAAAGCGCCCAGTCCCATCGACACAATCATCAAACCAATCATGGTATAGATAGTACTTTCCATCACGCCTAATACTCGACCTGCGTAATGAGATAACAAATATTCATATATAAGGCCACAGCCAGCGAGTACTGCCATGGTTAAAATGAGTAAGGTATCGTCGAGCAGATGAGACTTTTTCTGAAGTAAGGTGTTTTGAGACATATTCGCTTTAGTTTTAATAGGAGAGGCAGATTTATAGAAGTATTTATGGCTGTTTTAACAAGCGACCACCAACGAATAATTAATCGTTGATGGTCTATTTGATTATTTACTTATGCCATTAGCGCCGTTAAAATTAAGGCAATAGCAATACTGGTAGCCATCTCAATACTGGCAACTCCGATATTATGTTGTTGATCAACTTCTTCAACCAAATTAATGCCCCAAAGTACAATTCGCTTAGCAATGGCAGTCAGCAGTGCGACCAATAAAGTCATAACTACGCCAATGACTAACCAACCAATTAAATTCACCACTAAGGTATCAGGGCTATAAACTAGAAAGTAGCTCGCGGCAGTTACGGCTAATGCGGTACTAATCACTTGACCACTATAACGAATGGCTAAGGCGAGTTGACCATTACTTAATGCCTCTTGTAAGCAGTCTTCTTGGTTATTTTTAGCGTATTGTTTTTCACGGATACGGGTGACAATAACTAGTACTGTTTGTGCGACAAAAAATCCGCTGGTTATAGCAATAAAAGTACTTAAATCTAAGCCATCTACCCAAACTAGCACAGCTCGAATAACAAGGGCTGTCGCAATAGCGCCAGCAGCATCAATAATACCGATAGTAAGGTTTTTTTCGATTATGAGTGCATTTTTGTCTAAGCGTTGCAACGCCACTTTATCATGAATAATACGACCAATTTTTATCAATATTAAGCCATAACCACCGTATGCCAGCATTCCTATTGCTTCCATGGCATAACTGCTTGCTGCTTCACCGGTAATAGCGCCGGTAAGTACGATGCCTAGCGCTAATATGCTACCTGCAACACTGATACCAAAGGCAAAGTTATCTTCTTTAGCTAATTCATCGGTACTGTTTACTTTGGCACTTAGCCCCGAAAGAAAGCGCATAGCTCCTAATAGTAAAATAGCTATGGAAACATCAATGGCTAAATAAATAAGTAAGTCTTGATTAACACCAACGAGTTGGATCAATGAGTTCATAATTTTGTTGTTCCTATCCTTAATTTTTCACGTTTTGTTCACTACTTTCCGCGTCTAAAACCGCGTGAAGTGTTGGTGTTTGAGTTTCTAAAGCTTGAACTCTTACTCTTAGATTTACTGGCATAACTGCTCTTTTTCACACTATTGGTGCGAAAACGGTTAGCACTGGTCTGTGCGGTTTTGCTCTGGCTGGATAAACTTGAAGAGCCGGCTCTATTTTTACTATAGGGACTAGTAAATTTCTGGCCACTACGACTAAATGACTTTTTAGTCCGTGTATCTAGGGAACTTTGATTTTTTAGTTGCCTAGGTGAACTGTAGCGTGTTCTACCGTAATCATTGTAATAACTGTAATTACGGCCTCTACCCCAATCATTATAATAAGTACGTCGACCAAATAAGTCGCCCATCATGGAGTACATGCCATACCAAGCCCAAAATGACATACCATTACTGCCTGTTTGCCAGTTACCATAATTGGGGTTGCCAATTAATTGTTCTCCGGTACCAAAATCTTGTGCTTTATTAGCGCGCTGACTTTGTGATTTAGATAAAGAATTAATGCGCGGCAATTGGCCATCTGACATATCCGCTAGCACATTAAGTGGATCGCTTAACGCATCGGAATAAAGTACCGGATCAGCTGCTTGGTAAATATTTAGCAACTCATTATAAAGTGCTTGAGACGAGTCAAACATTTGCGGTTGATTCTTGGCGGTATTGACTCTATCGAGTAACGCTTTATACATAGGGCCATCGATAGAAGCATCTTTTCGAAACTCATTAATCAATGGTGTTAAACTTGGCTTTTTGACTATGACTTTATCAGCATATTGATTGATTAAGTTAGCATTGCGAACTTGGCCATTACTTAAAGCATCACCCAATTGAGTAACTCTTTTTTTAGTGATAGGTAGTTGCTGCTCGATTTGCGCTTTCACGGGATCGCCACAGCCAAATAAACTAAGGCTGGTAATTATGATCAAGAGCAATAAAAAAGGTGTTTTTAGTAAGTGCATTTCTGCCATCATCTCCTCAAAAAATGCTATGTTATCGAAATAATTAATTAATATTAGCGACTAAGCATAGACAAGTGTCAATTAATACCATTAATGACATATTATGTCTATAGGTAACTTATGCTTATATAAGGAATTCTTATGACCTTAGCCTTTTCTCCACTCTTACAGCAACAACAAAAAACAAGTTGGCAATGCTTTGTTGAACAACATACCAATGCTTGTGGTGAATTATCCGAAGCGCAGTTAAATGCTTTTAAACAAGCGATAACCTTAAGTGATTTTATTCTAAATAGCGCCTTACAAGCGCCTGAACTTGTTATTGAGTTGTTCAAAACACCTAGCGAAGAAATGGTACTAGATTATAATAGTCTTCTGCTTGATCAATTAGCTGATTGTGTTGACGAAGTTCAATTGCACCGAGTCCTTAGGCGATTTCGTTTGCAGCAAATGGTCAAGATAGCACAAGATGATTTAGTATTTAATATAAGTTTAGATACTTCATTAGCTCGATTATCATCATTAGCAGACGAGCTTATATTAGCTAGCTTGTATTGGCTTACCAATTTTTGTCGACAAAAATGGGGAACTCCTACCGATAAACAAGGAGTGCCTCAGATCCTCTTAGTATATGGCATGGGTAAACTAGGCGGTAATGAGTTAAACTTTTCTTCTGATATAGACCTTATTTTTACTTACCCTGAAAGTGGAGAAACCCAAGGGTGTCGACGAAGCATCGATAATCAACAATTTTTTACTCGTTTAGCACAGAAACTTATTGCTTCTCTACACCAAGTTACTTGTGATGGCTTTGTCTATCGAGTAGACATGAGATTGCGTCCTTTTGGTGATAGTGGTCCATTGGTACTAACTTTTAACGCAATGGAAGATTATTACCAAGAACAAGGTCGAGATTGGGAACGTTACGCCATGTTGAAAGCACGCGTTATTGGTGATTCAATCTATCATCAACAACTTTCAAACATGCTAAGACCGTTTGTTTATCGCCGGTATATTGATTTTAGTGTGATTGATAGTTTGCGCCGTATGAAAATGATGATCGCTCAAGAAGTTCGTCGTAAGCAATTAATCAATAATATTAAATTGGGTGCAGGCGGCATTCGCGAAATTGAGTTTATTGTACAAGTTTTCCAGTTAATTAGGGGAGGGCGGGTAAAAGAACTACAACAGCGACGTCTGTTAACCGTTTTACCAAAACTGGTTGAGTCAGGCGAAATTAAGGAAGAAAATAAACAAGTATTAGAAAACGCCTATCGTTTTTTACGTCGTGTTGAAAATATAATTCAAGCCTTGGATGACAAACAAACCCAAACCTTACCAGATGATGAACTGAACCAACAAAGGTTGTTAGCTGTCGTTGAAATTGATAATTGGCCTAGTTTTTTAGCTATCTTGGCCACACATATGGATGGCGTACACCAAGAGTTTGACTTGTTAATTGGTATTGATAGCCCAAATCATCAAGCAGCAGATGAACACTGGATTACGTTATGGCATAGCCGCTGGAGTGATGAAGAGTCAATTTCTTGGTTAGATCAAGAAGGTCTTACTTGGCAAAGTGATAAAATTTGGCAAATAATAAAAGACTTTCGGGAGGATACCGGCAAGCGAAGTTTAGGAAATCGCGGCAGGCAGGTTTTAGATAAATTAATCCCGTTACTTTTATGCAGGTTACAAAAAAAAGTTGATGCCGAGCAGGTGTTAGCACGTGTATTAATAGTGTTTAGTAAAATAGTAACACGTACAGCTTATTTGGAATTACTCTTTGAAAATGAAGGAGCGCTGAAACAGCTTATTCATTTATGCCAAGCAAGTAGCTGGGTTACTGATTATATTGCCAAGTACCCGATACTACTTGATGAACTTATCGACCCAGAGTTATTGCATAACCCGCCTCAGCTTTCATCTTATGCAATAGAATTACGTGAACGTATGTTGAGAGTTCCAGAGGAAGACCTTGAAGCACAAATGGAGTCTTTGCGACAGTTTAAGCAATCGCAACAATTACGTATAGCTGCGGCTGATATTGCAGATGTATTACCAGTTTCTAAAATTAGTGAACACCTAACAGCATTAGCAGAAGCTATTATAACAGAGGTAATCAACCTTGCTTGGCAACACGTGAGTGAACGTTTTGGTATACCAACTAGCTGCGTTGATGGCAGTAAGGAAAAAGGTTTTGGGGTTATTGCTTATGGTAAAACGGGTGGCGTAGAGCTAGGTTATAGCTCAGACCTTGATTTAGTTTTTGTTCATCAAAGTAGCCCTGAAGAAAATACCACAGGTCGAGCCGATGGTAGTAAATCTGTATCAGCAAGCCAGTTTTATATGAAGTTGGCTCAGCGAATCATGCATATATTTAATACCCGTATGAATAGCGGCATATTATATGAGCTAGATATGCGTTTAAGACCATCAGGAAATTCGGGCTTGTTAGTCGTTCATTTAAATACTTTTGCACAATATCAACATCTAGATGCCTGGACATGGGAGCATCAAGCTTTAGTTAGAGCTAGAATGATTTTTGGTAATGAGAAACTTAAGCAAAAATTTATTGGCGTTAGGCAAGAGGTACTATCAAAACGAAGAGAATCCAGCGAACTCAAAAGTGACATTATTAGTATGCGGGAAAAAATGCGTAAACATTTAGACAAATCAAATGAGTCGCACTTCGACATCAAGCAAGGTAAGGGCGGTTTAGTTGATATTGAATTCCTGGCGCAGCTTTTAGTACTTGGTCACGCAGAGCAGCATAGTGAATTGATGCTTGTTTGTGATAACTTAGGGATTTTTAAAATATTACTTAAACTCGGTTTATTGAAAAAATCAGAGCAACAGCAGTTGAGTAATATGTATCAAAAGTTAAGGGCTTTAGGTCATCAAGCGACCATGCAAAGTGCAGGGCAATTAATTCATAGGAAAAATCTAACAGGGCAAGATTTCATTAGTAACATTTGGCAAAAATACCTAGTTGATTGATAAGTCCGACTTTTAAATTTAGTAGTAAAGTCGGTAACTAAAACCGGTAACTAAAGTCGATAGGTAAATAAAATTAATAAGTTTTTATACCAGAAAGTAAGATGCATTCCTCATCCAAAAATGGCTGGGGTGCACTTTCAATAATGACAATTGCACGTTGACGATAACAAAAGAAGATTGAAAGGCCTGACTCGAAGTGGCCTTCAACAGCTTTAGCCACTTGCAAGGCGGTTTTCAAAATGTTCTTTTCTATTCTAAAGGGATCTTTTACCACGTAATCACGGTTAAGCCACCAAATTAAATCGACACCATCTTGTTCTGAATACTCAGCCAGCTTTTGGTTTAAGGTTTCACCGCGCCTAAAGGGTCTAGACTCTACACTGCCTTGCCAATTCTTTTTATAAGGGCGTACAATCATTTCTCTCGCTTGTAATAACTTAGTTAAATCACCTTTTGGCTGCGGAAGGTAAACAATATTATTACGAATTTTAGGGCCTTTACCATCCATATCGCCATGTAAATTTGCATAAAACTTGGATAAACCTATTGCAGCTGCATTAGTTGAGGCTCTACCTTGTTGATACTCATCCTTTTTACTTTTAGATGTCTGTGGAATAGTGTCTACAACGGTTGTCGTGCTAGTTATTGCACTCTTATCTACTTTGCCTAGTGAGCCATCTAGGGATAGCAAAAAGTCTTGGTTAGCAAAAAATGCCCAAGCCAGTGCGGTAAGAAAAAGTCCTAATACAATGTTACGCAGCCAAAAGTTCATTGGATAATCAATACCTGTGTTTTCAATAATTTAATTATAGTGAATATTTGACTACTTTACGCAAAGAATAGTATTTATACAAATAACTGATAAAAACTGAGCAGTCAGTTATTTGTATAATGAAATATCTTCAGGGTTGGGTCTGGTTTTAAAGCGTCTGTGTAACCACATATATTGCTCAGGTTTACGTAAAATAGCTTTTTCTAATTCTTGATTAACACGTGTAACGTCTGCAATATCATCCCCCGAAGGAAAATTCTCTAATGGTGGCATTACTTCTAAACTATAACCACTCCCGTCTTCATTCCTTATTGGAATAATCATCATGGTTTCAACATTTTTTTGTCGAGCAAAGAGGAGAGTACCCGTTGTACTTGCCGTTTTTTTTACTTTAAAAAAGGGCACAAAGACACTACGGTTTCTGCCATAATCTTGGTCAGGTAAGTAAATACATGCCTCACCATTTTTGAGTGCTTTCATTAATCCTTTTACATCACGTTTACCTAACATGTATTTATTAGAACGACCTCTTCCTCGAAATTGGAAAAACTCCATCAATTGATTGTTATGAGGCCGGTAAAAAACGACCATAGGGTGACTATAGCCAACACCTCTAGCATTCATCTCAACACTTAAGTAATGCATGGCAAGTAATAAAATACCTTTACCTTCCTGTTGAGCTTTTTCGAGGTGCTCTAATCCCTTAATTGTAAATTTACGTTTTACCCGCCAGTCAGGCCACCACCAGCCCATACCAGTTTCAAAAAGTGCAATCCCGGTATTTTCGAAGTTTTTTTTAAGTAATATTTGTAATTCTTTTTCACTTTTATCAGGGAAACATAATTTCAAGTTTGTCAGCGCAATATGTTTACGTTTTGAAGCAAATTTGAATAGTAATCGACCTAATACTCGGCCCATAGCAAGCTGTAACTTGAATGGTAGCCATGAAATGGTGTAAAGAATAGAGACACCAAGCCAAGTTAACCAATATTTTGGTAAGAAAAATGATAGTTTGAAGTCTGGCTGTAATACTTTATTTTTGCTCAATGTTTTGTCTCATTTAACCTTATTTTAACTATGTGTGATTATACGCAAGTTAGTTTGCCTTGGGCAATGAAGTTATTTACCACATAAGCTGGTTTTTACAGTAGAATGGCGGCAATAAGCTAATAATTGGTATATTGAGATATTTTTAATGGATGCAGTGGTTGACCAAGGAATAAGTAATAGCGAAATAGAGCTTATTCTTGGAAATTCAAAACGGAATTTCTCAGGGATCACCTCAACAATGTTGCAGGTGATGTCTTATCAAAAAGACATGATTCCGCTGCGAGTCATGGGCAAGAATAATTTAACCGAACCAAGCCTAGCTATTAGCTTTTGGCAAGTGGTTAAAATGTGCCAACACCCGTTAAAAAATGGTAAACTTCGTATATTTCATGCTCGTCGTGTTGATGAAATGATTCAAGGTGTATTATTAAAATATCTTTTTAGAGCTAAAATTAAATTAGTTTTCAGCTCCGCCGCTCAACGTAAACGGGCGAAATTTACTTGCTGGTTAACAAGCCGTATGGATGCGGTTATTGCTATGTGTAATGCCTCAGCCAGTTATTTAGAAAACCCTCCTAATACCATCATATATCACGGTGTTAATACCAATACCTATGCATCAAGCGTAGATAAGCAAAAAGCATGGCAATCCCTCGATTTATTATCGCCAGTTCAGGAAAAAGGTAAGCGCGGTATCGCCATCCTTGGGCGAGTGAGAAAACAAAAAGGCGTGCACCTTTTTGTGCAAAGTTGTATTGAGTTGCTAAAAGATTATCCTGATTATACCGCCGTTATTGTTGGTGGTATTGCTACTAAACATGAAAAATTCACTCAAGAGTTACGTGATAAAATTACCCAAGCTGGTTTGTCCCAGCGAATAGTTTTTGCTGGCGAACAAGATTTTGCCGATATTCCTAAAATCTTTAGCAGCTTATCACTTGTTGTCGCTTTAAGTGAAAATGAAGGTTTTGGTTTAACTGTACTTGAAGCAATGAGTAGTGGCGCAGCAGTACTTGCTAGCGAAGCTGGCGCATGGCCAGAAGTTATTCGTCAAGGGGTTGATGGTTATGTGGTACCGGTAAATGATTTAGCAGCAGTAAAAGAGAAAATGGCACTATTACTCAGTGATGAGGATAAACTTACCAAAATGGGACTTGCCGGTCGTCAACGCGTTGAAGAGCACTACTCGGTGGAGAGGGAAGCAAAAGAGCTAACCCATTTTCTAAAAACACTAGTGTAATTCGATTATTGATTACTAGTAGACCCTAGGTATCGGATGTTATGTTCCCCCCCGCTTAAGCAACTTTAAGAATCAAAATTAATTTAATAAAAAGCCCTAAGCAAGAGTATTGCTTAGGGCTTTTTAAATATTTTTTAGTCTTTACTTAACTACCATCAAGCCTGAGTTGATGGAACTTATATCTTCATCAGTGATGGTACCAGCAGCGCGTTTTAATAATAAAACGTTTTGAATATAGGCATAACGTGTTGATGATAGATTACGTTTCGCGTTATATAAATTACGTGTGCTGTCTAATACATCAACAATGGTACGAGTACCCACTTCAAAACCCGCTTCTGTAGCTTCAAGTGCTTTTTGTGCACTTAATACTGACTGCTCAAATGCTTTAATGGCTGAAATGGCGGCAATAACTGTGTTATAGGCATTACGTGTAGTACGCACCACACTACGATGAGTTAATGATAAATCTTGGCTGGCTAATACGAAGCTATTTTGTGCTTTACGCACTGAACTTTGAATTGCCCCACCTGAGTAAATTGGCACATTTAACTGCACACCAAGTGAATAACCATTAATACCAGGGGCATCTATTGTTGGATTTATGCCGCGGGTTGATTCATCATCTTTACCACTGTAGCTTGCACCAAAATCTAATGTTGGGTAATGGCCCGAACGCGCTATATTGATATTATCCTGTGCGATATCAATACCTACTTTAGCGGTAATTAAATCGAGATTTTTAGCTTCTGCAGTAACTTGCCACTCATCAGCACTATTAGGTATAGGCGTGCTAGTGCTAAAACGTTGCGTATTTAATATGCTGACATTACTTGGATAAGTGTTGGTAATTACACGTAACTCTTCTTCAGCTTGATAAATCGCATTTTCAGCACGAATTTCTTCAGTAACAGCACTATCAAATTGAGCTTGAGCTTCATACACATCGGTTATCGCGGTTAAGCCAACTGAAAAGCGTTGTTTAGTTTGCTCAAGTTGACGAGCAATCGCATCTTTTTCTGCTGTAGCAAAAACGAGATCATCTTTTGTACTCAATAAATCAAAATAAGCTTGAGTAACACGAGTGATTAAATCTTGCTTGGCAACTTGATAAGTCAAATCACTTTGATGCGCAGCTTTTTCAGCATTACCTAAACGTAACCAGCTATCATGATGATAAAGCTGCATATTTAAGTTGGCGCCATACGTTAAACTTGAAAATTCGGTATTGACTACTGAGCCAGTATTAAAATCTTCTTGTTCGCCAGTGCTATAACCACCAGTAAGGTTAATTTGTGGTAATAAAACTGATCTTGCTTGAACAATATCTTCTTTTACAATCATAAACTGTGCTTGTGATTTTAGTACCACAGGGTCGTTTAATAACGCTTGTTGATAAACTGTAAGTAAATCATCGGCTTGGGCGTGTGTGCTGCTAATAGCCGCAGTTATCGCTATAATTAGAGTGCTTAGTGTTTTATTCATGAGTAAGGAATTCCTTGGGTGTATTACTCTTGTTATTCATGTATTGATATTAGTTGGTAGAGTATCCTACATGGATTTTTAAATTAACCAAATAAAATAACTGTTTACTAGTGTAACAAATTATTTTACAAAAGAGATTTTCGATGAAAAGTAATACAAATAAGCCATTAGCTTTGTTGCAATTTGGAAATGAGCAAATGACTTTGCACTCGGTTGATACTAAGTATCAGGGCTTTTTTAAAATGAATGAATACACACTGCAACATAAGCTGTTTTCGGGGCAGAAAAGTCAGATCTTCACTCGAGAGGTATTTGAACGCGGTGATGCTGTAGTTGTTATGCCGTATGATGTACAGCGTGACAAAATATTACTTATAGAGCAATTTAGACCAGGTGCAATTAGGGGAGCTGACAGCCCTTGGTTATTAGAGTTTATTGCGGGCATGTTTGATGATAATGAAAGCCCGGTTGAGGTCGCTATACGAGAGGCTAAAGAGGAAGCTAATATCAGTCTTAGTGCCGATAACTTACAACCGATTATGCAATACCTTTCGAGCCCAGGCGGAATGAGTGAGCGAATTCACCTATATTTAGCACATTTTGATAGTGAAAATGTAACTTCTGGTGCTGTTTATGGCCTGCCAGAAGAAAATGAAGACATACTGTTACATCTGGTTAGCCGTAACTGTGCTTTCGATTTATTAGCGAAAGGTAAAATCACTAACGCAGCCACTATTATCGGGTTACAATGGCTGGCAATGAACTATCAATCGCTCTCTTCAAAATAAGTAGGCTTTATATAGTACGACCATTGAAGGTATCAGTTTAAAAAAATTAGTAGTTAAGAGGCATTTATGAGTTTTTTTCCTAATAGGGCATTAGTTAACGGCACTAGAAAAAGTTACCAACCTAACCTAGTTAGTTTAATGACTTTGTGTGCCAACAACTATATGTTATTGCTCAGAGTGTTAGCAGATAAAGCAGCTACAGGGGAAACTCGTCACTTTTTTATCAGTGATTTCCTCTCATATAATGTGACTATATTGGAGGTTACTCGTTATACCTCGCTAATAAGTTTTGAGCAGGAAAGTTTAAATTTCGCGTTTAAAAATATTCCAGACACTATCGCTAGCGCTTTACATCCGCGTATGACCATTCGTTTATATCACGACGCTCGTATGACGGAGGTGCTTTCTACCCAAGATATCAGACAAGTAAAGCCACGCTACGATTACCCAAATAGCCAAATGCATCAACAAGATGAAAAACAACAAACTAACCAGTTTTTAAATGAGTGGTTACATTTATGTTTACGTTTAGGGCAGGTGAATGTTGAGTTACAATCTTAATATATGAACGGTTAACTTATGCACTCTATTGAATCTTATCCTAAAAGCAATAAACCTATCGTTTTGGCGCAAATAAGCGATAGCCATTTGTTTGCCTCAATTGATAGTTTGCATCACGGGCATAATGTTCTAGCGAACCTTAAAAAAGTCTTATTAAGCATTTGCCAAAATCCAGTAATTGACTCCATCGTCTTTACCGGTGATTTAACTCAAGATCACAGTGAACAGTCTTACCAAAATTTTGTGGATTGTGTTCATGAGTGTGATGTTTGTGTGCCTATTTATTATTTAGCGGGCAATCATGACGAACCAGAATTATTGGATAAATATTTTTCCAAGTCACCCTTTCAAGCGGATAAAACATTAAACTTGCCTCAGTGGCAAGTGCAATTAATTGATAGCAAAAGTGAGACTCCAGCGGGACATGTTAGTGAACAGGCTTTAGGAGAATTAAAGGACGCTATCAAGGCAGATAAACATCAGCTAGTGATGATGCATCATCATCCCATAGATGTAGGCTATTTTATTGATAAACATGGCTTACAAAATCAAACTGGCTTTTGGCAAGTTATTGATTGTTTTGATAATGTTAAAGCTATCGCTTGCGGCCATGTGCATAGTGCTATTCAGCTAAGCTATCCATTAGATATACCTTTAGAAACAGCATTAGTTGAACCGCTAGTCGATGCCCTAGTGATATCACCGAATAAATCACTCAGTCAGCAAGGGACTCAAAAGGTAGATAAGGTTAAAGAGCCAGTAACTTTATATACTTGTCCGGCGACATCAATACAATTTGACCCAAGTGTTGATGGCGTTGCTGCTTTAGATAAAGGACCAGGTTATCGATTATTTCACTTGTTTGCTAATGGAAAGATAGCTACCGATGTCATTTATTTATAATAAATCCTCTCGCTTTGCTTCACAACAACCTGATATGAGCTGCAAATATAATGAAAAAAAACATTCTCTACATCCATGGTTTTAACTCTTCACCTTTGTCGATAAAAGCTGAGCAAACTCGACAGTATTTAGCTGACAATTTTCCTGATATAGACTTTTTTTGCCCGCAATTGGTATCAACACCAGAAGGAGCTATTGCTCAGTTAGAGCATCTTATTGAAAACCACTGTTTGAATACAAAATGGTATTTAATAGGTTCTTCTTTAGGTGGTTATTTTGCTAGTTATTTGACGATAAAGTACAACTGTTTAGCCGTATTGGTGAATCCAGCGATAAGACCTTATGAATTATTGCATGATTATATTGGTGAACAAGTAAACCCTTATACCCAAGAAGTATATCAAGTTACCGGAGATCATCTCCGACAACTACAAGTTTTAGAGCAGGCGATGCCAACAATTGATTGTCAGCAAAAAAATAATTACCTTGTTATGGTACAAACGGGTGATGAAGTGTTAAATTACCAACAAGCTGTGGAAAAATATCAACATTGTCGATTAATAGTACAGCGAGGTGGCGATCATAGCTTTATCGGTTTTGATAAGTGCTTAGCTACTATTTTTGACTTTTTCCAACTTGATTGACCACCAATCACATTAGTCATATCTGATATGTGGTTGCTAATACTATAATACTTAACCCTTTTAACCGCGATTAAAATGAGCTTCAAATGACTGACCAATACAACTCCGACTCCATTGAAGTACTTAGTGGCTTAGATCCTGTACGCCATCGTCCAGGCATGTATACCGACACTAGTCGTCCAAATCATATCGGCCAAGAAGTTATCGATAACTCTGTGGACGAGGCGCTTGCAGGACATGCACAAAATATCACGGTAACGTTAGATAAAGATCAATCATTAGAAATAATTGATGATGGCCGTGGCATGCCTACCGATATTCATCCTGAAGAAGGGGTTTCCGGGGTTGAACTTATCTTTTGTAAGTTGCATGCGGGTGGTAAGTTTTCCAATAAAAACTATCAATTTTCAGGTGGTTTACATGGCGTTGGCATCTCTGTAGTAAATGCTTTATCTACCCGTGTTGATGTTAGCGTTCGAAGAGACAGTAAAGTCTATGAAATGGCTTTTGAAAATGGTTATAAAGTTGAAGAGCTAAGAGAAACAGGTACAGTCGGAAAACGAAATACTGGTACAAGAGTAAAGTTTTGGCCTGATCCTAAATACTTTGACAGCCCTAAATTCTCAGCTCGTCGCTTAGTGCACTTACTTAAAGCTAAAGCCGTTTTATGTCCAGGTTTAACTATAAAATTTAATGATAAAAATGAAGATAAAAAATATGAGTGGTGTTATGAAGATGGTCTTACCGATTATTTAATAGACTCTGTAAAAGATTATATCTCTTTGCCTGAGCAGCCTTTTGTTGGTAGTTTTACCTCACAACATGAAGCGGCTGATTGGGCGGTTACTTGGTTAACCGAAGGCGGTGAAAGCGTAGGCGAAAGTTATGTTAACTTAATTCCTACTATTTCCGGTGGTACTCATGTTAATGGTATGCGCCAGGGATTGCTTGAGTCGATGCGAGAATTTTGTGAATTCCGTAATATTTTACCGCGCGGGGTAAAATTAACCCCAGATGATATTTGGGATAAATGTAGTTATATCTTATCAATTAAGATGCAAGACCCACAATTTGCTGGTCAGACTAAAGAACGATTATCGTCACGTCAGTGTGCGGCTTTTGTTACTGGTGTGGTAAAAGATTCTTTTAGTTTGTGGCTAAATGAGCATACAGATAAAGCTGAGTTATTGGCAGAGTTTTGTCTCAGCAATGCGCAAAAACGTATGCGCGCCAGTAAGAAGGTGGTAAGGAAAAAAATCACTCAAGGCCCCGCTTTACCCGGGAAATTAACTGATTGTGGTAGTCAAGATTTAGCCCGTACTGAGTTGTTTTTAGTGGAAGGTGATTCAGCTGGCGGTAGTGCTAAACAAGCGCGAGATCGTGAATTTCAAGCGATTATGCCGTTGCGTGGTAAAATCCTAAATACTTGGGAAGTCGACTCAGGGCAAATCCTCGCCTCACAAGAGGTACATGATATTTCAGTAGCCTTGGGTATTGATCCCGACTCCGATGATTTATCTGAGTTACGTTACGGTAAAATTTGTATCTTAGCGGATGCCGATTCGGACGGACTGCATATCGCTACATTATTGTGCGCCTTATTCACTCAACACTTTTTACCTTTAGTGCAAGCTGGTCATGTTTATGTAGCTATGCCGCCATTGTATCGCATAGATATTGGTAAGGAAGTCTATTATGCCCTAGATGAAGCTGAAAAAGATGGCGTATTAGATCGAATTGAAGCGGAGAAAAAGCGTGGTAAAGTTAACGTACAGCGCTTTAAAGGTTTGGGTGAGATGAACCCGCTACAGTTACGTGAAACTACCATGGACCCGAATACTCGCCGTTTAGTGCAGTTAACTGCTCTTGAAGATGAACATGCCGAAACTATGGAGTTGATGGATATGTTGTTATCGAAAAAACGCAGCCCGGATAGAAAAGAATGGTTACAGAGTAAGGGTGATCTTGCCATTGTATAAGGTCTAGGCGTTCAATGAACTCCTAGACAATAAATTTGAAAATACAACTAAAACTATATGAAATAGGGACATGGAAATGGACATGGAAATTGAGCATATTCCGGGGTATTTAGCCGGTGCTAATAGTGATCCTCTAATGGTTGTTATGGCTGTTATTTTGGTGGTTGCGATATTGATTGGTGGCGTTTTATATTTCAAGTTACATGCAGTGCCAGAGCATATTGCCCATGGAAAAAATCATACTCAAATACAGTTGATTGCCATATTAACTATTTTAGCTTTATTTACCCACAACAATATATTTTGGGTCGCAGCGCTAGTATTAGCGGTGGTTGAACTCCCCGATTTTTTAGCTCCATTGAAGTCTATAGCTAAGTCTTTAGAAATAATCGCTAAAGCTAAAGACTCGACAGAAAAACAAGCTTGCCCAGAGCAGCCCTCAGCAGAGCAGGTGAGTAACAAGGAGAGCAACTAACATGTTAGAAGTACTTTTATGTTCACTTTTTACCATCCTTCCGGATTATTTATTTAGAAAATACCACCAAGGCAAGACTTGGGGCAAAGAGATTACCTTCTTCACTATGTGGTATGAACTTCGTTGGGGGATATCTGCCTGTACTATTTTAGCCATCTCACTGGTTACTTTAATCTTTTATTATCATCCATCGACCACTAATGCTACGCCAATGTTTCGAACTGTATCGATAATGCCTGAAAAAAGTGGCCGGGTGCAGCATGTTTTTGTTGAGAATCATCAGCAAGTGAAAGCGGGAACAGCACTTTTTAGCATGTATGATGAATCTCAAGTGGCAGCTATTGAGGGGGCGCAAGCACAAGTTCAGCAAGTTGAGGCTGAGTTTGTTACCGCTTATGCACAACATGCAGTGACGATAAGTGTGGTTGAAAGGGATAAGAGTGCTTACCTACGTTCGCAACATGAGTACGATAGAAAAAAGAAGTTATCACTACAAGGTAATAATATTATCAGTGAAAGTGAGGTACAAAAATTAGCGGATACTGTGGCAATGCAACAAGCGACGTTGTCAGCTTCGCTCGCTAATCAGGCTGCAGCACAAGGTGTTTTAGACACTATTCTGCCAGCTAAAAGGGCCAGTGCCATAGAAACTTTAGAGTCGGTGATTGTTGATAAAGCTAAAAGGACAATTTATGCCCGTATTGATGGCGAATTACAACAATTTGCCTTACAGCCGGGAGATTTTGTTAATCCTATGATTCGCGCTGCGGGTATTCTTGTACCAACTACCGGTGAGGCTTCTGGAAAAGAAGCAGTACAAGCGGGTTTTAATCAGTTAACGGCTAATGTCATTAAGGTGGGAACTTTTGCTGAAATTACCTGTATGTCAAAACCTTTCACTATCATACCTATGAAGGTGGCTAGCGTGCAAAGTGTTATTGCTACAGGACAAGTAAGGGCAGTTGAGACCTTGTTGGATATACAAGAAAGGGCAAGACCGGGTACGTTAACAGTAAAATTGGTGCCTTTATATGAAGGTGGGCTTGATGGTGTTATACCAGGCACAAAATGTATAGCTAATGCATATAGTTATCATCATGAATTAATTAATAGCGGTACGCTGAGCGCTACAGAATCAATCTACCTACATATGGTTGATACTGTAGGAATTGTTCATGCCATTATCCTAAGAATGCAAGCCTTACTGTTGCCGGTAAAAGGATTAGTCTTTTCAGGCAATTAAATAATAAAGTTCAACAGTTAACTTTGTCATAAAAGTGTAATCTAGCTGTAATATAGTTAATTTAGATAAATCCTCTTTAGTAGAGGATTTTTTTTGTGTTTTTCAGATCGACTATTTGCTGAAAATAATTAAGGCAAATACGATAAAGATAAGAGTTGGGTAAATGACAATTAGAGTAGGTATTAACGGTTTTGGCCGTATGGGACGATTAATATTACGCGCAGCCTGGCATTGGCCTGAAGTGGAGTTTATTCAAATTAATGACCCTGCTGGTGATGCTGCAACACTCGCGCATTTACTTAATTTTGATTCTATTCATGGCCGTTGGCAATATGAGGCGACTGCTATAGAGACTCTAATGCATATTAACGATAAGTCATTAATTGTTAGCCGTAATGATTGCATAGCTGAAACTGACTGGTCGGATTGCGATCTTGTTATTGAAGCTTCAGGAGTTATGAGAGATAAAGAAAAACTGCAAGCTTACTTCATTCAAGGTGTTAAAAAAGTACTTGTTACAGCACCGATGAAGTTAGCACGAGATGGCTCTGATGATGACATGGTCAATATTGTTATGGGTGTTAATCAACAGCTATACCAAGAAAATAAACATAAAATTGTTACCGCAGCCTCTTGTACCACTAACTGTTTAGCACCCGTGGTTAAAGTTTTGCAAGAGTCTGTGGGCATAAAACATGGCAGTATGACCACTATCCATGATATTACCAATACCCAATCAATATTAGATGCGCCACATAAAGACTTACGTCGTGCACGCGCTTGCGGGCAATCACTTATTCCAACAACAACGGGATCAGCTAAAGCCATCACTGATATTTTTCCGGAACTAAAAGGCAAGTTAAATGGCCATGCCGTTCGTGTTCCTCTAGCCAATGCTTCATTAACTGATTGTGTTTTTGAAATGCAGCGCGAGGTCACTATTGAAGAAATAAATCAGTTAATGTCTGATGCCGCACAAGGTGAGTTAAAGGGAATTCTGGGTTATGAAACTAAACCCTTAGTGTCAGTTGATTATAAAACTGATGCTAGATCCTGTGTTGTTGATGCGTTATCTACTATGGTGATTAACGGTAGCCAGCTGAAGATGTATTTGTGGTATGACAATGAGTGGGGTTACGCTAATCGTACGGCGGAGTTAATGAAACTTGTGGCAAATAGCTTAACTGGTCTTAACGGGCTTTAAAGAGTAATAGTTTGTTTTCAATTAATATTTTGTCGCAACCTGTAAAAAAATACTTAGCAATCACCGCGAACTATTGGGCATTTACCTTGACCGATGGCGCGCTGCGTATGTTGGTATTACTGTATTTTTATCAGTTGGGTTATAGCCCATTTGCCTTGGCAACCTTATTCGTTCTTTATGAAGTCTTTGGTGTAATTACCAACCTTGTTGGTGGCTGGTTCGGTGCTCGCATTGGTTTAAATAAAACTATGTGCATAGGCATAGTTATTCAAGTGTTGGCATTAATAATGTTAGCGGTGCCAAGCGAGTATTTAAGTGTTGCTTATGTGATGTCTGCTCAGGCCTTGTCAGGTATTGCTAAAGATCTTAATAAAATGAGTGCTAAATCAAGTATAAAACTGCTCGTTGGCAATTTAAATAACAAGCAAGCACAAAGCCGGTTATTTACTTGGGTCGCCTTACTTACCGGTTCAAAAAACACCTTAAAAGGCATTGGATTTTTTCTTGGTGGTGTACTACTGACTACTTTTGATTTTCAAGTCGCGGTATTATTAATGGCATCTGCATTAGCTATTGTTGCTATTAGTACTTATCCGTTGCTGCGTGGTGACATAGGTAAAGCGAGTTACAAAGCCAAGTTTAGTCAATTATTTTCAAATGATGCCTCGCTAAACTATTTATCAGCAGCGCGGCTATGTCTGTTTGCCGGCCGTGATGTTTGGTTTGTCATTGCTTTGCCTGTTTATTTAGCAAGCCAATTACAATGGCAACACCAAAGCGTAGGCGCTTTACTTGCCTGTTGGATTATTTTTTATGGCATCATCCAAGCTAATACACCAAAACTGTTGTCATTGTTCAAAAGTAAAGTAGATAAAACTTCGCAGGAACAAACAACACTTTGGTCGTTAATACTTGCGGTACAAACATTGCTGTTATGTTTAGCTATTTACCTTTTCCCGTACAATAATACGGTACTGATTTTTGGTCTATTTATATTTGCTACTATTTTTGCCATCAATTCATCCTTGCATAGTTATCTTATTGTAGCTATTGCTAGAGAGGATGGAGTCTCGATGGATGTAGGGTTTTATTATATGGCTAATGCTATGGGAAGATTAATTGGTACTGTACTTTCAGGACTGATTTATCAACACATTGGTTTGTTAGCTTGTATGTCTTTTGCTTTTATATTTATTATATTAGCGAGCTATTTTGTTAGAAAAATTGCATAACTATATAAAAATTACGGTTTAACTCTAAGGTCAAATCGTTTTATACTCCTTAATCGCACTTATCGGCTGACCCCGAGTTGTTTATTTAAGGAATAACAATTTGTCGAGCTTTGCTAAAAAAATTTCCCAATCCATACAGGTAGTTATCAGTATTTTCTGCTTGCTTTTAGCTGTGTCCAGCACTGCGCAAGAAAAGGTCGACCTTAAAAGTTTCAATCAAGTTGCTGAGCAAGTCATTGAGTTGAAAAAGACCGATTTAGTACTTTCCCTCAAAAAATTAGCTGTTTATCAAGATCTACTTAACGCCCTTAGTGTCGAACAAAACTTAGTTTACTTTAAACTGCTTGCTGAAATACAAATTGAACAAAATAAGTATAGTACTGCGAAAGTAACGGCAAATAGGGGACTCACTATAGCGAAAAGGTTGGCTAGTCCAAGTATACGCATTAGTGAACTCTTGTATTTAAAAGGCTATGCACTTGAGTTCTTAGGTGATACGAGCCAAGCTGAAAAAGAGTATAAGAAGGGCTTGGAAGTAGCTGAATCATTACATCATAAGGTACAAATAGCTTATGGTTTACTTAATTTAGGCGCAATTTCTTACCTTACTGACGATTATGAACGCTCTTTAGTATTACTTAATGACGCTTTTAATATCGCTGGTCAAACCCATGATGAAAAGCTAAAAGCTGAAGCTAATACAGAGCTTGGCATAGTTTATTCTCATTTATTGCAAGATGATCAGTCAATGGAATATTATCAGCAAGCCTATTTACATTATAAAAAGGCTGGCATGTTAATCGCGGCACAAACTACTTTGGTTAATATTGCCAATATGCATATTTATAATAAAAGCTATCAGCAAGCTATCACGGTTTTTAAAACGGTTATTGCAGAGTCTAATAAAGATAGCCCCGTTGACAGTATGTATGGCGCCTATTCAGGTATGGCTTGGGCGCATTTACAAAAAGAAGATAGTAATGCGGATGCAGCTTATGAATACCTATTGATGGCTAAGCAGTACTTAGTCTTCACTGAAAACCTTATCGTTCAATTGCAATATTATATCGATGAAGCTTACATCCTATATAAATTAGATCGTTATGATGATGCGCTAGTCAGCATAGCTCAAGTTGAAAAAATGTTAGCTAATCATCAAGAACTATCATTAAATAAAAAAAGAAGTTACGTCAGCATTATTGATCTAAAGTCAGCTGTTTATTATAAAAAAGAACAATTTGAAAAAGCCTATCTAACTAAGTCACGGGTTATTACGTTAACAGACAAATTACATGTAAATGAAGATAACCGCTCAATTGCCAAGGTACGGTTGAGGCTTGAAGGGGAGCAGGCAGATAAAAAAAATAAACTATTGCAAAATAAACATGATCTTTATGAAAGTAATTTGCGTGAAGCCAATTTGGAAAATGAACAGCAGCGTTTATATCTAATTATCAGTGCCTTGGTTGCTTTAGCATTTGCGTGGGTACTCATTAAGTTACTGCAAAGTCAGCATAAGCTTAAAGTCGCTTCTAATGTTGATGCTCTTACGGGAGTTGCCAATAGGCGAAGTTTAATGAGAAAAGCTGAGCAGGAATTTAAATATGCGAGAAGAAAGCAAATAGATTTCAGTGTTTTGATGATAGATATCGACCATTTTAAAAAAATTAACGACAGTTTAGGTCATAATATTGGCGATAAAGTACTAGCTGAAATTGCGACAATCATCGCTGAAATAATGCGAAAAAGTGATATTTATGGGCGCTTTGGCGGTGAACAATTTATGGTTTGTTTATCTAAAACTACCATGGAATCCGCTTTAGATATAAGTGAACGAATTCGCTTATGTGTATGCCAACATTCATGGCGCTTCGATAACCTAGAAAGAGCTTGTGTTAGTATTGGAGTCGCTAGTTTAACCACGGATAAGGATTTTCTTAATTTGATAAAAAGAGCCGATGACCAATTATATCAAGCTAAGGCATCAGGAAGAAATAAGGTCTGTGGTTAATGAAGATATTTTACCAAAGCATGTTTTTTATTTTGCTAATACTGGTACCTTTTGTTCAGGCACAAGAGGCCCCTAGCACTCAGGAGGTTGAACAAGGTAGAAATAGTGAAAGTTCGCTATTGCATATTCCAGTAATTAGCCTCTTACCGATAAACTCTAATTTACTTACTTTATTGACATTGCTTCATAACAAAAGTATCAATAATCAAGAAGTTGATAGAATATTTGCGCAGCTTACATTGTCAAAATCCAGCTTTAATGCGGCCGAGCAATACTTACTGTTAGTTGCTCAAGCGTTATTAAGACAAAATGTTATGGATGAAACCAGTATCGATGGAAATAAAGATAAAGTTCAAAGTACTGCTATTACTTCCCTTTTAGCGCAGGCGGATGAGTTATCTGAACATATCTCTGAGCAGCAGTTAAGTCAGCCTAATTTTTTACAGTTACCCTTAATGTTATCTGAGTATTATGCACAACAAGGGGAGTTTGATTTAGCTTACTTACAAAAAAAATCATATTTAAAAAAATACTACATTTATCGTAAAAGCAAACGTTTAGCTATGATCGCTTCTTTAGAGCAATCATTTGAAATCAAAGATAAAAAAGCCAGTAATAGCTTATTAGCAAGTCAAAATGAATTAAACGTTCGCAGAGTTGAACAAGTACAAGACCAAAAAGCCAGTCACAAGTACAATTTCACCATAATTATCAGCACCGCTATTGTCTTTGTATTACTTTTTTTCAGGCAACTGATAATACGCAATAAACTTATCCACTTAACTCGAACAGACGCCTTAACGGGTTTAGCAAATCGTAGTGCCTTATTTGAGCATGGCGAATTAACGCTGGCTAGTTTCGTAGATAAGCCAGAAGAGTTATCTGTGTTAATGTTGGACTTAGACCATTTCAAAAGAATCAATGATAACTTTGGCCATCAAGTGGGTGATAAAATACTGAAAGTTGTTTCACAGTTAGTAAATGAAACCATGCGCTCTAGGGATGTATTTTACCGCCTTGGTGGAGAAGAGTTTGTCGCTATATTACCATTTTCTGACAGTAATAAAGCTAAAGCAATTGCGGTGCGTATCAATGAAAAAATAGCGCAACATGATTTTTCATTTTTTCTGCTCAAAGGTCAGGTGACCGTGAGCATCGGTGTCGCTACTATGGGACATAAACACAAATCCTTTGATGAAGTATTACACAACGCCGATTTAGCCATGTACCAAGCCAAAGAACGAGGTCGAAATAACGTCGTTTGTTACCAAAGTATTGCTAAGGCTCAAGAAAGGCGAGGTAATTAACTGTTTTGTGACCTTAGCTATTTTTTCTAAGCTGATAATCAGATAAGCTATAACTTTAACAATAAAAATAACTAGATTTGTACGATCAGGAAAATAATTTCATGTCAGATATGCTCAAATATAGTCTCGATGGAATAGAGCAAGTTCCATTAAGGCGGTTTACTGAAGAAGCTTATTTAAACTATTCCATGTACGTTATTATGGATCGAGCTCTACCGCATATTGGTGATGGCTTAAAACCAGTACAAAGACGCATAGTTTATGCAATGTCAGAGCTTGGTTTATCTGCGGCAGCAAAATATAAAAAATCTGCACGTACTGTTGGTGATGTATTAGGTAAATTCCACCCTCATGGTGATAGCGCCTGTTATGAAGCCATGGTGTTGATGGCACAACCTTTCTCTTATCGTTATCCTTTAGTTGATGGTCAAGGTAACTGGGGTGCACCAGATGATCCTAAATCTTTCGCCGCCATGCGTTATACCGAGTCGCGCTTATCAAAATTTAGTGAAGTATTACTGGCTGAATTAGGCCAAGGTACTGTTGATTGGCAGCCGAATTTTGATGGTACCATGAAAGAGCCAATGACGCTGCCAGCACGTTTACCGCATATTTTACTTAATGGTATTACGGGTATTGCTGTCGGCATGGCAACAGATATTCCGCCGCATAATGTCCGTGAAGTTGCTGATGCCTGTGTGCACTTAATTGAAAACCCTAAAGCAGAAGTCAGTGATCTACTTGAGTTTGTTAAGGGCCCTGATTACCCAACAGATGCTGAGATCATCACGGCTAAGGCTGATATTGAGAAAATCTATCAAACCGGTCGCGGTAGTATTCGAATGCGCGCCATTTATGAAGTTGAGCATGGCGATATAGTTATCACTGCACTGCCTCATCAAGCCTCTGGCGGTAAAATATTAGAGCAAATCGCGGGTCAGATGACCGCGAAAAAGCTACCTATGGTAGTTGACCTTCGTGATGAATCAGATCATGAAAACCCAGTACGCTTGGTGATTATGCCCCGTTCAAATCGTGTTGATATTGAACAGTTAATGCAGCATTTATTTGCCAGTACTGATTTAGAAAAAAGCTATCGTGTTAATATCAATATGATAGGTTTAGATAATCGTCCAGCGGTTAAAAACTTACTCGTTATTTTAACAGAATGGCTTGCATATCGCCGTGAAACCGTGCGTCGACGCTTGCAATATCGCTTAGATAAAGTCTTGGCACGTTTACATATTCTTGATGGTTTATTGATTGCTTATTTAAATATTGATGAAGTGATAGAGATCATTCGTGGCTTTGATGATCCTAAAGCGGAGTTAATGTCGCGCTTTTCTTTATCAGAAACACAAGCACACTCCATTTTAGAAATAAAACTACGTCAACTTGCCAAGCTTGAAGAAATAAAAATTCGCGCTGAGCAAGATGAGTTACGCATTGAACAAGAGTACTTAGAAAAAATTCTAAACTCTAAAACGCGTATGAGCACGCTAATGAAAAAAGAAATCCTAGCTGCCGCCAAAGAATATGGCGATGATCGCCGTTCTCAACTCGTTGAGCGTAGTGAGTCAAAAGCCTTGACAGAAAAAGATTTAGTACCCAGTGAAGCGGTAACCGTTGTTGTTTCTGATAAGGGGTGGGCCCGTTGTGCTAAAGGTCATGATATCGACCCAACAAGCTTAAGTTATAAAGCCGGTGATGGTTATTTATGTGCCTCAAAAGGGCGTAGTAATAGACCGGTAGTTTTTATTGGCTCTGATGGTAGGGCATATACCACAGATGCCCATACCTTACCAACAGCTAGGTCTCAAGGTGAGCCGCTAACAGGGCGTTTTAATCTGGCGACAGGAAAAACCTTTGTGCACAGTTTAATGTCAGAAGATGATACTAAGTATTTGTTAGTCAGTGATGCGGGTTATGGTTTTGTCAGTAGCTTTAATGATATGGTCAGTAGAAATAAAAATGGTAAGGCACTTATTAGCCTACCCGAAGCCGCTAAAGTGATGACGCCGCAAGCTATTAATAACCTTGATAACGACTACTGCTTAAGTATTACTAGTGAAGGTCGAATGTTAGTTTTCCCGGTTAAAAACTTACCGGTACTCAGTAAGGGTAAGGGAAATAAAATTATTAATATCCCGTCAGCCCGAGCAAAATTAAGGGAAGAGTACGTTAGTATTATTTGTATTATTCCGAATGGCTCTGCCATTACTTTACATGCAGGTAAGCGTAAACTTACTTTGAAAGCCGCTGATATTGAGCACTATAAAGGAGAGCGTGGTCGCCGTGGTAATAAACTACCTCGTGGTTTACAACGGGTTTCACAAGTAGAAATCGAATCAGTTGCAGTAAGTGATGTTAGTGAAGATAGTGTTGCTGATGCACCAAAAGTGAGTGAATAAAGTAATAACTTACTAATACTAACTTGTCCTTTAGCTACAGAAATAACATAAAAAAGCCAACAAATGATGCACATTCGTTGGCTTTTTTTATGTTTGTTTTTAAAACAAATGTTGGCTAGGTACCATTTTTATATTGGCTTGTGGAAAACTACTGCTGGTATAGAGTAGACGGTCTTTAGTCGCGATATAGGTAATGCTATCAGTTTTAGATATGGTATTTAGCGGCAATCTAACTAGCGGCGTTTGGATTTTATTTTCGATATCATAAGATACTAACTGATAGTGGTCATCAAAAGTCTTTTGATAAAAAACATGACCTTGCTCATAAGTCCATGCATATAAGGTATTAAAGAAATCCCCTTCAATCACTCTATCGCCAGCTTGCATATTATTGATGTTTTTTTGCCATAAGCCTTTTCTAAGTTTGGTATAAAGCAATATATCGGCTGAAATCATCACGCCATACCGCGCACCATCAAATGTCAGGCGTTTGGTACTGGCGTCTGCAATATTAATGCTATAAATGTCGGTATGTTTATCACCATAGATGGCAGAGATAATTTCACTATCATCAATGGACCAATTTGGACGGTTATGTTGTACAAAAGGGCTTTTTAGCAAGGTGACTCGTTGATTTATCCGTGAGTAAATATATATACCATCGCCTCTTTCTTCAGATAATGGTGCTAAAAAGGCAACCTTTTGACCATCATGTGACCACTTAGGGTAACGTAATGTTTGCTTTAAATTGGTTAACTGCTTACGTGCACTGCCATCAGGTTTAGCTGACCAAAGTTCATCAAAGCCAGATTCATTGGAAGAGAACACTATTAAGTCATTTATTTGATTGTAATCAGGTGATTCATAGGTGAAATTTGATTGCAAAACTGGGAAAGGACTACTCGCTATAACATCATTAAGTTGCAAGCTTACTAGAGAAGAGTTTTCTTTTCGTTCTTGGTAATACAACTGCTGTGATTGTTTGGCAATACTCGGGTAGCTAAAGCCGGTTAAGTTTAATGCTTGTTTTGCTCGACTATCAATATCGATAACAAAACCGAAGCGATTATCAGCGCGTTGTGCAGCAAAGGCTAACCTTTGACTATCGCCAAACCAGGACATGCCGACAATATCTTCTTCATCGAAGGTAAGTTGTTCGGTTTCTTTAGTTGCGAGGTTAATAAGATAAATATTCTCACTTAACCGGTTGATTCGCCTAGCAACAGCCAAGTATTTTCCATCAGGAGAAAAAGACATATCTCTGTCTTTATAAGTACAAACACGATCACAAGAAAAACGTATCATGGCAAAGTTTTGTGATGACAAATCAATAAAGTATATTCCTGTTCTTTTAGCTAAGGCACCCTTGTTGTACACAGCAAGGGTTTGGTCATCAGGGGAAATATCAAGGTAATAATAAACCCCTTGCATTGGGCAAGTAGCGAGTCGTGTCTCTTGCTGGCTAGCGACTTTTAATTGGATATAAAAGCAGCTGTTGTTAGTTTTATTTTTACGAGAAAAATACAAGTATTGGCCGTCGTTACTCCAAACGCTATGTCTTTCTATGGCACTATCAAAGGTTAATTGCTTTGGTGGTAATTCCACTTGATGGGTATCTTTCATAAACAAGTTGGTTGGTTGATTAGCTGATACTTGGCTATAGACTAAATAACGTCCATCTGGAGAGGGAGATGGAAAAAGCTCACTGCCTGGGTGATTGGTAATTGAAGTAATTTCAGGACTTTCATTATTAGGTAATTGCTGAACATAAAGCAGTACTAACAAGCTGATAATTAAGGTGACTAGTATATAGGTACTGTTTATTTTAAGTTTATAGGACTTATTGCTAAACTTTTCAGCAACATCTTCTGCGCGTTTTTTTGTTTGAATACCTTGCTCTTGATATGCAGAGCTATCGGTTGAGTTTTCAATGGAGCTATCAATAGAGTAATTTATTGAACTCTCTACCAGCTCAGGGTTAGATAACTTATTAAGCTTGCTGATTTCAGCCAGCCATTGTGGCTCCGGCATTAATTGATAGCCAGCTTTTCGAATGGTTTTAATAATCTCTTCTTCACCGTCGTCACTGGTGAGTTTTTTACGTAAATGCCAGATAGCGTTGGTTAAACTTTTTTCACCAACATAACTATCTTGCCCCCAAATGTGATCAATCAGTTCATCTCTGGGTACCACTCGCCCGTGGTGTTCTGCCAAGTAAAATAACACCTCAATAAATTTAGGCTGTAATGACTGCTTATCTAAACCATCTGCCTGAATAGAAAACTCAGCAGGGGTTATTAGGTAGTGATTAATTTTAAAGGGCTTATTACTTATCATTTGAATGGCGTGTGCTTAATGGCTCTGATTTTTTGAGTTGATACTTGCTGCTGTTTGTCCTTATCGCTAACTTCATCAGCCTTCCTTAGCTTAATTTAATGCTAACAAAATAATCAAAACTAAGTAACTTTTTTATCTACATTTTATTATTGGAGTAATCTTTTTGTTTAAAACCATTTCTAAATGTTATCGAAAAGCTATTAATTGTCATTTATGTAATTTATTGATTTTATAAGGTTATTGTTTGTTTATTTTTGAATCGATATTAAATCGATGTACAAATGATTTTCTATAGATTGTATATGTGCGCAGAGTTTCTTAAAACAGAGGAAAGCTTAATTCGAACTAGGTTTTAGTAACACAAAGTTACTTGGAACTTGAATGTTTGCTTTTGTGAGTTTTGCTGTGACCTGATCTGTTATGACCCGTTATAAGAAGCTCATCTACCTCACCGAGCAGGTAAGTTACCCGCTGGATGAGGTAACTAAAACATAATAATAATATGAAAAATATAACTCAACAATTAAACAAACAAAAACATTAAGAGAGATGAATGATGAATAAAAGCGTAATCACCATCGCAATTCAAACTGCTATATATACTGCCATCGCAGGCTCTGCATTAACATTTGCTCCAGCTACTTTTGCTGCTGATGCTGAAAACTCAGTCGCTAAGCCTGTAGCACAAAGCGCACCGACAGAAAAGGCACAAAAAAAAGAAGCTGATGAAAAAATCACGGTAACAGGCTCACGCTTGCGCCGTGATAGTTTCACTGTTGCCACACCACTTGTATCCATGGATAAAGAAGCCATTGGTGATACGGGCCTTGGTGAAATGGGCCAGATCCTAGTCGAAAACATGCCTGCACTTTCTTATGGCACTAGTAACGCAACGAGTCAATCTAGTGTATCAAATACGGGTATTACAACGGTTGAGTTGCGTAACTTAGGTGCAAACCGTACTTTGACCTTAATTGATGGTCGTCGTGTGGTTTCAAATTCAAAGAGTGGTAACTATGTCAGCATGAGTACCATTCCATCGGGCATGGTGCAACGTGTTGAAGTTATCACTGGTGGCGCTTCTGCTACCTATGGCGCTGATGCGGTATCGGGTGTAGTCAACATCATTACCCAATCAGGTAAAGAAGGTTTTGATTTTA
This sequence comes from Colwellia psychrerythraea, assembly GCF_000764185.1. Taxonomy (GTDB): domain Bacteria; phylum Pseudomonadota; class Gammaproteobacteria; order Enterobacterales; family Alteromonadaceae; genus Colwellia; species Colwellia psychrerythraea_B. The sequence goes on from NZ_JQEC01000057.1 coordinate 82,667, forward strand.
AAGTCCGCGGCGGTGAAAGCACTAATGGCGGAGCAAAAGAATTTACCCTTGATGCTAGTTACGGTAGTTCATTTGCTGATGATCGCGGTTATTTATATTTCAGCAGTAACTACGATAAAGATTACGGCCTTAAATATGGCGATCGTGACCGCGCTGCCCAAGAAGCCTCTTGGGCCTATGATGGCGATACCATGCAAAACATGATTCGTACTGAAGATGGTATGAAGCCATTACATGAAACACCGATGAGTGATTGGCGTAACCGCAGTGATGGTATTCCCGGTGGTGTATTTTTAGAATCAAGCAAGTACGATACCACTTATTGGTATGACGGTAATGGTCAACGCAGTGATTGGAACGAAGAAAGAGATGGCATTAACTCTCGAGAATTTGTGCAACTTAAAGTACCAAGTGAGCGTGTTTCTGCAGCGTTAAAATTAGACTTTGATATTACTGATGACATCACTTTTTACTCACAAGTACAATGGAGTGGTAACTATACCGTTAATGACAAGTCTCCTGAAGATTCATATGAAGGTGAATCTGCAACTTACACAGATAGAGAAACAGGTGAACCAGGGGTAGTAAAATTGGGCTATATCCCAATTGATAATCCTTATGTACCAGATAATATTCGAGAGACAGCAAGCCAATATAAAGATCGTATTTATTGGGACCGTCGTTTTACCGAAGTAGGTCCTGTATCTACTGATAACGAACGTGAAACCGTACGTGCTTGGGCAGGTTTACAAGGTACTATGTTTGACGGTGCATGGGATTGGGATATTTCTGCTGGTTACGGTAAATTCCATCAGCGTCAATTTAGAAATAATGAAATTGATGTCTTTAAAGCAAAAAATGCGTTAGATGCTGGTTATGCAGCAGACGGCACAACTATTCAGTGTAATGATGCCGAGGCACGAGCTGACGGTTGTGTTGCTTTAGATTTATTCGGTGAAGGCTCTATTACCCCTGAGATGGCAGATTACATTCGTGTTAATCCAACGCTTAATACTTACAACGAGCAAGCTAACGTTATGGGTTACATCACCGGTGATTTATTTGAGATGCCAGCAGGTCCTGTTGCGACTGTATTTGGTTTTGAGTACCGTAAAGATACTCAAGAAGCAGTAACCGATGATGCACTAACTTATGGCGGTATTACTTGGAACTTAATCCCAGCATTTAAAGGTAGCATCAGTGTTGCTGAAGTTTTTGGTGAAGCATCAATTCCTTTATTACGTGATTTACCTGGGGCAGAGTACTTGTCATTAGAAGCATCAGTACGTATGTCTGATTATGATGTGACAAATGTTGGTTTAGTCTCTAGTTACAAATTAGGTTTCTTATGGACAATGGGCGCAGGTCTTAATTTACGTGGCAACTACGCCATTGCCCAACGCGCACCTAGCGTAAATGAGCTTTATGAACCAGCTGCAGGTGATTTCGATAGCTTTGATGATATCTGTCACGGTGTTACTGCAACTTCATCGGGTGCAGGTCATGATAACTGTCGTTTAGAGCCAGGCATTGCTGCAACAATCGCAGCAGACGGAGAATTTGAAGATGATAGCAATGGTTACTCGCCAAATGCTGGTAACCCTGAGTTATATGAAGAAACCGGTACGACCCTTACTTTAGGTGCAACGTATGAACCAACGTTCTTTGAAGGTTTTAGTGTTGCAGTAGATTATTATGATATTGCTATTGATGATGCTATTTCAGAGTTTGGTAATGATCAAATATTATCGCAGTGTTACGACACTAGTATTACTTTAGGCCAAGAAAATAAGTTTTGTGATTCAATTAAACGTAATAGCGAAGGTCAGCTAGAGGAAGTCTTACAACGCAGTTATAACATTGATGAGTTAGGTACTCGTGGTGTTGATATCGCCGTAGCTTACAGATATGACATGAATTCATTTGGTAGTGTTAAATTTAAAATGGATTGGACACACTTGCTTGAACATTCTAAAACAATTACCGGTAATGACGGTATCGTTGTTGAAGATTATGTTGGTTATGCCGAAGAAGGAATATTTGAAGATAAAGCGTCAGCTTCTGTTGCTTGGTATTTAGAAGGCTTACGTGTTCGTTGGAGCACTACTTATAAGAGTGCGGCCCTGCTTGACCTTGTAGATCAAGAAAGCTGGGAAACCGACATGCAGAACAATGCTGAGCGTTGTGCCGCAGGTGATGCCGCTTGTGTTGCTAACCCTGAATCATTAGCTTTCCAAGAATTAAGCTCTTACTTCAAGCATAACTTATCTGTGTCTTATAACATCGAAATGAGTGATGACTCTGCCGTTCGTGTCTTTGGTGGTGTAAACAATATTTTTGATGATAAAGGTGAGTTCTACTACGGTGGTCGCGGTAACTTTGGTAGTGATTACGATGCCGGTACCGGTCGTTTTGTTTACCTAGGTGCACAAGTTAGCTTCTAAGCCTAACTTGTAAGGTAAGTTATTATGGAGGTTAGTCCGCTAACCTCCATTTTTAAACCCTCATATGGCAGTAATTTTTCTAATACCTCATTGTTATTTTTAGCTCTTTTTCAGTAAAATTCTTTATTATTCCCTGGAGTTTCTATGTCTTCCCGTATATTAAATACCGTTCGCTCTATAGCGTTCACCGCAATTTTGTTACTAGCGAGCAGTGTTTCAACCTTTGCTTTTTCCAGTGCAGATGAAAAAGCAAAGGTTGATCCATTAAAACCACCATTAAAGCCTGAGTTGAAGCAGGTACTAAAGCAGAAGCTAAAGCCAGTATTCGCACCCGTAAATGACGGCCCTTATGTTTTTGTAAACCAGAAACAAGAGTTAGAGTCTTACTGGTTATGTCAAGGTGAAGTCGTTAATAAAACATTAGCCATAACCGAAGAAAGTAACTTTCCTGTAGATATTAGCGCTTGTAACATGCCAGCGTCAGTGCATGCTTTTAGCAGCATTGAAAATAAATTATTAGAGTTTTCTGGCGACTATCCGGTGGCAGCATTAAGCGATTTTCATGGTAAATATGACTTAATGATTGAGTTATTAACTAACAATAACATTATTGATGACAATAAAAACTGGGCCTTTGGCAAAGGCCATTTTGTTATCACCGGTGATATTTTTGACCGGGGTGATAAAGTCACCGAAATACTATGGTTTTTGTATGATTTAGAACAACAAGCGCAAAAGGCCGGTGGAAATATTCATCTTACTTTAGGTAATCATGAAGTAATGATTCTTAATGGCGATTTACGGTATTTACATGCTAAATATATTGAAACAGCTAAACAGTTAAACAAACCATTTGAAAAACTATTTACTAAAAACAGTATCATCGGCAATTGGTTACGCAGTAAACCTGTACTTGTTAAAGTAAATAACATGTTATTTGCCCACGGTGGCTTCCATCCTAGTTTAGCCATTGAGCAGCGCAGCCTAGTGGAAGTTAATACCACTTTTAAAGATAGTTTGGTAAAAGCTGAACTTGAAAAACCCCGTGAAGGTTTTGCGAAGTTTTTACATAAAACTAATGGTGTGATTTGGTACCGTGGTTATTTTGCTGATGATTACCCTGAAGGCTCTAAAAAAAGAGATAACGGTGCAACCAGTGCTGAAATTGATTTGTTGTTAAAGAACTTTAAGGTGAAACATTTAATTGTCGGTCATACCTCACAAAAGCAAATTGAAACACGTTATCAAGGCCGAGTTATCGCCATTGATTCAAGCATAAAACGTGGCAGTTACGGGGAAATACTGTTTGTCGAAAATGGTAAGAAATGGCGTGGTAGCATGAGTGGTAAGGTGTTGCCGCTTTATCATCAATAAATCAAACTATACCGTTGCTAAAATGAAAATGCTAGCGTGGTAGTTGCACTGCCAATACTATATTATTCGTGGCACTTTTCTTTAGTGTAGAATAAAAATTAAAACCAAAAAAAACCAGTATCAATTTACTGGTTTTTTGCAAGCAGATTTAATGTCAGCTTAATCTTTAATCTCAGCATTATGATAAACGTTTTGTACATCATCACAGTCATCTAACATGGCAATAAACTTGTCAAAGTTTGCTAAGTCTTCTTCACCTTCAACATCGATGTAGTTTTGCGGTACCCAAGTGATCTCTTCAACTTCTAACTCAAATTCAGGCATTGAGTTAGCAAATTCAGTTTTAATTTTGAAAAATTCAGTATGAGGAGCATAAACGGTAATAATACCGTCTTCTAATTCAACGTCAGTAACATCAATATCAGCCATCATTAAATTTTCTAATACGGCTTCATCATCTTCACCTTTAAAAGCAAAAACAGCTTGATGATCGAACATGTGTGAAACAGTACCTGAAGAGCCAATTTTTGCATGACTTTTGCTAAAGCACTGGCGAACATCTTTAATGGTACGGTTACCATTGTCAGTTAAACAATCAATAATTACCATGCAGTTGCCAGGACCAAAACCTTCATAACGGGCTTCAACAAAGTCTTCACCACCAGCACCAGAGGCTTTTTTAAGCGCATTATCAATAACGTGAGTAGGAACTTGGTCTTTCTTGGCACGGTCAATTAAGCCACGTAAAGTAAGGTTACCATCGGGATCAATGCCACCATTTTTAGCACAAACGTAAATTGCTTTACCGTACTTAGAGTAAACTTTAGTTTTGGCCCCAGCGGTTTTGGCCATAGATAATTTGCGGTTTTGGTAAGCTCTGCCCATCTCAATGTCTTCTTTTATGTTCAAAAATATAATGCGCTAGATTCTACCAGCCTCAACGGTCGCTTGACTAGTGCTCTTGTTCATATTTTAGCAATAAATACTTGATAACGGTGTAAAGCCTGCACATATTTTCCATAATCAATTGCGCTTAACTAGGTAAAATAAATACTTGCTATTGCGGGACAGCTTTCATACCTTAGTTATTGCGTTTAATGATAATAATTTCAAGGGAATACGATGAATAAGTATGATGAATACAAAGTACTTTACGTTACTGAAGGTGGTTGTGGCACCTTATTACTTGGCTCAAGTGGTTTACCGTTAAAAAGATTAGAAGCGACATTAAACCAAGAGGCTAGCGATGGCTGGCAGCTAGTCTTTCAAGTGATTGAGCAAAAACGCTTTTGGTTATTCTGGTCACGTGAAGCCGTTATTATAACTTTAGGGCGAAGTCATGGTTAAAACGGCTTTACTCAAAGCCATTCGTTTTTATCAACAAACGGGAGGCTCTGTTAAGTATTTTGCTATTAGTTGTAACTTCACGCCAACTTGCTCACATTATACTTACCAAGCCATAGAGCGTTTTGGCGTGATTAAAGGAGTCCATATCGGGATTAAACGCATTAAACGTTGTAACGATCCGAATTGCATTGATGTGATCGAAGATCCAGTGCCGATTACCTTAGCAATTAAATTACCAAGAGTACTGCCCACTAAATAGTGAAGGAATAGTTATGTCACAAGAGTCGTTACGCCGAGAAGAAGAGCGCTTACGTGAGCAGGGTGCCCAGCTCAGTAGTGAGCAACAAAAGCAGTATTACGCTTTAGAGGTTACCCAAGTTAAAGACCCAGATACTTATGCCGTATTAAATTGGGTATTTATTGCTGGCTTGCATCATTTTTATTTAGGCAAGTGGCGACGTGGTTTCCTTAACCTAGTGTTGATGTTTCTTGGTGGTTTCTTATATTTTAGCCAGCTAGTACCCTGGTTGGGTGGGCTTATGATATTACTGGTTTTTATTATTGAGCTACCACAATTATTTAACAGCCAACAGATTATTCATCAATACAATAATCAACTCATGCAACGCTTGCTGAAACAAGTCAGTAGTTAACCTGAATTCGGGATGATGAGTGCTTTATTTTTATATAAAAATAACAGTTTATGGTTATTAAAAATAAATGCTACCGGATTAAATAGCGATATACTCTATCAATGTTTCAATTTCTTCGGTTATCAAGGCCAAACGTTTATGAATAACGGGCTATTTATCGACGTTTTAACGCTGATAATTGGATAAAGGGGCATATTGAGCAAATGCTGCTTATCCAGAGTTCAGGTTCGTTGGTTAGTTTATAAAACTGTTGCCAGCAAGTTATCAATGTATTGAAGTAACACTTAATAGCTTATAAATACCATTATTTGAAGTACTATTATCCTGTGGTATAACCTAAGATATAACCGTAATAACTATCCAGTTTAGGGAGTTCAATTGTGACTGAGCAATTAACCGAGCATTTAACAGAACAACAGATCATCAATAAAATAAATCAGCGTCAGTGCTTTAAGGCGATCATTGAAGGTGGTGCCTTTACCCTCAAAATTGAAAAATATCTGCCTGCTATGTCGGCAGCCATTCATGATGGTAGTAACTTTAGAACTGAGCTTGAAGACAATTGTTTGTTGGAAAGCCTTGACCGCTATTATGAAGAAGACCCATACACGGGGAGTTTTATCGCCAAGCAAGCAATCACTCTGATTGCCCATGACTCACGTTATGAATATGACTTAAATCGTGATACCGATGAATGTGTTTATGAAACCGCTTGGGGCAAAGAAATTTGGAAAGCCCCACTTAGTGAAGAAATGATTACTAAGAGTAAAGCCAAGCATGCGCAGTTCTACCGTATTGTAGCGGCAGTTGTAGAGGCATTAGTTGAAGATTTTGGTCAATGTATTGTTTATGACAATCATTCTTATAACTTCAAACGTCATGAGCGAAAAGATTTACCTGTACTTAACGTTGGTACTAGTTCTGTTAAAAGTGAGCAATGGCGACCTATCATAAATAGTTGGCTGAGCGCTTTACAGGGGATGAATGTTGATGGCATTGAAGTCACCGCTGCAGAAAATGATATTTTCTACGGTAAAGGTCGCTTAGCTGGTTTTTGTCATAGCCGTTATGACAATGTTTTGGTATTAGCGACTGAAGCTAAGAAAGTCTTTATGAATGAATTAACGGGGGAGGCTAATGAAGTGGTATTACCGTCATTACAGCAAGTTTATAATGCTACTGTGGCCGAACATACTCAGTGGTATATCAATGAATATCATAAAAGCTAACAGTAAACTTACTTCCTAACCTATAAAAAAGCACCTTACTGATAATTTAAGTAAAGGTGCTTTTTATTTCTTACTAGTTGTCTTACGCTAGGATTTATAGCCAGCCGAGTACATCTTTCATTACTGACCAGCGTGGTTTTTTCGCTTTTGGGTTTTTACCTAAAATCCAATAATCGTAAACCTTTTCTTGGAAACCAGTTTCCTTTTTGAGTTTCAGCCAAGTATTCATATACTGTACATAATCTAACTGGCCTTTTGGCATTACAAAAGCAATAGGTGCTCTGAATCTAAGGCCTTTAGGAATAACGGCTGAATAATTTGGATATAACATAGCCCAAGCAGACCCTGCTTCGGTTGAGTAAATTAAAGCGTCTACTCCCTCATAGTCTCCTTTAAGAAACTTTCTAACCTTAGTTACTTCGGTTAACTGCGCTTTTGGTAAGTATTCCTTAACAATATCTCGGTAATATTTATTTTTTCCCATACCTAAATTGAGCGTATCCATAGCTTGCATAGTATAAAGCTCGGCAAAGTCATCACGTTTAGCATCACTAACTAATAAGCCCAGTGTATGAAAAGAGTAGGGGTCTGAAAACGTTACTGCTAATGCACGTTTTGGGGTAATAGTGTGGCCACCAATAATGATGTCAACACTGCCGTCAGCTAACAGCTCTGCGCCATCAGTTCTATCTTTGATAAGGATCAAGGATAAATTGATATCTAGATCTTTGGCAAATTGATTGAGCAGCTCAACATCAAACCCGATCATACGGCCATCTTTGTTTCTAAAAGCATAAGGTAAGCTATCATAATGATAACCAACACGCAGACTTTTACGGGCAAGAATTACCTCCAGGCGAGGTTGTTGCTGCTCATAATATCCTAGTGGAGTTAGCTCTTTATACTGGTCTATTTTTGCGCTGATATTCATCGATTTCATCGACTCAAACGTTTGTACACCTTCGTACTTGTACGGTATTAAAGATTTTAAAACAAAACCAGCTGCTATCATCACACCAAAGGTGACAGCTAAGTGCACACCAATGGCTTGCATCATTCTATGCCATTTTAGTTTTTTTAGTACGGCAGAGGCAACGAGTAAAGTCACGACAAAACCATGAAGTGCGGCTAAGCCAGTAGCAAAACGTGCTGTTACTACACTGCCTAATAAATATAATTGAAATTGATCAGCAGGTAAGTCGAAAAAGTCCAGTAAAAATGGAATTGCAACAGCCATGCTGCCAAAAGCAGTTAACGCGCCCATAATAACAAAAGATATATAGTCATCAAAACCTAGAGGCGAGCCAACATACCAAGCTGAAAATAGAATAAAACCTAAACCTAATAATGTGCCGGTGCTTGGGAAACTATAGGCGGTAGGTACAAGCACATCAACGGTCGAATCTGTCTCCTCACACTCCATGCCGTGCTTGGCTAATAGCTCTTTACTGCGCTCAATTATCATCGGTAGAACGACTAAAACTGTGCCGGTAGCTAATGCTGTTATAACAGCTTCACCAGCGGTTGATAATATTTCACGGTAGGAAAATGGCGTAGCCCAATGAATTATTAGTGGTAAAAATACAAAAGCAAGAAGTGCAGCAGCAGTAATATACACCCATAAAAATACTTGTAAGCGACCAAGCTCATCAACGGCTAGTGTGCCGGCGGCAGAAGCTGAAATCGCAAAAATACCCAAAGGCGCTAATTTAGCCACATAAGAAGCAACTTTCATCAAACTATCACCAATATTGGTGGTTAAGGTTAATAAAGTTTCTTTGTTTTGTACTTTGATTAAGGCCACACCCATAAGTAATGAAAATAGCACTACCGCAGGCACAATCGTTTCAGATAATGAAGCAAAAATATTACTGGGGATGTAAAGTTTTACAAAGTTAAAAGCGGCGGGTTCAGCAATCATACTGGTACTGAAAAAACCGGCAGTTTGCCAATTAGGATAAGCTAAGGGTAGTAATAATAAGGTCGCCATAACAGACAACCACATAATTACTATTACTTTTACTGCACGCATACCTATGCGGCTGGCCATATTACTGTCTAATCGACCCAGACCACCAATAATTGAAACCAGTACATAAGGTAATACGGTCATCTGTAATAAGCGAATGTAAACATCACCAATAACTTCTAGGTGACCTGCAGGCTCACCAACAAAAATTCCGGTAGATATACCGAGTATTAAAGCAATGATGACCCGTTGAAAAGGGCTCAGTTTTTTGTATAGATTTACTAATGGCATTTTGTCTCCAAGAGGGAAAGAGCATAAAGTCAATTTATAGCCGTTATTATGACTTTTCTAAAAGGTTATTCAAGTAGTTGCACCAGTTAAATAACAAGCTAACTTATCAAAATGCAATATATAAGCTGTATCGACTGCCTGTGAGTGGCATAAACAAGTAAATATAGGCAATAATGTCTTGGGCATTATTTCTCTATAGAAGATGACTTATCAGTGATAATATCAATTGATAACAATATGAATAACGCTTGATATCCTTGGTATTTAGTAAAAAGGTGCAGTAAGTATCCTTAATTTAGGGAAATAAAAATAACATGTCAGAACGAGAGCTAAATAAAGAAAAAGTTAAAGAAACCCCAGCTGCACAAATAACCAAGCCAGAAGTTAATGTTCTTGTAGAAACGGCAGATCCTGTACGTAGGATAACTAAATATGTGTTAGCCATTACAGCTTTAATTTTTATTTGGTACATCATCGCTGATAGACATGCGCCTTGGTCAGACCAAGCCAGAGTGCAAACTTATGTTATTCCTATTGTGCCGCAAGTCTCAGGTCGGGTAACCGAAGTTTTAGTTAAGCAAGATCAAATAGTCTCCCCTGGCGATGTCTTATTTAAAATAGATCCAAGTGATTATCAATTGGCTGTTGAAGATGCTGAAGCAGCTTTAGAGTTAGCTGGGCAAGAAATTGGCGCAGGTATGGCTACGGTAGTAACTGCCCAAGCACAGCTGGTTGTCGCTGAAACTAATGTTGAACATGTTAGGGCGCAAAGTGCTCGTGTATTTGAAATGGAAGAAAAAAATGTTCTTTCACATTCAGACGGTGATAAAGCACGTGCCGCAATCAAGGCGAGTAAAGCCGAAGTAATAAGCGCTAAAGCGAACTTAGATAAAGCCAAGCAATCGTTAGGTAAGGCGGGTAATGCAAACCCACGTATCCGTTCAGCATTAGCGAAATTGAAAAAAGCCCAATTAGATTTAAGCCGTACTGTAGTCTTGGCACCCTCATTAGGTGGCATTACTAATTTACAGATAGATATAGGGTTTTATGCGAAAGCTGGCGCTGCCGCTATGACCTTTATTGAAGGTAATACGGCTTGGATTCAAGTTAACTTACGTGAGAATAACTTAGCCAACTTAGCCATAGGAAATTCTGTTGAAATAGCTTTAGATGTTGATCCGGGTACTATTTATCGCGGAAAAATTAGCAGTATAGGTTTTGCGGTAGATACAGCTTCAACGAGTGCTGTCGGCAGTTTAGCTAACGTAGAGTCAAAAAGTGGCTGGTTAAGAGATGCCCAGCGCTTTCCTGTGATGATAACCTTTGATGATGACAGTACTAAAGGCAAGCGCCGTTTAGGTGGGCAAGCCGATGTGCAAATTTATACCGGTGATAATTGGTTTGTGAATAGTTTAGGTTGGGCTTGGATTCGAGTATTAAGCATACTTTCTTATGTCTATTAAAATGACCGATAAATCAGCTAGTATTGGCAAAAATATATTTGCTGATGTTAAAGCGATGCGCACTTTACGTTTTGCCTTTGGTGTAACTTTCGCTTGTGCTTTAGCTTATGGTATTAATTGGCCGTTGGCTTTTTTAATGCCTGTTTTCACCGCAATGATCTTGGCGATGCCATTACCAAAACCATCGGTAAAAGCAAGTTTTTACAATATGGTGAGCACGCTGCAAGCATTTGCTATTGGACTCGCTTTTTCTTTATTCTTTTTACAATATCCAATGGCTTATTTAATAACGCTAGCTTTGGTGTTATTCCATTTATATTATTACTTAAATCGTGGTGGCTCTTTTTGGTTTACCTTAATGGCGATGATCGCGATTTTAATTTTACCAATGATAGCCAATACCAATGAAGGTCTGGCAATAGGCTTTTCTGCTGGTTTTGTTTATTCCAGTTGGTTAACTATTGTTATGCTTTGGTTGGCGCATTTTGTTTTTCCTGACCCTAGCTTTACCCACTTTCCGGTAAAACCTAAATATAGCAATGTCTATTCAAAAGTTGCCGCTAAAACTGCTTTAAAAAGCACCTTGGTTGTTTTTCCCATCGCGGCAGTTTTTATAAGTTATGGCTTGAGTGATTATTTACTTGTGATTATTTTTTCAGCGCTTTTCATTCTGAAACCTGACTTGGCAGAAGGTAAAGAAGCAGGTATGAATTCATTACTTTCTACCTTGTTAGGAGGCACATTTGCTTGTGTTTTTTATTGGTTAATTGTCGCAGTACCACAATTTAATTTTTACTTGTTTTTACTGTTTGCTACCGCGCTATTTTTTGGTCGCCATATCTTTTCTGGTACGCCAATAGCCAAATATTACAGCTCTGGTTTTATTGCCTTGCTGGTTATTGTTAATAGTGCAATGGCAGCAGATAGTAATTTTAGTGAAATATTAGTCCAACGGGTTTTACTTATTTGCTCAGCAATTTTTTATATTATCTGTGCTTTAAAAGTACTTGAACGTTTTTGGTTTAAAGCCAATAACCAATAGCCCTAGTACTTGAATGTAGAAGGTGGATAAAAAATAACTGACAGCTATTTAATAAACTCTATGTTTCCAGAGCAAATTAGCTGTTCATATTTAGCGGTTGTTTTTTACTTCTCTTTTGTTGATGCATGCGCTTATCGGCGAGTGTTAAACACTCAGATTGACTTTTACTCTCTATGTTTGATGCTATTCCAAAACTGATGCCCTAAACCTCTTTTTCATCAATTATTTGCAAAGCCTGACCTGTCAGTTCTATTGAATGTTCATCGGGTAAATGAATAGACCAAGCTTGATTAGTAATTAAACTAATCAACAAAAAATAATGCTTTTATATACAGCGGCACAATTATTAAAATAACTTTATGCTAATAATATTAGAGCTAGAGAATCATAATATTTTACTGCTGAAAAATTAATTGTCAAAACCGCACAATTATTGGAATGGTTGACTTATTACAGCTCCAAGAACGAATTATTTTAGTCGCTTCTAAACCATCCATTACGACCAGATCAAAATCTCCTGATTTAAGTTGCTTAAGTGCTACCTCGCCATTATTTGCAACATCAACCTTATGGATTAGGTTTCCGAGTACAGCAAGCATAAGTCCTTGTAATATTCGAGTATCTTCAACTAACAATATCTTCATTTTGCTAGGAATAGTATTTGCAAATTAAGAAAGAATTCTTATATTGCGCTTAATATCTAGCCTCAGATTTGTTCAGCTATATCGGAAAAACCTTTTAAGTGTTTAAATTTAGTACCTTACTTAGTTGGTACAGTTTTTGATATAACTTATTATACGGCGACTTTTATTTGTTTTATTGAGTTTTTAAATCATCAAAGAGATCATGATTTAAAAATAATAGATATCCGATTGTTAATGTAAATAAGAGGGAATTCAAAATGAGAAATAAAATATTTAATTCATTGTTTACCAGCTTAATTTTTACTTTATATATGTTGATAAACATTGCTAATGCAGGAGTGATTACCTTAAATAATAATACTGAAATTTCTACGTTAACATTATCTAGTAGTTTTACCGGTTTTTATAGTTACGGTACACCCAACACAGCTTCTGCTAATACAGGGCTTGAGGAAGAAGGTAATGCAATAATGTTTTTAGCTGAATATAGTGGTGAATTAGCCTTTTTTACTTTGTTAGATGCTCCTGGAGTTGCTCATCCTCTTCGCTCCCTTAATATGACTTTAAGTGATTTTAATTTGTCTGATGTTGTTTTAGTGGATGATTCTAAAGAAGGAACGTCAAGTGGTTTTAGTTGGCGGTGGGTTTCTTGTTGCACCGATGGAATGATTTACAAAATAAGCAATAAGGATGATTTTAATATTGATATTACTTTTAGTGATATTGTTGGTATAAATAGCTTTAAGTTTCTTTCTTTTACCGATCAATTTATTACCCCAGAAATAATCATAGTTGATAGTTCTTTTTCTATTCAAGCGACACCAGTACCTGAGCCAGCGGTACTTGCTATTTATGCTTTAGGTTTAATTGGTTTGGGCTTACGCCGTTATAATAAAAGCGCTTAACTGTAATACTATTTTCATAAATAGCCATTGTTGGGAATTTCTTCTATTTTCATCCATTGAAGTTGTAGTGTGCAGGTATAGTCAGATAAGGGGCACAATTTATTCCCTGCGGAATCAATTGTGCCGACTGCCAGAATCAAACTGCTAGGCTTATATGAGTTACTGATTCAATCGGTAGTTGATTGTGTTGACAAATTCCAGACGAACAAAAACCTTAACATTGCTGTTAAGGTTTCGTTTCTTCCTTGCGGAATAAATGGTGCCGACTGCCAGAATCAAACTGCTGGGCTTATATGAATTACTGATTCCATTAGTAGGGCGGTTGTTACTTCATGTAAGGTGAATTTAAGGCAATAAAAAAGCCTCAACATAAATGCTGAGGCTTATTATATTCTCACTGAGAATGAATGGTGCCGACTGCCGGAATCGAACTGGCGACCTACTGATTACAAGTCAGTTGCTCTACCAACTGAGCTAAGTCGGCACACAAAGCTGTGTGCAGTATTCAAGACTAAGTTAATTGACTTAAACACTCTGGCACCGAAATAATGCTTAATATTACTAATAAAATAATAACTGAGCACCACTTCTGTAAAATGGTGCCCCGACCCGGATTTGAACCAGGGACACGAGGATTTTCAATCCTCTGCTCTACCAACTGAGCTATCGGGGCATATCATGTATAACTTGGCTTTAATCTGCTACCTCGTTAAGACGGGGCGTATTAAACTGTTTTTCCTTTACCCCGTCAACTGTTTTTTACTAACTTTTTTATAAAAAGTGTCTATTTGCTGTTTTTTACAGCAGATATGTTTTTTGTGCAGTTTTTGTGAGCGTTAACGAGTGATAAAATAACCAGGCTGATGCAAGGTCGCAATAAAATAACTTCTATTTACTTGGAGGTACATAACCTTCAATCTCAGGTTCTTTGCCTTCAAATAGGTAAGCAACCATGGCTGTTTCTAAAAAATTACGGTCATCGGCATTCATCATGTTCATTTTTTTCTCATTAATGATCATAGTTTGTTTCTTTTGCCAGATAGTCCAAGCCTCTTTAGAAATATTATCAAAGATACGTTTACCTATTTCACCAGGGTAAAGTTGAAAACCTAAACCTTCCGCGTCTTTTTTTAGATTTTGACAAAATACTGTGCGACTCATAATGTTTTCTCTTCTCTATATTTAGGTAGGTGATAGTTAATTTAACTTTTAGCTAATTGCTAACTCTTAATCACTAAGTAAGGTTAGTAGTTTTTGCGTTGAAGCTGCTAAGCCAACATTTAGTCCTTGATGCAAATCATACCACTTCTGCTGATTAGGTTCGTTTATTTCTGTTAACTCAAGTTGTTCACAGTCAACCAGTACAGGCGTGATATCTAAATGAAAGTGGCTAAATGTATGCCTGAACTCTGTCATTGTATGTGATGAAATTGCTTTAAGTGATAAGTTAGCCAATAATTCATCCATTTCAGTTAGCTCATCAATCTCATGGAAGCACCATAAACCACCCCAAATGCCAGTAGGCGGTCGCTTCTCCATTAATACTCTATTAGTGCGTTCATTTAGTATTCTAGGAATGACCATAATGGTTTTCTTCTCAGGAATTTTCTTCTTCGGTTTTTTCTGAGGGTAATTCATTTGTTGCTCACCAGCTTTAGCTAAACAACTTTGTTCAACTGGGCATAATGGACAAGTGGGTTTGCTGCGTGTACAGACAGTTGCACCAAGATCCATCATGGCTTGGTTGAAACTGTCAGTTTCTATAGCGGGGGTTAATTGCTCGCTTAATTGCCATAGAGCTTTATCGAACTTGCTTAAACCGTTATAACCTTCAACCAAATAGCTTCGTGCAAGCACACGTTTTACATTGCCATCTAAAATAGGGTGATGTTGTTTTAAGGACAAACTTAAAATAGCGCCAGCGGTTGAACGGCCAATGCCAGGTAGGGCAATAACTTGCTCAATTTCTATTGGAAATAGTCCTTTAAAGTCACTGACCATAATCTTGGCCGCTTTATGCAAATTACGTGCTCTGGCGTAATAACCTAAACCTGTCCAATGATGTAAAACTACATCTTCATCAGCATTGGCTAAATCAGTAATTGTCGGAAAACTTGCCATAAAGCGTTGGTAATAAGGGATAACCGTTGCAACTTGAGTTTGTTGTAACATGATCTCAGAAATCCACACGCGATATGGGGTTTTATCTTGTTGCCAAGGAAAGTGTTTTCGACCTTGTTGGTGATACCAGCTGACTACTTGCTGGCCAAATTGTTCAGCCGAGTTAGCTGATATTGTTATTGGATTATTCATAGCGCGCAGTGTAACTAAATAATGTGTTGAGCTCAAATAGGCAAATTCGCATCTTGAATGATTAGGCTATATAATATCGCTTTTGAAATTATCTTAGCTTAATTGCAAGCTAAACCTAGAACCGAACTAGGAAAAAATAAGGCTTTATAATGAAATTTAACGCAAAAAATCGTAGTCGTCGCATCCGTAAAAAATTACGTGTTGATGAGTTTCAAGAGTTAGGCTTTGATGTTGCTTGGAAATTACAAGACGGCATAAATGGTGAGGAACTTGATGCCTTTATTAGTAAATTTTTTGCAGAAGCGATACAGCCAAACGAATTAGGTTTTGGCGGTGAAGGTGATACTTTATGGCATGGCTTAATTTGTACGCAAGCTTTAGGCTCTTGTACTGAAGAGCATCGTGTAGCTGTTGAAAAATGGTTAACAGGAAATGGTGCTACTTCAGTAGCAGTAAGTGACCTTTACGATGTATGGTGGGCTGAATAAAATTGCGCTTCATAACTGCGCTTTATGCTGCATTGTTCTCACTATTTTTAGCATCACTTATGAAACATAAGCTCAGTTAAAAATAGCTCGACCGCTTTGCCTAAAACGCATTGATATTGCGTAATTGGCGTAACCCTTTATTGATTATCGTCTAAATGGCGTTTATTAGAAAGATTAGAAAAGATATTTAAAATGACTGAAAAAACACATAAAACAATAGAGCAAGCAGAGCAAGAAGGTAAGTACATTCGTAAAGTACGTAGCTTCGTAAAGCGCGAAGGTCGCTTAACAAAAAACCAAGAACGTGCGATTAATGATCATTGGCAAGGTATGGGCTTAAACCATAGTGATGGCGTGATCAATACCCAAGCATTATTTTCCAATGAAAATCCAGTAGTGTTAGAAATTGGTTTTGGTATGGGTAAGTCTTTGGTTGAAATGGCTAAAGCGGCGCCAGAGCTGAACTTTATTGGTATTGAAGTTCACAAACCAGGTGTCGGTGCTTGTATTTCATCTGCAATTGAAGAAGGTGTTGATAACTTAAAAGTGTATGAACACGATGCTATTGAAATTTTAGCCGATTGTATTCCCGACGGTACGTTAACAACAGTACAATTGTTTTTCCCTGATCCATGGCACAAGAAAAAGCATCATAAGCGTCGTATTGTTTCAGCTGAATTTGTTGAAACAATTAGGCAGAAGTTGAAGGTTGGTGGTGTTTTTCATATGGCAACAGATTGGGAAAACTATGCAGAATGCATGTTAGAAGATATGCAAAGTGCGCCTGGTTATAACAATTTGTCTGAAACAAATGATTATGTCCCACGTCCAGACTCACGTCCGTTAACTAAGTTTGAAAACCGTGGTCAAAATTTAGGGCATGGTGTTTGGGATTTACAATTTGCTAAGAAAGCTTAACCGTATTGTTAAGCTTTACTTTGTTTACCTTAGCTAATGCAAGCTTGGTCTTGGCTTGGTAAAGGTAAATATTGGCGTTCGATGAAAAATAAATGCTGAGCATTGCGTAAATTTCCACTGTCAATGAGCCATTGTTGATCAATGATCTCACGTGCTAAAGCTGCATGCAAAATGCGGCTTTTATATTGAGTCCAATAGAGTAATGTTGCTGCTTGATGACAATCATTATTAGGCCGCTGTTTACTGCGCGTTAGGGCTAATTCTTCGATAATATTAGCGATAACTTTACTTTTTAATTCACTATCGATTTGCTGCTTAAAGCGAGTAAATCTTTTTGCTTTTACTAATTGCCATAGCAACCAAAGTAATGACAGTAACGCCAGTATGGCGATAATTTCCATGCATATTTCCTATTTGTGTGATCAATAACACTATACCATTTTAAACAGTCCCTAAACCATTTATCTAGTCAACTGCATAAAACTAATGATAAAAAGATAACAGTTGGTTACACTGTTATTAATTTCATCACACACGGATTTTTATCAATGATCAGAGCTATTTTTATTCTTAGCGTTTTCTTCTTAAGTGGCTGCGCAACATCTTCACAGGCGTATCAAGTTAAAGAAAATTCAATTCAAACTTTATATAAAAAAGTAAACCCTTCGGTTGTTGAATTACATGTAAAGTCATTGGCTGACCCTAAGCCTGGCCAAGTTACATATAAAGATCATACTTCTAACTCTTTGGGTTCAGGTGCTTTAGTTAGCAGTGAAGGCCGTATATTAACTGCAGCACATGTGGTAGATAAAGCCACTGCAATTGAAGTGCAGTTTGCTGATGGTACTAAAACTACCGGTCATGTTGTTTGGGTAGAGCCACTGATTGATTTAGCCATGATTCAAGCTGCGGAAGTTCCTAGTTCAGCTAAACCGTTAAAATTAGCAAAAGCTAATGACTACCAAATAGGTGAGCAAGTAATTGTTATTGGTGCACCTTTTGGAGTTAGTCATAGTTTATCTGTCGGTTATTTAAGTGGTATTCGTGATGGTAATGCTATTCCAGGCAGAAAGTTAGTACCGCGTTTATTACAAACAGATGCCTCAATTAACCAAGGTAATTCTGGTGGACCAATGTTTAACCTTAATGGTGAAATTATTGGCATAGTTAGCCATATATTATCAAGAAGTGGCGGCAGTAATGGTTTAGGTTTTGTGATTTCTGTTGATACCATACAGCATATAATTGATAGCGATCCTGGTACTTTCTCTGGATTTATTCCTATGTTACTTTCTAAAGAGCAGTCTTATGCTATTAATAACTCTGCCGGTCATGGTATGTTAATTCAGCATGTTATTCCTGGGACTTTGGCTGATAAACTAGGTTTTAAAGGTGGTAATTTAAGTGTAGTGATTGGTCGTACGCCTGTTTTACTCGGTGGCGATATTCTACTAGAAGTAGGTGGTCGAGCTATTATTGATCTAGCTTCAGCTGTGCAAATTAAGAAGCATCTTACAAGTTTTGAAAAAGGTGATAGAGTAACCTTTAAATATCTGCGTAATGGTCAAAAGAAAGAAACTTACTGGATCGTTGAATAGTTATTAACTATTTGTGATATTTTATTGAAAAGTTACTGGGATTAAGCGACAGATGAAGTATCTGGCGCTTTTTTGGGGTTATTAAGCAGTAAAAGACATATTTTAATGGTGTTCTATTAATGACTCTTTATAATGGTCGTTAATATTGTTCGGAAGCATTTTATGAATATAGTATATAAAACAAGAACACAACTAGTGGTTGAAACTCTTCGTGAGAAAATCCTAAGTGGTGAATTTAAAGCTGGTGAATCACTTCGTCAAGCAGCGTTAGCGACCGAATTAAATGTAAGTCGTATTCCTGTAAGAGAAGCATTGTTGCAACTTGAAGGTGAAGGGTTAGTAGTTTTTGAACCGCATAAAGGTGCAACGGTTACTGAGCTTAACGCTAAACATGTTGATGAGCTTTTTGACTTAAGAGCAATGCTTGAAGGGCACTTATTAGCTGCTTCATTACCGCTATTAACCAGCGAAAAGTTGACTGAGGCTAGTGAGATTTTAGCGCAGTTAGATAAAGCGTTAGGTAAGGAAAATGCAGCAAACACTTGGAGTGAGCTGAATTCTCGCTATCATAATTGTTTATATTCAGCAGCTAATCGTCCTCAAACGCAAGATTTAGTTAATACGCTAAATAAAAATGCAGACCGATATATTCGTATGCATTTATTGTGGGCAGGCGGTATTTCAAAAGCAGGCCCGGAGCACAACCAGTTACTCGCTTTTTGTAAAACAGGCGATATTGATGAAGCCGTGGCGGTATTAAAGCATCATATATTGAGCTCTAGAGATGAAATAAAAGCATTTTTAGAACAACGCGAAGCAGCAAATATATAAGTTAGCTCAATGTTATAAGTATATTTGCTTACTTTTGTCCTAAAAGTAAGCAAATATTGACTTTTCCCCTCTATATCTATAGTATTCCCGCGCCTTAAAATCACAGAAAACTTGCTTGTTATTGTCTATGCTTAACGTTGATTAAGTATAAATAATCATGCTCGCCAATTAGTATTCGCTGATATTTATTCATTGAATTAAATAGCCGCGATAAACCCAATGAGATAAAAATGTTTGAATTACACGCCAGTAAAGTGTCCAACCTGAAAAATGATGTGTTATCGGGTCTAACCGTTGCCCTAGCACTAGTCCCTGAAGCGATAGCTTTTGCATTTGTTGCCGGTGTAGGCCCATTAGTCGGTTTATATGCAGCCTTTATGGTCGGTTTAATTACCGCTGTGTTTGGTGGTCGTCCTGGAATGATCTCAGGTGCAACGGGCGCTATGGCTGTGGTTATGGTTAGTTTAGTTGCCATTTATGGTGTTGAATATTTATTTGCCACTGTCGTGCTGACCGGTATTTTACAAATATTGGCAGGGGTTTTTAAGATGGGTAAGTTTATCCGTTTGGTACCGCACCCGGTAATGTTAGGTTTTGTTAACGGTTTAGCCATTGTTATTTTCTTAGCACAACTTGGCCAATTTAAAGTTACCAATGCAGCTGGTGAATTAGAGTGGATGCAAGGTGCACCGCTCTATACCATGGCAGGTTTAATTATTTTAACCATGGCGGTAATTCATTTATTCCCTAAATTAACTAAGGCCGTACCTTCTACCTTGGTAGCTATTGTTGGGGTTTCTATATTAGTGTTTGCACTCGGTCTAGATACTAAATTGGTAGGCGATGTGGCATCTATTGCTGGCGGCTTGCCGACCTTCTCAATTCCAGATGTGCCTTTTTCTCTAGAAACGTTAAAAATTATTTTCCCTTTTGCACTTGTACTTGCCGCGATTGGCTTGATTGAATCTTTATTAACTCTGACTTTAATTGACGAACTAACTGGCACACGTGGTCGTAGCAATAAAGAATGTATTGCCCAAGGCGCAGCAAACACTGCCACAGGCTTCTTCGGCGGTATGGGTGGTTGTGCGATGATAGGTCAGTCGATGATCAACGTTAACTCAGGTGGTCGTGGTCGAGCATCAGGTATTACCGCTGCATTAGCATTGTTAGGTTTTATCTTATTTGCCTCTGGTTTAATTGAGCAAATACCATTAGCCGCATTGGTTGGGGTGATGTTCATTGTTGTTATTGGTACTTTTGAATGGTCAAGTCTACGTATTTTAGGCAAGGTACCTAAAGCTGATGCTTTTGTTATTATCTTGGTTTCTGGCGTAACTGTTTATTCTGATTTGGCGGTAGCTGTAGTTGTCGGTGTTATTGTTTCAGCGCTAGTTTTTGCATGGGAGCATGCCAAACATATTGCAGTAACTCGTAGTGTTGATGAAAGTGGATCAACAGTATATGAGGTTAATGGTCCAATATTCTTTGGTTCAATTGCTAACTTCCTTGAGCAATTTACGCCAGAAAAAGACAGTGACGATGTTATTGTTGAATTTAAACATGCCCGTGTTGTTGACCATTCAGCAATCGAAGCTATTGATACCTTGGCCGAACGTTATTTATCACGTAACAAAACCATGCATTTAAAACACTTAAATAAAGAGTGTAAGGATTTACTAGAGAAAGCTGATAAATTAGTTGAGCTAAATTTAATTGAAGATCCTGATTATCATATTGCTAGTGATAAGTTAGCTTAAGCTAATTTATCACTAGCTTGAGTGAATCAAGCTTGCAGTTATAAAAAATGCGTTGATAAGTTATACTTAACTTACAGCGCATTTTTTTTATTTGTTTTTCTAACCCTAGGAGAGTTAAGTGCAATTAGAGTTCTTTGACGTTCCTAGCCCATGTGTCAGCATTTGTGAGACTGATGAAAAAGGCCTCTGTCGTGGTTGCATGCGCTCGCGCAATGAACGACAAGAATGGATAAGCTTTACTAACGATGAAAAACAAAAAGTAATCAAACGTTGTTTACAACGTAAAAAACGTAAATTGAATCAGCAAAAAGAAAAGCAACCGGAACAAGTTGTTGAGTCTTTATTAGAAGAAAATTTACAACCTTCATTACTTGACCCTCCAAGCCAAACTAAACCTAATCTTAAAGCTGAGCTGGGACAAAATTCTGATTTAGATTTTAGTGACTTTGAATTGTGATTTTTAGTTATACGCCAGTATTTATTAGAATAACCTGCTGCGATTCATTGTGTTAATGTTTCTATGATTTTGAAATCAACTTAATTGATACTACTTTCTTCATGGATGAATCTATGCGCCTAAATCACTTTATCATTATACTTACTTTGCTGTTAGCTGCTTGTAGCCATACACATAATAGCCAAAATAAAAGCTCTAGAGGGAAAAATAACGCTGAGTTTTCCTCTACTAATAGCCTCAAAAAAGAAATAATAAGCAGCCACCTCGCCATTAATGTCGATAGCGCAGGGCAGCCTGCAGAGCAAGATTTAGCGGCCTTTGCAAAAAAGATTGAAAATGTCAGGATCTTAGCTTTAGGTGAACAAACCCATGGCGCCGGTAGTGTTTTTAAATTAAAAACTGATTTAATAAAATATTTACATCAGCACCATGGTTTTGATTTGTTTATTTTAGAAAGTGGCATGTATGATGTGCGTGAAATTTATCAACAAGCTAAAAACGGCCAATCAATAAAAACATTAGCCCCTGGCAATATTTTCTATATGTATGCCAAAAGTGAAGAGGTCACTACTTTATTTGATTATGTTAACGAACAGATAAATACTGAAAATCCGCTAACTATGGTCGGCTTTGATAGTCAGCATACTGGAGGTTTATCTTTATCTTCACTTGTTACAGATCTCACTAAAGCGCAAGCAAAGATAGATTGTTCTTGGGTAAATAGCCCGCAGTGGCAGTTGTTTTCCCAACAAGTTCAACAAGTACTTGATGGCTCGAATAGTCGCTTTGCAAAAGATGAAGAGACCGTATTTTTTAGCCTGCTTGACAAGTTAGCAAGTAATTTTGATTCACATAATTCACTAGGTAATAATGGTTTTTGGCTGCGCATAAGCAAAGGGCTTGTCGCTCAAGCCAAAAGGCAGTGGCAACTTGGTGATAATCGCAGTGAGCAAATGGGTGAAAATATTAAATGGTGGGCAGAACAATATCCAGATAAAAAGATCATCGTATGGGCACATACCTGGCATTTAACAAAAGAAGGTAACAATCAGATCAATGCCGGCAAAGTGGTGAGTGATGCTTTTGGTGAAGCCTATTACATGGTGCACTTTAGCGGTGAGCAAGGGAAATACTTAAGTTATATTGATTTAAAGAATAAAGGTGTTGCTAAGTTAACAGAAAATTCAGTAGAGCAAACCTTTAACCAAGCAGCTATTGCACCTATCAATTTTGTCGAAAATAAAGGCCTCTTGCTTAAGGACAGAGTAATGGCTGCTTTTGCTAATGATTATCAAACTACGCTGCCGGCAAATCAATGGTCTACTTATTGGGATGGAATGTTCGTCTTAAAAGAAATCACACCAGCAACTTATCAGCAATAATGCATTAGCTGAGTGTGACTTTGCTATCTGTTCACTCTGATGAGCTAATAACACGAAAGTTTTGCATAGTTGCTTCGGTTAGACTTGCGCACATATTTAGCGGTAAAGTATGAATAAAGTACTAAATTAAATTTTAAGTTAATTATTGTTATAAAACGGTTGCCAGTGATAATTTTTAACTATATTATACGCGCTCTTTAGAGAGTTCAACTCCATAAAGAATGCCCCGATAGCTCAGTTGGTAGAGCAGAGGATTGAAAATCCTCGTGTCCCTGGTTCAAATCCGGGTCGGGGCACCATATAACTTCTCTATGAAGTAACGAAGCCTGAGCATACTATTATAAATAGTATGCTCAGGCTTTTTTCGTTTCTAGGATTGGAAAATTAGTTATTGTGCAGTTAACAGACTAACGAAGATAAAACCTACAGAGTACGAATAACTCTGTAGGGATATTCTAGAAGCCTAAAGTTGCTCTTTCATAGTAAACAATAAATCTAATGCTTGTCTTGGGCTTAAATCGTTTATATCGGTTTCGGCAAGTGTAGCTAAAGCTGGGTGCTCATCAGGGGATAAACTGAGTTGTTCAAAAGCATCACTTTGCACAGGCGTAGCAGTTAATACCGTGGGTGTTTGCTGCTGTTCTAATTCACTCAACCTTTGTTTCGCGCGCTTTATTACCATTTTTGGCACACCTGCGAGTTGTGCTACTTGTAGGCCAAAACTTTTACTGGCGGCACCTTCTTGCACTGCGTGCATGAAAACGATGTTATCGTCATGCTCCATGGCATCTAAGTGTACATTAGCTAAGGTTTCAATCTGCTCTGCTAGCATAGTCAGTTCAAAGTAATGGGTAGCAAACAGCGTGAAGGCTTTGGTTTTGAGTGCCAGCATTTCTGCACAAGCCCAAGCAAGTGATAAACCATCATAGGTACTAGTACCACGGCCAATTTCATCAAGCAGGACTAAACTTCTATCGGTAGCATTATGCAAGATATTAGCGGTTTCAGTCATTTCGACCATAAAAGTTGAACGACCACTGGCTAAATCATCTGAGGCGCCTATGCGAGTAAATATTCTATCGACTAGACCTATGGTTGCGCTGTCAGCGGGTACATAACAACCAATATGAGCGAGTAATACTATTAAGGCTGTTTGGCGCATATAAGTCGATTTACCACCCATGTTTGGACCGGTAATTATCAGCATTTTACGCTGCTCAGTTAATAACACTGGATTAGCAATAAAGACATCACTGGTCATTTGCTCAACCACCACATGACGACCAGCATCAATACTAATGCCAGACTCTTTTACTAATGTTGGCTTAACATAACCTAACGCTAACGCTCGATCTGCAAATGTGGTCAATACATCAAGTTCTGCGATGGCTTGGCTCAATTGCTGTAATTGTGCTAAATCAGGCATGACCTTAGCGAACAATTCTTGATAGAGAGATTTCTCTAATGCTAAAAACTTACTTTGTGCGCTGAGCACTTTATGTTCGTGCAGTTTTAACTCTTCGGTGATAAAGCGTTCATTATTTTTTAAGGTTTGGCGACGGATATAATCATCCGGTACATTAGCTGCTGCAGTCCGGCTCATCTCAATAAAAAAGCCATGGACCTTGTTATAGCCAACTTTGAGTGAATGAATACCAGTGCGGTCTTTTTCACGTTGTTCAAGTTGTGCTAAAAATTCAGTAGCGCCATCACTTAAATCTCGTAATACATCGAGTTCGCCATTATAACCTGGCGCGATAACGCCGCCATCACGGATCAATACAGGTGGGTTTTCAACAATGGCATGTTCAAGCAAACCTTGTAACGTTGGCATTGGTTCACTTTGCTGCGCTAAGGTTTGTAAGTAACTAGGCTTAGTTAAGGTTAATTCGTTTTGTAATTCTGGTAGTTGTTGTAGTGCATGACGTAAGCGAGCAAAATCTCGTGGTCGTGCTGAGCCCAAAGCAATACGCGAAACAATACGTTCAATGTCGCCCAAACCCTTTAATAATGGCTGAATTGGTGTGATTAGGTCTAAATCTATAATATCACTTACCGTATTTTGTCGATTGTTAAGTACAGTTAAATCACGCAAGGGGAAGTGTAACCAACGTTTAAGCAAACGTGATCCCATTGGTGTCGATGATTTATCTAAAATAGCGGCTAGGGTATTATCAAGGCCACCTTGCAGATTTTGTGTTAACTCTAAGTTTCGTCTGGTGGCTGCATCAAGCACAACGCCAGTGTTTGCTGATTCACAAATAATCGCACGTATGTGGGGCAGGGCTGTACGTTGTGTGTCTTTAACATACTGAAATAAACAGCCAGCTGCGGCTAAGCCTAAGGGCTTGTCATCAACACCAAAGCCAGTTAATTCTTTGGTATCAAATTGATTGTTTAATAATTTAATAGCAGTATCAAGGTCAAACTCCCACTCAGGGCGGCGGCGTAAACCTTTTCTTTGTTCAATTAAACTAAAGTCTTGTAATGATTCACTGTAAAGTAATTCAGCAGGCGATAACCTTTGTAGCTCCGCTTGCAATTGTTCATTGGTTTGTGGTTCTGTTAATACAAACCGGCCACTGGCCATATCTAAATAGGCAAGACCAAAAGCTGGCGCTGAATTTGTTTTTAACTTAGCTTGCGGAGATTGATTATCGACAATAGCAACAATGAGGTTGTCTTGCCTATCCGTTAGTAATGCTTCATCACTAACAGTACCAGGCGTAATAACCCGTACCACTTTACGTTCAACCGGACCTTTGCTCGTAGCAGGATCACCTATTTGCTCACAAATAGCGACAGACTCACCTAAGCTAACCAACTTGGCTAAGTAGTTTTCTACCGCATGATATGGCACACCAGCCATTGGAATTGCATTACCGCCGGTTTTACCACGAGCAGTAAGTGAGATATCTAATAAGTCTGATGCTTTTTTTGCATCATCAAAAAATAACTCATAGAAATCGCCCATGCGATAAAAGATCAAAATATGCGGAAACTCAGCCTTAATAGTTAAGTATTGACGCATCATAGGGGTGTGGGATGAAAGATCTTTTGTGACAGTGGTCATGAAATGCTAAAACTCTTAGGTTGTTACTAGGGATATTTATCGCTAGATTATGCCATAAGCAGGATTAGCATTTCTTAACTTTTTGCTATTTATTATCTCGCCATCCAAGTATTAAATAGGGACCAAGCTACTAACCACATAACTAAAGCAATGATTACATCGATAGTCATTTTTACTTTTGGTCTACTTAATTTTTTAGATAATTTGGCCGCGCCAAACGCTAAACAACTAAACCAAGTTAATGAGCCAAAAACACAACCAATGAGAAAGTACACTTTTACTTCATCTGAATATTGTCCGCCAACACTACCAATAACCATTACAGTATCAATGTAAGCGTGTGGGTTTAAAAATGTTACCGCTAAGGTAGTTAGAAAAATGATCTTCGCTGACTTTTTTTTCAAAACGGTATCAGAGGTTTTATTTTTTTGCCCAAATGCAGATCTCATCGAGAGTAGTCCATATATACTTAGAAATAAGATGCCACCCCAAGTAAGTATGTTAAATAAAGTAGCATTGTGCGACAGTAAAATACTACCACCAAGCACGCCCAAGCTAATTAACAAAGCATCATAAAGCACAAAAAGAGCCGCGGTCATTTTGTGATGATTTTGGCTAATACCTTGGTTTATTAGCATCGAATTTTGCGTGCCTATGGGCATGATCATGCTTAATGTTAGGGTAAAACCTTTGGCTAAAACTAATAAACTCATAATGTACTCGATAAATTAATCAGGGAATTTGATAAGCGCTAGTTTGCACTAATGATTTGTTTTAATATAATTAATAATATTTAACTATCATTAGTAAAACTTATTAGAGGTGAAGAGTAATGGCAAACTTTGACTATAAATTGCTGGCTGCGTTGGCAGATGTTATCGAACTACAAAGTTTCGAGTTAGCGGCGCAAAAATTATTTATCTCTCAATCGGCTATTTCTCAACGAATTAAGGCGCTAGAAGAGCATATTGGCCAGCCGGTACTTATTCGTAATCAACCCATCATTGCCACAGCTGCTGGCGAAAAACTGCTAAGCCACTATAAAAAAATTAAACAACTTGAGCATGAACTTGTGCCTATATTGTTTCCAGATAAACCAATAAAACCGATGAAAGTGTCGCTAGCTATTAATGCTGATAGTATTGCTACTTGGTTTATTGATGCCATTACGCCAGTACTTAAAAATCACCTAGTGGAGTTAAATCTAATCATTGAACATGAAGAGAGAACGTTAGATAAGTTACGAAGCGGGCAAGCTATTGGCGCGGTGAGTGTTATTGAACAACCACTAAAAGGCTATCGTTCATTTAAACTTGGTGAAATGGAGTATTGTTTGGTGGCGAGTAAGACTTTTGCACAAAAATATTTTCCTGATGGTGTTAACCAAAGTTCGTTAAAAATGGCACCTGCGATAAGTTATGATCATAAAGATGATATGCATGTTCGCTATATTGCCAAGCACTTTAACTTGGCTGCTAGTGAGTATTATTGCCATAGTGTACGCTCATCTGAAGCATTTGTTGCGCTGGTAAAACAAAGTGTTGCTTATTGTTTATTACCTAAATTACAAATAGAACAAGAGCTAAACAGCGGTCAATTAATTAATTTATGCCCTGATCAAGAATTAGTAGAAACTTTATACTGGCATAGCTGGGTGTTAGTTAAAGGTGTTAACAAACAAATTTCAGAACAAATAGTGAGTTTTGGACGAAAAAAACTAGCGTAGTAATTTTTTTACGTTTTATAGTACTTGCGTAACATAATGTGACTGTTTATATTAATTTAGATGAGGTGTTCATTTTGAGAGCTTATTGAAAAAATCATACGTAGAGCAAGAGAATAAAGCGTTAAATACATCTAAGCGAGTTGTTATTTTAACGAGTTTTTTGATCTTAATATTGTTGGTATCACAGAGCTTCTCTGCCAGTAATATCCATCAAAGTTACCAAGAATCATTGATGGACTCAGTCACCGACCGTATCCTTTCCGATTATCAAGAGTATTTCACTCAACTGCGTTTAGAAATAGACCTATTTCAACAAAAGCAGCTTAATGCAATTGAGCAATTAGAACAGAAAGCAGAACAAGCTTCACAGCAAAACTATATGCAAGTATTAACTTCATTGCGAAGTGATATTGAGAATACACGGTTATTTGCCTTAATTGATCAAAATGGCCAAGGCAGCTTAAAGCATATAACAGGAAATTTTTTGCCTGATTGTGAAAGTGAAATTGCGACAACAATAGCAGATGGGATGCAAAAAAAGCTGTTTTTACATCGCAGTAAAAGCAGTATTCACTTTGACTTATTACAGCCTTTGGCGACTAACTCTGGTGAAGGGGCTTTTTTCTTTGTAGCTTTTAATCCCGATATTTTAATTAACTTACTAAAGAAATATCAATTACCACACCAGCAACTGTTCTTAATGCGAGCGGATACTCCTGGAGAAGTTGAGTTAACCACTGAAACGAATAATAATAATAAATATGGTGAGTTAATTAGCCTTGGAGAGTTAAAGTCTTTTAATTTTGTTAAACAAATTCCAAATACTCGCTGGCAACTAGCCATTCGTTTATCGCCACAATATAGCAGTAATTTATACCGCCAAGGTTTGATTAAAGCCGTACTTATTTGGCTGTTGTTATCATTATTTATCTATGGTTTTTTCCGCCAACAAAAGCACAGTTTACAAAAGCAATTGCAAGTTGAAAAAGCGCTAGCTTACGTCGATAATTATGACCAATTAACAGGTTTAGCTAACCGTGTGAACTTTGATAGGCAGTTATCTGAACATATTGAAGTCAACCGTTTACTTGCTCATAATTCAATAAATGCGAACACAATAGTGAGCAACAAAGTGGGTGTTGTTATGCATATTGATTTGGATAAATTTCAAGTTATTAATAACAGTGTTAGTTATGCTCTTGGTGATAAGTTCCTGCATCAAATATCAATGAGTTTAAAAGAATTTCTCCCTGATAATGCTATTATTAGTCGCTTAGGTAATGATGAATTTGCTGTACTGCTACCTGATTTATTGTTTAGTGAAGCTAAGGCGTTTGCTCATAAAATACGCCTACTTATTCAAAAAATTCGCATCGCTGAATATCATCAAGATACGAATATTACCGCCAGTATTGGTGTCATCATTTTAGATCATTCTATTTTTGATGCACAGCAAGTGTATTCATCTTTAGGGCAAGCGGTTAGTTTGGCAAAAGAAAAAGGTCGAAATAGAGTACAAGTTTATCAAAGTGATGATGAGCAACTTGTTTTACACGCGAAAGAGATGGAGGCAGTGCATGATGTTGCTGAGGCACTAAAAGAAAATAGATTGCTTTTGTACCGACAAGAAATTAAATCTCTGAGCCAAGAAAATAGTTCTCATTATGAAGTACTGGTACGTATGAAGAATTCAAAAGGCATGTTAGTGCCACCTAACCATTTTATTCCAGCCGCTGAGAAATATGGCTCAATCAGGCAGATAGACCAATGGGTTATTGAAAATACTTTTAAAATGCTCGCCTTATCCCCAGAGGATAACACCCGTTACAGCATAAATTTGTCGGGTGTTACCATAGCTGACCGTGATATATACGATCAGGTAGTTAGCTTATTCGAACAGTACCGGATACCAGCAAAAAGAATTTGTTTTGAAATCACTGAAACCTCAGCAATAAGTCATTTAGACTCAGCACTACACTTTATTCATAAAATGAAGATCTTTGGTTGCCAATTTTCATTGGATGATTTTGGTAGTGGTTTATCATCATTTAGTTACCTACAAAAACTACCTGTTGATATTATAAAAATAGACGGTGCTTTTGTGCAAGATATGGATACTAACCCGATAAACCGTATTTTTGTCGAGAATATTAAACGTACTGCCGAGGCAATGAATAAAAAAACCATAGCTGAGTTTGTTGAGAATGCCGTTATTGAAAAAATGTTAACTGAAATCGGTATCGATTATGGCCAAGGTTATCATATTCATAAGCCTGAGCTTTGGTTTGAAGCAAGAGAATAATCGCTTACTGCTACACAGATAAATTTAAGACTTTTATTTTATTGGTGGTCCTACATTTAGTGCAACATCTGTAGAAAACATTAGTATCATATTCGTCAGAAATAACATTTTCTTCCAAAAAAAAGTACTGCCAAGTCTCGGATTTTAGTCCGTAGCTTCTTTATTCTAATATCTTACTATGTGCTTTGCGCTGCCCCTATAAATCCATTTAAGCCTAAAGAGACTATAGGCTTTCACTGTACAAAATATAACGCGGCTCTCTCAAAATGATAAATTAAAAAACAACAAAATCAGAATTTAAGTAAAATTAAGTAGGGATGAATAATTGAATAGTAACTTTTAATAATAAAAGTCACTAAAGTTACTATTGTTGTAAAAACTATTATTTATCAGTGTATTAAAAGTGTCATCTGTCAGTTTTTTTAAACAAAAATAAAAAAATCATTAAAAAGCTTGATACTGTACGACCATACAGTATACTTGTCTCATCAAAACGAGATAAGCGATAAAAATCGCGGAGCAACTATGAAAGACGATAAAGAAAAAGCACTATCTGCAGCCTTAAGTCAAATCGAACGTCAATTCGGTAAAGGTTCAATAATGAAGCTTGGTGATAATAACACCATGGATGTAGAAACTATTTCTACTGGTTCATTAGGCTTAGATATCGCATTAGGTGCTGGCGGTTTACCTCTAGGTCGTGTTGTTGAAATTTATGGCCCAGAATCGAGTGGTAAAACAACGTTAACTCTAGAAGTGATTGCAGAAGCACAACGCAATGGTAAAGTTTGTGCATTTATTGATGCAGAGCATGCTCTAGATCCAGTTTATGCTGAAAAGCTAGGTGTTAATATTAATGAGTTATTAATTTCACAGCCTGATACCGGTGAACAAGCATTAGAAATTGTTGATATGTTAACGCGCTCTGGTGCTATTGATGTAATTGTTGTCGATTCTGTTGCCGCGCTTACTCCTAAAGCCGAGATTGAAGGTGATATGGGTGATTCACATATGGGCTTACAAGCACGTATGTTGTCACAAGCAATGCGTAAGCTTACTGGTAATTTGAAAAAATCGAATACAATGCTTATTTTCATCAACCAAATTCGTATGAAAATAGGTGTTATGTTTGGTAGCCCAGAAACAACTACTGGTGGTAATGCGTTAAAATTCTATGCTTCAGTACGTTTAGATATCCGTCGTATTGGCGCAGTGAAAAACGGTGATGAAATTGTTGGTAATGAAACCAGAGTTAAAGTAGTTAAAAACAAAATTGCGCCTCCGTTCAAACAGGCTGAATTCCAAATATTATACGGTGAAGGCATTAACAACTTAGGTGAACTAATAGAGCTAGGCGTTAAGCATGGTTTTGTAGAAAAAGCTGGCGCTTGGTATAGCTGTAATGGTGAACGTATTGGTCAAGGTAAAGCAAACGCTGCTAAATATTTAGACGAGCACCCTGATATGGCCAAAGATGTTGATACTAAGCTACGTGATATGTTTTTATCAAAAAAAGACGTGACCGAAGATAAGAAAGAAGAAGCATTAGCTGATTAGTTAACTATACAAATTAAACCTAAAAGCTAATAGATAACGGCTTGGTAGCAAAAAACAGGCACAAAAAAACGTAACCTTAGACGTAAGGTTACGTTTTTTTATGACTGAAAATTACTAATAAATAGCTTTATTATAAATGTATAAAAGGCTAAATGTTTTAGTGCTCGTGCCCACAGCCACCTTCAGCATGAACATGGCCATGCTCAAGCTCTTCTGCTGTTGCTTCACGTACTTCGATAATTTCAACATCAAAGTTTAAATCTAAACCTGCAAGGGGGTGATTACCATCAACTGTAATTGCATCATCTTGTACATCAATAACAATAACTGTTTGTTCACCGTCATCTGTTGTTGCGCGTAATTGTGTGCCTAATGAAAGGTCTTCCACACCAGCGAGTACTTCTCTAGGTACAGTTTGTACATAATCTTCATGACGCTCACCGTAAGCTTGTTCACAAGCGACAGCAACTTCAAACTTATCACCGGCTTTGTGGTCAATAAGTACTTCATCTAAACCAGGAATTAAATAACCGCTACCTTGAATTATAGCCATTGGCTTATCTTCATATGAACTATCAATTAAAGTGCCTTCGCCATCGGAAACGGCATAGTGCATAACAACGACATTATTTTTAGCTATTTTCATATTTTATCCTAATAATTTATATTTTAAATTTATTGAGTTTCTAAAGTGTATGGTAATGTTTGATTGGTTACTGCAGTATCCGTTTGTGAAGCAACGCGCATTAATGGCAACTCACCATCATTAACCAATACTGCTTGTATGACGCAACTACCGTTATCAGCTTGGTAATAGGAGAGAATATCTCCTGCTTTTCGCCAGTTATCGCCTAGTTGCTTTTCAATAATATCATCATCTGCGAATGGCTGTTCAAGTTGAGCATGAAGAGAAAATAATGCACGTTTGTTTTTGCCTAAGTACTGCATTCTCGCAACTGTCTCTTGACCTAGATAACAGCCTTTAGTGAAACTAATACCATTAATTGCTTGTAAGTTAAGCATCTGCGGAACGTAATGACCGCTAGTTTTCGCAGATAGAATTGGAAATCCTTGGCTTATCTCTAATAAATCCCAAACACCTTGGTGATAGACAGGTAGGGCGAATTTTTTAATCAGTTCTGTAATAGCGGCTTGATCATCAATAATGATATAACGTGGTTGTTCACCACATAGGTAAACTAAGCTCGTTGTGCCAATTTGTACTACAGGGGTTAAAGTGTCCGGTACTTGTGAAAATTCTTGTTGCAATAATGAGCTTGCTTGCTCACCAATTAATGCGGTGAAACTTAAGTCTTGAGTTTCTTCGATAGTAACTTTAGCGAATACGCCAAACTTTTTCAGCGCCTTCAGTGAGTTTTCAATACTGGCTTTAGGTTGCAATAAAAGGTGAGCAGATGAGCGGTTAATTAATCTAAAAACAGAAAAAACTTTTCCCTTAGCATCGCAGTGAGCGCCAATGTGCAAGCTTTGTTCTGTGCTGCTATTAACATCACAAGTTACTTGTCCTTGTAGATAGGAGCTTTGCTCGACACCGGATAAAGAGATGGCACTAAAATCGCTAAGCTCAATAAGGAAGCTCCCTGGAAGCTCTGATAGAGAAGGTAAATTTGTATTGGTTGTTATTGTCATGATGACTCTATGATAAAGCGCAGGGCTAGCTGACTATTAAAGGTTAACTATAAAATAGGGGCTAAAATGGTAAAAACAACTCGAGAAGGGATTTTTATTAGTGATAACTCGTGTTTTTAATGGTTGTGTTGGTTGAGTTCTTGTTACAATACACTGGCGATAATCAATTAAGGGTACGTATGTCGGATAATGATGTTTCAAGCAAGACAATGGCAAATAATGAAAACTCGGCTAATGTTTTAAAAGTCAATAAAGCTCGCTTAAAGTGGGCATGTCGTCGCGGTATGTTAGAGTTGGATGTATTGTTTATTCCGTTTGTTGATGAAGCATATGATGACTTATCAACCAAAGAGCAATTTACCTTTGAACGTCTACTCACTTGCCAAGACCCTGAGTTATTTGCATGGTTTATGGGGCATGAAATTTGTGAAGACACAGAACTCAGCACAATGGTGCAACTTATACTCAAACGAGTCAAAATATAATATTGGAATTAGAAATTCTCGATATAAGTTAGCCATTTATAGCTATATAGCCATTACCGTTAGCTTAATCATGCTTGTTATTTTTAGTTATCATTATGTTATAGCTCAAACCATCGCCGTAACAAGTTTGATGGCGCTTAGTTTATTCTTAGCAATAGATAATGATTATCCATTCAGTACACATATGACTTTAACCGCTGCTGGCGGACTTTCCTTTGATAATGACAAAGATAGTTATCAACTATTAGCAACGAGTAGGCTTGGTTTTATTGGTTGTTGGTTAGTTATGGTGAAAAATGAGCCAAAGCCCTACCGACAACCTAGCTTTCGACAGTCATCGGGAAAACAGCTCTTTATATTTAGAGATAGTGTCTCCGACCAAGACTTTTCCCGACTTGCTAGGGTGATACAACAACTAGATAAAGCTGATTAATCAGCTTAGTGGCCGCTATGACGCAGGTAAAAGTATGGTTGGTTCAGTTGTTGGTAATAAATCAGGGTAATCTAAAGTGTAGTGTAAACCTCTACTTTCTTTTCGTTCCATGGCACATCTGATAATAAGCTCAGCTACTTGCACAAGATTTCTTAACTCAAGTAAATTATTACTGACTTTAAAGTTTTGGTAATAATCTGCAATTTCTTGTTGTAACAATTCTACCCGGTGTAATGCACGTTCAAGGCGTTTAGTGGTGCGAACAATGCCGACGTAATCCCACATAAATAATCTAAGTTCGTGCCAGTTATGTTGAATGACAACTTCTTCATCTGAGTCAGTCACCCGACTCTCATCCCATAGCGGTAATGTTAAGTGGCGATTATCCTGAACTAAAGTTTCACTGATCTCTACGGCTGCTGCACGAGCAAATACAAGACATTCGAGTAAGGAGTTACTTGCTAAACGATTGGCACCATGTAATCCGGTATATGACATTTCACCAATAGCATATAGCTGGCTAATATCAGTTTTGCCTTGTTGGTCAACCATAACACCGCCACAGGTATAGTGGGCGGCGGGCACAATAGGTATGGGTTGTTTAGTGATGTCGATGCCCAATGACATGGTTTTTTCATAAATGGTGGGAAAATGCTGTTTAATAAAGCTACTGGGTTTGTGACTAATATCAAGGTACATGCAATCAGCACCTAAGCGTTTCATTTCAAAATCAATCGCCCGAGCGACAATATCACGGGGGGCTAACTCCGCGCGTTCATCAAATGCGGGCATAAAACGACTACCATCAGGGCGCCTTAATTTAGCGCCTTCACCTCGAAGCGCTTCGGTAAGGAGAAAAGTACCAGCAGAAGGATGAAATAAGCAAGTAGGATGAAATTGATTAAATTCCATATTTGCTACTCTGCAGCCAGCACGCCATGCCATAGCGATACCGTCACCACTGGCAACATCAGGATTAGAGGTATATTGATAAACTTTGCTGGCACCACCCGTTGCTAGAATAGTTTTTTGTGCATATATGCTTTCTACTTTTTCAGTGTTTCTATTCCAAATATAAGCGCCAATACATTGCTTATTTTGACCGCCCATAGTGCTAGGTTGACAAATTAGGTCGATAGCATTAAATCGTTCGAATATACGAATACGAGAATGTTGCCTTACTTGGTCTGCTAAGGTTGTTTGAATTGCTTGACCGGTCGCATCAGCCGCATGTAATATTCTGCGGTGGCTATGTCCACCTTCGCGAGTCAGGTGATAACGAGGTTCACTGTGAGTACCTTGCTCTTTATCAAATTCAACACCTTGGCCAATTAACCACTCTAAACAAGACTTAGCGTTTTGTGTGGTAAAGCGGACAATATTTTCATCGCATAAACCGGCACCAGCAATAAGGGTATCTTCAACATGCGCAGCAACACTATCATTTTCATCAAAGACTGCGGCAATACCACCTTGAGCATAAAATGTAGAGCCTTCGTTTAATGGGCCTTTGCTTAAAATGACCACGTCGGCATTTTTTGCTAAATGTAGAGCCAAGGTTAAACCTGCAGCGCCACTGCCTATGATTAAAACATCGCAATTGTTTTGTTGAGTCATGTTGTATTGATTAAATTCTGCTGTTTAAGCGAAAGTATAAGTAAAGGAGTTTCAGGTATTCTATAATACATAGGTATAAGCCGCCAGATAATAGCGATTAATTAGCTTCTGGTATTAATAATCTCACTGCTTCATAAGCCAATTAGTCTAATTTTAAAAAAAGATCAAAAATAATAAGAACTTTTTTGTAAAACGTTAGTCTTATTTTATGCGTTTGTTATGAGCCAGTGAAAAATATGAGTACAAATCAATTGTCAGTGTTAAAGGATATGGCTCAAAAGAGCGAACCAAATATAGATCAACAATTAGTTGAACGGGTTCAACGTGGTGATAAAAATGCGTTTAATCTGCTGGTTACTAAATATCAGCACAAGGTTGCTAATTTAGTGAGTCGTTATGTTAAAAATCATAGCGATGTGCCAGATATAGTACAGGAAGCATTTATTAAGGCATATAGAGCTCTCCCTAACTTTAGAGGAGACAGTGCTTTTTATACCTGGTTGTATCGTATAGCGGTTAATTGTGCAAAGAATCATAGTGTTGCCCTTGGACGTAAACCGCCAAGTAGTGATGTTGAAATCGGTGATGCGGAGCTTTTTGATGGTGGTGATGCTTTACGTGAGAATGCTTCTCCGGAAAAGATTTTGCTAACCGCTGAAATTAAAAAAGTTATTTTTAGCACGATGGAATCACTACCAGAAGATCTTCGCTTAGCTATAAACTTTAGAGAAATTGAAGGTTTAAGTTATGAAGAAATCGCTACGATTATGGAGTGCCCTGTCGGTACGGTAAGATCACGAATCTTTAGAGCACGTGATGCGATCGACAAGAAGATTAGACCCTTGTTACAAAAAAATAATTAGTCATTTGTAAAATAATATTTAACGAAGTGTATTTTAAGGTAAATGTATGAGTGAAATTAAATCTGAGTCAATATCTTCATTAGTGGATAACTACTCACCATCAACAGACACAAGTGTTAATACGCATCTAGTTGATAATATGCTCAAGGATGAACACTTATCGAGTACTTGGCAAAACTATCATTTAATAGGTGATGTGTTACGCGATGAAGTACCGCAATCGTTACAATTAGATTTAAGCAAAACTATATCTGCAGCAATTGCTCAAGAAGCAACGATATTGTCGCCTAATTCTTCAACACAGTCATCCTCGAATAGCTTTGCTCCATTGACAAATGATGCAGTTGTTCAAACAAGCGAGTCGGTAAAAAGTACTAGTCGGGTTATTGATGCAACAAACCGTTTTAAAGCGAAGATTTCAGCTTTAGTTAAGCCAATGGGGCAAGTTGCTATCGCTGCTTCTGCTGCCGCTTTAATGATTGTCGGTGTGCAAAACAACATCAGCGATAATTCTTCAATTACTCCTAGTCAGGTAGTACAAACTGTACCTTTAACTGGGTATGCTAATCCGGTAAGTTTTAGTGTTCAGTCAACTAAGTTTCAGAAAAATCAGCAAGGTAAGCTGCAAGCACAACAAGTAATGAACGAACAGTTAGCCGCAGAAAGAGTTGCCCAACAGCGCCGCTTACAAGCTTTGTTAAAAGATCATACTCAACAAGTGAAATTAGGTAGTAATATAAAATAGCTTGATTGGCTGAATTAGTTGATAATTAAACTTTCAGCCATCACTCTTGAGAACCTATGAAATTATTGGCACTATTGTTATTGCTGTTAAGCTTTAATGTATCCGCAACTACTTCAGCAGCAAATCCAGCTACATCTTCAGATACGGCTTCTGCGAAACGTTGGCTAGAACGCCTGTCTACTTCACTAAATCAACTTAATTTTACAACTTCTTTTGTTGTTGTAAAAAGCAATCAAGCCGAGCCCTATCATTGGTTACATGGTCTTGGTGAAAATGATCAAGAGTTAGAGATATTTACTCGTCTTAACGGACCGCGTCGTGATGTATTACGCAAGGGGGATATCGTTAGTTATATAGAACCCGAACAAGAAGCTTATTCCGTTATTTCTAATGATGTTAAAGGTCCAATCCCTACCATTTTTCGTGGTGATATCAGTGAGCTCGAAGATAGTTACCGTTTCATCTCTGTTGGCCGTAGTCGAGTTTTAGGACGCGTTGCTCAACTTATTCGTATTGTTGCCAAAGATAAGTATCGTTATAGTTATTGGCTTTGGCTTGATCAACAAACCGGCTTGCTATTAAAAATGGCAATATTGACTCGCCAGGGGCTTCTCTTAGAACAAATTCAGTTTACTCACATAGAAGTAAGTGACCAGTTATCAGAAAATTTAGCACAGTTTCAATTAACAGAGCTACCTGAAGCGGTTAAATTAGTGCGTCAGCAACAAAGTAAGGTTTTTGCATGGCAAGTGAATTGGCTGCCGCATGGTTTTAGTGCAGTGAAATCAAATCATCATAATCTCAACAGTAATAATCGCGGTGATGAAAAAGCGGTTGAGTTTATGTTGTTCTCAGACGGCTTAGTTGACATATCAGTTTATGTTAACCTTAGCCAAGAAAATTTTAGAGCGCCTGAGTATGCAAGTGATGGCGCCACCATGGTCTTTAATCATATTGTGCAGGGGATTGAAGTGGGTGTTGTCGGTAATATCCCCTTAGTGACGGCTAAAAAGATTGCTGAATCTATTGTTCCCGCTAGAAAAAAGAATGGAAATAGCAGTGTTCAAGGCTCGGTAAGTGAGTCTCATGATGATTAAAGAGCTGGCGAATGTTGTTGCTAATAAAGCAGGACAAGTAACCGTTACAAGTCAAATAAAGTCAACATGTAGTAGCTGTGCCCAAGTTGATAGCTGTGGCAGTGGTCAAATTGCTAAAGCATTACCACAAGCCAAGCTGACTTTAACTTTGCCCTACGATATTAAAAAGTTTGGTAAAACCTTAGAACAGGGCGATTGTGTGGTATTAGCATTACCTGAAAAACATGTTTTATCGAGTGCAGCTCAAGTATATTTACTACCATTATTTGGTTTAATTGCTTTTTCTGCTGTTGGGCAGTGGTTATATAAACAGCAAATTGTACCCCATGAACTTATTGCCTTAGGTCTTGGCTTGTTTGGCGGTTATTTAGGATATAGGTTTGCTAAGTTTAACCAAGAACAAGGAAAGCAAAGCGAAAAATTACAACCTAAAATCATTGAAGTCTTGCCTTTGCCAACCCAAGCTAAATAAGTATCAGGCTGTTATGGCTTGAAACAAAAGATATCTGAACAAAAGATAGCCCCAAGGCAGTAAATTCGTTAAAATCACGTCATTATATTATTTTAACGCCTTTAATTTGACTGCCTTTTATGAAAAATATTCGAAACTTCTCAATTATTGCCCACATTGATCATGGTAAATCAACCCTTTCTGACCGTCTAATTCAGCATTGTGGTGGTTTACAAGAACGTGAAATGGAAGCTCAAGTTCTAGATTCAATGGACATTGAGCGAGAACGTGGCATCACCATTAAAGCGCAGAGTGTTACTTTAGATTATAAAGCTAAAGACGGTGAAGTTTACCAGCTGAACTTTATCGATACTCCAGGGCATGTTGATTTTTCTTATGAAGTATCGCGTTCTTTAGCTTCATGTGAAGGTGCACTACTTGTTGTTGATGCTGGACAAGGTGTCGAAGCACAAACGGTTGCGAACTGTTATACCGCGATTGAAATGGACTTAGAAGTTTTACCCATTTTAAATAAAATTGATTTACCACAAGCTGATCCTGAGCGTGTTAGTGAAGAAATTGAGCACATTATCGGTATCGATGCGACTGATGCTGTTACTTGTTCAGCTAAAACAGGTGTTGGCATTGATGATGTTTTAGAGACAATCGTTAAAAATATCCCTTCACCTGTAGGTGATGTAGATGCTCCTCTGCAAGCGTTAATTGTTGATTCATGGTTTGATAATTATCAAGGTGTTGTTTCACTTGTACGTGTTATTAATGGCCAAGTGAAAAAGGGCGATAAAATGTTGGTGATGTCTACAGGGCAAGTTCATCAAATCGATAAAGTGGGTATATTTACGCCAAAGCAAACTGAAACGGGTATTTTAAGGGCTGGTGAAGTAGGCTTTATTATTGCGG
Source organism: Colwellia psychrerythraea (assembly GCF_000764185.1). Classification (GTDB taxonomy): domain Bacteria; phylum Pseudomonadota; class Gammaproteobacteria; order Enterobacterales; family Alteromonadaceae; genus Colwellia; species Colwellia psychrerythraea_B. Next base: position 122,695 of record NZ_JQEC01000057.1, read on the forward strand.
GTATCAAAGAGATTCATGGTGCGCCAGTAGGTGATACTATCACTATCAGTAAAAAAGAAACGGCAAAGGCTTTACCTGGCTTTAAAAAAGCACAACCACAAGTTTATGCGGGTATTTTTCCAATAAGCTCTGACGATTATGAAAATTTCAGAGATGCGCTTAATAAATTAAGTTTAAATGATGCGTCACTATTCTTTGAGCCAGAAAATTCTTCTGCGTTAGGTTTTGGCTTCCGTATTGGTTTCCTTGGCATGCTACACATGGAGATCATTCAAGAACGTTTAGCACGTGAATATGATTTAGACCTTATCACCACAGCGCCAACAGTAAACTATGAAATAGCCTGTAATAACGGTGAAGTTATCTCGATAGATAACCCTTCTGATTTACCTCCAATCAACAATATTGATGAAATTCGAGAGCCTATCGTTCAAGCTAACATTTTAGTGCCACAAGAGTATTTAGGCAGTGTTATTACCCTTTGTATTGAAAAGCGTGGTGTGCAAAAAGACTTGATTTATCATGGGAATCAAGTTGCTGTTACCTATGAACTGCCTATGGCTGAAGTGGTTATGGACTTTTTCGATAAGTTGAAATCTACCAGTCGAGGTTATGCCTCGTTAGATTATAGTTTCGTCCGCTTTGAAGTTGCTGACATGGTTCGTGTTGATGTTATGATTAATGGCGATCGCGTTGATGCTTTAGCTATGATCACCCACAGAGCAAACTCTGTTGCTCGTGGACGCTTGTTGGTGGATAAACTAAAAGAGTTGATACATCGTCAAATGTTTGATATCGCCATTCAAGCTGCTATTGGTAGCAATGTTATTGCGCGTACTACGGTAAAACAACTACGTAAAAACGTGACAGCTAAATGTTACGGTGGTGATATAAGTCGTAAGAAGAAGCTTCTGCAAAAGCAAAAAGATGGTAAAAAACGTATGAAGCAAGTAGGTAACGTTGAAGTGCCACAAGAAGCGTTTTTAGCTGTTCTTAAACTCGATAGTTAAGGGTTATTAAGTTAACTTAAAAAGTAGCGGCAGGTATTGCCGCTAAACGTGACTTAATAGGATTAAAAATAGGAATAGTATGGCCGTTTATTTTTCGATTATCTTAGTGATAATTACAGTATTAACAGGTATTGTTTGGTTTGCTGATAAGTTTTATTTAGCACCGCAACGTAAATTGAAAGCTGCTGCCGCGCAAGTTTCGGCAAAGGAATTATCCGCAGCAGAGTTAACACCACAAGCACTAGCAACGTTAACCGAGCCGTCGCCAATTGTTGATACAGCAGTTCAAATTTTTCCTGTTATTGCTTTTGTATTGATCTTGCGTTCTTTTATTTACGAACCTTTTCAAATACCGTCAGGCTCAATGATGCCAACATTACTTGATGGTGATTTTATTCTGGTGAATAAATTCAATTATGGTTTGAAAGATCCTGTTCTTAGGCATAAGTTCCTTGAAAATGGCTTGCCAGAGTATGGTGATGTTGTTGTCTTTAAGTACCCACAAGATCCTAGAGTTGATTACATTAAGCGAGTAATTGGTTTGCCAGGTGACCGTATCATTTATCGAAATAAATCCATTTATATTAAACGAGCCTGTAGCGATAGTGATACCAAATGCCCTGAATTTGTACAAATACAGCAAGAATTTATTGCTAAGTATGAAGGGCCAGATGCCGAGTTCGGTATGAATGAGTTTCAATCCAAAATGCTTAACAAGAGTCATCAAATTCTAAATGATAGCCATACTCTACCTAGAGTCGCGCATTACTTTCAACAATCAGGCACAGCGCCGGATGAATTTTTAGTTCCTGCCAAGCATTACTTTGTCATGGGTGATAACAGAGATAACTCTTTAGATGGCCGTTTTTGGGGCTTTGTACCTGAAGAAAACTTAGTCGGTGAGGCTGTTGCTATTTGGATGAGCTTTGATTTTGATCGTAGCGAAGACAGTTTTTTACCGCAGTGGTTACCATCAGGTGTTCGTTTCGATCGTATTGGCGCTATCATTTAATATGGCTAATTTTTTTACATGGCATAAAGAGTTCTATCGTGAAAGTTAATCCACACAACCTCGCCAGATTAACCAAGAAACTTGGTTATGAATTTAGTGAACCGGCATTGCTGGTACAAGCACTGACTCATCGTAGTGCTAAAGGCGCTCATAATGAAAGACTCGAGTTTTTAGGGGATTCCATTTTAGGCTTTGTTATTGCTGAGGCCCTTTATGAGCAGTTCCCAAAACATGATGAGGGTGACTTAACTCGCATGCGATCTAGCTTAGTTAAGGGGGTTACTTTAGCTGAAGTTGCTCGAGACTTTGATTTGGGTGAATGTTTAATACTAGGTCCCGGTGAATTAAAAAGTGGTGGTCATCGTCGAGAGTCTATTTTAGAAGATGCGATTGAGGCTATTATTGGCGCAGTGTACCTAGATTCTACTATCGAACGCTGCAAGGCACTTATCTTAAATTGGTTTGAAAAACGCCTCTCTGTGATTAAACCTGGAAACGAACAAAAAGATCCAAAAACACGATTACAAGAGTTTCTACAGGGAAGAAAAATCCCTCTGCCAGCTTATGAAGTAATTGATACCAGCGGACAATCTCATAACCAAGAATTTACAGTTCGTTGTCAAACTTCTATTATCAATGAAGTCGTGATTGCTAAAGGAACGAGCCGAAGAAAAGCAGAACAAGCAGCAGCTCAGCAAATACTTGCCTTGATTGAACAGGGTAAAGAAGTAAAAAAAAAACCATCAAAGCAAGCTAATTCAGTAAATCCCCGACATACTAATAGTAAGCACAGTAACTTAAGCAAAAAAAGCAGCACGAGAAAATAAATTATGCACAACGATACCTCAAATACCTATGCAGGCTTAATTGCTATTGTCGGTCGCCCAAATGTTGGTAAATCAACGTTATTAAATGCCTTATTAGGGCAAAAAATTAGTATTACTTCTAAAAAACCACAAACGACCCGTCATCGAATTTTAGGCATATTGACCGAAGAAAATAGACAAGCGGTATTGGTGGATACTCCTGGTTTACATACAGAAGAAAAGCGTGCCATTAATAGATTAATGAACCGTGCTGCAAGTAGTTCAATTGCAGAAGTTGAACTAATCATGTTTTTAGTTGAGGGTACTCATTGGACACAAGATGATGAGCTGGTCATGACTAAAGTAAAACAAAGTGGTGCACAGTGTATATTAGTTGTTAATAAAACTGATAACATCTCAGACAAAGATGAGCTATTACCACATCTGAAAAAGCTAGGTGAATTGCATGATTTTAAAGATATCGTTCCTATTTCGGCGAGTAAAGGCCATGGCGTTGATACCATTCGTAAATTATGTTTAGCCTCACTTCCTGAGGGCGGTTTCTGGTTCCCAGAGGATCATATAACTGATCGCTCTAGCCGTTTTATGGCTTCTGAGATTATTCGTGAAAAACTTATCCGCTTTACCGGTGATGAGTTGCCTTATTCTATCACGGTAGAGATAGAGCAATTTAAGATGGATGATAAGGGAATTATTCATATTAATGCCCTAATACTTGTTGAGCGTGATAGTCAAAAACGTATGGTAATCGGTAACAGAGGCGAACGTTTAAAAACCATTGGTCAAGAAGCACGCCGCGATATGGAAAATTTATTTGAAAGTAAAGTTTTCCTTGAAACCTGGGTTAAAGTAAAATCAGGTTGGGCTGATGATGAACGTGCATTACGCAGTTTAGGTTATGGTGATGATTACTCAGGTTAATTGGAATGTGGCAGATGCTTGAACAAGATGCATTTGTCTTACATAGTCGACCTTATCGTGAAAATCAGCAGTTAGTAGATCTATTAACTGAGCAGGATGGTAAGGTGACCGCATTAGTTTATGTAGGTCAATCTAAACGTTCGATAAAAAAAGGCTTAATCCAGCCTTTTTTACCGCTAAGGTTAACGTTGAAAGGCCAAGCTAACGTTAAACAAATTAGCCAAATTGATTCTATTGCCAAATCATTTTCATTGAAAAAGAACAGCTTATTTAGTGCTTTTTATATCAATGAATTACTGATTCGCTTGTTAACCGAACACATTACTTGTCAGCAGTTGTTTTATCAGTATCAATCAGCATTAAGCGCCTTAGCACAAGGTGAAGATATTGCCCCACAATTACGTTTGTTTGAATTGGCACTACTAGAAGAGTTAGGACTAGCTTTTGATTTTAGTCCGGTATTTGAGCACGATGTTAGTTACTTTCATTATATTGCTGAGCAAGGCTTTGTCCCGGTATATAGTGCATTACCCAAAAATAGAACTAACTGTTTCAATAAAGTCCATTTACAAGCCATTGCTCAACGAGAATCTCTCTATTTAAATAACGTTACCGAAGAGGTTAGTTACACCTTTAAATTACTCATGCGACAGGTAATCAATCAGTTATTGGGAAATAAGCCATTAAATAGCCGTAAACTTTTTGCGAAAAAAGTCATAAAAGTTTAGCTATTTATATCATCAGAAAATATTAATAAATCATTAAAAAATTAAAAGAGATTAACATGACAGAATTATTATTAGGTGTAAATGTAGATCATATTGCCACACTCAGACAAGCTCGCGGTACTAATTACCCTGATCCTGTTTATGCTGCAAGTGTTGCCGAACATGCTGGGGCTGATGGTATTACAGTTCACTTACGTGAGGATCGTCGTCATATCCAAGACCGTGATATTCATGTTTTAAAGCAAACATTACATACACGTATGAATTTTGAAATGGCAGTGACAGATGAAATGGTCGCCATCGCCTGTGATGTGAAACCGGCTTTTAGCTGCTTAGTACCAGAAAAGCGTGAAGAGCTGACTACAGAAGGTGGTTTAGATGTTGTTGGTCAATTAGATAAAATTACCCAGGCAACACAGAAATTAACAGCTGCAGGCATTGCAGTAAGTTTATTTATTGATGCAGATAAAGCTCAAATTGATGCTGCACTTGCCAGTAAAGCGCCCTATATAGAAATTCATACTGGACATTATGCTGATCTTACATCAGAAGCAGAACAGCAATTAGAACTTGAACGTTTAACAATAGGTATCAAGTATGCGCATAGTTTAGGGTTGAAGGTAAATGCTGGTCATGGTTTGAATTATTTTAACGTAAAACCAATCGCTGCTATTAAAGAGATTATTGAACTAAACATTGGTCATGCCATTATTGCTCGTGCTGCAATTGACGGCTTAGATCGGGCTGTGAGAGATATGAAACAGTTAATGTTGGAAGCTAGAAATTCAATCACTTAATTTATGGTTATAGATTCAATCGTGATTTAAAAACTCATTTATTTATATTTGTTCAAATTATAGTCTACACTTTAATGAATAAGCTGTAGGACGGATTCGGCATATACTTAAATGAGGATAAATGATGCAAACACAGATGAAACCATTGCTAGAGCGTAGAAAGGAGGCTCCTGAGCAATCAGTATGGTGGAATAAGTTATCATTAGCGCAAAAGTTTTCTGCTAGTAGTTTAGGAAAATTTGGCTATGAACTGACCTTTGTTCGTAATATAAACGGCCAAAGTTTGGCAGTACTGCAATGTAGCGGTGGTGTCGCTGTGATTTCTGAAGATGGTGATATAGATACTTCACCAGCAATTACCATTCGCTAACTATAGTTAATTAAAAGCGAATCGTCCCTCTGAAAAGCAACAATATTGTTGCTTTTTTATTTAGCACAGGGTTAATGACTCTTTACTGATATTTCTTTTAATGCTTCAGGCGCTGCAAGAAGTACTTGCTCTATATGTTCAAAAAATTCAAAAAATTCAGGCTCAAGATCTTCAAGGTTTAAGCCCATTTTTAACTGCGTTTCTAAGTGATTGGTTATTTTGCTAAGGTTTGGTGCGCCTGTATAACAACAAGCGCCATTAAGTTTATGGACTAAATGTTTGATTGAAACTATATCTTGAGTATTTATTGCTTTTTGTATATTTTGTCGTGTTTCAGGTAAGCTCTCTATTAATCCTAGGAACATCTCTTTGGCTAAGTCAGCTTTATTTGCGCTTCTCTTTAGCGCTAAAGGCCAATCAATTACTTTTGAATATTGTGCAGCCTGATCTATAAGGTTATTGGCAGTCTTGCTGCCTACAGGGCTTACTAAGTGGTTGAAATCACAATATTCATAAATAATATGACGTAACATTGTCTCATCTATCGGTTTAGTCATATAGGCATTAAACCCCTGCTGGTGCATCTTTTCTCTTTCACCACTTAGCGCATGAGCGGTAACGGCAATAATAGGTGTGTCACCGTTACAGGTTAATTTCCTAATTTCTTTTAAAGTGCTAATACCGTCGAGGACAGGCATTTGAATATCCATAAAAATTAGTGCGAAATTTTCCTTTTTACAAAGCTCTATCGCCGAAATGCCGTTGTCGGTTACTACGACTTCAGCCACTTGCTCTAATAATAGTGCATTTATCAGTTTTAAATTGGCTTCATTATCATCAACAGCTAATACTTTTATCGGTAATATTTTTCCCGTAGGAGCATTAAGGGTAAGTCTTTGTGTGCCAGCTTTAACTAGGGGCTGCAACACACGGCTTAAACTGCTTGATGTTAATGGTTTACTGCTACAGCTTATAGCACCACTGGCAATTAACGCATCTTGCAAGCTAGGTGAGCTATTATTGAGCGCTAGATGTATATTGTCAGTTATTGGTTGCAGTTGTGCGATTGTTTTCTTCAGCTCGCTTAAAGCGGTAGCTGTTTGATTATGGCCAATAAGTGCATAATCAAAGCCCCTTTGTGCTTGACTGCTATGAGAAAGTACTTGGGATAATTGATGTCTATTAATTACGGTGGTAACACTCATCTGCCAATGTTTTAATATATTTTTAGTTGCTTCTCGACTATGAGCATTTTCTTCAAAGTAGAGTACGGTCTTATTTGCTAAATGCTGGTTATCTAGCTCGAGCATTAATGGCATAGCATTAACTTCGCATTGAAAGGTAAACCAAAAACTAGAGCCTTGATTTTTTTCACTGGTAAAGCCAATGTCACCTAACATTTCTTGTGCAAGTCGTTGGCAAATAACCAAGCCTAAACCAGTACCACCATACAAACGAGTGATACTTTGATCTGCTTGAGTAAAAGCATCAAAAATTGTTCTTTGTTGCTTATCTGTCATGCCTATACCAGTATCGGATACTGTGACTTTTAATTTGATTTTTTTCTGACTAATTTCTTCACTACTGATATCTACGGCTACTGAACCTTGTGGGGTAAACTTAATAGCATTACTTATTAGGTTAGTGATTATTTGTTTAATCCGCATCGTATCGCCGACAAGTGAGTCCGGTAGCTTTTGCGGAATTTTTATTGATAACTCAATGTTTTTCTTATGAGCAGAAGGAGCTAATAAAGTTAAGGTTTCTTCCAAAGATTCTCGAAGTGAAAAGGGGATGTTTTCAATCACCATTTTACCGGCATCAAGCTTAGAGAAGTCGAGAATGTCATTAATAATGGTTAATAAATTGTTTGCAGAGCGATCAATTGTCTGCAAATAATCACGCTGGTTTTCGGTCAATGGCGTTTTTAGCACCTGTCGAGTAAAACCAATGACGCCATTAAGTGGCGTGCGTAACTCATGACTCATGTTTGCTAAAAACTCTGACTTTACGCGGTTGGCATCCTGTGCCTTACGTTTGGCAATACTTAATTCAACGTTTTGTATTTCAAATTGCTCTAAACTTTCTCGTAAGTCTATGGTGGCTTGGTCGATACTAGCATTCATCTCGTTTTGATAACTATCAAGTGACTGCGCCATGGCATTAATGCCATTTTTTAAAAAATTTAGTTCACCAATGAGTTGGCCACTAACCCTACTTTGTAGTTTCCCTTCTCTTATACGCTCAATTGCTTGAACCATTGAGTTTATTGGTTTGGTTACTTTTTTAATGAGTCTAAGGGCAAAAATAGCACTGAGTAATGTACCTAACAAAGCAAAAGCAAAAGCGATTAAGAACTGACTTTGTTGTTGAAAGTTGAGTTGACTCTTATCTACTTGCATCGCGATATAACCGACGGGAGTTGGCTTATTATTAGGGGAAGCTTCGAATTGCACGTTATCATTGCCAGTAAAATTTTTATTTAACCGAGGGGTGTAATTCTCATCAATGATAGGTGTTCTAAAGATAATATAATCAGCTATGGTTTCAATACTCGTATGACTGGGTAGTTCGACACCTGCTTTGAGCCTCATTAAATTGGTATCACCATGGTAGGCACTGGTAACAAACACTTGATTATCTTTGGTAAAAACAACAATGCTATTAACAATACTTGATTGATTGCGGTGGGTGAAGCCGATTAAATGACGAAGTTTATCTCTATTGTTATTTAATAAAGGGTCTTTACTAGCAATTGCTATCGGCTCTATGATGCTTTTTGCACGCTGTTCCAAGAAATCATTAAGTTCAACAGAGCGACTATAAGAAAAATAACTCGCTAAACCAAAACCGATTAAGGTGGTTGGGATGATAGTGAGTATGATAACCCAGTCTTTAAGACTTATTTTATGCATTTTTTTGTTGAACTTTTTATTGAACTTTCATGGTGGATTTAGGGTAAAATAGCCTCTGAAATAATTAGCTATCTAATCGATTATCCAACTTAACATAAATAATACTAAACAGATTAATTTATTGTATAACTTAGCGTTACTTTTGCGAGCTTAAAATAAGATAAATGTGTTATCAGTTTGCTAATGAGTTTACTAAGGGCGAGTTTAAAAGACTGATATACAGCACTATGATTTTGACCATAGAATTACTATTCTCTGCAATCAAAGCCATGCTTTTAAGCCTCGTAAAATGATCACTAAATTAGTCCATTTGGTATAATCAATAAGCTGCGATAAATTTATATTATCGATGAGAGGCTATATTTCAAAAAAGTGGTTCGTAATTATTAAAGTTAGCGTTAGTTTTAGGGTGAAAATGGCAAATTTTTTTAAAGCAGTAGTCAAACCGAAAACCTCCAAGCAACTATTGACTGTTAGCGTCGATAAACTTGACATGAATGGAGTAGGTGTTGCTCGTTGGCAAAATAAACCACTATTTATTTTCGGCGCCTTACCCAGTGAAGAGGTTGAGGTGAAAGTTATCGAGCAAAAAAGTAAATATTCTCGAGCTAAACTTATTTCTATAATTAAAAAAAGTGATAAGAGAATACAACCTCAGTGTATTCACTTCGGTCTTTGTGGTGGTTGTGACTTGCAAATACTTGATATAACAGAACAGTTGAATTTCAAACAACAGAAAGTTAGCTATCTTTTCTCACGCTGTTTTAGTGCCGAAAATATAGCAAAAAAAATAGTACAACAAGATCTGCCTTGGCAAGCACCAATAAAAAGTAGCCCTTGGAATTATCGTCGTAAGGCCCGGTTAGGTGTTCAGTTTGACAAAAAAGGCCAAGTTACCATTGGCTTTAGACAAAAGTCCACTAATCAATTAGCCGCAATCAAGTCTTGTGCTGTGCTAGTTGAGCCACTGAATAAAATTTTTCCTTTGTTAAAAAAAATAATGGCACAACTTACCGTAAAGTCTGCCATAGGTCATATAGAAGCCATTCAAGCCGATATTATAGATTCAGACTCGCAAGGTAAAATACAAAAAGATAATCAAATTATCCTGGTTATTCGACAACTGAGGCCTATGAATAAAGCTGATATTGAGCTTTGGTTATCTAATGCCCAGCAACACTTCTGGCATGTCATTGTTGATGATGGTGACAAGCAGTTCCCGTTGGTCCCTCTTCAAAAGGATAGCTCTTTAGTTCTTTCCTATGAATTAGCAGATAAAAGTAAAATTTACTTTGCCAGTAGCGATTTCATTCAAATTAATCATCAAGTGAATAATGCCATGATTAGTCAGGCCCTTACTTGGTTAAATTTATCATCCACTGACAAAGTTTTAGATTTATTCTGTGGTTTGGGGAATTTTAGCTTAGCACTGGCAAAACAAGTACAAATTGTTACTGGCGTTGAGGGTGTGCAAGTGATGGTTGATAAAGCCAGTAAAAATGCAGAGTTTAATATTATTGATAATTGCCAGTTTTATCAGGCTGACTTGAATAGTGATTGGTTATTAGAGTCTTGGGCTACAGAACATGTGTTTGATAAGGTATTACTCGACCCTGCAAGAGCAGGAGCAGAGCAAGCTGTGCGTCAAATTGCCAAATTAAAAATATCTACAGTCTTATATGTCAGCTGTGATCCTGCAACATTAGCAAGAGATAGTGCAATACTTATTGCTCAAGGGTATAAGCTAGATAAAATGTCCTTGATGGATATGTTTTCACAAACAAAGCATGTTGAGACTATGGTATTATTCACTCAATAATATTTAATGTTGAGCGTCACTTAACTACTTATTAAATAACATTAAACTCATTAATAATAGATCAAAGGAATACTCATGGTTTCCGTGCGTAAATCTCATCAAATAACAGTGCAAAGTTTTGAACAATGGTTAACTGGCCTAGCCTTAACTGATGTTAAAGCCAGTGCCTTGTCAGCTTTATGGCTGCAAGTCGCTAGCTGCTACCAACATGAAAATGCAGAAAAATTTGAGTTACTTAATAAAAGCATGGAAATGGTTGAGATTTTAAGTGGTTTAAACTTAGATGCAGATTCGTTATCAGCGGCTTTTATCTCCCCCTTATTAGCACAAGATATTATTGAAATAGAATTTGTTAAAGAACATTTCTCTAAAGATATTCTGATGCTTTGCCAAGGGGTTGAGCAGATGGCTGCTATTAAGGCGTTACGTCAACAAAGCAACCAGTCAAACCTACAAGCACCGCAAAATATCGACAATATTCGTCGGATGTTATTGGCTATGGTGGATGATGTTCGTGCTGTAGTGATTAAGTTAGCTGAGCGTTTATGTGATCTTCGCGAAAAGAAAAACAGCGATGAAGAAACACGTGTACTGGCAGCAAAAGAGAGCGCGAATATTTATGCTCCATTAGCGAACCGTTTAGGAATAGGTCAGTTAAAGTGGGAACTTGAAGATATTTCTTTTCGTTATCTACACCCTCTGGTTTATAAAAAAATAGCTAAACTTTTAGATGAAACTCGATTAGAAAGAGAAGAGTATATGGCCAGCTTTGTTGGTCAGTTAAGCGGTGAGCTCAAAACACTATCAATAATTGGCGAGGTTTATGGGCGCCCTAAGCACATCTATAGCATTTGGAAAAAGATGCAGCAAAAGTCCCTAGATTTTGAGCAGCTTTTTGATGTGCGCGCTGTACGTGTGGTGGTTGAAAGAGTGCAAGATTGTTATTCTGCTCTTGGTATTGTTCATACCCAGTGGCAGCATATTGCCAAAGAGTTTTCTGATTATGTGGCAACCCCTAAAAATAATGGCTACCAATCAATACATACAGTGGTATTAGGACCAGCAGGCAAGTCAGTTGAAGTACAAATTCGTACCAAGAAAATGGATGATGATGCAGAGCTTGGTGTCGCCGCGCATTGGCGATATAAAGAAGGTAATGCTAGCGGAAAAAGTAATAGCTTTGATGACAAAGTAGGTTGGTTGAGAAAGATATTACAATGGCAAGATGATGTCTCGGAAAGTGGTGAGATACTTGATGAGTTACGCAGTCAGGTATTTGAAGACCGAATTTATGTATTTACGCCTGGTGGTGATGTAATCGACTTGCCTATGGGGGCTACTCCGCTAGATTTTGCTTATTATATTCATTCTAATGTTGGTCATTGTTGCATTGGTGCAAAAGTGTTTGGCAAAATTGTCCCCTTTACTCACCAACTTCAAACGGGTGACCAAGTAGAGATACTAACCAGTAAACAGCCGAACCCAAGCAGAGATTGGCTAAATCCTAATTTAAATTATATATACTCTTCGCGCGCGCGGGCTAAAGTTCAACACTTTTTTAAGTTACTTGACCGGGATAAATATATTGCCCACGGCAAAGAATTATTTGATGGTGAAATTGCTAAGCATGATTTGACCAATATAGATTTATTAGCAGCAGCAAAGCGGTTTAATATGAAAGCGGTAGACGATCTTTATGCTGCTATTGGTACAGGTAATGCGAGACTACAGCAAGTTGTTAATTACTTTACTCAACTTGATAATAAGTTAAAACCTCAAGAAGAAATAGACCCACAAAGTTTAGTAAAGCAAAGCCCAACAAATAAAGCCCTTGCACAAGATGATAATGGCATAACCGTTTCTGGCGTGGGTAATTTACTTACTCATATGGCTAAGTGTTGTCAGCCAGTTCCAGGTGATTCTATTTCTGGTTTTATTACTCAAGGCCGCGGCATATCAGTGCATAGACAAGATTGTGAACAGCTTGCTAATGCCCTAAGTTTACAAGCTGAACGTTTGGTTGAAGTGCAATGGGGTAGTGAAGATAAGCACAGTTATCAAGCCTCAGCACAAATCATTGGTAGTGACAGACAAGGTTTGTTGCGTGATATCTCGACCATTATAGCCAACGAAAGAGTTAGTATTATTGGTATGGATAGCAATACTGATAAAGCTAAACAGACGGTGAGCATGAACTTAAAATTAGAAGTCGCTAGCAGTGAACTATTAATGCGTGTTTTAGATAAATTACGTCAACTAGATGATGTTACCCAGGTAAGGCGACTGTAATTTTTCTTTACTAATATGATGCAAACACTATGCACTGACTACTGAAGATAAAACGAAACTAAGAAGCAATATAACAATGATAGATGAACAAGCCTCAATAGAAAAACTACGTTGGATTATGACACAACTGCGAGATCCCATTACTGGTTGTCCATGGGATATTAAGCAGGACTTTTCCTCAATAACCAGCCATACCTTAGAAGAAGCCTATGAAGTGGTTGATGCTATCGAACAAGGTGATTTTATTGAACTTGAAAAGGAGCTTGGAGACTTACTATTTCAAGTGATTTTTTATAGTCAGTTAGGTCAAGAGCAGCAGCACTTTGATTTTGACACCGTAATTGCCGCAATTTGTGAAAAACTTATTCGTCGCCATCCCCACGTTTTCGCTCAAGTAAATTTACAAACTGATGATGAAATAAAGACTAATTGGGAAAATGAAAAAACATTAGAGAGAGAGCAAAAAAACAAGTTACAAGTGGGTAAAAATAACGACCTTATTCAGTTGAGCATTTTGGCTGATATTCCGAAAAATTTACCAGCTTTATCGCAAGCCGCAAAGATTCAAAAACGTTGCTCTCATGTGGGCTTTGATTGGGACAATAAATACGATGTCTTCGCTAAGATTGAAGAAGAAGTGCAAGAAGTTAAAGATGAATTAGAAGCCGAATCACTGGATGAAAAAGCGCTAGCAGAAGAGTTGGGCGATCTGATGTTTGCAGTCGTTAATTTATGTCGCCATGCCAAAGAAGATCCAGAAACATTGCTTCGCCAAGCGAATAAAAAATTTACTAAACGTTTTAATGGTGTAGAAGCACAAGTCAATCAATCGGGTAAAAGCTTTCATGAACACGATTTATCTGAATTAGAAGATTATTGGCAGCAAGTTAAAAACCAAGAGAAAAAGGCATAATATACACGGCGCCACTATTTCAATTTATAGTCTTGCATTGGAAGTTCTTAAAAATTCTGCATCATACATTTTGATTGATAACGGCTATGCAATTCCTTAATAATTTTATGAGCGATTTAATGATAACAAACAAAGAACACGGCCCAAAACACGTTACTATTGGTTTGACTAACCCTAAGAGCCCAACAAATGTTGGTGCGGTAATGCGCGCTGCTGGCTGTTATCAAGTAGATCAAGTGCTGTATACTGGTAAGCGTTATGCGCAGGCGGCTAAATATAATAAAGAGTCTCTAAAGACTGACACCAAAAATGTTCAAGGAAAAATCCCTTTATTAGGCGTAGATGATTTTATAAATATTAAAGACTTACTGGAAAATATTCCAACGACGACTAAAATCATATGTGTTGACTTAGTGGAAGGCGCTACACCATTACCACATTTTGTTCACCCACAGCAGGCCGTTTATATATTTGGTCCCGAGGATGGCACTATAAAGCAACAAGTTATAGATTTTGCTGATGATGTTGTTTATGTTCCTACCGTTGGTTGTATGAACCTAGCGGCTTCGGTTAACGTGTTACTTTATGACCGATTAGCTAAATCTAGTGCTATGCAAGAAGGACATGGCCAAACGGATGATGTGCTGATTCGCCAAAGTCGTGATACGAATAACAAAGTGAAAGTTAAAGCTAACACTGGTAACTAAAGGTATTTATACATGGAAAGAGTGATTAGTACTGAGCAAAAATTAGCTACAGATTCAAAACTAAATGTCAGATCCTGTCCAGTTTCACCATCAGTCCAGAGTAAAACCAAGATTATCTTGTTGAAAATAACCGGATTGTTTTGTGTTGGTTTAGCCATATTAGGTGCGATATTACCTATACTACCAACAACGGTTTTCTTAATAATGGCAGCAGCTTGTTTTTCTAAGTCTTCGCCAAGAATGCAGCAAAAATTATTAGCAAATAAAACCTTCGGTCCCTTGATCCTCGATTGGCAACAACATAGAACTATTCCTAAAAAAGCGAAACGTATTGCCTTATTAACTATCGCTTTATCAGTATGCTGGTCGGCGTTTATGTTACAAAGTGCTATGTTGACAGGGCTGGTAATTGCTTTAGTTATTGGGCCGTTTATTTTTTTAATGCGTTTACCATTAAGTAAATAGGCAAGAATTTTATAATAAGTAATAAAGACAACATTTAAAAATTATGCAGACTTTCAAACATTAGCAGATAGGAAAGTCTGTATTGTCACTTGATATGTTAATAATATGGACAAATAGTCTAGGCAAGTGCCTTATTTACTATAATAGCTAAATGATCCGGCAAGGTTAAACCTAAAGCAATATCATGTGCTTTTTCTGACATTTTATGCCAAGTCAATTGCACAATACGAACAATCTTCGCTTCATTATCTTGCTCAGTATATTTAGCCGCAAACTCATCAAAGTAGTGCATAAGAAAAACTAAGCAAGCAACATCTTCTAAGGTTTGGCTATCACTATTTGTTTTTAAGTTCTCTTTTCGGATTATGGTAGCGCATTGCTCAGATTGTTCCGTTGTGTAGCCTTGAGTAATCATAATACTTGCCGTTAGCTCAGCATGAAACTTACCTTGAGCAATTCGCCATTGATAATACCCAGCTTTGCCCTCGTTGAACTCAGTACGCTTTAGCTGCCAACGTTTAATATGCTGGGCACGAACTGCAATTTGCAATAACTCATTAGCTTGTGGCCAATATTGTTTCAAGCACTCAGTCATTTGCTGACCATAAACGAGCTCTTTTGCTTGGCTGGCGCCATTAGATAATATTGAATTTGGATCTTGGCTGTTTATTTCATCAACAGCGGTTAAGGTATTGTTTAAATTTTCTATAGTCATAGTAAAATCAATCACAGTTTTATTCACAGAAGTAGTAACATTATACGCAACTAATGATCAAAAAGAATCAGGCTAAATACAGCTCAATAAGATCATAATAAACATACACAATTTTTATTACTGTAATGTGCCGTTGTGATTATTTTTCGTATAGAACAAATCAAACAAACTTATACCGTTATTCTTTTTGATAAGAGCGCTGCAGGGGAGTAGTTTATTAGAGAGGACCGTTGCCACTCATCTGAGTAACCATTACCGTCAATCAATGCCTTGTTTACAAGGCTTTTGATTCTAGCGAGGTAATAAAAACTTAATTGAATTGGTATTGCCTTTTACGTATAATACTGTCCCGTCCTGCTTGTTTGGCAAAACTTCTATTTCAACAACTAAATATTTACGCTATGACTGTATTTAATTGCTTATTAAATACATATGTATAGTGTTATTTACCATTGTTAGTTTTAATTAAAGTTTATAAATATTAACCAATTAAGCACAAAATTCTGTTTTTTCTGACATCGGTGTAAACATGACAACTAGATATATTTTTGTAACTGGCGGTGTAGTATCGTCTCTTGGTAAAGGTATTGCCGCAGCATCACTAGCCGCAATTCTTGAAGCGCGTGGTTTAAAAGTTACCATGTTAAAACTTGATCCGTATATTAACGTTGATCCAGGTACCATGAGCCCAATACAACATGGTGAAGTTTTTGTTACCGAAGATGGCGCTGAAACTGATCTCGATTTGGGCCATTATGAGCGCTTTATTCGCACCAAAATGACCAAGCGAAATAACTTTACTACCGGCCGTATCTATCAAGATATTTTAGCTCGCGAACGTAAAGGTGAGTTTTTAGGCGCAACTATTCAAGTTGTTCCACATATTACTAACGACATTAAACGTCGAGTAATCGAAGGTGCAGAAGGCTACGACATAGCCATGGTTGAAATCGGTGGTACGGTTGGTGATATGGAATCACAGCCATTCTTAGAAGCTATTCGTCAATTAGCTCTAGAAGTAGGCCGTGATCGTGCCATGTTTATGCACCTTACCTTAGTGCCCTATTTGGCTGCTGCTGGCGAAATCAAAACTAAACCAACACAGCATTCAGTAAAAGACTTACGCTCTATCGGTATTTTGCCCGATATTTTAGTGTGTCGCTCAGACCGCGCTATTCCTAATGCACAACGAGCCAAAATAGCTTTATTCACTAACGTGGAAGAAAAAGCTGTGGTATCAATGCGTGATGTTGACAGTATTTATAAAATCCCTGCGATATTAAAAGCGCAAGGAACAGATGAAATCGTAGTGAAGCGTTTTGGTCTAGATGTACCAGAAGCTGATTTATCTGAATGGGAAGAAGTGCTTTATCATGAAGCGAACCCACAAGGCGAAGTCACTATAGGTATGGTCGGTAAGTACATTGAATTACCTGATGCTTATAAATCAGTCAACGAAGCATTAAAGCATGCCGGCCTTAAAAACCAAGTCACTGTAAATATAAAGTACGTTGACTCACAAGACTTGGAAGTAAAAGGTGTTGGTATTTTAGCTGACCTTGATGCAATCTTAGTTCCGGGTGGTTTTGGTGAGCGTGGTGTTGAAGGTAAAATTTTAGCCGCACAATATGCCCGTGAAAACAAAGTACCTTATTTAGGTATCTGTTTAGGTATGCAAGTAGCATTAATTGAGTTTGCTCGTAATGTTGCTGGTTTAACTGATGCGCACAGTACTGAATTTAATAGTGAAACACCATTCCCAGTGGTTGGTTTGATCAGTGAATGGTTAGACGATGAAGGCCAAGTTGAGTACAGAAGTGAGCAATCAGACTTAGGCGGTACCATGCGCTTAGGCTCTCAATTGTGTCACTTGGTGAAAGGTACCAAGGCATGTGACGTATATGGCAGTGAAACAATTAATGAGAGACACCGTCATCGTTATGAGGTAAATAATAACTACCGTGAACAATTAAACAAAGCAGGTTTAGTGTTCTCGGGTCTATCTACAGATAAAAGTTTAGTGGAGGTGATTGAAATGCCTGATCACCCATGGTTTATTGCGGGCCAATTCCATCCGGAGTTTAATTCAACTCCACGTGATGGACACCCGCTGTTTGAAAGTTTTGTGGCAATGAGCTTTGAATTGCAAAAACAAAAAACAAACGCATAACAACTTTATTAAAACCGTAGCTAGCGCTGCGGTTTTTGCTTTCAGTTTAGCAATATTAAAAATTAACTTTACCGTTCAAAGGATTACTTGAGCGTCATACATTTTAACAGGAATGATAATGTCAAAAATTAGCAAAATATTAGCACGTGAAATCATGGATTCTCGTGGTAACCCAACCGTTGAAGCCGATGTATATCTTGAGTCTGGTGCTTGGGGTCGTGCTGCTGCACCATCTGGCGCATCTACTGGTTCACGTGAAGCATTAGAGTTACGTGATGGTGATAAGTCTCGTTATTTAGGTAAAGGTGTATTAAAAGCCGTTGCTGCTATCAAGAATGACATCACTCCTGCTCTAATTGGTCAAAGTGCTATAGAGCAAGCCAATATCGATAAAATCATGATTGATTTAGATGGTACTGAAAACAAAGAAAAATTTGGCGCCAATGCTATTCTTGCCGTATCACTTGCAGTAGCTAAAGCAGCGGCCATGGATAAAGGCGTACAATTATTCGAACATATTGCTGATTTGAATGGCACACCGGGTGTTTATAGCTTACCTCTTCCTATGATGAACATCATCAATGGTGGTGAACATGCTGATAACAACGTAGATATTCAAGAGTTTATGGTTCAACCTGTTGGCGCTAAAAACTTCAGTGAAGCATTACGTATGGGCGCTGAAATCTTTCATGCTCTGAAAAAAGTATTATCAGCCAAAGGTTTAAATACTGCGGTTGGTGATGAGGGTGGTTTTGCTCCCGATTTAGCTTCTAACGCAGATGCTTTAGCAGTAATTAAAGAAGCAGTAGCGGCTGCTGGTTATATTTTAGGTGAAGACGTTACTTTAGCCATGGATTGTGCGGCTACTGAGTTTTACGATAAAGACAAAGGGATTTACGACCTTAAAGGTGAAGGCAAGCAATTCACTTCAAATGAATTTTCTGACTTCCTAGGTGATCTTTGTAAAGAATACCCAATCGTATCTATTGAAGATGGTTTAGACGAGTCTGATTGGGATGGTTTTAAATACCAAACTGATTTACTTGGCGATAAAGTACAAATTGTTGGTGATGATTTATTTGTTACCAACACTAAAATATTCAAACGTGGTATTGATACCGGTGTTGCTAACTCAATCTTAATTAAATTTAACCAAATTGGTTCATTAACAGAAACTTTAGCTGCGATTAAAATGGCAAAAGATGCTGGTTATACGGCGGTTATTTCCCATCGTTCTGGTGAAACTGAAGACGCTACTATTGCTGATTTAGCGGTAGGTACAGCAGCTGGTCAAATCAAAACTGGTTCTTTATGTCGCTCTGACCGTGTTTCTAAGTACAACCAATTGTTACGTATTGAAGAGTTCTTAGGTGATAAAGCTATTTTTAATGGTCGTAGTGAAATTAAAGGCCAATAATAATCAATACCTTTGCTAGTGTGTAAGATAACTGCGTTGCATGTACTCACTGACTAGCGTCAGCTCCGTGCAAACGCCTTCTTCTTTTACCCTCTTGCTTCAGTATTAATCATTATTAATATACTTAATTCATAACAGAACTAAATATATGAAAAACGCGATCTAGGTCGCGTTTTTTTGTGGCTGTAGTTTAAAGTAGGAAGGGGGGGGATTACTCTTCAGGAAAGCTGTTTATTATATCTGTAATTAACTTAGCTGTTCTTTCCGGGCTCTCTAGTGGAAACATGTGACCGCCTGGCGTAGTTTGTAGTTTAATATGTTTATTAAGCTTAACAAAGCGGCTAAATATATGGTGAGGAAACACATCCGTGTTAGAGCCATAAACTAAAGTTGCAGGTATTGTTAACTTGTTTTTGTAGCTTGATAAATTTGAAGGGATATTTCTAAATATATTGGCCTCAACTTGGGCATCAAATGAAAGCTCTAATTGATTGTTGCGCTCACAAATACCATGCGTTATATAATCTGTTAAACAGCGACTATCAAAGTATTTAAATAGTTTTCTGCCAGAAAATAGCGCGCCTATATCTGAACCCAATGGCCACTGAGCACGACGATTTTCAGCACGCCCTGCAGGGCTAAACTTATCTATCCACCTAGTTTTTTTCACTAGCCTTGCTGCTAAGGCTCCGGCACCACTGAGGGCAGGTGGATCTAACATGATAAGCCCTTTGAATAAATCAGGCCTTTGGCAACAAGCAATAAAAGAAATTACGCCGCCAAACGAATGACCTAGGCAAATGACTTTATTGTTATCTACTTGTTTCGATTCGACAAAGTATATTAACTCTTCTACTTGAGCTTGCCAGTTATGATTAATTGGCTTGTTTTTTTGATGACCATATTTATCTAATGCGATGACATGCATATTCTCAGGCAGATAATTAAATAATGTTTGATAACTGCCCGCAGGAAAACCGTTTGCGTGAGCAAAATTGATAACATTTTTTGGCATTGAGTTTATTCGTATAAAAATTGATAGTTAAAATTTAAACGGACGTTTGAATTTTGTCAACAAATTACTTCTTTTGCCGGTAGGGAATTAAAAATGGCAAAGCTATGGTACGAAAAAGCCCAGCAGGCTGGGCTTTTTTACAGGTTCGTTTTATCTGATTGTACAGTTAACTTACCAGATTAGAACTCTTCTAACATATATTCCAATGAATCTTCATACATGCGCATATCTTTTTCTAGCTGAAATTTATCACGAATAGATTCTATTTCACGCCATTTTCTTTTAGTTGTTGATATGACACGTTTTTTTGCTACTTGGTTTGTTGACTTTAAAACTTGGTTTATCTTATCCATTAAGCGCCCCTTATTTTTACCATCACATTGAAAACAAATGCACCTTATTTTTAACATAGTTTTTTAGCGATGAAAACGAAAAAACGCATATTTTTTATAAAATATGCGTTTTAAATCATCATTATTTGTACGAAAGGTGAAATGTTTTTACTAGGGCTGAATAACTAGATCATAGCGGCTAATTGCTGCTCAAGTTTAACTTGGTCAATAGTAAAGTTACGAATACCTTCAGCAAGTTTTTCTGTCGCCATGGCATCTTCATTCATCAACCAACGAAATTGTGCTTGGCTTAATACCGACTCTTTCTCTGCAGAAACCTCACTGGCAATAAGTTTTCGTACAATGGTATCAGTATTGTTTGCTAGTTCATCCATTAATTGTGGACTGATAGTTAAACGGTCACAACCGGCTAATTCAAGGATCTCACCAATATTTCTGAAGCTAGCACCCATAACTACTGTATTAAATCCCTGTTGTTTGTAGTAATTATAAATACTCGTTACTGACACAACACCGGGATCTTCATTACTTGCATAATCACTTCTGCCAGTGTCTTTTTTGAACCAATCTAAAATACGACCAACAAATGGCGAAATTAAATATACATCTGCTTCGGCACAAGCACGGGCTTGGGCAAAACTAAATAATAAGGTTAAGTTACAGTTAATACCTTCTTTTTCGAGTTGTTCGGCCGCTTTGATGCCTTCCCAAGTCGAAGCAAGTTTGATTAAAATTCTATCGTTGCTAATGCCAGCTTCGTTGTACATGGCAATAAGCGTATGTGCTTTAGTAATAGACGCCGTTGTATCAAAAGATAATCTAGCATCTACTTCGGTTGAAATACGCCCTGGCACAGTTTTTAAGATCTCTAGACCAATCAATACAGATAGTTTGTCAGCAGCATCGCTAACTTGTTGCTCAGCATTATCCGATTGTGTTTTGGCCCAACCAACAGCATCTTTAACTAAGCCTTGGTAATTAGGTAACGATGCGGCTTTTAATAATAGTGATGGGTTTGTTGTCGCATCTTGAGGTTGAAACTTTGCGATAGCTTCAATGTCACCTGTATCAGCCACAACGGTGGTCATTTGTTTTAATTGTGCAAGTTGTGAAGAAGAATTTGTCATGGCGTTACCTTAAAGTTGTCCTGGAGATTTGCTTATTAAGCACTTCTAAATTCGATAATGAATATAGCTGGAGAAATATTACAACATAAAAATAAAAAAGCACCCTTTATTGCGCTATTTTTAACAAATTATTGCATTTTTGTTTGTAACTTACGCCAAACGTGACTAGTTAAGCATTTATTACCTTAGATTAAACGCTGTTAACTTGTTTAAGCCTTATGATATATTATGCTTTATTAAGTACTCACAAAAATTGGCGAAAATATATGTTACTTGTTGTTTCACCTGCAAAAAAATTAGACTTTGAATCCCCCCTTGCTACCCAGAAGTTTAGCCTGCCTGCCTTACTTGAACAAAGTCAATTATTAATTGATGATTGTATTAAACTTTCACCAAGCGACATTGCCAGTTTGATGAAATTGAGTGATAAACTTGCTGGTTTGAATGCCGCACGTTTTGGTCAATGGTCAACACCTTTTACTCAAGATAACGCTAGACAAGCGATATTAAGTTTTAACGGTGATGTATACACTGGACTAGATGCGCAATCGTTTAGCGATGATGATTTTGATTTTGCCCAGCAGCATTTTAAAATTCTATCCGGCTTATATGGATTATTAAAACCTTTAGATTTAATGCAAGCTTACCGTTTAGAAATGGGCTGTAAACTTGGTAATAGTCGTGGTGATAATTTATATCAATTTTGGGGTGAGATTATCACTGATGAACTTAATAAAGCGCTAAAAGATAATAATGATGATGTGCTTATTAATTTAGCCTCTACTGAATACTTTAAATCAGTAAAACAAAAGTCTTTGAATGCCACGATTATCACACCAACGTTTAAAGATTGGAAAAATGGTCAATATAAAATAATCAGTTTTTTTGCTAAAAAAGCTCGCGGGCTAATGGCGCGTTACATCATTCAAAATAAATTGACATCGGTTGAGAAAATTAAGGCATTTGATTTGGCTGGTTATCAATACGATGCCACTATGTCGAAAGGTAACGATTGGGTTTTTACCCGTAAAGAGAGTTAATATTAGCTCATCTAGTTTTAGCTATATTGGTGATGTTCGCATTCACATTACTTAAACACAGAAACACTTAATACTTTAAACATTTTAACAGGAGGTGACATGTTAACTTTACTAGCAAAGCTATTGCATGCCTTAAACAGTGATAGTTCCATCAGGCAAATAGCTTTAGCAATAGCGTTAGGTTTTATCGTAGGGTTATCGCCAATTTTTACTTTGCACAATATAGTGATAATATTTTTTGTACTACTTATTCGAGTACATTTAGGCAGCTTTATTCTTGCGGTTGGTTTCTTCTCAGGACTAAGTTACCTCTTATCTCCCGCTATAGTTCAGCTGGGTGAGTCTTTGCTCACTACACCTAACCTGACTGTTTTTTTTACTTCCCTTTACCAGCTGAGTTTATTTAAATTAGCTCATTGGCACCATACTTATGTGCTTGGCGCATTTGTTTTAGGTGCTTTGTTATGTGCACCAATCTATTTTATCAGTAAGTTTATTATTGAGAAATATCGCGTACATATCATGACTTTTTTTGAAAAATTTAGAATCGTACAAGCATTAAAAGCATCTAAATTTTATCGTTTATACACTAGCTTTTCCGGTGGCTCTAGCTTAACTAAAGGAGGCCTGTAATGGCACGGTTTATTCGTTGGCAGGGCATTATTGCCTTTATAGTTTTAAGTGCTTTAGTGGTAGCCTTTTTGTATTTCTTTGCAGAAACTCTGGTTAAGAAAGCTATTATCAGTTCAGCTGAAAGTGCTTTTGGCGCTGAAGTCAATTTAGCTGAGGTTAAGTTTGGCTATTCGCCGTTACAGGTCAGTGTTATCGGCTTGCAAGTAACAGATAAAGAAACACCGACACAGAACTTATTTAGCTTTGACCGTGCTACTGCGGGTATTGATGTTTGGCAGTATTTATTTGGCAAAATAATCATTGATGAGCTAGAAGTCAGCCAACTGGCATTCTCTAGCGTAAGGTCTCAAGCAGGTGAAGTTTACCTTAACGATACAGTTAATGAACACGGCGGTGACAGTTTAGCTGAGCAAGGGAAAGCACTATTGCCAGAAGTTGATATGCAGTTGCCAGATGTTAAGAGTTTACTTAATGACAGTAACTTATTAACAGTTAAGGCCGGTGAGCAATTAAAAGCTAGCTATAAAACTGAGCAAGTAAAAATTAAAGCGTTAAAGGGGCAATTACCTAATAAAGCTAAGTTGAAGTCTTACCAAGATAAGGTGAAAAATTTAGGTAAGATGAAAGTTAACTCATTAGCTGACATAGAAAAAATAAAAACTGAATTTGAACTTATTAAAGCCGAATTCAAGGCAGATCAAGCACTGGTTAAAAAAGCTAAAAAGCAAGTGTTAGACAGTAAAAGCTTATTGGCTAAGCAAGTGAATGAGATAACAAATGCACCAACAAAAGATTGGCAACAGATAGAAAAAACCTATCAGCTTGAAAGTATTGATACTGAAGACTTCGCTCACATTCTTTTTGGTGAACAAGCAAGAGAGTATGTACAAAAGGCGAAGTGGGCCTATGAAAAAGTGTCACCACTTATGGAAAACATGAAAGGTGATAGTAGTGAGGCTAAAGAGAAGGCTCATGAAAATGGACGTTTTGTCTACTTTAAAGAAGACACGCCATTACCATCAATATTAGTTAAAAAGGCACTGTTCTCAATTCAACTTGAGCAGGGTGAACTAATGGTAACTGGCAGTGAATTAACACATCAGCATTGGATCAGAGGTCAAGATAGCCTGATCAATATTAGCTCAACGTCAAATGGTGAACTTAGTCTAAACAGTAACTTCAAGCTGTCAAAGTCAGGTGATTTCAATGCAGAGGGAGAATGGCTGGTTAGTGACAGATCATTAGCAAATATACAATTAACAAAAAGTAAGGCGTTAACGTTATCGTTGACAGCGGCAAAACTTAACGGTAAGGGCAGCTTTAGCTTAATGAATAGTGAAATTGAAGCGAGTAATGGGGTTTCACTTAAGCAAGCGAGTTATCAAGGTCAGGCGAAGTCTAAAATGACTAAGTTATTACTTGATACTATTAAGTCGCTAGACAAGCTAACGGTTGATGTTGCTGTAAGTGGCGAGCTTAGCCAACCAAAATTTAGTATTGCTTCATCTTTAAATGAAGCATTAACGGGAGCTTTTAAGCAGCAAGTCGCGGGGAAGCTTAACGACTTTAAGCGTAAAGTTAATGAAGGTTTAAATGAAAAGTTAGCGAATGCCTTGAAGCTTGGTGATAGTCAAACGGCAGAACTTCTTGATTTGGAAGCTTTGCTGACTGATACCGATAAAGCACTTGATGATTTGAAGAATTCGGATATTGTAAAACAACAACAAAAGAAACTTGAAGATAAACTTAAAAACAAAGCAAAAGACAAGTTAAAAGATAAGCTAGGTGATTTGTTTGGTTAAGTAATTGTTTTAAACTTATGGCGTTATGACTTGGCTTAAGCAAAATTTATTAACAATTAAAGGAATAAAAATGAATAAATATATTGCAGAATGCATAGGTACTTTTTGGTTAGTACTCGGTGGTTGTGGTAGCGCGGTGTTGGCGGCAGGTTTTCCTGAAATAGGTATTGGTCTACTTGGCGTTTCATTTGCATTTGGTTTAACCGTATTGACCATGGCATATGCGATAGGTCATATTTCGGGTTGCCATCTAAACCCCGCGGTATCTGTAGGTCTTTGGGCTGGTGGGCGATTTCCTGCCAGTGAACTCATGCCATATATCATCGCGCAAGTCATTGGCGCTATTATTGGCGGTGGCGTGTTATATCTTATTGCTAGTGGTCAAGCCGGATTTGATTTGTCTGCAGGTTTTGCTTCAAATGGTTTTGGTGAGCATTCGCCTGGTGGTTACTCTATGACTGCCGCCCTTATTGCTGAAGTTGTATTCACTATGATGTTTATCTTTGTCATTATGGGCGCAACAGATAAACGTGCACCAGCAGGTTTAGCACCAATTGCTATTGGTTTATGTTTAACGTTAATTCATTTGATCAGTATTCCTGTTACTAATACTTCAGTCAACCCGGCACGTAGTACTGGTGTAGCCGTATTTGTAGGCGATTGGGCAGTAGCACAACTTTGGTTGTTCTGGCTTGCCCCCATTGTTGGTGGTTTTATTGGTGCTAAGTTATATCGCTTTATTGCTAAAGAAGAGCAAGAAGTAAGTTAGCTCAATATTAATATTAATAATAATATAAAAGACAAATAAAAAGACCGTATTACCAGATGGAATACGGTCTTTTTATTATCTATAAACTGAGTTTTACCAATAACTACGCATTGCTACCGTAAAGCCCCAGCCATCATACGCGCCACCATCATTGGCATTATCTTCCATTTTTGCGTACTGCAGCCCAGCTTGGAGTTTTAGTTTATGGCCGTTTAAGAACCAGTTAACGCCAGCATAAACTTCTTGGTATTTATCACCGCGCTCACCACTTACACTACTCTCACCGTGCTCATCAACCACTTTGCTTTCATAACGGCCTAAACGAACGCCATTATCTTCTGCACTATTTAAGTAAGTGTAACGAGCAACCCACTGAATTTTTTCACTTTGCTGATAGGTTGGCATTATTACAACACCAAATAAGTCACTTTGCTCAAAGTCACCTTTACCCCATGAAATATCACTTTGTAAGCCCCAGTCTTTTTGCTTAAATTTACTTGAGGCACTAATTACTTGTGAGAAATCTCGGGTATCACCATCGACATGGGTATCGTTATAAACGTAATCAAAACTCACTTCACCTTTATCCCAAAGGTTATTTTTCGCTAGTTTCTTAGTGGTCGAAAATGTTGCGAAGTAACTGGCGTCGCTTATTGATATTTCATCTGCGCCATCACTAGAAAATATTCCAGTTTTATACGACCAGTCATTACTAAGCTTACTTTTAACACTTACACCAGTAAAATACTCAGAGGTAAACCATAAGTTATTAGTTAGGTTGTTACGCTGTGGAGTTAATAGTTTCTTTGATGAGGTTTTACCATCTAAAGTAAAGCCTGCAGATTGTTTTAAGAATTTAAGTTCGGTGTCTTTATCTAACGACCAGCTAACATTGGCATCAGTTAGGCGATTATAAGCATCGTCTAATGAATCATTTAAATTAACATCAGCTTCAAGGGCAAATTTAAATTCACCTTGTTGGCCTTTGAAACCAAAACGAAAACGGCGCCATGCAGTGTCGTTATAGTCACCTTGATCACTATCAACCCAAGCAGAATCTAGCTGCAGACGGCCTGATAACTTCAAGTAATCACCTTGCTCATTCTCATATAAGTCGGCAAAGTCCCAAGCGTCTGCAAAGCTGCTTTCACTGCTTTTTGTCGTTTCAGCTTTTTCAGTCGCTTCTTTGGTTTGTGCGTGAGCCAGTGGAGTACTAAGTGATGCAGCTACAGCAAGTGTTATGAGTGTTTTTACACGTACTGATGTTTTATTTGTTAATGTCTGATTTTTCATATTAATTACTATCATAAAGTTGAAGACCCTATTTTGGGGCCTAACTCACTTTTGAGTTTGGCCTCAATAAATATCGGAATAAACTTCATCCATAAAGTGAATGCGGCGCTATTACAGCATTGCTTTATGACAGAAATATTACACGGCAGACTTAAGCGCAATAAAAGCGCAATAAAATTGTCATAAAGTGTAATCGAAATATGGTGTTTAACTACTAGCTTGTGCTACTTAGCCGCTTTAGCGCGTTTTGCGTTTTTCTTCACTTGCTTCTTCGCTTTAGCCTTTTTCTGAGAGTTAGTCAGTTTGAGTTTAGCTTTTTTGTTAACAACGCGTGATTCCTTATTTTTCGGTCGTAAATCTGGAATAACGCGGCGTGACATGCGTTCTTTGGTGTAACGCTCAATTTTTCCAATAACGCCCATGTCATGTGCTTCAACTAAAGAGATGGCAGTACCCTTATTGCCAGCTCGACCTGTACGACCAATACGGTGAATATAAATATCAACTTTACGTGGCATATCAAAATTAATAACGTGAGTGATATCATCAATATCTAAACCACGGGCGGCAACATCGGTTGCCACTAATACTTTAATCTCACCATTTTTAAAACGCGAAATTGCTTTATTACGTTTATCTTGTGGCATTTTACCTTCTAACCAAACACAAGGTAACTCTTCAGCGTAAAGTTTGCCCGAAAGGTACTGCACAGTTTCGCGTTTATTGGCAAATACCACCGTACGCTCTACACCCTCTTGTTTAAGGGTATTGACCAACATATTGAGTTTATGATTAGCATCATCAGCTAAGTGAAGCCATTGGTGAATTACCGCTTTCTCTTTGCGTGATGGATTTGACTCTAAAAATATAGGGTCATTGAGTACCTCTTTGGCAAAACCTAGTACACCAGCACCTTCTAGAGTTGCTGAAAACAGCATGGTTTGTTTGCGCCAGCGAGCTTCAGCAACAATGCGGTTGATGGTGTCACTAAAACCAATATCGAGCATGCGATCCGCTTCATCTAGCACTAAAATTTCAATTTCACGCGCATCAAATTGTTCGTTTTCAATATATTCTAATAAGCGCCCAGGGGTTGCCACTAAAATATCGGTTGTAGTTGTTAAAATATCAGAGTGACTACCGTAATTAACCCCCCCCGTGATTACGCCAGTTTTTATTTTTGTAAGTTCAGTAAGTTGTTTACTGTCTTCGCCAATCTGTATCGCTAGTTCACGGGTCGGCGTTAAAATTAAAACTCGTGGAAAACCTGGTTGTGTTCTTGGGTAGTCTAACAAGTGTTGGGCAATAGGTAATAAAAAGGCAGCTGTTTTACCCGTACCTGTGGGGGCTGATGCTAGTACATCTTTGCCAGCCATCGCTTCAGGGATAACGAGATCTTGAATTGAAGTGGGTTTGGTGTAGCCAAGTTTCTTTATACTGGCTAATAGTTCAGAGTCTAGATCAAATTGCTCAAACATAGGGGATAATTCACTAAGGGTTAAAAAAGATTAATATGGCGGCAATTATAGTGGGTTTAGCCCTTGCTGTAACTATTTATCGCAAGGGCAAGCTTATTTGTCAGCTATAGCGTTTAGCTAAAGTGAATGGGTAAAGTAAATGAACGAGTAAATTAACTTTGTTAGAGGTTTTAATGAAACTAATATCTAGAGTAAGTTACTGTACTCTAACAATATTTTTTCACACCAATTATCTAGACGATCGTCTGTTAGGTTATATTGACTATCTTCATCCAACGATAAACCGACAAAGTGGCTTTCATCGCTAGTGAGTGCTTTTGAGGCGGTAAACTCGTAACCTTGATTTGGCCAATATCCAACAACTTTTGCGCCTTGTGCTACTACTTGTTCATGTAACATACCAAGCGCATCTTGAAACCATTCAGTGTATCCCACTTGATCTCCCATACCATACAAAGCGATAATCTTATCAGAAAGATCAAGCTGGTTAATATCACTCCAAATTGATTCCCAATCTTCTTGCAGCTCACCGTAATCCCATGTGGATATGCCAAAAATGATAAAATCATAATCAAGGCAATGGGATAATGGTTGATCTTTGATATTAAATATATCAACCAGATCGGCACCGATTATTGCCTGAATTTTCTCGGCAACGATCTCTGTGTAACAAGTGGTTGAACCATAAAACAAACCAATTTTCATGCTGCTATTTCCAATTTTAATTCAACAATGAGATATTTCAGTGGGATTTTAGCAAAAACATTTATCTTTGTTTACAAGTTAATTCACTATACTCGCTATTTTAAGTTGCAAATAATGTGCTATGGCTGTAATTTCCTTGCATAATGCCAGGTCTATTTAAATGAGCTTATAAATTATGCTTAATTTAAAGGCTTATTACTTTTACTTGTTAATTGTTGGAAATTTGTTAGGAATCTTTATGTATAAAACCATTGTTTATAGCACCGTGCTTGCTGCGTTTACCTTAGCTATGCTTTTACCAAACGCTAATGCTGATACGCAAGCTAAAACCCCCGCGGCAATAGCCAAACCTGCGAATGATTCAACTGTACTTGATGTCGACCTTTTGAAAGCAAAAATTAACAGCTCTTTAGGCTTAACTGTGGTTAAAGTTGAAAAAACACCTGTGCCAGGAATTGCTATGCTGGTCACCAATCAAGGTTTGTTTTATGCAAGTTATAACGGTGATTATTTCATTCAAGGTAAAGTTTATAGCTTAGGCGCAACTGTGACAGATTTAGCTGAAGAGAGTTTAGCTAAAATACGTCTAGAGGGGATAAAAACCTTTGAAAATGACATGATTGAATATAAAGCCGACAATGAAAAATATGTGGTGACAGTGTTTACTGATATTACCTGTGGTTATTGTCGTAAAATGCATGAACAAATGGCAGATTACAATGCACGTGGCATCACCTTTCGTTACTTAGCTTATCCGCGTTCAGGTATTAAAGATCGCACTGGGAACCTGAGTCAAGGTTTTAAAGATTTACGTTCAGTATGGTGTAGTGACGATACCGCTAAAGCATTAACGAGTGCTAAGTCTGGTAGTGGTATTGCTTATCGTATTTGCGAAGCACCGATTGAAGCACAGTTTGATTTTGGTCGCCAAATCGGTGTTAACGGCACGCCAGCGATTATTTTATCAAATGGTATGATGATCCCTGGGTACCAGCCGCCTGCACAATTAGAAGAATTATTGAAAAAGACTTAACCTATTGTTTCAAAGTGCCGATAAATTTTTATTATAAAAGTACTTGCTGATTATCAGTAAGTACTTTTTTTATACCAAAAAAAGTCACAACAGCTGATTGTGATCATAACAAGAATAATACCAAGTCCATTAAGTTCGCTACCAAAGGGCGAGTTTCAAATGCTTTTAAGCTTCGTTATTGATTTTGATAAGGGAATAACCATTACCTACAATCAATGCCTTGCCTCTAAGCCTTTTAACTCTCGCTGAGGGGGGAGAAACTTATTGGAATTGGTATAACTGAGACCGAATAAATATGATTAAAAAAATTATTCGTCGAGCGCGAGTATCTACCAGTCACTTGCCCGATAGCTTGCCCGAAACCATAAAACAAATATATGCCAGTCGTG
Organism: Colwellia psychrerythraea; assembly: GCF_000764185.1. Taxonomy (GTDB): domain Bacteria; phylum Pseudomonadota; class Gammaproteobacteria; order Enterobacterales; family Alteromonadaceae; genus Colwellia; species Colwellia psychrerythraea_B. The sequence goes on from NZ_JQEC01000057.1 coordinate 153,407, forward strand.
GTATGAAATCAGCAGATGAACTTGAGCTTAATGTTGCCCGTTTACAAGGCATGGTCGATGAAACAGCTCTCATGGGCATGGACACAGCATGTCAGTTATTGCATCAAGCGCTAATGAATAAAACCCGTATTATCATTGTCGGTGATTTTGATGCCGATGGAGCAACGAGTACAGCGTTAATGATGACAGCGCTAAGTCTGTTTGGTAGTAATCATCATAACTTTATTGTGCCAAATCGATTTGAATTTGGTTATGGTCTAACACCTGAAATCGTTGACCTTGCAGCGCAGCAACAAGCACAAATGCTAATCACCGTCGATAACGGTATTAGCTGTATTGCCGGCGTTAAACGGGCAAAAGATTTAGGCATGCAAGTTATAGTTACCGATCATCACTTACCGGGACATTCTTTACCAATCGCCGATGCCATAGTTAACCCTAATCAAGAGGGCTGTAATTTTCCTAGTAAAGCCCTTGCTGGTGTTGGTGTAGCTTTTTATTTAATGCTAGCTTTGAGAAAGTATTGCCGCGAAAAAAACTACTTTTCTGAGCAAGGCATTAGCGAACCTAATATTGCACAATTATTAGATTTAGTCGCTTTGGGCACTGTGGCTGATGTGGTTTCTCTTGATGCCAATAATCGTATTTTAGTTGCCCAAGGTTTAAAGCGTATTCGCGCAGGACAAACACGGCCAGGCATTCAGGCACTGATTGAAATCGCTAATAAAAACCAGCAAAGGCTTGTGGCCAGTGATTTTGGTTTTGCGCTAGGTCCACGCATCAACGCGGCAGGGCGCTTAGATGATATGTCTTATGGTATTAACTGTTTACTCGCTAATGATTTATCAAGTGCTCGCGTGATGGCGGCAGAGCTTGATGATTTAAATAAAGCTCGCCGAGAAATAGAGCAGGGGATGCAACAAGAAGCTGAAAGAGTACTCACCTCACTCAATTTTGATGAGTCGAATTTACCTAGTGCTATCTCCCTTTTTCAAGCAGATTGGCATCAAGGGGTTATTGGTATTGTTGCCGGACGTTTAAAAGAGAAGTTTCATCGCCCTTGTATTGTCTTTGCTAAAGCTAAAGTCGAAGATAATGATCCTGAACAAGCTGAAATTAAAGGCTCAGCACGTTCAATTCCGGGGTTACATATACGTGATTTACTTGAGCATATTGATAGCCAAAATCCAGGTTTAATTCTTAAGTTCGGTGGTCATGCCATGGCAGCAGGTTTATCAATTAAAGAAAAAAACTTTACTCTCTTTCAGCAGAAGTTTGATGAATTGGCTGAAAGGTGGTTAAAGCCAGAAGACTTAGAAAGCATTATCCTTTCCGATGGTGAATTAAATAGCGATATGCTTACCCTTGAATTTGCCGAGCAATTACGAGAAGCCGGCCCTTGGGGACAAAATTTTCCTGAGCCATTATTTGATGATACTTTTACTATAGTGCAGCAGCGAATTGTCGGCGAAAAACATTTAAAGATAGTCGTGCAGAAAAATTTTATTGATGAAGCAGGGGCACCCGGCCAACAAGTTTTCGATGGTATTGCTTTTAATGTTGATGTTAAAGCTTGGCCTAATGCACAGGCGAATCAAATTGAGCTTGCTTATCGCCTTGATGTAAATGAATTTCGAGGTAAACGCACAGTACAGCTGATGATTGAAGATATTCGCACAGTTTAAGGCAACACTAAATGACTAACATAAATTATGTACAACTAAAGAGATAGCTATGGATCAAGCACTAGCGACTATCCCATTGACTAAACTCGCTATAGCATTTATTCCCGTTGTTTTGGTACTGATTATATTAGCTAACTGGTCACTGCCAAAAAAGCGTACCTTGCATGCTTTAGTGCGCATGTTAGTGCAATTATTACTGGTGGGTTATGTCTTAAGTTACATATTTGAAAGTCAGAATGCTTGGGTTATTGGCTCATTGCTGCTGATGATGATGTTATTTTCGAGTTGGATTGCGTTAAATAATATTGAATCTCCGAGAAAGACACTTTTTCAAAGTGCATTTTTGGCTATTTTTATCAGCAGCCTTGTTGTTTTGTTAGTTATAACTCAAGGAGTGTTGAATTTAGAGCCTTGGCATCAAGCAAAAACTCTTGTACCACTTGCAGGTATGGTCTTCGCCAACGGTATGAATAGTGTTAGTTTATCTGGTGAACGATTTTTTGCAGAGCTAAACCGAGGCGAACATTATCAACAAGCGCGTAATATCGCCTTTAAAGCATCAATGATCCCTAATATCAATGCTTTATTTGCGGTTGGTATCGTTTCATTACCTGGCATGATGACAGGGCAAATACTGGCTGGTGTCTCACCATTTATTGCCGCCCGTTATCAAATTATGGTGATGTGTATGATTTTTGCTTCAGCAGGTTTAGCATCGGCAATATTCTTAATGTTAAATAAGACCAAACTGGATAAATAAAGCCCTAAGTTAATCTGAAGTACTTTAGCTTATGCCCAATCTACACATTTCTTTTCAGAGATAGGTTGAGTGATACTGGCAATAAGGCAGCGAGTACCTAAGTTCAGCGGGTGTTAAGTTAAAATGTAGCGGATAATGTTTATAGGCGCTGTTAGCGCCATTCAAAGTGAATAGGGTTAGTTTACCAAGCGATACTAAGGTTTAACGAATAACGTCTGTCTGATTCGTCACCATGCTCAGGGCCGGTTTGTTCTTCATAGGTAGCGAACCCGAGTCGGAACACTGATGCAGTAAAATCAATGCCTGCTGTTAAACCCCCTTGATAAATACCTGTGGCGATTTCTAGAGACGACCAACTGTTATCATAGATTAATCCTGAGATACCAAAGCGTAAGCGTTTCATAAAGTCACTATCTTCATAATCGCTATAACTTACAACATCATTTACATCTAAATCATAGAGTCGGTATTCATTGGCATTAAATACATCAACATAATCTAATGCAATACGTGTTTTTTTGATGAAAGGGATATTAGGTTCAATTGAGGCGCCAATGTTAACCGTTGTCGGCTGTCCGCCATAACTATCGTCAAAATCTAGACTTCCTATATTCATAATGCTTAAACCAATTGCTGGTTTGAGCTCTTTCATATAATCAAACTGATAAATGGCGCCTAAGTCAATGGAGTAACCATCGCTATCTTTCTCCATCCTATCGCGAATTTCGTCGCCTATATCGTCGCCATTTAATAAATCTGCGGGCGTTAGTTTGCCTTCAAACGATTTCTGAAAAAGGTATTTAGCACCTAAGCCAAGCTGTAGATCACCATTGCCGACATTCTCTATGGTATAGGTGTATGCTGCTATTATCCCGCCATAACCACGGCTTTGTACTTCTAAAATTCCATCTATGCTGTTTGCATGTGGGGTTAAGTTAACATCTGTGGCTGCCAGTAAACCAACACTCCAAGCATAGTTACCATGGTTAATGCTCACTGAACTATAGTTCGCAACATCTATATGGGTACGTTCACCAGAATATTTCTCTAATACATCAATGATTTCATCTTCATTATCACTGTCGATAGCATCAGTTAAGTCACTCACAATATCGCTAGCATCAGCACTAGCCGTCAAGTTGATACCAAGAAGCTCGACAATTAAACCATGATCCTTAGCTAAATTAGCAATACCTGCAGGATTAGCGAATACCGAGCTACTGTAACCACCTGATGCTATGTTTGCACCACCCATTCCCATAATGCGCATATCGTTGTATAGATAGGCGAGATCAGCTGCATTTGATAAAGGCGCTAATGTAAATCCAGCGAGTGCTGGAATGATCCATTTTTTCATTATGCAATTCCTTAATTTTTATTTAAATAATTAATAATATCATCCATAGTGAAACAGTCTTCACCCTCAGGTACAGCGGAACAGCCTCCAGGCTTTATTTCTAGTTTAAAGGCATTAATTGATTGTTGAATTTCGGCATCATCATCTTGTCCTGAGCTTTTAATTACCGCTTCAATGCTATCAAAGCCACTATTTAAAGCATCTACTAGGTAATCTTTAATATTAAGGTCTTCTTCATCTTGGCTTAGTGGACAGGTATAACAAGCATTTAGTCCGCCATCATTACAAATGGCGAAGTCAACTTCGCAATAGTTTTTGGTGAAGATGGTACTACCTAGTGCTGTTGACTCTAAAAAATATTCAGACTCACCTTGATAACTGATAGTTAAGTAGTTATATGTTTTTTCACTACCGTTAGTCGCTGTAAAAGTCACTTCTTCGCTATTATCGACCGTTACGCCAGTTTCACAATTGTTATATGGTGTAGAGAAGTCGATATCATTTTTATGTTCATAGCTGTATTTAAGCCCACAGCTTGAGCGCAACATAGAGGGGTCATCACCATTTTGATTAGCAGCCCATGCTGCAACATTGCCACCAGTAAGTGCATCAATGGCCATGGTGGTTTTTAACACATCAATAAAGCCGGTGATCAAACAAACAGTTTCCTGCGCCGACGTGGGGAATTCTATTGATTTGCAACTGCTAGTTTCTAGGTATTCATCGAGTGCTGAACGTGAAACGTCCAAATCTGAGAGTGCTGATGTTGTCGCTGATTCGGTTATCTCAGCGACAAAACTTTCAAAAGTAAGTTTTTCGGTAGCGCCATCATCTTCAATCATGGCACGCAATAATACAGGTAAAGTCAAACCTGACTTACCTAAATATGCACTGCTTAAATCCACCAAATATTCATTTTTAGGATACGTTTTTTGACAACTTTCATCAGCAAGACGAGCAATAGCTGACTCAAAACTTCCTTTGTCTAAATCGTTTTGGATGTAATAACGACACAATTCACTTTCGGAATCATTACAAGCATTAATGAATAAACTCGCTGGAATAAAAGCAAGTAGATAAGCTGTCTTCATAGTATTTTCCTTGTATTATTCAATAGCATACTCTACGTATGAAAATGTATTATTAATTAACATTTGAAAGTATAGGCAAAATTATTGAATAACCCTGTTTAATCAATATTATTAATAAAGCAATTGAATGTGCCGTTGAAGTCCGCATTGGGCTCAAATGGTCAGTGCAATACATTATTATTGTTAGTTAAATGAATGGGAGTGTTAATGAATGTTTATCGTTCTGGAAATACATAGACAATCAAAAATAACCTTAAAATGGAGCTATAAAAAACAGGTGCTTTTAATAAGAAAAGATGGGCTATTTGAAGGTGATGAGTATTTATTGAAGCCACTTTGCAGAGTCTATTTTATTAATAATGTAAACTTTACAGTTACAGGCTTTTTTAAAGCTATTAATAATTTGATAAGTAAATATCAATGTATGTAATTGCCAGTCTTAATACCAATTTCAATCGAAACTGGTTCATGAAAAAGTTGTGCTTTAACTAAATAGTAAACTTAAGAAATACTTGCATTTTATAGTCATTTATTTACCCCCTATTTTACGTTACAATGCGCCACTATTTGTCTTTTGCCTTGCGATATAACAAAAGACTACTCATTAAAATTTATGTTTGAAGATTTATGTTCGAAACAAATCCTATATTAAGTAAATTAAAAGAAATCCGTGAACGCGCTAATTCGCTTCGGGGGTATCTTTGACTATGATGTTAAAGCTGAACGTTTAGTTGAAGTTTCTCGTGAGTTAGAGCAACCTGAAGTTTGGAATGAGCCAGAGCGTGCTCAAGCCCTAGGTAAAGAGCGCAGCGCCCTTGAAGAAGTCGTTAATACAATTGTTGAACTTGAAACTGGTTGTGAAGATATCGCAGATTTAGTTGAGCTAGCGGTTGAAGAAGAAGATCAAGAAACCTTCGACGATGCAGAGGTGGAAGCTGATGCCCTTGATGCAGTACTAGAGAAATTAGAATTTCGCCGGATGTTTTCAGGTGAGCAAGACGCCAACAACTGTTATTTAGATATTCAATCTGGCTCGGGCGGTACTGAAGCGCAAGATTGGGCTGAAATGCTGATGCGTATGTATCTACGTTGGGGTGAGGCGCACGGCTATAAAACTGAAGCGATTGAAGTCACTGATGGTGATGTCGCTGGTATTAAAGGCTGTACTATTAAGTACACCGGTGAATATGCTTTTGGTTGGTTGCGTACGGAAACAGGTGTGCATCGTCTTGTTCGTAAATCGCCATTTGATTCATCGGGTCGCCGCCATACCTCATTTGCTTCAGCGTTTATTTATCCTGAAATTGATGACAATATTGAGATTGATATCAATCCATCAGATTTGCGTATTGATACTTTTCGCGCATCAGGCGCTGGTGGTCAGCACGTTAACAAAACAGATTCTGCCATTCGCATAACTCATGTGCCAACTGGCGCTGTGGTTGCTTGTCAGGCAGACAGGTCTCAGCATAAGAACCGCGCGACAGCGATGAAGCTACTTAAAGCCAAATTGTATGAAATGGAAATGCAAAAGCAAAATGAAGGTAAACAAGAGTTAGAAGATGGTAAATCCGATATAGGTTGGGGTAGTCAAATTCGCTCTTATGTACTAGATGATAGCCGGATTAAAGATTTACGAACAGGTGTTGAAAACCGCAATACCCAAGCCGTGTTAGACGGTGATTTAGATAAATTCCTAGAAGCCAGCTTAAAGTCTGGTTTGTAGCAGTAATCATAGATTAACCAACATTGAGGTAAGCACTTTAGCGTGTTTACGTCATTCCCGAAGTGTCTTATCGGGAATCCATGAACACATTATGGATTCACTGAAGGTAATAGAGGAAAGACATAGTTACCTCAACAAGGTGTGAATCACACATTGAAAAATTAAAGATAACTTTGAGAAATTAACATGACAGATAAAGCCAATAATGCACCCGTAGCACAAGATGAAAATAAACTGATTGCTGAGCGCCGTGTAAAACTTGAAAAGATTCGCTCTAATTGTTCAGCTAATGGTTTTCCTAACGATTTTAATCGTGAACATTTAGCTGCAGACATTCAAGCTGAACACGGTGAAAAAACCAAAGAAGAGCTTGAAGGACTACAAGTTACATATGCTATTGCCGGCCGTGTTATGGCAAAACGTGGACCATTTTTAGTAATACAAGACTCGTCAGGCCGTATTCAAGGCTACGCTGAAAAAACAGTGCAAAAAGAAATCCGAGCTAAATGGGGTTCATTAGACATTGGCGATATTGTTGGTATTAAAGGTATTTTACATAAATCAGGTAAAGGTGATCTTTACGTGAATATGGATGAGTACTCGCTATTAACCAAATCTTTACGCCCATTACCAGAAAAATTTCACGGCTTATCTGATCAAGAAACTAAGTATCGTCAGCGTTACGTTGATTTAATTATCAATGAAGATACTCGTAATACTTTTAAAATTCGTTCAAAGATTGTTGCTGGTATTCGTAACTTCTTAACGCAGCGTGATTTTATGGAAGTAGAAACACCGATGCTGCAAATCATACCGGGCGGCGCAACAGCTAAGCCATTTATGACCCATCATAATACTTTTGATCTTGATATGTACCTACGTATTGCGCCAGAGCTTAACTTAAAACGTTTAGTGGTAGGTGGTTTTGATCGTGTGTTTGAAATTAACCGTAGTTTCCGTAACGAAGGTATTTCAACCCGTCATAATCCAGAATTCACTATGATTGAATTCTATCAGGCCTACGCTGATTATCATGACCTGATGAATACCACCGAAGAAATGTTACGTACTATTGCCCAAGATGTATTAGGTACTACCACTATTCGTAATACCGTTAAGAATGCTGATGGCGAAGTAGTAGAAGAAAAATTCTACGACCTCGGTAAGCCGTTTGCACGTTTATCAATGGTTGATGCTATTTTGAGTTACGGTAAAGACCATCGCGCGGCAGCAAGCCTTGATGAAGCTGTATTACGTGACCCAGAAAATAACTTCGATGCAATCAAAGCCATGGCGAAAGCGGTTGGTGTTAAAGAAAGTAGTGCTTCAAAAGTTTGGGGCCCAGGTAAATATATTTGTGAAATCTTTGAAGAAGTAGCAGAGCACTTATTAGATCAACCTACATTTATCACTGAATACCCGTGGGAAGTTTCACCACTGGCACGTCGTAATGATAACAATTCATTTATTACTGATAGATTTGAGTTCTTCGTTGGCGGTCGTGAATTAGCCAATGGTTTCTCAGAGCTTAACGATGCTGAAGATCAAGCTGAACGTTTCCAAAAACAAGTGGCAGAAAAAGATGCTGGCGATGATGAAGCCATGCATTATGATGCCGATTATATCAATGCCTTAGAGTACGGTTTACCGCCAACGGCAGGTGAAGGTATTGGTATCGACCGTTTAGTGATGTTGTTTACTGACTCACCAACGATCAAAGACGTAATTTTATTCCCACATATGCGTCCTGAAGCGGAATAATTAGCAGTATTAACTATATCGTCGCTTTACTATAGCTTTGAGCTTTAGTAACTATTAGCGAATATAAAGGTAAAGCCTGGTGTAAAGCTCGTAAATAAAGCTATACACTGGGCTTTTTTTTTTTTTATCTTATGGCTCTGTTCATCTTATCTGTAATTGCGTAGATTAGTGCCACCATACGATCAATCATTATAAAAATAATATCACGCTGAGCTAGGTATGGTTAACAGGCTCAACGGCGTGAAAAGCAAAAAAGTTCTGGGGTAATAAATGGGTGTTTCAAGAGGCGGCTTTAGTTCGCGTTTCGGTTTTATTATGGCTGCAGCAGGTTCAGCTGTAGGCTTAGGTAATATTTGGGGTTTTCCAACTCAAACTGCAAGTAATGGCGGTGCTGCTTTTGTACTAGTTTATCTAGTGTTGGCATTTTGTTTAGCTTATCCTGCTTTTATGGCTGAGCTATTAATAGGGCGTTATGGCCAAGCTAACGCCGTTAGTAGTATGCAAAAAATAGCCCGTAATCCCTGGCAAAGACGTTTTGGTTTTGTTGTTGGTTTTGGCGGTATTATTTGTGCAGCACTCATTTTAAGTTTTTATGGCATTATCGCTGGTTGGATGATGTCTTACGCTATTGAACCAATAGCAAGGTTAGCGGGTTTAATTGACGCAGCTGATTGGCTTATCAATCATTCGTTAACACGTAATATTCTATTTACCGCATTTTTTATGAGCCTAACCATATTTATCATTCGCCGGGGTGTTGAACAGGGCATTGAAAAATGGTCTAAACGCTTAATGCCGATGCTCATCGGTTTGTTGATATTATTAATCATTTACGTATTTACGCTGGAAGGCTCAAAGGAGGGGTTTTCTGCTTACTTAAATCCAGACATATCCCGTGTATTTGAACCCGACTTGCTAATAAGTGCTTTAGGGCAAGCGTTTTTCTCCTTGTCACTGGGCACCAGTGTGATGATCATTTATGGCTCTTATATTGCTAAAAAAGAAAACTTAGTCACTCTTGGCGCACAAGTAACCCTTATAGATGTTTCTATTGCCTTTTTAGCTGGCCTATTAATTATTCCTTCTATGTATGTAGCACAGGCCCAGGGTGTTGCTATATTTGCAGAAGACGGTAGCTTAATATCTGGCTCTAACTTGGTATTTACCGTACTACCGGCGCTTTTTTCGGGTATGGGTTTGGTTGGTTTATTTGTTGCTTTTGGCTTTTTTGTTTTAATGTCGATAGCAGCATTAACATCGAGTATCTCAATGCTTGAAGGACCCGTGTCGTTTGCGGTAGAACGTCATGATATGTCACGTGAACGAGCTACAACTTTTATTGGTTTAGGTATTTTAGTATTAAGTATTATTATAGTGTTAAATTTAGAATGGATGTTAGATTTTGTCGCCATTCTATCAACGCAATATGGCCAACCAATTATTGCCATGCTGTGCTGTGTATTTGCTACATGGATATGGCATAGAAGTGATATCTTAGCGGAGATTAAACAAGGCAATGATACTGTTGAGCACAGCCTCTTCTGGAAGATTTGGCCTTGGTATACTAAGTTTGTTTGTCCGACAGCTATAGGTTTAGTTTTTTGGCACTCTCTTTAACCGCTCTTATTTGAAATTTATGCGGTCTGCTAAGTCGGAGTAACCGTGTGTTCTTGTAGCAGACTACATGTCACACACTCTGCCTTGTCTAAATACTAACATCTTGCTGTAAAGCTATTAAATATTGAAAGTTGCTTAAAGCCTTGGCCAGTTTAACTGCCAAGGCTTTTTTATTGCTGCTAATTGCTCAATAAGCGCTTCATTAAGGTAATACTTGCCTTTTGTCGGTAGGGAAGTGAACTCGAACTCTTCGCCTAAATAGCTAAACTTGAGCGAATAGGCGTGGAGATAACCTCTGTCTGCGATTGACTGACTGTAATATAAAGGATCACCGACAATAGGTGCGCCAATACTTGCTAATGCAACGCGTAATTGATGAGTTTTACCTGAGTGAGGTTTGAGTAAATATAAACGTTGTTTATTGGCAATGCTGAATGAAAAAAATTGAGTGATTGCTGGGTTTTCCATGGTGCGTAATAATTTAAACATACCGCGGCGGCTCTTAGCCATATCGCCTTTAATTAAACCCTGTTTTTTACTCGGCTTTTTGTCACTAATGGCAAGGTAGTACTTTTCGATGTCATGGTCATTAAATAGCTTGCCAAAGACTTGGGCACAGGTAAGGTTTTTGGCAAAGATAACTAAGCCAGAAGTCATTTTATCTAAGCGGTGCACTGGAAAAAGTTCAGCATCTACATTATGGCGTTGTAGTTGTTTTTTAACTAAAGAGAACAGTCCTGAGCCGAGATCTCCTTCATCATGAAAATTTATTCCTGCATTTTTATCAACAACTATAAAGTCAGTATGTTCTGTAATAGTTTTAAACATTTAAATTAACCGAAAAGGATTTATGTTTGCTATGATAATTCAAACTCTTATATTTTACCCTTTTTACAGGATGTTATTTTGCCACATATCCCTCAGAAGCGCTTTTCTTCATCGATATTAAAAAAATTTAGTTCTATATTTAAAGTCACGGCAATTGCCGCTACTACAGCATTAATATTTGCCTGTAGTAGTCAAGAAACAACCATTCTACCTAGCGGTGTAAGCTTGGTTGAAACGGTAGTTGCTACGCAAGATACCATTAATATACCTTTTAAAAAATACAAGTTAGCTAACGGCTTGACTGTAATTTTACATCAAGATAATTCAGACCCGCTAGTGCACGTTGATGTTACTTATCATGTTGGCTCAGCTCGTGAACAATTGGGTAAATCTGGCTTTGCTCACTTCTTCGAACACATGATGTTTCAAGGTTCACAAAATGTTGCCGATGAGCAGCACTTTAAAGTGGTCACACAAAGTGGTGGTGATTTAAATGGCACGACAAATTCAGATCGCACCAACTATTTTGAAACGGTACCGAAAAACCAGTTAGAGAAAATGTTATGGCTTGAGTCTGACCGAATGGGTTTTTTACTTGAAGCAATTACCCCTGAAAAATTTGAAATACAACGCGCGACAGTAAAAAATGAACGTGGTCAAAATGTTGATGATCGTCCCTATGGTCGATTAAATGAAACCGTTAATCAGATGATTTTCCCACGTGAACATCCATATTCATGGCCAGTTATTGGCTATATGTCAGATCTTGATCGCGGTACTGTCACCGACTTAAAAGAATTTTTCTCACGTTGGTACGGACCTAATAATGCCGTACTTACCATCGGTGGTGATATCGATGAAGCGCAAACTCTTGCTTGGGTAAATAAATACTTTGGTGGGTTAAGCCAGGGGCCTGCGGTTGAAAATATGGCTAAAACGCCGGTAACACTTGAGGAAAATCGTTATTACTCATTTACCGATAATGTATCCTTACCACTACTATATATCAGCTTCCCAACAGTTTATGGTATGCATGACGATGAGCCAGCTCTTGATGTTTTGGCTAATATCTTAGGCGGTGGTCCAACATCATTACTTTATAAAAACCTTGTAAAGTCGGGTGTTGCCGTGCAGGCGGGAGCAAGTCACCCATGTCGTGAATTAGCTTGTGGCATGAACTTCTTTGCTTTACCAAACCCACAGCAAGGTCTATCACTAGCAAAAATTGAAAAAGTCATTAATGATACTTTAGTTGAGTTTGAAGAGCGTGGTGTTAACGCCGATGATTTATTAAAAACAAAAGTAGGTATTGAAACTGGCACCATTTATGGCCTACAGAGTGTTTCAGGAAAAATATCTAACTTAGCGCATTATCAAACTATGTTGGGTAATGCTAATTATACCGAGCAACAAGTTGCTCGGTATAATAAAGTGACTAAAGCCGATGTAATGCGTGTTTTTAAACAATACATTCACGGGAAAGGTGCCGCGATATTATCGATAGTGCCAGAAGGCCAAGAAGTGTTAGTCGCTAAAGAAAATAACTTTGCCCTACCAGATGTTAGTAAGCCGCCATTGCTAGCAGAGCTTGATACACCACTAATGAAAAACACCAGTGACTTTGATCGCAGTGTAATGCCATTATCAGGTGCTAATCCACAGATTACCGTGCCTACTTTATGGCGGGAGAAGTTTGATAATGGCATTGAAATCATAGCGACTAAGAATAGTGAAACTCCAACAGTAAGCTTATTATTGAGTTTAGATGGTGGAGTATTGCTAGATTCAGTGGAGAAAGCTGGTTTAGCTAGTTTAACAGCAAGTTTAATGAATGAAGGCACGACAGTGCACAGTAAAGAAGAGCTCTCAAACGAACTAGCCATATTAGGTAGTAATATTTCAATTGGTGCCGGTGGTCGTAACACTTATATTAAAGTTAATAGCTTAGTAAAAAACCTTGATGCTACTTTAGCGCTAATGAATGAAATGATGTTCAAGCCTGCTTTTAATGAAGATGACTTTAACCGCGTGAAAAATCAATTGATTCAAGGTTTACAACAGGGTAATAAAGATGCTCGTACTTTAGCTAGTAGAGCATTAAAGCAAGTAACCTACGGCAAGGATAATCGTTTTGGATTAGCTGATAGTGGTACTATAGCTACTGTGTCGGCGATAACACTTGAAGATATTAAAAGCTTCTATCAAGCTTACTTCTCTCCAGCTAAAGCGAGCTTAGTGGTGGTTGGTGATATCGATAAAGCTGATTTTCTTAGCAAGTTATGGCCATTAAAAGCATGGCAAGGCAAAGACTATAATGTCCATGGTGATTATCTATTTCCAGACGTAACCCCAAGTAAACTTTATTTTGTTGACTTACCTAATGCTAGCCAGTCGGTAATTAAGTTATCTCGTAGAGCAATGACTTATGATGCAACAGGTGAACATTTTAAAGCGACGTTAATGAATTACCCGTTAGGTAGCGCGTTTAACAGCCGTATTAACTTAAATTTACGTGAAGACAAGGGCTACACCTATGGCGCTTCAAGTTACTTCTCAGCAGGTAAAACTCTCGGCCGTTTCAGTGCTGGCGCTAGTGTTAAAAAAGAGCACACTTATGATGCTATGGTCGAAATTGAAAAAGAGCTGGAAAACTATCAATTGCATGGTTTAACTACAGAAGAAGTCACTTTTATGCGTCAAGCTATTTCACAAAATGAAGCGTTGAGTTTTGAAACACCAAGTCAGAAAAGTGGTTTCTTAAGACAATTGTTACAGTTTCATTTACCGACTAATTATGGTGAAAAGCAAAGTGAGATAATACACAATATCAGCCTTGAGCAATTAAATGCTATTGCGGCAAAAGAATTAGCAAAACCTATGCAATGGATTGTCGTTGGCGACGGTCAAGTAGTCAGGCCACAATTAAAAGCGCTTAATATTGAGGTGGTTGAACTGGAATTGGCTAAGTAATAATATTCTGGGTAATAAATAAAGCTGATTTTAATTCACAAAGTATTGAAAATAACTAAAAGGCCCCTTATTTATATCGTTATCAGTAAGGGGTCTTTTACCTTTGACTCGCTAAATACTAAATTAAACTAATAATTAGACTACATGTTAGCCTAACGAGTATAGATAGGAATTATTTTGACACTCTCATTAACAGATTATATTGGCACTTTCAGCCAAAGTGAAAATTTGGCTGCAGTTGCAGGTATTGGCCGCGGCATAGAGCGAGAAGCATTACGAATATTGCCTGAAGGCAAGTTATCAGAGCATGGTCATTATCACCAGCTTGGTTCAGCGCTTACCCACGGGCAAATAACGACTGATTACTCAGAGACCTTACTTGAGTTTATTACCCCGGTAAGCCATTCTCCTGAACAAGCCATTGCCCAGCTACAAGATATTCAAAAGTATACTCTTGAGAATATTGAAGGTGAACTGTTATGGCCGATGAGTATGCCATGTTTTGTTAACGATGCTGAAAAGATACCGTTAGCGCAATATGGTAGTTCAAACATCGGTAAAATGAAGACAGTTTACCGTCAAGGTTTGAAAAATCGCTATGGCTCAATGATGCAAGTGATCTCAGGTATTCACTTTAATTTTTCGTTTTCGCAAGACTTTTGGCAAGTACAGAAAAACTTACATGATGCTGAAAAATTAGCGACATCTAGTGAACAGCCATTAGCCTTAGATGATTTTATTTCTGAGCGTTACTTTTCTATTTTAAGAAATTATAAGCGCTTTTGTTGGTTGATCCCCTACTTATACGGTAGTTCTCCGACCATTTGTGGCTCGTTTTTACAAGGTAAGGAACATAAGTTACCTTTTAAAAAATCACCTTTTGGTGCGCTTTATCTTGAGCATGCTACCTCGTTACGTATGAGTGATTTAGGTTATACCAGCTCAGAGCAATCGGCATTGAAAATCTGTTATAACAACTTAGCTGATTATGTCGATGGTGTGCAGCAAGCGATCAAATTAAAGTCTAAAGACTTCGCTGATATTGGTATCAAAGTAAACGGTAAATACCAGCAGCTTAACGATAATGTCCTGCAAATTGAAAATGAGTTGTATGCACCAATCCGCCCTAAACGTGTTGCTAAATCGGGTGAGAAGCCGTCAGTTGCATTAGGTGAACGTGGTGTTGAATATATTGAGGTTAGAGCGCTTGATGTAAACCCTTTTTCCGACACAGGTATTAGCATTGAGCAAGTTCACTTCTTAGATATATTCCTTACTTATTGTGCATTTCTCGATAATGAAGAGTTTGATTGTGCGGCACAAAAGATTCATGACTCAAATATGAATGAGGTAGTGTTAC
This sequence comes from Colwellia psychrerythraea, assembly GCF_000764185.1. Classification (GTDB taxonomy): domain Bacteria; phylum Pseudomonadota; class Gammaproteobacteria; order Enterobacterales; family Alteromonadaceae; genus Colwellia; species Colwellia psychrerythraea_B. The sequence goes on from NZ_JQEC01000057.1 coordinate 168,562, forward strand.
GTGGTAGAGACCCTGAGTTATTATTGTCTGATAGTAATAACCAAGGTGAAGTTAAACTTAAATCGGTTACTACTTGGGGTAATGAGATCTTTGAGCAGCTGCACCTTGTGGCTGAACTGTTAGATAAGGCTTACCAAACCAGTAATTACAGTGCCGCCATTGTTCGTGAGCAAGCTAAAATTAATGATGCCAGTTTAACGCCCTCTGCGCAGTTAATATCAGTTATTCAAGAACAATGCTTATCTGGTTACGCCTTAGATAAAGCAAGCCTATATCAGCAGCAAGCTAAAGCTCGTGACTACCAGTTTTACGATCAAGCCTTTTTTGATAACAGTGTGCCAGCATCACATCAAGCCCAACAAAAAATTGAAGCAGACGATGAGCTTGATTTCGATGATTTTTTATCCGATTATTTTGCATAAAAAGTTTGCATAATGCCAACACTGTAACTTATGTTGAATCACTTATGTTGAATCAATAGTGGAAAATCAAAAAGATAGCTATAAAAAAAGCGCGTCAAGGTGACGCGCCGGTTATTTAAGTAAACAAAACTTAAATCAAATGAAAGCAATCCAGGGAAGAATGTTTCAATAGTTAAGACGTCGTAATAGCGGATAAGTTCATTTTATTTCAAATATATTTATTGATAACTTCTTGCTTTGACAAACACCTTATTTTCACCCTAATTAAACTCCAGTAAAGCTTCTGTTAACATCACTATTATTTCTTTTTATATTCGAGGTATAAGTTCACTTAGCTATAAAGTGCCTACAAACAAGAAAGTTCCAGCCAAAGCGGTAGAATAACATCAATGTTATGTTCATCTTCAAATTTAGGGCAAAAAAAAAGCGCCTAACTACTTTCTAAAGATAAGATAGCGCATGTAAAACACGAGACTTCACTAAATTGGGCGGAATAACATCAGTGTTATGTTCATCTTCAAATTTAGGGCAAAAAAAAAGCGCCTAACTACTTTCTAAAGATAAGATAGCGCATGTAAAACACGAGACTTCACTAAATTGGGCGGAATAACATCAATGTTATGTTTACCTTCAAATTTAGGGTAAAAAAAATCGCCCAACTACTTTCTAAAGATAAGTTAGCGTGTGTAAAGTATGAGACTTCACTAAATTGGGCGGAATAACATCAGTGTTATGTTCATCTTCAAATTTAGGGCAAAAAAAAGCGCCCAACTAATATTAGAGAGCGCGATAAAAACATGAAACACTAAGGGAATAACATAACTGTTAAGTAAGAGTGCTGTTTATTGTTTTAGTTCAAATTATCTATAATAAAATGTATTTAGTTATTATCGAGAAAAATAGGGCGAGAATAACAGCCTTATTAAGAAAAGATAAGCACAGTAAGAATATGAGACTTCACTAAATTAGGTGGAATAACATCAGTGTTATGTTCACCTTCAAATTTAGGGCAAAAAAAAGCGCCCAACTAAAAATAGAGAGCGCGATAAAAACATGAAACACTAAGGGAATAACATAACTGTTAAGTAAGAGTGCTGTTTATTGTTTTAGTTCAAATTATCTATAATAAAATTTATTTAGTTATTATCGAGAAAAATAGGGCGAGAATAACAGCCTGATAAAAAAGGTTAGCACAGTAAAAACATGAAACTTCACTAATAAGGGTGGGAATAACATAGCTGTTATTCTATTTGCTGAATTGAAGGTAAAAAAAAGCGCCCAACTAAAATTAGAGAGCACAGTAAAAACATGAGACTTCACTAATAAGGGTGGGAATAACATAGCTATTATTCTATTTGCTGAATTGAAGACAAAAAAAGTGCCCAACTAAAATTAGAGAGCGCGGTAAAAACATGAAACTTCACTAATAAGGGTGGGAATAACATAGCTGTTATTCTATTTGCTGAATTAAAGGCACAAAAAAGTGGTTAACTATTAAAGGTAAGCACAGTAAAAGCATGAGACTTCACTAATAAGGGGGGGGGGGAATAACATAGCTGTTTTTCTATTTGCTGAATTGAAGACAAAAAAAAGCGCCCAACTAAAATTAGAGAGCGCGTAAAACATGAAACACTAAGGGAATAACATAACTGATAAATAAGAGTGCTGTTTGTTAGTTTAGTTCAAATTATTTTAAAACTTTTTCAATTTAGTTAAAATAAATAAAAATTTTGCCAAAAACTGCCATTAAACAGGGGTTTCTGGCATTATAACTGACAAATTTAAATAACCATTATTCGTGTATGCCTTCATATAAAACTGCATTGTTAACGGTGGTAAGTGTTTTCTTGCTTGCTAGTTGTGCCACGCCACCACCTAAAAATCCCGAAAATATATGTGAAATATTTCGCGAACACCGTGATTGGTACTTTGCTGCTAAAGATGTACGGGAACGCTGGGGGGTGCCCATTCATGTACCTATGAGTATGATGTATCAAGAAAGCTCATTTCGCCATAATGCAATTCCACCAAGGGACTATCTCTTCGGTTTTATTCCTTGGGGCAGAGTAAGTAGTGCATACGGTTACGCACAGGCTAAAACGATGACCTGGAAAGATTACGTGCGGGAAACAGGTAATTCAGGTGCTGATCGCGATGATTTTGAGGACGCAATTGATTTTATGGGGTGGTTTATTTTTAAAACCCAAAAAGTTAATGGTGTCTCTAAGTGGGATGCATACAGTCAGTACTTAAATTACCACGAAGGTTGGGGCGGCTTTAAGCATAAAAGTTATAAGAAAAAACCTTGGTTAGTGAAAGTATCGCGTAAAGTGGATAATCGCGCTCGACGCTACAGTAGTCAATTAAAGAGCTGTGAAAAAGATCTAGACCACGGTTGGTTGTGGCGCTTATTCTTTGGTTAATACTTGGGGTTGTTGATCTTTCGAGATTGTTTTTACAGCGAATCGTTGGGTATTGATACAAGGCAGGGCCTTTGCCATTTGGTTATTCCACACAAAAGGCGATAACGTAGTAAAAACTCCCAACAAACGCTGTCCGAAGGGTTCGGCTAAAAGCGTTCTATTCTTTGTTGAGTAGTATTTGCTTAGAATGACTAGGCTACACACTACTCGCCGCGATTAAAACGCTCTACTCTTTTGAAAAGAAGCGAACAAAATTAACCCTGAAAGATCAACAGCCCCTAGCAATAACAGCAAAAGTAACTTGGTAATTTTTAGCCAGTGGAATTATGTGTTTAATAATAAAACAAACGCATAAAGCTTGCCAATTCCTTCCTTTGACAACAAAAAACCGCGAAGGCTAGCTGTGATAATAGCTTCAGAAATAGCTAGCGGTTTTGTAAAAAAACAGGAAAAAAAAGACTGCGTTTTTAGTAAAAAACTGTTGAAATAAGTAAAGGCTGCTACTGATAGGGTTGGCTATTGTTATCCACAGAAATTGTGGAAAGCTGAATAAGAATATTCAAAAAGCTTATTCTGTGGATAACTTTGTGATTAACTTTCTAAGTGTATAATTAGTCTTCTTCAGGGCTATCATCAACAAAATGTTCAGGCATTACCCGCACAGTTTTTATTTTATTATCTGCTACATCAATGATTTCTACAGGGTAGCCTGAAATACGTAAACTAATATTACTCTGCGGGATATCTTCTAAGTACTCTATTATCAAGCCATTGAGCGTTTTAGGACCATCTGTGGGCAACTTCCATGACATTTCTTTATTAATATCTCGAATACTCGCGCTGCCATCAACTAAATAGCTGCCATCAGGCTGCAAGTTAACTTCGTCACTGGTTGTCGGTGTCATGGTTGTGGTGAAGTCACCAACAATTTCTTCTAGGATATCTTCTAAAGTCACAAGCCCTTGGATATCGCCATATTCATCAACCACTAAGCCTAAACGCTCTTTAGCATGTTGAAACTTTAGCAATTGAATGTTTAAAGGAGTTCCCTCAGGAACAAAGTATAATTCACGTACTGCTCTAAGTAAGGTCGCTTTAGTAAACTGACTTTTGGATAGCAGCTTTAAGGCATCACGGGCATGAATATATCCGACAACATCATCGATACTGTCACGATAAAGCAGCACTCGGGTATGATTTGCTTGGGTAAGTTGCTTCTGTATTTTCTTCCAGTCATCGTTAACATCAATGCCAACTAATTCACTTCGGGGGATCATGATATCTTCAACGACAACTTTTTCTAAGTCTAAAATACCGACTAACATATCTTGGTCACGCTGATGCAATAAAGCACCAGATTCGTTCACTACGGTTCTTAATTCTTCGCTACTTAAACTATGCTGCTCTCTTTGCTCAGCATTTATACCTAACATCATCAAAATGCCATTGGTTATCCAGTTAACCGTAACAACAAAAGGCAACATGACTTTTAATAACAGTGATAAAATAATTGAACTTGGGAAAGCTATTTTTTCTGGATATAAGGCCGCCAATGTTTTCGGGGTCACTTCAGCAAAAATAAGCACGATTAAGGTTAATATAATGGTGGCAATTAATACTCCTAAATCTTCGGATATGCCAACTTCGCTAGAAAGACGTAAAGCAATGATAGTTGCAATAGCAGAAGCAGCAATATTAACTAGGTTGTTACCAATAAGAATTAAACCAATAAGGCGATCTGGTCGACTAAGTAACTTACTTACCCGTTTAGCGCCTTTATGCTTTTGCTTTTCAAGGTGGCGTAAGCGATAACGATTGAGTGACATCATGCCGGTTTCAGAGCTTGAAAAATAGGCAGAAATAAATATTAAGATGCCAAGAATGGTAAAGAGCATCTGGGTGGATATACTGTCCAAAAAAAGGGTTTCCTTTAGCTAAAGTAAAAATTAAATAACTGAGTAACACTGCTAGCTTATACCAGCAGTGTTATTGCGACAAGTACCAAGATGTCATTGCTACAAAGGTAGGGGGAGCCGTGGTATTTATAGAATAAACTCTCTAACGAAACGACTACCAAAGTAGGCTAAAGTGAGTAAACCACTGGCACTAACCATAAGAACTAATACTCGGTGACCACGCCAACCTTTTGCAAAGTGCCCCCAAAGGATTAAACAATAAATGGCAAATGAAAGCAGTGAAAGTACTGTTTTATGGGCATTTTCTTTTGCCAAAAAGCCATCTAAGAAAGTAAAACCAATAATTTCACTGACAAATAGTATGGCTGTACCCACTGTTAAGATGTTAAAAAGTTGCTTTTCAACTTGCATAAGTGGCGGTAAATGTGCGACAGCAGTTAAATTTTTACTCTTCAACTTCAGGTTGATATAGGTAACTTGAAAAGCAAATAAAGTAGCAATTATTAATACACAATAGGCAATTAGGGCAAAACTGATATGGCTTAATAAAATGACTTTCCCTATCACTAAGGGGATAGAGTCAATAGGTGGAATAAAAATAATGACTAATTGCCATAACCCAGTAAAGCCATATATCACCGGTAGTAATAAATTAACTTTAAAGCGTAATGCCACCAGGGTAATTACAACGGTGATAATCAAGCTGACTAAGGAGATCACATTGGGTAAACTAAAGTTGATGGTGTCTTGCGAGAAAAATAATAAAGCGTCATTAAAGCCATGCACAATAATAGCTGCCGCGGCTAAACTTAAAACTAAAGTGATATTTGGTCCTTTAGGGTGGAACAAGCGTGTGACGATCGCCAACGTCGCAAGCATATAAAGCAGAAATGCTAAACTTGAACCTATAACCAAAAAATCCACAAAAACCCCTAGAGCAACTCAAATATGCATTAAAAAATTGATTCTATCAGATAAAATCTATAGCGCCATGTGATTAGCGCAAAGTATTGACTTAAATTAAAGAAAACAAAGGTTACCTTATGATTAAAGCAATAATTAGTTTATTAAATGAAGGCAAGCAAACTACCGAGTAAATTATTATTTTATGAGCATTATTAGCAATAAATCATAGGCGGGATTTATCTGTTGTCGCATCTAAGGGAAATCTGGGTATAATAGCAGCATTAACCTTATCAATATTTTGCTGTTAGAGTATTTCATGTTTGACAATCTTTCCGATCGCTTAAGTAAAACGCTTAAAAACATTAGTGGCCGTGGCCGTTTAACCGAAGACAATATTAAAGAAACCTTACGTGAAGTACGTATGGCATTACTTGAAGCGGATGTTGCTTTACCCGTTATTCGTGAATTTATTGCTAAAGTAAAAGAGCAGGCTGTTGGCACTGATGTTTCTAAAAGCCTCTCACCAGGTCAAGTTTTTGTCAAGATTGTACAAAAAGAACTTGAAGCTGCCATGGGTGATGTCAACGAAGCCCTTGATTTAAAAGCGGCTCCTCCGGCAATAGTCTTGATGGCTGGCTTGCAAGGTGCAGGTAAAACTACCTCTGTAGCCAAGTTAGCGAAATTTTTAACAGAACGAGAAAAGAAAAAAGTATTGGTCGTTAGTGCCGATGTCTATCGCCCTGCGGCTATTAAGCAGCTTGAAACTCTAGCTAATGAAATCAATGTTGGCTTTTTTCCAAGTGACATTAAACAAAAACCAATTGATATCGCGACTGCTGCTATCGAACATGCCAAAAAGAACTTCTTCGATGTATTAATTGTAGATACCGCTGGCCGTTTACATGTTGATGAAGACATGATGGGAGAAATTCAGCAACTTCATGCTGCAATCAACCCAATAGAAACCTTATTTACTGTTGATGCCATGACAGGTCAAGATGCGGCTAATACCGCCAAGGCCTTTAATGATGCATTACCACTAACCGGTATTATATTAACGAAAACCGATGGTGATGCTCGCGGCGGTGCTGCTTTATCAATTCGTCATATCACTGGCAAGCCTATTAAATTTATGGGGGTTGGTGAAAAAATTGAAGCATTAGAGCCATTCCATCCAGATCGTATTGCCTCACGTATTTTAGGTATGGGTGATGTACTCTCATTAGTTGAAGAGATTGAACAAAAAGTTGATAGAAAGCAGGCTGAGAAATTAGCTAAAAAAGTTAAAAGTGGCAAAGGTTTTAATTTAGAAGATTTTCGTGATCAACTCGTCCAAATGAAAAACATGGGCGGTATGATGGGTATGATGGATAAGCTCCCTGGCATGGGTAACATGTCTGATAAAATTAAAGATCAAATGGATGATAAAATAACTGTACAAATGGAAGCCATCATTAACTCTATGACGCCAGGCGAGCGCGAGCGTCCTGATGTTATTAAAGGATCACGTAAACGTCGTATTGCTGCGGGCTCTGGTACTCAAATTCAAGATGTAAATAAGCTACTTAAGCAATTTACTCAGATGCAAAAAATGATGAAGAAAATGTCAGGTAAAGGTGGCATGAAAAAGATGATGCGTAGCATGCAAGGCATGATGCCACCTGGTGGTGGAATGGGCGGAGGCGGAGGCATGTTCGGCCGCTAACGCTATAAATAAATTTTTAATTGTTCTTATCAAAGGTCGCATTCGCGGCCTTTTTTATTACCGGTAATAAGTTCAGTTGTTAGCCAGCTAAAAAATAACTATGCTGATTATAATGCACCTTTCTCCGGTATTACATGAGCTGTAAACATTGCATGCTGCTATGTTCAACCCTTATTGATAAGAGTAAATATAACTTTCAGTTGCTTAGAGAAATCGAATTTTAGCTGTTTTAATTATCTTTATGCTGATACATGAATTTAGCTATTTGTAACTTTCTTTGCTATATATCAATAAAAGTAACATTAACCCACATCTTTATGAGATTTATTCGCATTTATGTTCAACTTTGTGTATTATGCCCGCAATTAAAAATAATACAAAATAGCTCTGTATTTTAAGACTTTGTTTCTCTCTGTGTGTTCTTTGAGGGAATAATTTAAGGTACTAATGAGCTCAATTGGAGTAGTAATGAAATTTCAAAGAAAAGCACTCGCCATAGCCGTAATGGTAGCAACCTCAACACTAAGCGCTTGTTCAAGTGATGATATTAAAGAATTATTAAATCTTGCACCGACAGACATCAAGCTATCAAATGTTTCAGTTGATGAAAATGCTAAAGGGACTAAGATTGCTGATCTTTCTGTTGTTGACTTAGATCTTAAAGATTCTTTTACTTACACAACGAACAATGAAAACTTTGTTATTTCAGGCGCTACATTAAGCCTAGCTCCAGAATATGCACTTGATTACGAAAAAGAAACCAGTGTAACTTTTGATATCACAGTAACGGACAGTGATAACAATAGCCTAACTCAAGCATTTACTATTGAAGTAAATGATATGCTTGATTATTACGGCTTTATGAGCAAAGTAGGTGATGAAACTAAATCAAGTGTTTCTTACGGCGGCCAGTCAGCACGTCACGCGTTAATTGCAGAGCTGAAACATTACATTGGTAAAGGTGGTTTACAAGCAGATCTAGACGACAGTACTTTAACGACTAAAGCTGATGTTATCGCTAAGTTGAACAGCCTATATAATGCCGATGAGCTGTCATGGGATAACCTTGCAATCACTTTCACTACAGCGAAGCAAAAGTTATTTAATGAGCTATCTGGTAGTTATAAAAGCTTAAAAGAAAAAGTAGCAGGCCAAGATACTGGCGGTCAACATAAAGATTGGTCAACAGAGTTTGCTGGTTGGGGCGCAAAAGGTTCAACTACACCTGTTGATTTGATTGATACTTACTTCCAACAAATTGCTGATATAGCCATTGATAATTTAGGTAGTGAACGTTTTGATCCAATTACTAGTACTAAAATCCCTGTTTATGTAACTGATAACGGCACTGATTTAAATCAGTTAATTCAAAAATTCTTATTAATGTCAGTAACCTATTCACAAGCAACTGATGATTATTTAGATGAAGAAAAAGGTTTAGCCACAGATAATGTTTCTGGTGATAAAGAAGGTACTAAAGACTACACCAAGTTAGAACATCAGTTTGATGAAGGTTTTGGCTACTTTGGCGCAGCGCGTGATTATTTAGCATATAACGACAATGAAATCGCCGGTAAGGTATCATCTGATGAAGATGGTCGTAGTGACTGGAACGGTCAACATGATACTGATGGCGATGGCGTAATTGACTTAACCTCAGAGAAGAACTTCGGTAATTCAATAAATGCCGCGAAACGTGATCGTGGTTCAAAAGATAATGCTGCAGCAACTGATTACACTAAGCAAGCTATGGATGCTTTCTTAATGGGTCGTAAGCTAATTAATGATAATGCTGGTATGGCTTTAACTGAAGCACAAATGAATGAGTTATTAGGTTACCGTGATACAGCAGTTAAAGCTTGGGAGAATGCGGTTGCTGGTACAGTTGTCCATTATATCAATGATTTACATGGCGATTTAGACAAAGTAGGTACTGCTGACTTTAGTTTTAGCGATACAGCTAAGCACTTCTCTGAATTAAAAGGTTTTGCTTTAGGTTTACAGTTTAACCCATACTCGCCAATGACTGATGCGCAATTTGAAGCAATGCATGTGTTATTGAAAGATGCACCTGTATTAGTTGGTGCGGTGGCTATCGAGGCTTATCAAGCCGACCTTATTAAGGCGCGTGATATCTTAGAAGCGGCATTAAGTTTTGATACTGAAAACGTTGCTAACTGGTAAACGTTTATTGTTAGTCTGGGACGCTAATACCTAAGGCTAACAAGTTAAAATTTTAAACAAAGCTTGAACAGGGATGTTGTTCGAGCTTTGTTGCGTTTTAAGCATTAATAAGTAAAAAAGGTAATTAGCATAAATGGATAGCTGCTAATTGTTGTTAAAGGTTAGGTCGTCTAAAGGCAGTCTAAAGATAATCTATAGGTAATCTATTGGTAATCTAAAGGTAAATTTAAGGTACAGTAATCATGAAATATTCCCCTACACGCTCTTTTGCTCTTTCAATCAATAAGAAGCTTATTTCCGTAGCACTCGCCTCAGTGTTTATTATTAGTGCATGTGGTGAAGAGTCCACCAGCACAAATGGTGTTGGCTTTAATGATAGCCAAGACACCAATACTGATTTTGATCAAGGTAAATTAATAACCAGTATCGTTGATAAGGTCATCACGCCAACTTATCAGCAGTTTTCTTCCCTAGCCTCTGAGCAGCAACAAGCAATCAGTAACTACTGTGTACAAGAGTCGGCACTTGCTCTAGGTAATAGTAGTGATACATTAGTTAATGATGCCAAAGTACTAGCAAAAGAAAGTTGGCAAACTGCTATGAACAGCTGGCAGCAAGCCGAAATGATGCAATTTTCACAATTTCTTATTGATGGTGGTTTACGTAATAATATTTATTCATGGCCGACGAAAAATACCTGTGGTGTTGATCTTGACGTTACTTACTTTAAAGCAGGTAGTGTAAATGGTCAGCCTTATAACATTGCTACACGTACAGCGTCGCGTAAAAGCATGGTTGCCTTAGAGTTTCTACTGTTTAGTGATAATCTTGCTCATACTTGCACAGGCTCTACAGTACCTACACAGTGGAATAACCAAACCGAGCAATACCGTAAAGTAGCTCGCTGTGAATTTGCCAGTGAAGTCGCAGCAGATATTAAAAATAATGCTATAGAGTTATTAACCGCTTGGCAAGGCAGTGATGGCACGGGTGGTTATGCCGCTAAACTTAAAAGTGCAGGTACTGTCGGCAGTGACTTTGCTACGCAACATGACGCAGTAAATAAATTAAGTGATGCTATTTTCTATTTAGATAACTTTACTAAAGATAGTAAATTAGCTAAACCGCTAGGTTTATTTGCCAATGAATGTGGCTCACAAGCCTGCCCTGAATCAGTCGAGTCTAATTTTGCAAATCACTCGATCACAAATATCACCAACAACCTGCAAGCGCTGAAGATGTTTATGCAAGGCAGCTTAACTGCTGGTGAGACTGATGCGTTAGGTTTTAGTCATTATTTAACAGATGTTGGTGATGAAGTTACCGCAGCTACTATAAATGATCATTTAGCGCTTGCTATTGAAGAAACGAAAAATTATCAACAGTCTTTGGCATCAACATTAGCTAATGACTCCGATAAAGTCTTAGTAACCCATGGCGACGTAAAAAATATTACCGATAAACTAAAAAGCGACTTTATTACCAGCTTAGCTTTAGAGTTACCAAAAACTTCTGCTGGAGACAATGATTAATGCTTAATAATAAAACGGCAACAAATAAATTTACTTTATCAGCAACCGTCATTGCACTATCTATTGCTTTATCTGCGGGTTTAATACCTGTTTCAACAGCTATAGCAGCAGAGGATGCTATAGCTAAAAGCTCGGGTGAAAATGTCCAAACAAACACGAGTATCGCCAGTAATATTGCTGCCACCGCTAACGTTGTTAAAAAAATTGACTATGTTGAGCGCATTCAAATTATTGGACACGGCAATAAATTAAGAACCGAAGGTGGCTCAGCCACTTTAATTGGTGAAGCTGAGTTAGAAAAATTTAAGTTTGATGATATCAATCGTGTTTTATATAACGTGCCTGGCGTTAACATTAGAGAAGAAGATGGTTATGGTTTAAGACCTAATATCGGCTTTCGCGGTGCGACACCTGAACGTAGTAAAAAAATCACCGTGATGGAAGATGGTATCCTAATAGGGCCTGCGCCTTATTCTGCTCCTGCCGCCTATTACTTCCCTATGATGTCTAAAATGACTTCTCTTGAAGTATTTAAAGGGCCTGCGGCAATAAAGTATGGCCCTAACACTGTTGCTGGCGCGCTGAATATGACAACCCGTGCAGTACCAGATGCGCAAGAAGGCATGATTGACCTGTCTGCTGGCGCGGATGGTTATACTAAAGCCCATGGTTATTATGGTACAAAAATTGGAGGTCTTGGTGTATTAGTTGAAGCAATTAATATGCAAGCCGATGGTTTTAAAGAGCTTGATGGTGGCGGTTCGACGATTTATGATAACGGCGATGGTAATACTGGCTTTGATAAAAACGACATCATGGCCAAGTTTCGCTATGACTTAACAACGGGTAGTGTTGATCATACTTTTGGCTTAAAAGTCTCTTATGCAGACGAAAAGTCGAATGAAACTTATCTTGGTTTAACCGATGACGACTTTTATACAAATCCAGATCGCAGATATGCCGCCAGTGAATTAGACAATATGGATTGGCAGCATGAGCAATTTCAGTTTACTCACTTTATGCAAACCAATAATTTTGATATCACCACCCGTGTTTATCGCAATAATTTTGAACGTTCATGGTTTAAAATAAATGGTTTTAAAGGCGGTCCTGACCTACAAGAGATACTGGCTAATCCAAATGATGAAGATCAAGACGGTACTAACGCACATTATTATCAAATATTAACCGGTGATGCTAACAGTGTTCTAGAAGAAGAAAAAATTATTGTTGGTGATAACGCTCGTGAATATTACTCACAAGGTATTCAAACCGAGCTTTATTTTGAGCAACAGCTTTTTGGTTTAGCTCATAAATTCAATGTTGGTGCTCGTTTTCACCAAGATCAAATTGAACGTAATCATACTGAAGATACTTTTGATATGCGTGAAGGTCATTTAATTAATGATGGTAGTGAACAAGTAAAAACCACAACCAACCGTGAAAAAACTGATGCTATCGCTGTTTTCTTTAAAGATACCATTAAATACGATGCCCTTGATATCACATTAGGTTTGCGTGGTGAATTTATTGATTCAACTTATCAAAATCGTGTTGTTGGTGAAGAAGATGACTGGCAAAAGAAAAGCTCTCATATTTGGTTACCTAGTTTGAGTTTGTTTTATACAGTCAATGAAAACCTAGGTTTATTATTTGGTGTGCATGAAGGCTTTATCCCAACAAGCCCTAAAGAAGGTCCTGAAACTGAAATTGAAAATAGTGTTAACTACGAATTCGGTGGCCGTTTTTATCAAGGAGCTCTGCAAGCTGAGGTGATATTCTTTTATAACGACATGAGCAACTTAAAAGAGAGTTGTTCGTTCTCTGCAGCATCATCTTGTGGTGATAGCTTAGATAAAGAGTTTAACGGTAGTGAAGTTGATGTTTACGGTTTGGAATTCACTACCAGTTATACAGCTAAGCTCAGCGAAGCGTTAGAGTTACCTATGTCAGTAGTTTATACCTATTCAGATTCAGAATTTAAAAATAGTTTTGAGTCGGACTTTCCTATGTGGGGCACAATTACTGCCGGTGATGGTTTGCCTTACCTTGCCGAACATCAATTAACGCTTAATTTAGGTTTAACGGCAGAGCAGTGGGATATAAACTTTATTGCCCGTTATGTTGGTGAAATGCTCGAGGCTTCAGGTGAAGATGTGATTTTATCAGGTGAAGTAACAGAGTCTTCTATGGTAGTAGATCTATCAGCAAGTTATTATCTTGGCCAATACGGTAAAGTTTATCTTAAGGCGGATAATATTCTTGATAGCCAAGAAATTGTAAGTCGTAGACCTTATGGTGCAAGACCAAGTAAACCACAGCAAATGTTTGTTGGTTATCAATATAACTTTTAAAAAATACCACATATACGGTATGCGCTATAAGTGTGCCGTATTTATGTGTTATTTGATGTATTGTAAGCACTATTACGCTAAATCAACGCACAATTCAGAGTTTTGATTTAGTATACTGCTCTAAATCTATCCCTATTTTAAAAATTGTTAGGCGGTTTTGTGCTGGATTTTTTATCAATTAATATAACTGAGCTCAGCCAATATTTTTTTGATGCTAATAAACGCATTTACATTGTTTATCTATTTTCTGCACTAGCCTTGGCTATTCCTGTTTATTGGCTGAAATTTTCTAGTTTTTCCCTGCTGCCTTTCTTACGCTTTGTTTTTCCAAAATCAGTTTACACACATAAATCAGCACGACATGATTATGTACTCTTAGTGGTAAACAAGCTGATCAAATCAGCTCTTTTTCCCCTGATTGTTATTACCATGGCACCCATTGCTATCGGTGTTTCATCAGCCTTTGAGTTTGTTTTTGGTTATATTGAACCTATTGTATTATCTAGTGCTGTAATTGTTACCATCTTCACTGTACTACTGTTTTTGTTTGATGATTTTACTCGTTTTTATTTACACTATATTTTGCATAAAATCCCAGTCTTATGGGAGTTTCATAAAGTACACCATTCAGCTTTAGTGCTAACACCTTTTACCATTTACCGTAGCCATCCGGTTGAGAGCTTACTATATGCCTTTAGAATGACATTAACCCAAGGCTTTGTTGTCGGGCTGTGTTATTACTTCTTTGGGCCGACATTAAAGATGTATGACATTTTAGGCGCTAACGCTTTGGTGTTTTTGTTTAACTTCTTTGGCTCAAACTTACGCCATAGTCATATCTGGTTAAGCTGGGGAGATAAAGTTGAAAATTATTTAATTAGTCCTGCTCAACATCAAATTCACCATAGTGATAACCCAAAACACTTTGATAGTAACTTTGGTGCCGCCTTGGCGTTATGGGATAGGCTGTTTTGTTGTCATATTAAAGCATCGCAAGTTGATAAAATAACTTATGGTATTAGTGTTAATCACAAAGGCCACAATAGTTTACTGCAAATATATTTAGAACCCTTCAAAAAGGCTGCTCAAAGCCTTTTACCTAAACGATAATATTAAAAAGTCCATTTTTTACTGCTTGTTCACGCTTTTGTCATTGCCTAGCTATACTTATCTATCTGCCACCTAATTTATCAACGCTTTTGATGTTAAGCGCTTAACTAATGACGGTGAGTATTGGCATTGATATCACTGTTTATCTATTCAATTAAATGATGGACTCTGGTTTTTAACTTTAGTTATGGATTTTAATTGGGGTACTCGACTTTATGGCTAAAAAAAACTCAAACAAAACTGTTGTCAACTCTCAAGAAAATGAGCAAATTAAAGTCGGTTTTTTTGAACGTTTTGCTTTTGTATTTGAAAGTATATTTATAGTGCTCATTACCTTTGCTCTGCTGTGGTCAAGCAGGTTTGTCGATGTGCCTGCATTTATTATGCAATTATCTAGTAACCAACAAAAATTTCAATTAAATGAAATTATTACTCTAATTAGTATTTCAGCCCTTGGCATATTAATGCTATTGTCTCGTTATAGTTTATATTTACGTAAAAAGATGAAGCTACAATATGTTGCTGAAGAAGAAATTAAGCGTCTAGCTTTCTTTGATAACCTAACTAACCTTCCTAACCAAGAACTTTGCCTAAATCGTTTAGAGCATGCTTTAGCGCGTGCCGCAAGAAGCAATACATCAATTGCCGTACTATTCATTGGTATTGAAGATTTTAAGGCGATTAATGATAAACAAGGTCATGAAGGGGGCGATAAGTTATTGCAACAGGCTGCTAAGCGTTTATCAAGTGAGTTACGTTCAGGTGATACTTTAGCAAGAATTACAGGTGTCGAATTTATTATTATACTTGAATCACTTTCACCTACTGAAGATATCAATGATTTTGCAGCTAAGTTAATGGTGAAGCTTGCTAAATGTTACCGGATTTCTATGCAAGAAATGTATATAACCAGCAATATTGGCATTGCGTTATCCCCTAATGATGGCGAGCACAGTAAAGAATTAATTAAAAATGCAGATACTGCGATGTGTTTTGCTAAGGAGCAAGGACGCAATAGCTTAGCTTTTTTCTCTAAAGAGCTACAAAGCCAAGTAGACAGTAAGAAAAAAATAGCTGAACAATTACTGGATGCAATGGAGAAGGAAGAATTCAGCCTACATTACCAGCCAATAATTTCAACTGTTTCAAGTGAAATTATTGGCGTTGAAGCATTATTGCGTTGGCATAATGAATTGTTAGGGGATTTACCGCCAGATGTATTTATTCCTATCGCTGAAGAGATAGGTATCATTCCCAAGATTGGTGAGTGGGTGCTCAGCCAAGCTTGTTTGCAAAACAAAACTTGGCAGCACCAAGGTTACCCTAGATTAGTGATAGCAATTAATATGTCTGTTATGCAATTAGGTATAAAGGATTTTTCCTCCACAGTTGCTGATTCTCTTGCGAGTAGTCATTTAGAACCTCAGTATTTAGAGTTAGAGTTTTCCGAAAAAGCACTGATGAAGGATGCTAAGTTATCCATAGTACAACTTAGGCAGTTGCACGAACTAGGTATCTCTATCGCCCTAGATGATTTTGGCACTGGTTATTCATCAATTAAATATCTGTCTAAGTTTAAGCTTAATAAATTGAAAATTGATGGTAGTTTCATAAAAAACATCTCAACAAGCGCAGGTAATGTTATAGCTATAAGAGCCATTATTGCCTTAGCTAAGCAGTTAAAATTACACATTACTGCAGAGGGCGTTGAAACTAGCGAACAGCATAAATTTATGGATGCTAACAATGTTGACTCTATGCAAGGATACCACTTTAGTAGGCCTGTTGACGCGAAAGCTTTTGAGCAACTTTTGCTATCGCCATCATGGTAAAAAATAACTGACTATTTAATTACCCATACCGCACTTTACATCATGACCATGCAAGACTAGTGAAGGCCGAATGACCCTCTCTTGTACACGATAGAGAAATAAAGCTTGTAAAAATATACTAGAAGCGTAAAATACGCGAGCTTTTCTGTCGCTTGGCGGCAGGAAGTGTCTGGAAAATCCGTTTTAACACTTAACATATATAGAGGACGATATGGTTACCATTCGTTTAGCTCGTGGCGGCGCTAAAAAGCGTCCATTCTATCAGGTTGTTGTTGCAGATAGCCGTAACTCTCGCGATGGTCGTTTCATCGAGAAAGTTGGTTTCTTCAACCCAACAGCACAAGGTCAAGCAGAGAAGTTACGCTTAGATCTAGACCGTATTACCCATTGGGTAGGTCAAGGTGCGACAGTATCTGATCGTGTGGCTAAGTTAGTTAAAGACGCAACTGCGGCTTAATTACTTAGTAGGTAGAAGGAGAATTTTGTGAGTAAAGAACAACAGATCACCTTAGGTAAAGTAGGCGCTGTTTATGGCATCAAAGGTTGGTTGAAAGTTCATTCATTCACTGATGAAACTGATGCCATACTTGACTATTTCCCTTGGTCATTAAAATTAGGGAATAACACACAAACAGTTGAAATAACTGATTGGCGCAAGCATAACAAAGGCCTAATTGTGAAAGTGGCAGGTATTGATGACAGAGATGAAGCGCAAGCATTAGTCGGCTCAGAAATACAAACCGGTGAAGCAGCGTTGCCAGAATTATCGCAAGATGATTTTTACTGGCGCGATTTAATAGGTATGTCTGTTGTGACTAACAAGGGTTACGACCTGGGTGTAGTTTCAGACATGATGGAAACTGGCGCTAATGATGTACTGGTTGTGAAAGCTAACTTAAATGATGGTTTTAGTAAAAAAGAGCGGTTAATCCCTTATCTTTTTGAACAAGTTATTGAGTCGGTTAGCATCGAAAATAAACAAATTTGTGTTGACTGGGATCCGGGTTTTTAACTTGTGACTAGCACTACCTCTATTAAAGAGAAAAACAAAATGTGGATTGGGGTTATAAGCCTTTTTCCCGAAATGTTTAATGCTATCACGGAGTACGGGGTAACTGGCCGAGCGATTCGTAATGGGTTAATTGAATTTCAGTTATGGAATCCAAGAGACTTTACCCATGATAAACATCGTACCGTTGATGATCGTCCTTATGGCGGTGGTCCGGGCATGTTAATGATGGTGCAACCATTACGTGATGCTATAGCTGAGGCGCGTAAAGCTGCAGACGCTGATGCTGCCATTCATGGTGGTACAAAGGCTAAAGTTATTTACTTATCTCCGCAAGGACGAAAGCTTGATCAACAGGGCGTAAGTGAATTAGCACAACATGATCGACTAGTATTTATTGCTGGGAGATATGAAGGCATAGACGAGCGATTAATCGCGTCAGATATTGACGAGGAATGGTCGATTGGCGATTACATTTTAAGTGGTGGTGAACTCCCTGCGATGAATGTGATAGATGCTGTAGCACGCTTAGTGCCAGGCGTTTTAGGACATAAAGAATCAGCAGAGCAGGACTCCTTCTCTAACGGTTTATTAGACTGTCCTCATTACACCAGGCCAGAAGTAATGACTACTCCTCACGGAGAAGAAATGTCAGTACCGAAAGTATTGCTTAGTGGTAATCATGAACATATACGTCTATGGCGACAAGAGCAATCTTTGCTTAGAACGTGGACTAGAAGACCCGAATTATTAACAAACCTAGCTCTGACAGCTGAGCAGGAAAAAGCGCTTGCTCTGATTAAGAAACAAGCGAAGCAAACCACTTAGACTGTGCATACTAGGAAGAAGGTATTATGAGTAAAATTCTTGAAATGCTCGAACAAGAGCAATTAAAAACAGATCTACCAACATTCGCTCCAGGCGATACTGTTGTAGTTCAAGTAAAAGTTACAGAAGGTGATAAATCACGTCTTCAAGCATTTGAAGGTGTTATCCTTGCTGTTAAAAACCGCGGCTTACATTCTGCTTTCACTGTTCGTAAAATCTCGAACGGTGTTGGTGTAGAGCGTGTATTCCAGACACATAGCCCAATTGTTGATTCAATATCAGTGATACGTCGTGGTGATGTTCGTCAAGCTAAACTTTACTACTTGCGCGAGCTATCTGGCCGTAAAGCACGTATTAAAGAAAAATTGGCTAAGAAATAGAAATATTTTTTATACAGTTTTCTGTAAAGAAAGTTTGATAAAAAGCCTGAATAAGCAATTATTCAGGCTTTTTTGTATTTAATGTTAAAAATATTGCCGCACCAACCCCGCTGAGAAAGAAAGCTTGCATTTCATCAGCACAACCCCTTTACTGTCAGAGCAGTGTTTAAAGATACTTTCTATTTTCTGTAATTTTTTCTGATAAAAACCTGTCATATATAAACGAGTAAAGTAATTAATGAAACGCCCTAAAAAGCAAGGACTCACCATGGCATCAATCAGCAAACCTTATTTACTACGAGCGTCATTGTTAGCAGCCTTTGCCATTTTTATGGGATTAGCTTTATCATTCGTGGTTTATCAATCTACAGAAAATGTCAAAACTAATGCTATCGATTTAGTGAGTAATCGTATTCCGATATTAACCAGCATTAATGAATTAATGGCAGACTTGAGTGAGCAAGAAAGGGTTATTTATGAATATTACCGCTCACAAGAAAATGACAGCTTTCTTAAGTCCTCAGCAGTGGTTAAAAATACCTTTAATATGCATTTAGCTATTATTTTGAAGCAAATTCGCTTTGAAAAGGAGGCGGCTATCATTGTTAAAGGGCAGCAAGATATTGAGGTTTTGTTTGATAATTTTTATCAAGCGATGCAGGTTGATGAAGATAATTGGGATGAGATGCGTGTTATTTTAACAAAGGTCTCAACAATAAGACGGCAATTATTGCCGACGCTTAAATCTATTGAGATGCAAACTAAAAAAACAGTCGATGAAGGTCATCAAGCAACTTTAAAGCAAATGGCAATATCGCATTGGTTAGTGATTGTTTATGGAATTGCTATTGTACTTATTGCAGGTATAACGTCTTGGTATCTTCGACTGTATATGCTCACACAAGCAAAAAACACTCGTTTAGCATTGTTTTCACATCGAAATCCCAACCCTATTTTAAGTGTTAATAATCTAGGAGAGGTTGTCTTTGCTAATCCTGCTTGTGATAAGTTATTAGTAAGTGTTGGTTATAAAGCTGAAGAGGTAGAGTACTTATTGCCAAATAATTTTCTTTCCTTAAGGCAGCAATTAAGCTCTCAGAACGAGCATAATAGTGTTGTTGAACAAGTGCTTAATGATCATGTTTTACACATCAGTGTCTATTGGCATGAAGAAATAGATGCCTATGATATTCACATAAAGGATGTTACCGAGCGTAAATTAGCGGAAGAGCGAGTCAACCTGCTAGCATTTTATAACCAAGCGACAAATTTGCCAAACCAGTATAAATTTAATAATGACATTGATAATGCTATTAAGGCAGGTGAAAAGTTCTCTATTGGCATTTTTTCTATTAGATCTTTTGATGAAAAAGTGAGTGCTCTAGGTTTAGAAGCAACAGAAGCACTGGTTAATACACTAGCTAAAAATATTTCTCTCGCACTACCCACAGGTGTTTTATTTTACCAAACTAACGATAGCCAGTTTGGTTTATTGTGTAGTAAAAGTAATAATTCACTAGCATTGCAACAACTCACTAAGCTTGTTAGTGACGTGGCAGAGCAGCCATTATTGACTCAGTGTGGCGAATTTTTTGTTGAATTAGATTTTGGCTATGGCTGTTATCCCATCCATGGTGATGATAGAAATTTCCTTATAAAAAGTGCCCATAACGCCTTAGTCATTGCTAGCGAGGATGAACATAATAACTTTTGTCTTTATGAGCCTAGGTTTTCAGAAAATAGCCAAAAAAATATAGAATTAATTAATAAGTTACGTCATGCTGTTGCTAAAAAAGAATTGTTCTTAGTTTTTCAACCACAACTAGATATTCAAAGTAATCGAGTTACAGGCATTGAAACTTTAGTTCGCTGGCGACACGGCGGTGACATTATATCACCAGTAAACTTTATTCCGTTGGCTGAACAATCAGGGTTAATCATTCCTATAGGTCAATGGATATTAGAACAAGCTTGCCAGTTTGCTAAACAGTTAGTTGATTTGGGTTATATCGACATTATTGTTGCGGTTAATGTATCACCTCGCCAATTTACTCATCCTCAATTTTGTCACTCAGTACGAAATGCCCTTGCTGATGTGGGGCTACCACCACACAACCTTGAATTAGAAATTACTGAAGGTGTCTTCATGCACAATGAAGAAGTTACCCTTGCTGTGCTTCAGCAGCTTAAATCAACAGGATTACATCTATCAATAGATGACTTTGGTACAGGTTATTCATCCCTGTCTTATTTAAAGCGTTTCCCCATTGATAAGTTGAAGATTGACCAATCATTTATTCGTGATTGCCATGAAAATGATGAAGATAGAGCCATTATCAAAACCATTGTTTCTTTAGGGAAAAGTTTGAATTTATCGCTTATTGCCGAGGGCGTCGAAGAAGAAAGCCATGTTGATTTTTTACGGGGCTTAGGCTGTGAAGAAATTCAAGGCTACTGGTTTAGTAAACCCATTCTACCAGAGCAGTTGATCTCTTTACTTGCAGAGCAAGGTGGTGATATTAAGGTAGAGTCTGCTCATTATTTGCCAGTAAAATAACTATACCAAGTACATTAATTAATTGACCACTTAGCGAGAATTAAAAGGCGTAGAGGCAAGGCATTGATTGAAGAGAATGGTATTCCCTTCTCAAAATTAATAACGCTGCATGTATGCCTTTTAAACTCGCCCTTTGGGAGTTTATTTGCAAACTAATAACGGCACAAAATTAAAAAAATATAGAATTACTATGTTTAAGTAATCTTTCTTGTTCTAAGCTCGCTAATATAACTCTACGTTGATCAATTTATTAGTGTAATTGGTATTACTACCAAACGATGTTTCATTTGAGGTAAATGAAACATCGTATCACTTTATTTTCCTAATCTAATCTGAACGAATCTAGACTAATACTCAGTTAAGCTAAAGTACGCTGAAATAGCTCAACTGACATGCCGTATACTCTTAATGCAAGTTGAGGATCGTAGCGCTCGCCTTCGTCTCGCATAAAAGCATGAGAGGCATTAAATTCATGCCATGAGAAAACATTGCCTGAAGCCAAAAGGTTTTTGTGAATGATCATGCGACCTTCATCCGGAATGTGTGGATCTTGCTTGCCAAAAATCATTAGCAATTCGGCTTTAATGTCTTTAGTGCGTGTTAGAGAATCATTACCTTTACCGCTCGGTAAGTCACATGAGTGGATGTCGGTAGGATATAAACAAGCGGCGGATAAAATATTTTCATTTAAAGCGGCACGATAAGCTAAATGACCGCCAATGCAAACGCCCATGGTACCAATTTTCCCTGTGCAATATTCTAGTTGTTGAATATAGTGGACTAAAGCTTGAGTATCGCTATCATGGTGTTCTAAAGGTTTAGTCCACTTGTCTTGGTTACCTTTATCTTTACCTGCATCGTCATAACCTAATACAGTGCCAATAGGGTTTAATTCATGAAAAACTTCTGGAACGAGTACCACAAAGCCATGACCGGCCATCAGAGCAGCGGTTCTTGCTATGGGCGCTGTTTGTTGGAAAATTTCAGAATAAAAAATAATAGTAGGAAACTTGCCTGTTGCTTGTGGGCGATAAACATAAGTACGCATAGTACCTGTTGGCGTTTCAATATCATGACTGTGCTGTTGAATGATCATTATTACTTGAATGTCCTTGTATTTGATAAGAGAATAAAAGGGGAAGTTGGCATTTAGTTTACGCGTAGACTCACAAGAAAAATAGTATCTCCTGATTATTTAGGGTTTAATGCGTATAATACAAAAGTACTACATTGGAGGTAATGAACTTAACCTCCTAACTTTAGGTTAAATAAGTAAGACACTTTAAAAGGGTAAATCATGAGTAAACAAAAGAAGCCATTAGCGAAAGTTGGCAATAACGAAACTGAGCTGGGCAGAGGACAAATTAAAGGTAACTTCTTAGCGGCGTTGGTCACTTCAAAAGTTTATAAAATGCAGGTTGTAAAAGCTAAAAAGGGTAAAGGTTCATATCAACGTAAAACAAAGAATCTAAGACGAGAGTCTTATTTAATGGCGGCTTAGCAGCTTATTGCTAGCCCTTATTAAATAAGACTTTTATTTTAACGATTTACTACGTTAGTATTCTTTTAAGCTTTCACAGCTTTGTTTATAAAACCTTTAGCCAATCTTTTGGACTTAAATAATCTGCTAATTGAGCCTCGCAACTACCTTCATCCGCTTGAAAGTTATATTCCCAACGCGCCAGTGGTGG
This sequence comes from Colwellia psychrerythraea, assembly GCF_000764185.1. Taxonomy (GTDB): domain Bacteria; phylum Pseudomonadota; class Gammaproteobacteria; order Enterobacterales; family Alteromonadaceae; genus Colwellia; species Colwellia psychrerythraea_B. The sequence goes on from NZ_JQEC01000057.1 coordinate 191,411, forward strand.
CATAGACATCAAAATAGATTCTGTTCTACCACCCGATTGCAAACCAAACAAAGTACCTCGATCAAAGACTAAATTGAATTCTACATAGCGGCCACGACGATATAGCTGGAATTGGCGTTCATTCTCGCTGTATTCATCGTCTTTACGGCGCTGCATAATAGGTACATAAGCATCAAGAAACCCTTGGCCTACAGCTTTGACATAGTCAAAACAAGTATCGAAACCCCACTGGTTTAAATCGTCAAAAAATAACCCTCCAACACCACGTGTTTCATCACGATGTTTTAAAAAGAAGTATTCATCACACCATTTTTTATGATCGTTATAAACACTTTCGCCAAATGGCTGACATAAATCAAAAGCGGTTTGATGCCAATGCTCTACATCTTCATGTTTTGGATAAAAAGGCGTTAAATCAAAACCACCACCAAACCACCAAACAGGATCTTCACCTTCTTTTTCTGCAATGAAAAAGCGAACATTAGCGTGTGATGTTGGAATATGTGGGTTTTTTGGATGAATAACCAGCGATACACCACAAGCTTGCCAAGTTCTACCAGCAAGCTCAGGTCGATGAGCTGTTGCTGATGGCGGTAATTTATCGCCTGAAACCACGGAAAAGTTCACCCCGCCTTGTTCAACAACAGTGCCATTGGTCATCACGCGAGTTCTGCCTCCACCGCCTTCTTTTCGTTGCCAATTATCTTCAACAAACTTTCCTGAGCCGTCAGCTTCTTCTAAAGCTAGACAAATTTTATCTTGTAGGGTTTTAAAAAATGCGATGACTGTTGTTATATCAGTTTTGTTATTAGTTTCGTTATTAGGTAGGGCTTGATTTGGCATTGCTTGCTTCTTCATCAATGATTAGTATGCATAAGGTAAGAGTGAGTATTGTAGGTAATGGCTGTCATGGTGTCAAAGTACTATGTACAGCCATCACTATAGGCAATTTAAAGCGATAAATAGATGCTATGACGTTATTGCATATTATATGCGAGAAAACCTTCAAGCTCGGCTATTAATTCAGCAAAATCATCTTTAAGCTTAATCGATAACAATTCAATTTCGTCACTATTATTTTCTTTAACAGCAAGCTCTATCTCAAGTGCGCATTGAGCGAGTATCGTTGCTTCAAGGTTAGCACTTGAGCCCTTTACTTTATGAGCAATAGCCTCAATTTCTTTATCATCCTTAGCTGTAATTGCTTGGCTTAACTTATCAATTTCTGCGGGCATATCTTGGCAATACATAGTCACTATACGTTCAGCTAATTGCTGGTTTTGGCCAACCCTTTTATAGAATTCTTCTTTACCCCAAGCATTGCTACTAACAGAAGGCTCGTCGGGTTTAACTTCAGTATCATTGTTAGTTACCTTTGGTTCAGTTACCTTTGGTTCAGTTACCTTTGGTTCATTTATCTGTGGCGTAATAGCTTCGATTTGATCCAAAGGTAGGTTTAATGCTTTTAATAGGCTATTTTCTAAAGCAATAATATCGACAGGTTTAGTTAAGTAGTCATTCATACCTGCAGCAATACACTTATCTCGGTCACCACTCATAGCATTCGCTGTCATGGCAATAATGTAAATATCTGTATAATCCCTATGAGATTTTCTAATAGCTTTAGTCGCGGTATAACCGTCCATTATTGGCATCTGACAATCCATTAACACCGCATCAAAATGCTCATTCTCTAAACATGAAAGTGCCTCTTTGCCATTACTCGCTATCTCAACTTGCGCACCTAAGTTGGTTAATAGACTCTTAGCAACAATTTGGTTTATGGAATTATCTTCTACTAATAATATGCGAGTAGATTTGGGTAAAGGTTTAACTGTTATTTTTTTAGTATCATTTTTTACGGGTAAAGCCGGTTGTGTTTTTGTTGGCTCATTGCCATTGACTACTTGAATTATTGCATTTGCTAGATCTGCTGTGATCACGGGTTTAGGTAAGCTGAAATCAAAACCTAAACTAGCAAAATATTGAGCATCGCCAGGTCTAGCTAGAGAGGTGAGCATAATGAGTTTTAAATGTGCTAATTTGTTATTGGCTTTTATCTGCTGCCCCAGTTGAGCACCGTTCATTTCGGGCATATGCATATCTAAAATGGCCATGTCGAACTGTTTATCTTTTGCTTTTTTTAAGCTTTCAGTTAAGTAGGCTAATGCAGACTTGGCACTATCGGCTTGACGAACACAGGCGCCCCAAAGCGTTAATTGCCCATGCAAAACTTCCCTATTGGTTTTATTATCATCAACTATTAATATTCGATATTCTGATAAGTCTAATTGTGGCAACTCTGCTTTTACTGAGCGGCAAGACTCTAATAACAAGGTAAAACTAAAAGTGCTGCCTCGGCCTTGTTGACTAGTCACCGTAATGTCGCCATGCATCAGTTGGCATAATTTTCTTACTATTGCTAACCCCAAACCAGTACCGCCGTACTGGCGTGTTGTTGAGCTATCTTCTTGAGTAAAACGTTCAAACATAGAGTCTAATTTTGATTGCTCGATACCGATGCCGGTATCTTTTACTGAACAAGAAAACTGCAACTTAGTATCATCAATAACGCTTATGTTGGTGCTAATTACAACTTCACCTTTTGCGGTAAATTTAATGGCATTACTGATTAGATTGCTGAGGATTTGCTTGATCCTATGAGGATCACCTCTAGCCACTACATGCTTTAATTGTGCAACGTCAACGATGAGCTCTAAACCTTTTTCGTGGGCAATATGTGCCATAGTTGAGCTTAGGTTAGTAACCAGATCAGCTAGATGTATTTCTACTGATTCAATGAATAGCTTATCTGCTTCAATTTTGGAAAAATCAAGAATGTCATTGATGATGTTCAATAATGAGCTGGCACTTACCGTTGCTAGGTGAGTGTGATGATTTTGTTCATGGCTCATCTCACTTTGCTTTAATAAACTCAGCATACCAATAACACCATTGAGTGGTGTGCGAATTTCATGACTCATAGTAGCCATAAAGTCAGCCTTTACTTGGTTACTGCTAACTAATTCTATTGCCTTAAGTTCTAGCTGTTCAATAGCTAAACTCATTTCCTCATTGGCAAAATTGACTTGTTGCTGCTTGTCCATCATCTCTAAATTTGAATCGGCCAGTTTTTTGGCATCTTTTTTAATTCGACTGAAAAAGATAAAGAGTACTATTGTGATAAGGCCCATCATAGTAAACAAAACAATGAAAGTGGCTTGTAGGGATGATTGTGCGGCAAATTGGGCTTTATTAATGGGTAAAATTACTTCCATAACTCCCCTTACATCACCGAGTTGCCAATCATTCTTCGGAGTTTGTGCATGGTTGTTATGACAATCAATACAACCTTCGCGCATGACATCGGCAATCGCATATCGTATCGACATCTGGCCATTTACTTCCTCAAAGCGAAAGAAGGCTTTTTTCGGGTTATCGGTTAAGCTATCCCATGCTTGCTGAGAGAAGTCCTGACTAAATATCGCTTTGTTTTCTTTTGCTCGCCAAGGGAATGGATAGGGACTATATAAAAAAGTCTTAGCACCTGATTGAAATTTACCTATTTCTTTGCCTAACGCCATACTTAAAGTTGCTGGCAAAGGGATGGCATTTTTGATGTTCTTGTAGTCGTGACTTATGGTGATATTTTGTTTTTTAGCGGTATTAACGACTTCTTCGGTATAAAGAGTACGAAAGGCCGATAAAGCTTCTAAGTAGCGTTGCGCATTGAGTTGTGATGTTTGCTTGGTAAGTGTTTGTGCGGTGCTCGCTAGAAAAAAATAGGCACTAATTATGCCTGTAACCATCAGCAATACCGCTATTTTTAAGGAATAACGAATAATGAATTCACTGATTTTATAGCGCAAAGTAACGGGTTTTCCGTGTGTTTTATCTGAGTCCATTTAAATTTTCTGTACCGAAGAATAATCTATGCCTTAGGTATAGCTTATTATTACTTTTATCTCACGCTATTTTTCAATCATTTAGCTAATATTTAACGATAATTTGTCGATAATTTGTCGATGAATTGGCTATTACCTTTATTGAGTCAAAAAAACAAAAAAACAAAAAAACAACTAATGAAGCTCTATTTAAAATTAAGCCATGACACTTTATCACCAGCAAAGGTTTTGCCAGGACTGATGTTGGTTTTAGAGGTTTTTTAAAACTAATTTTTATGGGCTGGATTAACGATAAGTTATTCACAGCTGTATTCACAAACAACTGCCATGCCTTTGTTAGAAGTAAATTTTTTCTTATTTCATGTTTATGTTTGTCATTTTTCTGCAATGTTAACGACATCAAAAGGTCATAGTTCTAAAACATTTCTGTCATTTGTCCGCCTTATTATGTAATCAAATTTACATTGTACGAACAATTAATCACCCAAGGGTGCGTAACTTAAACAAATGGTTGCACATATTTGGTGAAAATTAATCCTTCATTAATTGCTGCGGAGCAAATGAAATGCAAACTAAAAAAAAATTTAAATTCAGTATAGTAGCAACAGCCTTAAGCTTAGGTTTAACGGCTTGTGGTGGTGATATCAACTTAACTTCTGATGTCGATAATTCAGTAGGTGATACTATTATTGAAAACCCAGCGCCAGTAACACCAGGCCCTGGTGATGGTAAGTCTTTACCGGGTAAAGCCAACACCACTTTAAGTGCAGAAGTATCAGCTAGTCTTGGTTTTGATGTACAAGTACAAGTGTTAGACAGCATTATTAATGAAAGTACCACCTTGGTGGCAAACTTTGATGGTAAGCCGGTTATGTACGCAATTAGTGGTGCTTTGGAAGTGGGTGGTGTTGCTGTACAAGCTTCTCAATCACGAAGCACTGACAATCAAAAAGCCAAAACACGTAATCCAGATACTGATGTTGTGCTTACCATCGAGCCAGGCGCGGTACTGTTTGGTCAATCAGGTAATGACTACATTGTTGTTCATCGTGATGCTCAAATAATGGCAGAGGGTAGTAAAACTAAGCCAATTATTTTGACATCTATTCAAGATGTTAAAGGCGAAGCGACAACCGCAGGACAATGGGGTGGTTTAGTTATTTTAGGTAATGCGCCATCAAACAAATGTCCAACTGATGGCAGTGATTGTGCACTACAAGTTGAAGGTGTGGCCGAAGGGGCAGTATTTGGTGGTACTGATTGGCAAGATAATTCAGGTATTTTAAAATATGTAGTTGTTAAGTACGCTGGGTTTGAAATTGCTCCAGATAATGAATTAAACGGCATTACTTTTGGTGGTGTTGGCTCTGGCACTGTCGTTGATTATATCCAAGTTCATGCTAATGCTGATGATGGTGTTGAGTTCTTTGGTGGTGCAGTAAATGCTAAACATTTAGTGTTAACGGGCAACAGAGATGACAGTGTTGATTGGGATAACGGCTTTAAAGGTAAACTTCAACATATCTATATTGAGCATGCGAAAAATGCAGGTGAAGCAAACCGCGCTATAGAAGGTGATAACGACGGTTCAAGCCCTGATAAAGAGCCACAATCAAACCCGACCATCGCCAACATGACCATTATCGGCAATAATTTTGATACCGCAGATAAAGACTCTGAAGGTATTTATTTACGTGAAGGCACAGCCGCTAAAATCTTTAATACTCTTATTACTGGTCCAAGTGAAATGGGCGAGTGCTTTGAGCTTGAAGGCGGTGCAACTTCATCAGTAACCGTTGATAATGCTAATAACGGTAAAATTGTTATGCAAAATGTAGTGATGGCTTGTAATAACAATGAAAACTTCAAAGATGCTAAAGCCGAAGATAAATCAGTGTTACTTGATTTAGCAACTTGGTTTACAACAGAGCCATCAAACAGCATCAGCAATTCAATTCTTATTGGTGAAACGGGTATACCTGATAGTGGTTCGCCATTAATTGCTGATAATGCTGGACAAGATGTTGCCACTACCCAGGATGCTTGGTTTGACAGTGTTGATTATATTGGCGCATTCGACGGCTCTGATGCTACTAACAATGATTGGCGACAAGGTTGGGCATTTGGCTTTGGTGGTGGTGTTGTTACCGCCCCAGCAGAAACACAAGGTTGTCCAACAGGTACTAGCGCCATTTCACCCGCTGATGGTGTAACCACAACATGTCAACTATCAGGCACCATCACCACTAATTTAACCTTAACGGCAAATAACTTGTATGCCTTAAGTGGTCCAGTATTTATTGGTGATGATAAAACCAATAGTGCCACGTTAAACATTGAAGCAGGCACCACTATATTTGGTCGCTCAGGTGGTGATTACCTCGTTGTTAGTCGTGATTCAAAAATTGAAGCCAATGGTAGTGCCAGCGCGCCAATTACTTTTACTTCCAGTGAAGATATCACCGGCGGTGAGACTACTGCAGGTCAATGGGGCGGTATTGTGCTGTTAGGCAATGCTCAGTCAAACAAATGTCCAACGGATGGCAGTGACTGTGCTTTACAAGTAGAGGGGGTGCAAGAAGGAGCGGTATTTGGCGGCACTAATGATAGCGATAGTTCAGGCACTCTACGTTATGTCGTCGTTAAACATGCGGGTTATGAAATTGCCCCGGATAACGAGCTAAATGGTATTACTTTTGGCGGTGTCGGCTCAGGTACAAAAGTAGAATATATTCAAGTACATGAAAATGCTGATGATGGTATTGAGTTCTTCGGCGGTACAGTAAATGCCAAGTATGTGGTATTGACCTCTAACCAAGATGATAGCGTTGATTGGGATAACGGTTACCGTGGCAACTTGCAATATGTATTAGTGAAACATGCACCAGATAATAGTGCAGCTAACCGTGGCATTGAAGGTGATAACGACGGCTCTATGCCAAACAAGTTACCACAATCTAACCCTACCATTGCCAACATGACTATCATAGGTAACGCCTTTGATACCGCGGATAAAGATTCTGAAGGTATTTATTTACGTGAAGGCACTAAGGCACAATTACATAACTTTGTCGTTACCAATGCTGCTGGCGAGTGTTTAGAAATTGAAGGTGGCGCAACGAGTTCCGTTACTGCTGAGCAAGCAATCGCCGGTGAAACGGTTATTTCAAACTCAGTATTCGCTTGTAGTGAGAACTTTAAAAGTGCTAAAGCAGAAGATACATCAGTGCTGTTAAATACCGAGGATTGGGCATTGAATCAAAACCCTAGCTTGAATGTTAATAATAGCACTGCTGCTGATATAGCTGCGGTACTGAACGGAATTTTCACTATCGATGCTACCCCAGCGAAAGATTTTACCGGTCACGCATTTTTCGAAAGTGCCACACACATAGGTGCAGTCTCAGCAGAGAATAACTGGACGGCTAACTGGACTGTTGGTTTAGAAGATTAATAAGCGATAAAACTCAATGCTGTAGTTGCTCTAAGAACAATTAGCGACTACAGCATTTTAATTTATCTCGCATGTTAGTTTCTACCGCAAATTAATTATATAGAAAGCACAGGTCATTCTGGTTATTTCTAGTCCTGATTCTAGGGTCATTAAACTAGGCTCCTAGCCCTCGCGAATGACTAGGTTGCAGCGGGTTGTTTTTTCTTTTCCCGGTAAAGAAGTTTCAAGAGGTTTTCAATGAAAACAAAATTCAAATACTCCATGCTCACTCTGGCACTGGCCGCTAGCTGTGGTTTATCAAACGCTTATGCTGAGTCAGCGCAACAAGATAATGTTGATGAGCAGGCGATGGAAGAAGTGATTGTCAAAGCAAGTCGCTTAAAAGGTACCGCTAGTGCAGTCATGCAAGAGCGAAAAAACCAAGCTTTTATTGCTGATATCCTTGGTGCGGAGCAAATATCACGTACCGGTGACTCTGATGCCGCTGCGGCATTACGCCGAGTAACGGGTATCACTTTGGTTGATGGCAAGTACATTTATGTGCGTGGTTTAGGTGAGCGGTTTTCTAGTACGCAACTTAATGGTGCCGCAGTACCGAGCCCAGATCCAACACGTACAGTGATCCCGCTGGATTTATTTCCCGCATCTATTATAGAGTCATTGTCAGTACAAAAATCGTATTCTGCTAACATGCCAGCGCATTTTGCTGGCGGTAATGTTGATATACGTCTAAAAACAATTCCAACGGATTTTGTTTTTACCATGCAAGGCAAGTTGGGTGGTAACAGCAATAATTTTGATGATGGCTTAAGTTATAACGGCGGTGAAGATGATTGGTATGGCATGGATGATGGTACCCGTGCTGCGCCACAAGCACTGCAAAAATTATGGCAAAGTCGTACTTCTTTAAATGACTTGTCACAGCAAGAAAATCGTGAAATTGCTGCACAGTTGAACCGTGACTATGACCCACAAGCTACCAGTATTAATCCTAATACCGGCTTTGATGTCACCTTAGGTAATCGTTTTGATTTTGACGACTTCCGCTTAGGTTTCTTAACCGCTGTTTCGTATGATAATAAATGGCAAGTATCAGAAGAGTATGAAGGGCAGGACTTTACCTTCCAAGAAGGTAGGGAAGGCGAGGGGGATAGCTGGTCTATGGTACGTGGTTTTGATGATATTCACTCTACTGAACATACAGTACGGTTTTCAGCCATGTTCAATGTTGGCTTAGAGTTTCAACGTGATCACCGCATTGATTTCAGTTCGTTAATTTTGCACGACACCCGAGATGAAATACGCGATAAACTCGGCAATAACAGTAATAACACCATTAGTGATGGGGTAAGAATACGTGATAGTGAAGTTATTTATGAAGAGCGAGAAATGATCGCCAATCAAATTAGAGGCACACATAACTTCGCTGGACTTTGGAACTTAGGTGCAGATTGGTTTTACTCTGATGCCCGTTCGAACCGTTATGCTCCTGGCAATATATCAACCCGCTATATCATTGCCGACGGCTCTAATAGCCAAGCAGAAGATGGTATCTTTGACCCCATCAATGAAAGCTCACTACGCAACGCGAAAAAAGCTTCTCGTTATAGCTTTCAAGACTTAGATGATAAGGTTGAAAACTATGGTTTTAGCTTTTCTTTACCGGTTAACTTTAGTAATGTCGAATTAGAGATCAAAGCCGGCGGTAATTTTATCGAAAAGACCCGTGATGCTATGGCAAGACGTATAGATATCAACACGCTTGCCTTTGACAATTTAGACTTTAGTGGATATCAAATGGCTGTCATTTTAAATGATGATGTCATGCTAAATCAGCCGTTAACAGCGAATGAACTAATTCTTAATGATACCTCTATTGATGGTGATGATTACTACTCGGCTCAGTTGGTAGATGCTTACTTTATTGATAGTGACTTTTTCATTGCACAAAAGTGGAGAGTAAACTTAGGGCTACGTTATGAAGATTTTCGTCAAGTTGTTGCACCATTAGATCCCGCAACAGGTCAATTCGATTTACCTGCACAGCCTACAACAGATGATTTAGCTGCACTTGCGTTTAAAGAGGATGATGTTTTTGGCGCATTAGCGCTCACTTATTTGCTCAATAATGAAATGCAGTTTCGTGCTTCCTATGCACAAACCACCATCCGTCCCGATATTCGAGAGGTAGCGCCAGCTACTTATATTGACCCTTTGACCGGTTTTCCGATTGGTGGTACGCCAAGCGTAAATAGTACCGCCATTGATAATTATGATTTGCGTTGGGAATGGTACTTACCTACAGGTGATAACCTTTCGTTTGGTTTATTCTACAAGGATATGGACCAACCTATAGAAGCAGTACAATCACCGGCACAAGATGGCCCACCCTTAATCAGAATTGCCAATGCAGAAGACGGTTATGTTTATGGACTTGAAGTAGAGTTTTTAAAAGACTTTGCCTTCTTGGGGGACTTTGCCGGTATGCATGGCGGAGACTTCTTCTTATCTAGTAATTTTACGATAAGTGAGTCAGAGATAAACATAGATACTCAAAAAGTGGTTGAGCAAACGGGGGTTTCTACCACTATTACTAACCCTACACGTGCCATGACCGGACATTCACCTTGGGTGGTTAATATGAACTTAGGTTGGGATGCACCTAATGGCAATCACAGTGCAACACTTGCTTATAACGTATTTGCTGAGCGTATAATCATACCGGGAATAGATGGTAAGGATGATGCGTATGAGCAACCATTCCATTCCCTTGATATGGTCTATACCTACTATCCAACATACTCATCAACGTTGAAATTTAAGGTACAAAATATCTTAAATCAAGATAAGGAACTTGAGTTTGAAGACACGTTAATGCGCAGTGAAACTCGAGGGGTATCTTTTGAAGTCGCCTTGAAATGGGATTTTTAGCAAAATTAATCGTTTGTAATTTTAATTATATACGCAGTATGGTTTTCGAAAACTATACTGCGTTTTTACTTTGTTAATCAAATTGAAATACGCACAAATTTTTTACTAAATTTTCAGTAAACCCGTTCAGTTTTTACCACATTACTGACCTAAATTAGTCCCCAAGGTTGGGCACATTTATGTTCACTTAGATACGAAACCGGACGTTAGCTTTGGCTTACCTAGCGTCAAGTGAGCCGACTAAGCTGCCTTGAATCCTATAATGAAGTTGTTCTAATATTTCATGTAAAGACTTGAATAATTAAAATTCAATCTTTAATAAAAACACCGAAACCGGACATTCGATTAACATCAATTTACGTGATTTTTTGTGCATTAAATATTTAATAGTTCTATGGCTATGTATGGTCTTTGCAACGCTAGCAACTAGTCTAGAGTTACAGTAACTATTAAGGAGACCAGACTTAGTTTCAATAATAAGTATGAGTGAATATTCCAATGTTAAATAAATCTTTACAAGATTTATTTATTCTGTAAATATAATTCAAGGTAATTATTTGAGAATTGATTCTAAAAGAATTCACTTCTGGTATCGTACCAAAAGGAATAGAGGGTAACCTCGAACAATAAAAAATGGAGAAAATAATGGATAGTAGTATTTTTGATGTAGAACAACTAGACACACGTTTAGAGATGCAGATCATTAGCACCGCAGTAACTGATGCGCAAATATTGGAACCATGCGAAGATGGTATTCAACCAAATTCATGTAGTAACCCATATTAAGTAATACTTATAATTTCATAGAGGCTTAGGCCTCTTTTATTAATTAAAATCGGAAATATACAGGAAATGGAATTTCCAATAAAATTTTCAAAATTTTCACTTTCAGTCTCTAATGAGGCTGAACGATATCTACTAAAAATAAATGGTAGTTATAGTGAAATATCCCCCGAATTAAACCTATTCCTAGAAAAAGTCCAATCGCACTCCAATACAGCAGATGAATTTGATCTATATTGTAAAAACAACGGGTTAATTTCCAAAAGTGTTATCGAAGGTTTGCATAAACTAAGTTTACTTGGTGATGGGGTCGATAATAAAAAGCATGGTCTTGAAGGTTTTATTTTTACTTTAGAGCTATTGAGTAGTAAGTCAGTAACAACATTATCGAAACCCTTTACAATTCTCTTTACAAAAACACAACTTATCATTTTAGCTGTTTTACTATTTTATTGTTTTGGCATATATGGTGAAGAAATTAGAGTAATAGAGTTTAATCAATTTCTTTTTTTAAGTGACCCAATACTTATTTTACTATTATATTTTTTGAGTGTGATATTTCACGAAATTGGTCATGCTAGTGCGCTGACAAAATACACCGGTAAGGCAGGTGAAATTGGTTTCGGATTGTATTATATATTTCCCATTCTGTATGCTGATGTAAATGAAAGTTGGAAACTAACTAAATCTGAACGTGCATGGGTTTCATTTGGTGGTGTATTTTTCCAATTAATATTTCTGTTGGTAGTCATCTCTTATGGAATTGTGTTTGAAAGTGCTACGGCAATATCAGCTAGTAATCTAATTACAATATCAATTATATTTACTTTAAATCCTTTGTTTAAGTTTGATGGATACTGGATTTTGTGCGATGTACTTGATGTTAATAACCTTCATAGTTATGTGGCTAGAGGTCTGTTTTCGTTTAGGTCAGTAGGTGTGAGGAATATTGTATTTGCATATTGCTATATCGCTATAGCTGTTCTTTACATTTTACTAATAGCCAGCTTCTTCAATAATCAACTCAACCTACTTAAGAGCCTTTATGATGGAGTTAATTCGGAAATAACTATTATGACGTTACTTGGTGGAGTGTTAGGGCTTATCTTAATGTTATTTATGGTTGTCGGCATATTAAGGATCACAATGCGAACCATTCATTTAGTCAGTAACTCATATAGGAATAGGGAGCTTTATAATGGCAAATCAAGGTGATTTTAATTATGTTTTATCAAAGGTTCTTAAGAAGGAAACTAGTGTTAAGTTTAAGTTAAAGAACTGTGTAAATAGGTGGTTGCGGAACATAACAAAAACTTATGATCGAATTGATACCTTTAATGGAAACCATAATGTTCTTTTTTTTGAATCATTTAATCAGACAGACAATGATATATTCTATAAATATGTAAAAGATAATACTGATTATAAAATTTGTAAACTAGGAGCAAGTAATAAATTAAGTAATAATACTCAATGCACATACCTTGAGTTTAAAGCTAAGTGGAAAGAAGTAGAAAAGACTATTTTTATTTATACCCCTGATACAGATGTAGAACCTGCTAACTTTAATGTAAATACATCAGTATTAACGCTAGATTATGAGTTACCCCTTACAATTTTTGCATTGCTAAAAAATTCAGAGAATATTATCAGTTATATCAAAATGGATGATTATGCAATTAGTTCGTGCTTTGCAGATATGAACTCAAGGGAAGGTAAAGTCAAAATAGTGAATGACATTACTACAATCATTACTGAGTATATAAAGAGTAGCAAAAATGATACGAGTCTCGAAAATATATCGAGGTATTTTCCCTTTTATTCAATTCCAATGAAGATAAAGAAAGAAGCCCTAAAAAAACTGATCTTACGCCATCAAAAAGAGAAAGTTGTATGAAAGCTGCGTTGTATGTTATTTCGATATTTGCCTGGATAATGGGTTATTATAAGTACATTATTTCAGTAAATAAGACCGTAATTAAATATAACCTGACTTACTTCTTCGGCTATAGCAATAATAAGGCTGAAATCGACACAATAAAGCACTTCATAACCTTTTCTAGAGGTCAACTTTTACAGCGGTGGTATGGAAAATTATCGCCAAAGTCTCGAATCAAGTTCATAACGGAATTTGTAGATTACAAAATACACCCACAGGCCTTGTTACTTGCAAAAAGTAACGAAGGGGCAATAATAATAACACCTCACCAATCCATACAATCAATTGCTGCTATTGGTTTAAGCAATTTTTTAACCGCCAATAAAAGTAAATTAGGTACTTTCTTTGATTCTAAAGATGTTAATTCAGGAAACGCTAAACACTTAGAAGTATTTGATAGCGATGAAGAAGATATATTAATTTTTCATAACAACACTAGAGATCTAGTTAAATCCATTAGATCTTTAAGAAATGGTATGTGGTTATCAATGTACCCAGACATATTTCAGTACAGTAGTGCTTTTATAGCTGTACCTATGTTCAATAAAATAATGGCAGGCATGTCAGGAATAGAGTATATGGTTTCAAAAACAGGGGCTGCTGTAGTCTCAGGTGTTGCCGACTTTAAAAATGGAAGGCTTGAAATTAAAATTCACGAGCCCATAAGACCTGAACTCCTAAAATCAGACGCTGTTTCCAAACTTGTGTACACACGTTTAGAAAAATGTATAAGAGAGCAACCATATAACTGGCAATACTTATCACAAATGAAGCAATATCTCATAGTGGATCATCCTATTGAGACAGTAGTTACAATCAAAACTGAAGATATGAACAGTCCCATTGCAACAGTATAATTCTTTAATTGAACACATGATAAAAAACATGTGACATGGTCTGCTACATACTTTAAATTTAGATCACGAGATTAGAGGTTTCTATGGCACTTTGAGGGCGAAAGCGCATTAGATTTATTACTCTAATTTTATGTGGGCTCTAGTTGATTCTATTGTCCGATTTTGAGATTGGGTAGATATTTGTACGAAAAATATTGAATAAGATTTTAGGTGTAAATTAATAGACATATTTAAATTATATGTGGCAGTTTTAGGCTAACAAGTTTCAAGTACAGGTATAAACCTAATGTCAGCTTATGGCTATCAGTTGACCTAAAGAACAACCAGCAGATAACGTCAACTAAGCGCACAAAGTGATCATTATAAGCTTCAGTGATTGAGATTTTTTAGCAATTTCAGTAAGAATATTTAATACTTGATATGGAACTTAATTACTCTCCGATAATTATAATTACTGCACGGACTAATCTTTATTTTTTTGCTGTGGGAATCGTTACTATGGCATCAACACCAGTCGCATTTTTATTATTAATTAATTCAACGATACCATAGTGAAAGTGTGCAATTAGCTGAGCAATGTAAAGGCCTAAACCTAAATGGGGCTGCTGACTTTGCTTATTCTTGCGTACTGATACCATAGAATCAAACAAACGATCTTGCATCGCTGTAGGTAATAATTCACCTATATTGCCAATGGTTAAAATAAAGAGATCATTTTTACGTATTAGTTTTATATCTATATTGGTATTTATCGTAGAAAACTCTACTGCATTGGCCAGTAATTTATCTAAAAGTTGGGCAAGTAGTTCGGGCCCACCATTAACCTGGTTTTCTTTATTGCTTACGCTATCGTCAAATGCATCGATTGAAAGCGTAAAAGCTTGCTGAGGTTGAGTTAATTGGTAACCTTGCACGCATCCCGAAACAACTTCGTCTATGGCATAACTTACCCGCTCGGTATTTTGTAAACTTTGCTCTAAGCGAGTGGCTTCGCTCATTAACGTTAAAATGGTAGATAAGCGATTAACGCCTTCTTTTGCTCTATGCATGTAGACGTTATCTTGGCTGGCGGGTAAATCAAGTTCTAACGATTCGAGAGACGATTTTACCACGGCTACGGGCGTTCTTAATTCATGGGATAAACTTGCCGACATGCCTTGAAGGTATTGTGTATATTGGCTTAAGCGTTGAACCATTAAAGCGAAACTACGCTGTAAATCACCAACTTCATCAGATGCCTTGCTTATTGCTATGGGGTTAATTATTTTACCTTGTTCATCAATCGCTTGTTCTGTTTGGTTACGCAATGCTCGAATTCGATTTGAGGTGCGAGATGCAAACACAAACAGGGCAAAGGTACCCAATCCCATTACCGCTAAAATAACGTTAAACCAACTTTGTAACGCTTGATTTCTTAAGGTTCTAATACCATTAGTGGTTTCTTCAGCAATGACCGCGCCTTTTACTTCGCCATCACTGTATATTGGATAAGCAGCAGATAAAATAACGGCTTTATTATCTGTTGTTAAACGCCAAGTTGCGCCGTGTTTACCATTTAATGCCTTTGTTAGATGACTACCTTGTAAGTGAGCTACGTCATATAGTTGATCATTAAAATCTTTGGGTGGTGTCGTTAAAATTTTGTCATATATTGCTAATAATTGCTGTTGAAATGGCCGGTACCAAGTGTCTTTAAGAGCAGGCTTGGTCATTTTTCCCCAAACACCGACTGAATTTTTAATATCACCGGCTTTTGCTAATACTCGACCATGCTTGTCGACTACCCATATTCGAGATTCACTATGATCTAAACCTTTTAAAATACGTTCAATTTCAGGGGAAGGTAATAAAACTGTGCCTAATTGATCTGCTTGCTTAAATGGTGACGTACCTAAGGTGATTTTTTGATCTTTGCGGTGTTGATCAATGTCACTAATCGCAAAACTTAATTGGCTTCCTAATAAGGTTAATGGCAGTCGTAATTCAATAGTGTAGCCTTGCTCTGTTTCAATCCATACTCCCTGAATTCTGGGCTCTGGAGCTAAAGGTTTATTATCGAAGGAACTGTCTTGCGAGCTGTTTGTTGAAGTGTTGGATAAGCCTGTGGATGCATTAAGATCAATCTCATAAGCGGTTACCCAGCCAGGCGCTTTGGTTGAGATAATATAGCGACGAAAATCACCTTCAGGGGTAATGAATGCAATTTGTAATAAGTCATTTCTATCTATTTTTAAACTGTTTTCAGCTCTATAAACAACGCTGTCGTCTGTTACTGAAAAATAGGCGTAAAGATGATCACGGTATTTACCCACCATATGTTGAAAAGAGATACTTTGTGGTTGATAAATATCATGTCCTTCAATTAAATAATCTTGTTGGTAATTTAATGATCGCTGTTGATTATGCCAATCATCTAATTTTCCGTCGAGTTGGATAGGATCAACAATAGGGTAGGCGTATAAATCTCGGCCTTTTTGTACTGACGGTAAGAAACTGGCTTGTCGATTAAATAACTTTGGCCGTTCATGAAGAGCCGTTGCGACTGCACGAACTGTACCCATTAAGGTTTTTTCTTGGCCAACACGTAAATATTTTTCCATTTCCCATACGTATTGATAACCTAATAATGGGATCGCGAATAAAAAGAGAGAAAGCAAAAATAACTTTATTCTTAAACCGAAGCGAAAGGAGAAGCGATTAAATTTCATTATTAGTCCGCTTGATGCTCAGATAAATTATCCTCTTTCCATCGATAACCCATGCCGTAAACTGCATCGATACAGTCAAAATTATTATCTAATAAGATGAATTTTTTACGAATACGCTTGATGTGAGAGGTAATAGTGCTGTCATCAACAAACACTTTGGCATCTTCCATCAGTTGCTGGCGGCTTTTTACATGCCCAGGCACTCTAATTAAAGAGTGCACTAACCAAAACTCGGTTACGGTAAGCTCAATTAACTGCTGTTGCCAATGAACTAACATGCGCTCTAAACATAAAGTGAGTGAGCCACAAATAATATTGTCTTCATTGCTTGTGGGTTTATGAATTGCTTCAATTCGTCTAAACAGCGCAGCAATTCGGGCGAGCATATGCGGTAAGCTAATATCTTTAGTTAAATAATCATCTGCGCCCATTCTTAAACCACTGACGGTATCAAAGTCATTATCACGGGCCGTTAGAAAAATAATAGGTAATGAACTTGATAATTGACGCAATGCTTGGCACAAGGTAAATCCACCATCGATCTCATCTTCTAAACCAATATCAATTATTGCCAAATCAGGTAACTTCTCTGTTAAAGCTTGCTGGGCTTGCTTGCGATTACTGTAAGCTTGTACTTTATAACCTTGCTTTTCTAAAAGCTCAGTATAATTTTTTCTGATGGAAATATCGTCTTCAACGATAGCAATACTTCGGCTCATTGAGCGTCCTTTTAACGACATTGTTTAGTGTGAAAAATTAGTGGCAGCGTTTATGACGTTATTTATATGCAGAGATAAATGATGTCATTAAACTATTGTTCAACATTATCTACCATAAAATCCAACATAAATAGAGTCAAACGGTGATTGCCCTTTTTTCGCCACAATTGCTCATTACATTGCCATTATTCAACCCCTCTTTTGCCCTTTCATTGTTGTTTAATAGATCCCGTAAGCAACATTAACCAATCTTAAAAATAGTAAATGACTTTAAGACATATTAAATAAATTATTGAGGGTACAACTATGAAAAAACAACTAATCGCCACAAGCATTATTTTAACACTGGCAATGACTCCTGCTATGGCTTCATCAACGACGAGTAAAAATGATATTAGCAGTGACAATAGCAATGAAATAATTGGACTAAGCACAGGTGCTGTAATTGGTGGCTTGATTGCCGGTCCTGTTGGTTTAATCGTTGCCGGTACTATAGGCTTATTTATTGGCCATTCTCAGGAACAAAAAGATCAAATAGAACTCGCAGAGATACATTTAGTCAAAAACAAAATGGCAATGCAATCGCTGAGTAATGACAAGCAGAGCTTGGAAGAACGTCTGGCGCAAAGTGAGAAAACTCAACAGCTGTTAACACAGGAGTTAGCGTTGACAGAAAAAACATTAAACCATGCTGATAAATTAGAGCAACTTAAGTTAAACCTTCGCTTTGAAGTAGACTCAGCACAAGTTGAATCTTTCTACACTGCCCAAATTGAGCATTTAGCTATGATGATGCAAGATAACCCTGAGTTGACGGTGCACCTGTCAGGTTATTCCGATCCAAGTGGCAGCGAAGCAAGTAACTTAAAACTATCTCAAGCAAGAATTGAGTCGGTGAAAACAATGCTTGTTAACCTAGGTGTTGATGAACAGTATATTAACACTGAAGCATTTGGTGAAAGTCAGTCTATGCAAGCTAACCGTACTACAAGTAGTAACTTCAATGAGCGTCGTGTTGATGTGCAATTATTTGCCCAAGAGCAAGTTATTGTCTCTGAGCAGGACGTAGCTCAAAATCATATGACTTCTTCTGAGCAGAAAGTAGCAAAGCAGAAAGTACTAGAGCAGAAAGTATCTGCGGCTGAAGTAACAACACCTGAAGTAACAACACAGCAAGTCATTATACCAAAGCAAGTGCTTGCACAAACGCAAACATTAGCTGATATAAATTAAGCTTTCAGCCCCTCCCAACTTTGGTCGAGCTATCATTAACTCCCTTTATTTTTTACTGATGGTTGCTCGACATTTTTCATTCTATTTTTATTTTTTCAGCTATAGCTCCGATTATAACTCTGCTTATGATTCTTGGTATTAGTAGCAATGCCTATGCAGTTGAAAACAAAAATAAGAGCGTAGATTCAAATAGTAAGGGTTACAAGCAAGTTAACCTTGAAGAGGTAGGTACTGGCACATTGCTTTTTAAGTAAAATAACAGCAAATAATTTTTACAAGCACTTCAGCTCAAAGGCCAAGTTGAGATAGAGATTAACGGCCTGGTTGCTAATGTGAAAGTGAAACAAAAATTTAGCAATACCAGTAAAGCTGGGCCATTTATTGGTTCTAAAATTCGCTCAACCTAACAATGGGAAAAGGAAGGTAGGGAGATATTGTCCTCCCTACCTATTAGTTATCTACTGGTTAATTTTCTTTAATGATTAAAAGCGACCAGATAAACCAATAACAATTGCATCATCGTCATCCAATGACATATAACCAAGACGCGCTGAAATAGCAGGTGTGAAGAAATGTTGAGCACTAAGACCAAAGTTATAGCCATCTTCAGTAGAAAGGTCTACACCAACACTTGATTGAGCTGTCCAGTAGTAATCGGCAGCGGCAGTAAAATCATTATCATCATTAAGAAATGAAGCTTCTAAATTGATAAATGCTTCATCAGCTAATGTTGCAATGTATTTTGTATTAAGTGCTAAAGAATCTGAAAAATCTTCATCATTACCAGAAATAGAAACTAACCAGTTTTGAGCGAAAAAGTAACCTACTTCGCCGGAAACGTTAGTATCGCTACTGCCATAGTCTGTATCAGTATATGTAACATCCAAGCCAACAAATATGTCGTTATAGAAATAGTCGCCACCTAAAGTCAATGCGTAAGCAGCACCATCAAAATCTAAGTAACTAACAGAGGCGCTATTGTTTCTGCCCATAAAAGCGGCTTCTGCCCAAGCGGTATTATCAGTAGTTACACTGTCAAAGTAGTAAGTACCTTCAAGTTTTATGATATCGAAATCATCAACAGTGAGGTAGTCAAAATCAACTTGGGTATTGTAATTATCGGCTAAAACAGTAGAAGAAAGTAAAGATAAACCAAGTAGAAATGCATGTTTTTTCATTATATATATCCTTTATATATGTAGATTTAAGCTCCTGAGGAGAAGTGAATGGATATGAGCTCATCGTAACATCTAACAATATCAACAAGTTGAATGTTTAGGTGTCAAAATCCATTTCACGCGCACTATAATTGCTCAGTCCCAACATATCAAGTGATAGTGCAGATATATCTTGTTATTCCGAATTAAAGTCTGATCGTTCTCTTTTTTTCTTGTCATTTAAGTGACATCTTAATGCAATACAAGCGTAATATTTCTTCAGTTTAACTGTCATATTCCCTCGGTACACTTTGTCACATTCTTGGATACCAATAAGAGCATTTAACAATGCAGATTACTCTTGGTATTTATAATTTATCAGACTCTTATTAATAAGAGATTAAGAGAAAGGGTAAACCGATGAAGTTGTCTAAACTCGCCAAAGCAAGCTTATACCTTAGCCTTAGTGCTAGTAGCTTAATCTTTGCTACTTCAGCAAATGCTACTGATCCATCCAGTGAAACCTCATTAAGTAAGGTTGTTAATGCAGGTCAAAAAATTAACCAATCTGCCGTAAAATCACAACAGAGAGTAAATAACTTAACTGAGCAAGTACAAACTAAGCTACAGCAATTTCATGTGGTAACAAAAGAAGTTGATGGTCTCAGTATTTATAACCAACAAATGCAAACACAGCTTGATAGTCAATTAACTGAATTAGCTCAAATAGCAAAGTCGATGGAAGAAGTGAGTGTTATTGAACGCCAAATATCACCTTTAATGGCACGTATGATTAGTACCTTAGCTGCTTTTGTTAAGCTTGATGTGCCTTTCTTACCCAATGAGCGTACCAAGCGTGTTGCTGATTTAAAATCTATGATGAAACGTGCTGATATAGCCGTTTCTGAGAAGTTTCGCCGTGTAGTAGAGGCATACCAAATTGAAGTTGATTACGGCCGAACTATTGAGGCTTATAGCGGTGTTTTACCTATTGAAGGTAAAAAAATGGATGTTGATTTTTTACGTATCGGCCGAGTGAGCTTAGTGTATCAAACTCGAGATGGTAGTCGTTTGGGGGAATGGCAGAAATTATCAGGAAAAACCGGCCAAACAGGGCAATGGAAAACCTTATCGCAAGACTATCGTTTAGGCATTAATAAAGCCTTACGTATTGCGCGAAAACAACTAGCGCCAGACCTAATTCTTGTACCTATCTCAGGGGCGGTAGTGTCCATTAACCAATCTTCGACACCAGCAGAGTAATTAATAATGACTATTCTTTCTAAAATATTCAATAGCAACGGCAAGCAGGCAATGACTACTTCTGTTCTTTCACTCGCCTTAGCTGCTTTTAGTAGTGTGGGTATTAGCTACGCACAAGAGGCAGTGAATCTAGATGATTTATTAAACCAACTAGCGCAAGGTCAAATTACACAAACTAAGCAAAACAAAACCAGAGAAAGTCAATTTAAAGCCAAAGTTAACCAACAGCAAAATATGCTGAATGACATGAGTTATCAACGTGATAACGCTTTAGTACTAAGTATAAAACTTGAGCAAAACTTTAGCGATAATGAAGTGAAACTGGCTAATAGGGCCGAAGCGTTAGATAAACGTTTAGGTGAATTAAAAGAGCTATTTGGTGTGCTGCAACAAGTTTCAGGTGATACCCGCAGTAAGTTTCAAACCTCAGTTATATCGGCACAAATCCCCGGACGAGGGCTGTTTTTAGATGAATTTGCACAGAGCATGGGTTCAAGTTCAAAACTTGCATCCATTAACGACATTGAACGTTTATGGTTTGAATTACAACGTGAAATGACCCAAAGCGGTAAAGTGACAACCTTTACTCGTGAAGTTGTTTTAGCCAATGGCGACCGCAAAAATTCTGCTGTTACCCGTGTAGGAGGTTTTAACTTAATTTCAGACGGTAAGTACTTAGAGTACATAGATGAAACCGGCACTGTTGCTGAGCTTATTAGACAACCCTCTAGTCGATATTTAGCTACTACCAGTGAGTTAATTAATAATAAAGGTGCAACAACTGCTTTTGCTTTAGACCCAACGGGTGGTTCAATCTTAAGTTTATTGGTGCAAGCACCTGACTTGAAAGAGCGTGTCGACCAAGGTGGACCTGTGGGTTATATCATTTTGGCTATTGGTTTTGTTGGTCTGTTAATCGCGCTAGAGCGTTTAGTGAGCTTAGTTATTATAGGCTCTAAAGTTGAACGTCAGCTTAAATCATCCACTGCATCGAGTGACAACCCACTGGGTCGTGTTATGCAGGTTAAAGAGAATAATCCACATTTAGATACCGAAACCTTAGAGCTTAAATTGTCTGAGTCTATTTTAAGAGAAGTGCCTAAGTTATCAAAGCGTCTCACCTTAATTAAAATCATCTCAGTCGTTGCACCGCTAATCGGATTACTCGGTACGGTAACAGGTATGATTAATACCTTCCAAGCGATTACTTTGTTTGGTACTGGTGATCCTAAGCTCATGGCTGGCGGTATTTCTCAAGCCCTTGTCACTACCGTTCTAGGTTTAGTTGTTGCCATTCCAATGGTCTTTATATTTGCTTACTTAAATGGTCGTAGTCGTAACATTATTAATATTTTACAACAAGAAAGTACCGGTATCATTGCCGAAAATGCAGAATCAGCTGAGCTAGTTGAGAAAACTGAGATAGTTCAAAGCCAAACACTTGCAGGTCAAGGAGCATAAATAGTGATTTTGCTAACGGAATTTAACGACGCCGCGAGTGCAATAACTGAATTTATGGATACTGGTGGGCAAGTTTTAATCGTCATTGCCGCCGTAATCTTCATTATGTGGTTGCTGATTTTTGAACGCTTTGTTTTTGTTTTTTACAGTTATCGCAGTGTAAAGAAACACATGGTTAGTGTCTGGCAAGGTCGAAACGAGCAAACGTCTTGGTACAGCCAGCAAATACGTAAAGCATTAATTTCTCGCGGTACCACTAAGCTAAACCGTAATTTAGTACTCATTCAATCTTTAGTGGTGTTGTGCCCCTTGTTAGGTTTACTTGGCACAGTAACAGGCATGATTGAAGTGTTTGATGTCATGGCAATCTCGGGCAGTGGAAATGCTAGGTCAATGGCCTCGGGTGTATCACGGGCAACGATTCCTACCATGGCAGGTATGGTTGGTTCCTTGTCAGGAGTATTTACAGTGACCTGGTTACGCCGAAATGCCAAAAAAGAAGCAGAGTTACTCGCTGATAACTTGGCGGTTAGCCATTAAATTAACAACAGTTAGCTGCTTTGTATTTAGTGAAGTAGTTATCTAAAAAATAGAAGTTTTAGGAGTTAGTTATGCGTCACTTAAACCAAATGTTACAAGATCAAGATGAGAAAGAAGAAATAGATATGACCCCCATGCTTGATGTGGTCTTTATCTTGTTAATCTTTTTTATTGTCACTGCTTCATTTGTTAAAGAAGCCGGTATTGATGTTAATCGGCCGGAAGCGGCTACCGCAGTAAAAAAAGAACGTGCCAATATCTTAGTTGCTATTAGTGATAAAGGTGATATTTGGATCAATAAACGTAAAGTTGATATCCGTAGCGTACAAGCGAATATTGAACGCCTAAAAGCAGAAAACCCACAAGGAACTGTGGTTATTCAAGCAGATAAAAAATCTACTACCGAGACCTTAATAAAGGTAATGGACTCGGCCCGTGCTGCTGGTGTTTATGATGTCTCAATTGCTGCGCAAGAGGCTTGATATGTCACGGAATATGTCACAGCACATGTCACAACATATGTCGAAACGAATCATAGTACGCAGTGGCGCTCGATATGCGATAGCAGGAGCATTGGCATTAAGTATGACTTTTCTTTTACTTTTGGGCATGCAGAAATTAATTGCTGGTGGCAATGAAGTGATGACAGACCCTGCCAAGGGTAATGTACTTGACTTTATCCGCTTAAAAAAAGATGAAGCAATCGTTAAAAAAGAGCGTAAGCCACAAAAACCAGCTAAACCCAAAGAGCCACCACCGCCAATGACAGCACCTAAAATGCAACAGGCTAATCCAAATACCAATGCAATAAAAAGTAGTTTTGCCGCAGATATACAAACTGATATGGGCTTGTCAGGTGGTTTGAGTTTAGACAGTGGTGATGGTGATTATTTACCGATTGTTAAGGTTGCTGCCGTTTACCCGCGTAGAGCACAGTCTCGTGGTATTGAAGGGTTTGTTATTGTTGAGTTTGTAGTGACCAAAACAGGGGCTGTTAGTAATGCCATGGTAGTGCAAGCGAAACCTGAGGGAGTATTTGATAGAGCTGCTCTTGATGCGGTGGCAAAGTTCAAATACAAACCACGTGTTGTTGATGGTATTGCAATGGAAGTTGCTGGCGTACAAAACAAAATTAGTTTTGAGATTGATGGTTAAAAATTAACAAATAAATAAGGATTAAGATAATGAATAGTAAAAACGCCTTACTACTAACATCAGCATTGATACTACTTGTCATGTTTACAGTTAATAAAAGTTTTGCTGTAGACAGTTCGGTAGATAATAGTGACAAAGCGGCAGTTAAAAAACAAAGTTATCGCGCAAGCAAAAAAGTACCAGCCATGCGTAATCGCGTTTATGCACAATTAGCAAGGGCGCAGCAACTAGCTGATGAAGGTGACAAAATAGAAGGTTTTGCGGTATTAGCAGAAGTAGAAGATCGCCTTGATAGTTTAAATAGTTATGAGCGCGCGATGTTATTCAATTTTTACGGTTTTATGTATTATGGCAATGACGATATTGATTTAGCTGTTGATAGCTTTAACAGAGTTATTGCTGAGACCGCTATTCCTGATAGTTTGATCATTTCAACACTCTATTCTTTAGCGCAATTAAGCATGCAGCAACAAAACTATAAAGAGGCATTTGCTTATTTAACTCAGTGGCGAAAGTCTAATGCTAAAGAATTAACGGCTAATCAAGAAATGTTATTTGCGCAAGTTTTGTATCAAGACAAAAACTTTGTCAGTAGCTTAAAACATATTGAAAGGGCGATTAATCTTGTTGAAGTCAAAAACAAGCTACCGAAAGAAAACTGGCTTACTTTACAACGCGCTAGTTATTATGAGCTTAAGCAACCGAGGCAAGTAACCAAGGTAATGGAAAAGCTAGTGCGTTTATATGATAAACCACAATATTGGTTACAACTTGCAAGTATGTACGGTGAAATAGCTGAAGAAGACAAACAAATGGCGGTAATGGAGGCGGCTTATCAAGCTGGTTATATTATTAAGTCGGCAGATGTTCTTACTTTATCGCAGCTGTATTTATTTCATGGTGCGCCTTATAAAAGTGCTAGGATTTTGGAACAAGCCATTGCAAAAGGTAGTGTTTTTGCTGATAAATATAACCTTAGCACTCTTGCCCGAGCTTACCTTGCCGCTAAAGAAAATAATAAAGCTATCAAGGTGTTGATTCGTATTAGTGCAATTGCACAGTCAGGCGAGTCAGATGCTTTATTAGCGCAAACTTACTTAAATACTGAACAATGGCAACAGGCGATAAGCTCGTCAAAGTTAGCCTTGGCTCGTTACGCTGAGTATAAAAAAGGTAAGGTTAATAAAGTTAAAGAGATTGCTAATATGCACTTAATTCAAGGCATGGCTAATTTTAATCTTAAACACTTTGAATCTTCTTTGGTATCTTTTGCTAAAGCGTCAAAATTTATCAGCACTAAAAAGACCGCGCTGCAATGGGGTAAGTATGTTGAGCGAGAGCAACAACATTATAAAGTGCAATTAGCTATGCTGAATTAGTTAATGAGTGCCGTGGTAAAAGCGTCTTAGGATGCTTTTTTGCTTTAAACCGGTTAGTACGCGAGTGAGCGAATAATAAAAAGTTAACTTAAATTAAAATAGTCCGAAATAATAGGTTTTTTGATGCCTTATTTGAGCGCAATACTCACTTTAATCTTAAATTATTTCTATCTGTCTTCTGTTATACATTTCTTTGTATAACTACGCTAATAGGTTTTATTAAAATGGCTAACTAGATCGGTTATTTGCATTAATAGTATGAAATACATAGTTAACTCTTGTATTGATAGCTTAAGCAACGGATTTTTTTACTACAATAGTCTACGTTATATAACAGGGCATAAATAAAAAAACCTTATCTATGAGTGAAAATAAAAATGTATTGTTTTTAAACCATGATGTAAATAATCATTTGGGTATCGCCATGGGGTCTTTTGAAATATTGCTGCTCAATAACCCTGAGTTACAGCAGAACGTTTATGCTGAGCGAGTGACGAAAGGTTTACTTAGGGCTAGAGATTTATCACATGAGCTCGCGCAAACATATCAAGACTCAGATGAATCAGCGCAGACAGATAAAAATTTCTTATTGATTTCTGTGCAGGAGCACTTCCTTAAAAACTCAAAGCCTGCTTACGATAAGCTAATGGAAATTTATAATATAAAAATAAACTTACAAGTCACTATGATAGATGAGCCCAAAAAGGCTTATTTAAATCCAGTCGAATTGGTACGCTTGCGTGAAAATATTGTCAGTAATGCTATTGCCGCAGGAGCCACAATACTTGATGTACATATCGAGATGAAAGAGACTTATTTAGTGGGAACCTTTACTGATAATGGTAAAGGCATGAGCCAAGAAGAATTAGATAAAACAATATTATTCCAACATGGCGACGGTAAAGTACACGGCATAGGTACAAGAACTATTGTCGAAGGAGCCAGTAAATATGGCTACTCAATTAGTTATTCCTCCATTGAAGGCAAAAGTACTACGATCCGCACTTTAGTTCCTTATTATGAAGAGTAATTAATACTGTTTTATGTTGAGTTTATCAGAGAGGTGACTGCAAGATAATAAACAAAAATCACTCCTATATTTGTAATTACCCTCCAAGCAAAAGTCATTTTAATTGTCATTGAAATTCTGCACTTTAAATCGTAACTGGTATAAGATGGGTTCAACTGTCATACCAATGAGAAAAGATATGGAAATGGATGAATCAATTAATGTTTTTGGTGAAGAGTTAGTTGCCTGTGGCGGTGATCCGGTAACCGGATTTTTTCGAGATAATAAGTGTAATACTTGTGAGCAAGATGCTGGCTCACATACTGTTTGCATTGAAGCTAGTCAGCAGTTTCTAGAATTTTCACGTTTTAAGGGCAATGATTTATCAACACCCGTACCGGAAGTTAATTTCAAAGGCATAAAAGCCGGTGATACTTGGTGTTTATGTGCGATGCGCTGGTTAGAAGCTTATCAAGGTGATAGAGCGCCAAGAGTTCACTTAAGAAAAACACATATTAAAGCCTTAGAAATAGTGCCTATTGAAATTTTAAAAAAATATGCTCTAGATCTGAGTTAAAAACTAGCGCTAAATCCTAACTGAATATACCAGTTCTAAAACCAAAACTAAGTAAAGCTAAGTTGGTTAAGTGATTTATTAACTTAACCAACTTGGCTGTTCCTCATTAGAATAATTAGCATAAAGAGAATAGACATAATGACTACCTTGAATGAATTTTACCCTGAAATATCTCCTTTTAATGATTTCTTATTTGATGTTGATGGGCAACATCAAATTTATGTAGAGCAATGTGGTAACCCTGAAGGTCAGCCGGTGTTATTTATTCATGGCGGACCAGGTGGTGGCTGTTCAACTAATGACAGACGATTTTTTGATCCTGAGCAATACCATATAATTCTATTTGATCAACGTGGTTGTGGTCGTTCCTTACCGCACGGTTGTTTAGACAATAATGAAACAACCTTTTTAGTTGAAGATATTGAGAAGATTCGCCAACATTTAAACATACAGCAATGGCATGTTTTTGGTGGCTCGTGGGGGTCAACTCTATCTTTAGTGTATGCTCAAACTCATCCTCAAAGTGTTACCAGCCTTGTTTTACGCGGTATTTTCTTAGGCAGAGATGTTGATACTAACTGGACATTCTCAGGCGGTGGCGCCACACGTATATTCCCTGATTATTGGCAAGATTATTTAGATGTTCTACCACTAGGCAGAGAACAAGCGACAACTAAAGCTGCTTATGCGATGTTAGTTGGTGAAGATAAAGAACTAGCCCAAAAAATTGCTACAGCGTGGAGTATTTGGGAAATTCGTTGTTGTACTTTAATACCAGACCAAGCATTTGTTGATGCAGCAACGGGCGATGATCATGCTTGGACGTTAGCTCGTCATGAGGCGCATTACATGGTCAATGATTGTTTTTTAACTGACAATCAAATTTTAGCCAATTGCGATAAAATAAAAGATATTCCTACGGCAATAGTTCATGGTCGTTATGACATTGTTTGTCCGGCAGATAATGCTTGGTTATTACACCAACAATTACCTAAATCAACACTTGTTCTCAGTGAAGCTTCTGGTCATGCATCTGTAGAGCCGAATACTAAGCACCACCTGCTTGCCGCTACAACAGCTATGTTATCGATTTAAGTTCATTGGTGCTTGTTACCGGCCAGAAGTTGTCACTGTAATAGAGTAATAATGGCAGCAGCATGTTTTTTTACCTGTGTTGCCATCACTATCTCGCTACTTGGCTAAAAGTAACGTAAAATAGTCGGCATTGATTTATATATACCTATGCTCGCGCTAAATAGCGAACAATTGTAGCCATTGACTAAAGGCCAACCATGAAAAAAACATTTGAATTAACCCATGAAAAAGTAAAACTTGAAAGACGCGTTGACGCGGTAAAACATGAAGTTAAGAAATACCTGAAAAGAGAACGCAATAAAAAATTACCAGCGGGTGCAGATTACTGGGACTTTGATTGTCAATTTGGTAATACCAAAGAAGAAGCAGAGCCAGTTCAATTATCAGATATTAATAAACGCATTGATCAAACTCAAGTTGAAGGTTTAACTTCATTTTATATTGAAATCATCGCTAAAGAAGGTATTAGAACCTTTACGCCAAGAGATGAAGAAGATATTGATTTTGATGACGAATAGTTAGTCGTTTAATCTTTATTAATAAAACCGAGCCAAGTGCTCGGTTTTTTTATGTCTGCATATGCCTCGTATATAGTAGTCAAAATAAATTTTTGACTACCTCAAGCTTTAAATACAGTTATCGTTAATTATTGATGCGGTTTTTATCAATCAATAAAAATAATCTATGGTGCAAACCCTCACAAAAAGCACTCAGCTTCTCGGCGGGTGCTTTTTTTGTTTTTATATCTCCGTCTATAGACAATAAAATTCCGCTTTTATTTATGGTTATGACAGCGTTGTCATTGGTGGGGTTCAATGTTATTGTAATTGCATGGTTACATTTATTTACAGTTAATAGTAAAAAATATAGAGTAAAAACGTAAATTAAGACTAAAGCCGTATATGAATATAAAATTAAAAATTCTAGCATGTTAGTTAAGCAATTATTGCTAGCGGTAGAACGAGCGAAAACTTTATTGCTGGAAATAGAGCAAGCAATACGTTAAAACTATGCTCAATAAGATATGTTCAATAAAATATGGGTAATAAATTATGGCCAAGTAGCCATGCTCAAATAAAGTTATAAATAATAGCCAAAGAATATTGGTCGTAGCGATATAAAAAAAATATAAAGAACTACTATAAGAAAATTATAAGAAACGATTTAAAAATACTTCAAGTTAATCACCTCAAGTTAAGTCCGAAGGAAGAGAGAATGAAAGAATTAAAATTACGTTATCCAGTGTCTGAAAAAGCTAAAGCGCATACTCATATTGATGCAGCAACTTACGATGCTATGTACAAACAATCAATTGAACAACCCGATGAATTTTGGGGCGAGCAAGCAAAAGAATTTATTGATTGGTATCAACCTTGGGATAGCGTAAGTAAAGTTGACCTTAAAAACTCTGAAATTAGCTGGTTCTCTGGCGCTAAACTGAACGTAAGTTATAACTGTATTGACCGCCATTTAGCGACTAAAGCCAATGATACCGCCATCATATTTGAAGGTGATGATCCAACGGATGACGGTAAAGTTACTTATCAAGAATTACACGACCATGTTTGTCGTTTTGCCAATTTATTAAAAGAACGTGGCGTTAAAAAAGGCGATCGTGTTTGTATCTACATGCCGATGATCCCTGAAGTGGGTTACGCCATGTTAGCCTGTGCCCGTATCGGCGCTATTCACTCGGTAGTATTTGGTGGTTTCTCTACAGAATCGATTAAAGCCCGTGTACTTGATGCTGATTGTAAAGTTGTTATCACCGCAGATGAATCTTTACGTGGTGGTAAGCGTATTCCGCTTAAATCAAATGTTGATGCGGCCGTTGTCGATTGTCCAAATGTTCATTCAGTCATTGTTATTGCCCGCACAGGTGGGGATGTTGCTTGGAATGAAAAAGTAGATATTAACTACGAAGAAGCCGTAGCTAAACAAGCTGCAGTATGTGAACCAGAAATTATGGATGCAGAAGATCCATTGTTTATTCTGTACACCTCCGGCTCAACAGGCACGCCAAAAGGTGTAGTACATACTTGTGGTGGTTATATTCTTTACGCTGCCATGACGCATAAATATGTCTTTGATTATAAAGAAGGTGAAATTTACTGGTGTACTGCCGATGCAGGTTGGATCACTGGTCACTCTTATATTTTTTACGGTCCGTTAGCTAACGGTGCAACTACCTTAGTCTTTGAAGGAGTGCCAACATACCCTGATGCTGGTCGTTTTTGGCAAGTATGTGAAAAACATAAAGTTAACGTATTCTATACTGCGCCAACAGCTATTCGTGCATTAATGAGTATTGGTGATGACTTAGTTAACGCATCTGATTTATCATCGTTACGTTTGTTAGGTACGGTAGGTGAGCCAATTAACCCTGAAGCATGGCATTGGTATTACGAAGTGGTTGGTAAGAGTAATTGCCCAGTTGTTGATACGTGGTGGCAAACAGAAACCGGTGGTATTTTAATTACCTCACTACCTGGTGCTGTAGACATGAAACCAGGTTGTGCCGGTAAGCCATTCTTTGGTGTACAACCAGCGTTATTTGATAAAGAAGGCAATACTTTAGAAGGTGAAAATGCAGGTCTGTTAGTCATGACGGCAAGTTGGCCAGGACAATTACGTACGGTTTATGGCGATCATAATCGTTTCTATCAAACTTATTTAGGTCAATATCCTGGTAATTACTTTACCGGTGATGGCGCGAAACGTGATGAAGATGGTTTCTACTGGATCACTGGTCGTGTTGATGATGTATTAAACGTATCAGGTCACAGGTTGGGCACTGCTGAAATTGAAAGCGCCTTAGTACTTCATCCAGCAGTTGCTGAAGCTGCAGTTGTTGGTTACCCACATGAAATTAAAGGCCAAGGCGTATATTGTTACGTGACCTTAATGGGTAATGCGACTGAGTCAGATGAGCTAAATGTTGAACTACGTGAATTTGTCGCTAAAGAATTAGGCCGTTTTGCTAAACCTGATTATATTCAATGGGCACCGGGTTTACCTAAAACACGTTCAGGTAAAATCATGCGTCGCATCTTACGTAAGATTGCTGAAAACGATGTTGATAGCTTAGGTGATACTTCAACCTTGGCAGATCCAAGTGTTGTAGAAAACTTGATTGATAAACGTATTGTTCACGGTGCATAAACACTAGTTTTTTAGTAGGTCTCTAGTACTTGAACAATAAAAAGCGCCGCAAGGCGCTTTTTTTATGGACTATAGTATGAAAGTTAAAAGTTTAGTCAGTTTACTTGTAAACAAGTTAAAAGTTTTTGATTTCAACTTGATTACTATTAAACTCGAACTTGTTAATCTTGCCACATTGGGCGAAATGATTGTTTGAACTGTAAGTAGCGTCTGCTTGGGCAATGTCACCTTCCCAGCCTTGGCCATTTTTAATGAAAGCTTTCACTTCAAACTTACCATCAACAGCTTTACTGCAATCCATATCAACATCTATCATCCAGTAATGTAAACCCCAACTATTTAAAGGATCTTCGCCAAATCCATCAATGGCTGTGGTGCGTAATGTCCCCCAACTACTTGGCCAAACATTAGTAGTCCAATCAAGTGGTGTACCTTCAGTTGTGGTGTTTTGATTGATTTCACTACCATACCAATCTAAATAGTTTTCATTATTTTTCCATAGTGTTGTAGTGCTATTTCGTAGGTTGTTATGTTTGATTGGCATGGCACAATCAAAGTTACTGCTTTGACAGTTCCTGCCTAATTGACTGTTAGCATAGTTATGATCGATACCGCCACGAATGAACATATCTTGTCCGCTTTGTGTCTGTGCTTGCATAAATATCACTGTACGCTGCCAGTCTGCATCGGTTGGTGGAATGACTACACCATTAGTTTTAGCACCTTGGTGAATTGCAAAGGCATCCCAAGCACTTACATTGGCATTGATTGTTCCATCATTGTTTACTGAGATACTTTCACCACTACAAGATTGACCATCAATAGATAATTCCCCTTTAAGTACATTACAGTATGTGCCAGCAGCCATATTGGTGCTTAATGTTGTTGTTAGGGAAGAGTCTTCTTTGTTAATAGCTACATAACCGGAGCTACCACGGCCAAAGGCTATTTGGTTATTACCATTATCCCACCAATTGGTCGTACTCCAGTTATCTGCGGTATTATTTCTAAAATCGACAGCACCTGAAATGTAAGACCATCTGTGCTCACACTGCCACTTGTCGCCAAAGCATTCTAAGTTGCCATTATTATGAACAAATACACTAGGTGCCCCTTTATCAGTATCACCGTGGTAGTCATAACTAGACATTACCTTTGGGTAACCATAAGGATAAGCTAACATAAATACATTGGCTAAATCGTATAAACGGCCGTCTGCAAACGTTATTACATTGCCACCACCACCGTGGCCACGTTGGTTATCATGGTTATCAACAAAAACAACGGCAGAGCTACTAGCCATAAAACCCCAGCTTTCACCAAAGGTACTTAACCAAGCTAATTTGCCATTTTTGAAGGTATTACCGAGTTGGGTGGTATATTTGAACTCAGTCACTAAACCTGCACTGGTATATTCTGCTGCACTGATGGCCTCGCCACCTTGGTCTATTACTTCTTGAAAGACTAACGGGCTAGCATTGACCTTAGCCAATACACCTTGAATGTCACTGACTGACATATGTTTTGAGGCGTCAAATCGAAAACCAGCAACACCTATGTTAGTTAAGTCGTTTAAATAAGCTGCTAGCGTTTCCTGTACATAAGCTGATCCGGTATTTAAATCAGCTAATCCAACTAATTCACAGTTCTGTACTTGCCAGCGATTACTATAATCATTGATTGCACAGCTAGTATGGAAGTCTTGTGGGCTAAACATTGGATAATTTTTATTGCCATAGTTACTGCCTGCAGTACCTACACCACTGCCATTTGCCATATGGTTAATAATGGCATCAACGTAAATGTCTACCCCTACGGCCTTACATCGATTAACCATATCGATGAACTGGCCTCGATCACCACCGCGACTTTGTAGCTGATAACTTACTGGTTGATAGCGTGTCCACCATTGTGAGCCTTGGATATGTTCATTGGGTGGTGATACTTGTACTGCCGCATAGCCCTTAGGGCCAAGGTAATCTTCACATTCTTTAGCGACGTCTTGCCAATTCCATTCAAATAAATGTACAAAGGTCGTTGGCTGAGGGGCAGCTTGTACTGGCGCTATAGTTAAAAGTGGTAAAGCAATTGCTAAGCCGGTAGTAATCAAATTTTTAGTTATTTTATAGCTCATTTTAGGTCCTATTTATAATTATTATTAAGCTTGTTGATAAATCCATTTTCTTAATTTTAGTGCCGTTGCATATTTGCTTAAAAATCAGACGATGTCATCGTTATCTATATTGAATACGTATGCAATAAATCTGTTTTTTATTGCGTATTTATTTGGTGGCGTTTTGAGGTATTAAATGTTAATTTAATATCTGTATGTTTTTAATGGTTTTTTTATTGTTGATAGTTAATGAATATGGAAGGAAGCTTAATAAGTAGGACAGAGTCAGAGGTGTTTATTAGTTTTACTTAGCGATAGATCTGATCACCAAATGCCATGAATGCCCTTTCTATTTTATATATTTTAATAGGCTGATTTAATGAGGGAATTTGTGTGAATAGCGCAGACTTTGCCCTCATGTTCAAGCCTATTGCTCTGCATACATTTGTTAGAAGTCTATTTCTTGCTTGTGGGCACACCCACTTGAAATGTTTCTTGGTAAGCGCGATTGAAGTTGGCTATATCATTTTTATCTAAATAACGAGTGTGTGCCTGGTAAAAATCAGCACTGTGATACAGTTTTTGTAATGCAGCATTAATATCCTTAATAACATGTTTTCCAACAGCACTTTTACTGCAGGCGACATAACCGACGATATAACTTGGTGAACCTACTATTTCTAATGATTCAAGTGATATGTTTGCAGCAGTCTCTTTTAATACTCTATGCACATTAACAGGGTATTCAATGGTGTAATCTATGCGATCTTTTATTAACATTTTGACTAGCGATGTAGTCGATTCAGTCCCACTTCTTACCACTAAATTATGCTTTTCCAGTGCTGCTATTTGAGCATCTAAGAATATACCAAAAGATCGGCCGTCATTAACTCCCAAAGTGTAAGTTGATTTACCCGTAAATAATGCTGCTAATGATTTTAAACGCTTGTTTTCATCAAGGGCATTTTTGGGCAATATAGAAGACTTCATGTTTTTTTTATAATACAGCTTTAAACTTAAATAAATATTAAGCGGTAAACTGTAAATATTATCTTTTAGTCGTTCAGGGGTCTTTATTCTGTTAGGTGCGCAACTATTTGGAAGTTTTTTTAATAATCTGGCAATGCTCTGGCTTTGAATATATTCAGTGCTAAATTGGTATTGAGGCAGGGACTTCATCAATAACTGAGAAGTATCAGCTAATGTTGATATATGAACATTAGTGTCTTGAACTCGCTGTGCTGAGTCCAAGACACTGTCGTTGAACCAATGTATTGTACTTTGTGCATGGCTGTCAATACACAGGCAACATGCAGAGATAATGGTGAGAGGTATTGCTAATTTCTTCATTGAAATGTTTACCTGTTAACTTTTACGAATAGTCCTTATTAAAAAGAATTATACACGTAATAACATAAGCCGTTAAACGTGCCGTGCGCAGTTACCTATATTAAAAACGTGTATTTAATTTCCCCCTAAACCTTTTGAAAACTTAATTGCTTTCATTTTCACTGTGCCGATAAACTGAATTCTAGCTTAACAATAGTCGGCATAACCAGCCATTGACAATCATTGCCAGTAATAAGCTGAACTTTGCTTTATCAGCCAAATGCAATGCACTTTCACTTGACAGTACACAAAAATAATATCTGTTAATGCATCGGTTAAATTGCTGTATTGCTAGGCATAATCTTTGTTGATAAATGTTAACTAAAGTTTTTATGAAAATTTTAACTAATTATTACGTTTTAACACTATACATCCTTTAAAAAGAGTGTAATTATAACGGTACAAATCGCGTATTTAAATCTTTACGATTTCTTGTTTTTGTTTTTGGTTGAGCTGAAACCCTTATTTTAAGCTGTTCTCCTGCCTTTAATTTCACATGTTTAATCTGTTTATTTAGCTAGCGTAAACACACTTTAGAGCTCCACATTGTGGAAAAAGAAACAAATAAAGGATAAAACCATGTCAACAGCCAAGCAATTATCAGCAGTACCAACTAGCTCGAATGACATTCATGTGAATGCAGAACATGTATTAATCACCCCTGAAGCAATACGTGCTGAATTACCACTTTCTGAAAAAGGTCGTGAATTTGTCCAGCAATCACGTAAAACTATTTCAGATATTATTCACAAACGTGATCCGCGTTTGTTAGTTATTTCAGGCCCTTGCTCTGTGCATGATGTTGAAGCGGCAAAAGATTACGCTCGTCAGCTAAAAGCATTGCACAATAAACATAAAGGTTCGTTATTTGTGGTTATGCGTGTTTACTTTGAAAAGCCGCGTACTACCGTGGGTTGGAAAGGTTTAATAAACGACCCTCATATGGATGGCACGTTTGATGTGGAAACAGGTTTGAGAAAAGCTCGTGAACTTATTCTTTACTTAACAGAGCTAGGTTTACCATTAGCAACTGAAGCGCTTGACCCTATTAGCCCACAATACCTTGCTGAAGTCTTTAGTTGGTCTGCGATTGGTGCGCGTACTACCGAATCTCAAACTCATCGTGAAATGGCCAGTGGTTTATCTATGCCAATTGGTTTTAAAAACGGTACCAACGGTAGTTTAGGTGTGGCAGTAAATGCATTACAATCGGCCGCTTCACCACATCACTTTATGGGGATAAATCGTCAAGGGCAGGTTGCCTTGATTCAAACACGTGGCAACCCAGATGGTCATGTAATTTTACGTGGAGGCGCTGCGCCTAACTATGATGCACAAAGCATCGCTGAGTGTGAACAAGTTTTAACTAAACAAGGCCTTGATGCTGGTATTATTGTTGATTGTAGCCATGGTAACTCGAACAAAGATTACACTCGTCAACCATTGGTTGCTCAAGATGTTATTGAGCAAATTTGTGCGGGTAATAAATCGATTATTGGTATAATGTTAGAAAGTAATATCAATGCGGGAAATCAAAGTAGCGATTTAGCGAAAGAAGATTTAGCTTACGGTGTATCAGTTACCGACGCTTGTATCGATTTTGCCGAAACAGAGCAGCTATTAGCCGATGCTGATGCTCAACTTTCGGGATGTTTAAGCTCACGCATTGCTTAACTATTTTCTGCCTATAATATGTAGGTAAACTATTTAAACGCGGCTAATGTCGCGTTTTCTATTTTAAAAGCTTGAGCAATAATATTATAAAAAATGCATTAAAAGATGCATTAAATAGTGTGTTTTAGATAATCAGATAAAGATAAGCAGTTCTATATAAGAGATAGCAATGACCAATTCAGATCCTGACTTTGATAAAAAGTTAACCAGTTTACGTGATGAAATTGATGAGATTGACAGTGATTTAGTCAAACTCTTACAA
This sequence comes from Colwellia psychrerythraea, assembly GCF_000764185.1. Taxonomy (GTDB): domain Bacteria; phylum Pseudomonadota; class Gammaproteobacteria; order Enterobacterales; family Alteromonadaceae; genus Colwellia; species Colwellia psychrerythraea_B. The sequence goes on from NZ_JQEC01000057.1 coordinate 228,176, forward strand.
AGGCGATTAAGCGTTACCAGTAAAGTAGGACAATTAAAAAGTAGTGTAGGTAAACCTATTTACGATGGCAAACGTGAAGCGAGTTTGTTTGCTAAAAGACGTTTGCAAGCAAGTGACGCCGGTTTATCTCCTGATCTAATTGAAGATGTTTTACGCCGCTTAATGCGTGATTCGTATGTTAGCCAAGATGCCAGTGGTTATCGCTGTGTGAACCCCGAGTGTAAAAAGGTTGTTGTAGTTGGCGGTAAAGGCCAGTTAGGCGCTGTTTTTGTTGATTTATTTAAACGCTCAGATTACCAAGTCGATATTATTGAACAGAACGATTGGCCACATAGTGAAGCTATTTTAGCTGATGCGAGTGTAGTCATTGTTGCTGTGCCAATTCGACTCACCTCTATGGTTATTCATCACCTTAATAACTTACCAAAAGAGTGCATTCTTGCTGATTTAACCAGTATCAAAGAGTCGCCTTTATTTGAAATGAAAAAGGCGCATGCAGGTCCCGTTGTTGGTTTACATCCAATGTTTGGCCCAGATGTAACCGGGTTAATTAAACAAACTATAATTAGCTGTGAAGGTCGATTTCCTGAACAATATCAATGGTTACTTGAGCAGTTTACAGTGTGGGGTGCTAAAATTTATCCGGTTGAAGCCCATGAACATGATGAAGCCATGTCGATGGTGCAAGTAATGCGTCATTTCTCGACTATTGCTTACGGGTATCATTTGATGAGTGAAGGTGCAGATATTGAAAAATTGGTGGCAATGAGCTCACCTATTTATCGATTAGAGTTGGTTATGGTAGGCCGATTATTTGCTCAAGACCCCACCCTATATGCCGATATTATTTTTGCTAACAAAGAGAACGTTAGCATGATGAAACGGTTTGCCTACCGATTTTTAGAACTACTTGAAGATGTCAGCCTTGATGATAAAGATGCCTTTGTTGATGTCTTTAACCTTGTTTCTGACTGGTTTGGTGATTATGCCGGTGACTTCCTTGAAGAAAGTAAGTCTATGTTATTAAAGGCTAATGAGCTGAAAAAGCATTAAGTCCACGTACCTTAAAGACGGCTCGAACTGAAAACTTAATTTCACGCTAGTACTCATGCTTATAAAAGTACTCGCGTGAAATGCACCTCTTTTTTTACGAATCCAATCTTTAGTTTAAGGCTGAATTTTCTTGCAGTTGTTTGGCGAGTAAATCAATAAAACTTCTCACTTTAGCTGAGGAGAACTTATCTTCTCTATGTACTATATTAATGGGTTTAGCGGGATGCTCAAATGTTTCTAAGACAACTTTTAGTTGGTTATCCTTAAGCTCATCGGCAACTTGATATGAAATAACCCGCGTAATACCTAAACCCTGTTTTGCGGCATTAATTGCCGCTTGATTTGTAGTCACGATTAATCTAGGTTTTATTTTCACCGTTTGGCTTTGTTTGTTAACCAAGAATTGCCAATCAGGATTAAGGCTACCTGTATTGGCGGCGATAAGAGTATGTTGTGCTAGTTGCTGACAATCTTGAGGAATACCATGTTTGTTTAAGTATTCCGGCGAAGCAACCAAGACTAACCTAACATTACCAACTTTTTTAGCGCGCATGCTTGAGTCAACTAATTCACCAATACGAATGCCAACGTCATATCCCTCTTCGAGTAAATTAACCACTCTATCTAAGAATACGGCATTTACTTGTGTCTGCGGATATCGAGTTAAATAGTCGGTGATGGCTGGTAATACAAACTGCTGGCCAAAAAGCACTGGCGCAGTGACACTCAGTTTTCCTTGCGGTGTTGAATTAATGCCTAATGCAGCTTCGTTGGCAATGCTTACGTCTTGCAGAATCCTTTTGGCATCCTCTAAATAACGTGTGCCAGCTTCAGTCATCCGAACATAGCGAGTGGTTCTATTGAGCAGTTTAACTTTTAGCTTGTCTTCTAAATGCACAATAGCTCGAGTAACCGTGGGCGCCGACATATTAAGACGCCTACTGGCGGCAGAAAATCCTTGTTCTTCAGCAACGGCAATATAGACCTTCATTAAATGAAATAGATCCATTGTATTTTTACCTACTCATTGTTTCATAAATTGAAATAATTAATTGTAAATCATGCCTATTCTTAATTAAACCGTTTTGTTTCACAATAACTTCATCGCTGGTTAACAGCATTAACCTTTAGTTGAGTAAATAACACAACTAGCGAAAAATTTATTTACACAAACATAAAAGTAAGGAATAAAAATGAGCCGTATTAATTTAGTAACCCCTGAGCAAGCAAACCCAGAGCAAGCAGAGCTTTATAGCGCGATAACAAGCCAACTTGGCATGGTGCCAAATTTTTTAAAAGTTTTTGCTAATTCACCTGCAGCTTTAAAAGCATTTTTAGGTTTGCATACTATCGCGAACGAAGGAGAGTTAACTGCTAAAACTAAAGAACGTATTGCTTTAGGCTTAGCTGAGAAAAATGCCTGTGAATATTGCGTTTCTGCCCATACTGCAATTGGCAAAGGTGTCGGTCTAACCGCAGATGAAATGACTGCAAATAGAGCTGGTGGTAGTCAAGATGCACAAGCGGCAGTCGCGGTTAAATTTGCTCGCTCGTTAGCTGAGCACAACGGCGAAGTAACAACGGCTGAGTTACTAGAGATTCGTAATGCTGGTTATTCAGATGCGGAGATTGTTGAAATTATTACTCATGTTGGCATGAGTATAATGACTAATATTTTGGGTAAAGCGAGTCGTGTTGCTATCGATTTCCCTAAAGTGGCATTGCAACCAGCATAAAGTCTTAAGCAGTCCAAATGAATAGGCCGTTGATTTGGACTCGTTTAGCAATTGTTTGCATCATACGTTAAACAAGTTATTAGAAAATAAAATTAGCAGAAAAGACATTAGTGAAGTCTAGAGATCTTTTAGGAGTCAAACAATGGCACATAAATATGCGCAACTAGTATTTACTGAAACAGTAAGAGCAATGCAGAAAGAGCAAAATAGCCGAGCAGGTTATGCCAGCATGGATCAAGGAGAAGATTACAACTTTCTTCTCTCCAATGTTGAAGCAGACTTTATTGGCCAGCGCGATAGCTTATATATGGCCAGTGTTAGTGAAACCGATTGGCCCTATGTTCAGCATCGCGGCGGCCCTAAAGGTTTCTTAAAAGTGCTTGATGCTTCGACACTAGGTTTCGCTGACTATAAAGGTAACCGTCAATATGTCAGTGCTGGTAACTTTCGCAATAATGATCGTGTAGCGCTTATCTTTGTTGACTATCCAAATAAACGTCGCTTAAAATTGATGGGGAGAATTAGCCTAGTAGCAGAAGATGATTGGCAAACTCTTGCTAGTCTTGAGGATGATCATTACCGAGCCAAAGTAGAGCGTGGATTTACTATAAAAGTAGAGGCGTTTGATTGGAATTGCCCACAACATATCACCCCTAGATATAGTGAAAGTGAGCTTGAGTCATTAATTGCGCCACTGACCAATGAGATAGGCGAGTTAAAAGAACACTTGAAAGAAAAGCTACAGCCAGAGTCAACTTTACAGAGCTATCCGCAAACATCAGGCGAGGGGGAATTACCGCTAGTTATTAGTGGCATCAGACAACTGACTCCTCGTATTAGAGCGATTGAACTCAAACATGCAAACGGAGATGCACTACCTGCTTTTGCAGCTGGAGCACATTTGTCGATCCCTGTGGTATTAGAAGATGGCAAGCTCACCCACCGACATTATTCAATTTGCTCAAATCCGAGCAGAAGCAACAGTTATGAAATTGCAGTGCTAAATGAGCCAAACCAAGAACAAATTAGACAAAGTGGCTCTGCGGTTATCCATCAACATTTCACCCTTGGGCTTCGATTAGATTGTTCAATGCCGGGAAACTACTTTCACCTGGAGCAGTCAACGGCTCCTATTGTTTTGATCGCTGGTGGTATTGGCATTACACCTATTAAAGCGATGGCCTTAACGTTAATTAGTCAGGGAGGTGAGTTTTCATTGCATTATTGTGGTCGTTCAATTGATGAAATGGCTTTTAGCGATAGGTTAACAAGACAAATAGGCAATAAATTAACTTTATACGCAGCTGATGAAGGCAATAAACTGAATATAAAGAAACTCTTAACAACCTCGCCAAAAGAGGCTCACTTTTACTTTTGTGGTCCACAAAAATTAATAGACCAGATACTTAGTACCGCACAAGCGCTGGGCATTGCCAAGAGCCAATTACATTTTGAGCGTTTTGTCAGTAATCAAGATATTACTGCACAACCTTTTACCGTGAAACTTAATAGTTCACAAAAAAAAATTACGGTTTCAGTCCAAGAGTCTATTTTAGATGCTGTTTTAGCACAAGGTATTGATGTGCCTTATAGCTGCAAAAGCGGGGCGTGTAGAGCATGCGTGGTTACTGTTGTTAAAGGCGATGTCATTCATAAAGATGAATGCCTAACCGAAGCTGATAAATCGAATAAATTAATGTGCCTATGCGTTTCTAGAGCAGCGCAAGACACCTTAGAACTAGAGCTTTAAAATAAGGAAAGTTTATGAGCACGAACCCGACCCCAAAGATAAGCCTCGAACAAGAAAAAATTCGCTTGCCAGTGCCATCATTCACTTTGATTACCGCACAAGAAAAAGTAAGAAAGGCAGAAGATGGTTGGAATAGCCAAGATCCAGTTAATACCAATTCCACTAAGTTTCTTCCCACTCAGCGACAGTTAAAAGTCTTAGAGGCAAGGCATTGATTGTGGATAATGGTTATTCCCTTATCAAAATCAATAACGCAGCATCTAAGCCTTTTAAACTCGCCCTTCGGGAGCTTTCCAGCGGTTAGATAACCGCACAGAATTTCTTTCATATAGAGTGACTATATGCAAAAAAATTATATTTGTTCTCAAACCGTTGGCAAGCTCTGAGTGGGAACTAACTTAATGGACTTGGTATGAGGTAGCAACCGCCTACAGTTTACAAAGTGTTTGGCGCAATAGAGATACTTTTTTACAAGGTAGGTCTGCCATTGTTAAATTTTTAACTGAAAAGTGGCAACGAGAACAGGAGTATCGTTTGATTAAGGAGTTATGGGCTTTTGATGACAGTACGTTTTGCTTATGAATGGTTAGATACCCAAGGGCATGGTATCGCTCCTATGGTAATGAAAACTGGCAATTTAACGACAAAGGACTGATGGTTGAACGTCATGCCAGTATAAATGACCTTAAAATTACAGAACAAGAGCGCAAGTTACATTGCCCTCAAGGCAGACGACCGGCAGATCATGCAAGTTTAACCGAACTCGGTCTATAAAACATATTACAGCGGGCACTAAACTTTATCTAAATCACTTTGCACCATAGGCTGATGTGGGTATTTTGTCATATTAAAGTTGATGATGACACTCTATTTATAGGGCGTTATAGCCATCATATCCATACGATAACATTGCAAATTCTGCTATATAAGCTATAAAAATATATGCAATCGTTATATTGGTTAAAATAATTAACTCAGATATAAATTTGTCGATTGATAACTTCCTTATAGTTAGCAGTGAGTAATTTCATTTATGAAAAAACACTTTAAGTTATTGTTATTTATTACTTTGTTGTTCATTCCGACAGTGAGGGGTGTTGCTGCTGAGCAAGATTTAACATCCGTCATTATTGTTACTGGCAGTTACCCACCAGCCATCAATGAGGCTGATGAGGATAAAGGTTACGTATCTCGACTCGTTGCCGATGCTTTTGCATTAGAGGGAATTAAAACTAAATTTACTTTTGTGCCCTGGGCTAGAGGCTTGCGAATGATAAGGTTGGGCCATGAAGCTTGTATTATGTATTACGCAAAAACCCCTGATAGAATTAAATCATTTATTTTTAGTGAGCCACTATTTGAAGAAGAGTGGCTTTTTTTTCACTTAAAAAGCACCCCTGTTAAGTGGCAAGAACTAACTGACTTATCTCGTTATATCATTGGGGCCACACTAAGCTACACCTATAGTGAGGAATTTCATAAGTTGGCTGATCAACAAGAATTAAGTGTGCACTGGGTTGCCAGAGATGAACAAAACTGGAAAATGCTAATGGGAGGTAGAATTGATATATTTCCTAGTGTAAAAACCGGTTGGTATCAATTGCGGCAGCTTTATAGTGAAGCAGCAATTAAGCAGGTTACCACACATTCTAAACCACTCAAAACACAGTTAAACTATTTACTCTGTTCTAAAGACCATCCTAATGCCGAGTACTTCAGAGACAAGTTTAACCAAGGGTTTACCAAGTTAAAAAAATTGCGTCCCATTTCTTATTATATTCCTGATACTAACAGCAAAACATGGCCTGTTGAAATTAATTAATCAGTTAGATCATAAGCCATAAAAGCTATAGGTTTTTGGCAAATATATAATTTTATTGCGAGGTAATTAGGTCTATATTATGAAAAAATCAACAATAATTTTACTACCCTTATGCTTTTCTCAGGCATGTTTTTCTGCTGAGCAAGAAGAATTGATCAACAAAGTAAAGCAACTTGAAATAGAAATACAGCAATTAAAAAAAGCAGTACATGCAGTTGATAAAAGTACTGCGGCTAACAAAGTCGTTGAAAAAGAAGATGCTGGCATTACTTTGGGGGGGGCTGTGCGTTTTCAATATGTATATGAAGATTACAATGATAATAATAGCAGTCGAGGAGGCGACCTAGACTTTGATATATTTCGTCTTGATTTAAATGGCGAAGTTGGCGGGGTGATATTGTCGGCGCAATATCGTTGGTTTCAATATATGAATGTTATTCATCACGCCTGGGTTGGCTACGATTTTGATGAGCAATGGCAAGGGCAAATAGGCATAACTCGCGTACCATTTGGTAATTTAAATTATAACTCTCACAACTACTTTTTTAGCAGTAATTATTATGTAGGTTTAGAAGATGATTACGATGCCGGTATTAAGTTTATTAGAAAAAATGATAAACATGACTTACGGATTGCCTTTTTCTTCACCGATGAAATGGGCGGTATAGACGGTTACGTAGATAACAGAAGCGATAGGTATTCCTATGATATTGTTGGCGTTCGCGCAGCGGATGAAGGAATTTATGATCAACCTAATCTAGAAGCTGCTGAACACAATACTTTGAGTTTACGTTATGCCTATCAGTTAGATAACGTTGAACTGGGTTTTTCTTGGTTATCAGGAGATATACGAGGTGCTACTTCATCGATTGGTGATAGAACGGCTTTTGCTGTTCATACTGATGCGCAATTTAATCGCTGGAATGTAAAGCTGCAATATACTGATTATCATTATGACTTTGATAGTTATTCGCCACAAATAGCCGTTGGAGCTTACAGCTTTTATGATTCTATTCCGAGCGAAGCTAAGCTTTATACCTTTAATGTTGCCTATTTACAGCCGGTTAAATTCGGCCCTATCACATCCTTAAATTTCTATAATAACTACAACATGATGACGGATAAATCAGGCAACTTTAATAATGACACTATTATGAATGTCTTAGGCATAGCTATTTCTGCAGGCGGGCTTTATACCTATGTCGATTTAGTCAGAGCACAGAACCAACCATTCGTTGGCGGCACTATGGCCGGTGATAGTGATGACTGGCAAACTAGGTTTAATATTAACTTTGGTTATTACTTTTAGAGTGTTGTTAAGTGAATTTAAAGTTGTTTAAAGGAAAGGGTTAAACTTATGAATATCCGAGTGAAAATACAACTTAGCGTGCTGTCTGCCGTCGTTATTCCTGGTATTGTTATTTCTGTAATATTAGCCATGTTTGTTACAGATAAAGCTTATGAGCAATTTTATGATGTCTCTGAACGAGAAATCAGACAAGTTGAAAATGGCATGAAAATATTTTTTACAGGCATAGAGGATAACGTCAAGTACTTGATTAATCATCCTAAGATTATTTCAGCTAATAAAGGTATCACCAGTTATAAATCGAATGCCAACAGCGTGTTAATGACACCAGCAAAAAATGGCGGTTTAGAGTCTGCAATTTTTTCCATGTTTGAAAACTTTGGTGATAGCCATAAAAACCTTGCTTATGTTTATTTTGCCAACAGTGAAGGTGGTTATTTGCAATGGCCCGCAGGGAATATTGGCGCTAACTATGATCCAAGAGAAAGGCCTTTTTACCAGACTGCGATGGAAAATAGTGGTGAAATCACTCGAACCAGTGCCTACTATTTTGCCTCAGACGATGCCTCCATTATAAGTACCGTAGCTACGGTTAATGATGCCAACGGAAGTGTTATAGGTGTGCAAGGTATGGATGTAAGTTTAAAAGGCTTAACTGAAATTGTCAGGAAGATTAAATTGGGTGAGCAAGGTTATATTATGCTGCTGCAAGATGATGGCACTATTTTAGTCGATCCAAATAATACTGAAAACACCTTTAAAAATATTAATTCTCTTGCTGAAGAGGGTTTTAAAGAAATAGCGAAACAAGATTCAGGTCAACTGAGTATATTATTAGGTGATGTTGATTATGAAGTAAATATCATCACCTCAGCTGCCCTTGGTTGGAAGTTTGTGGGCTTTGTTCCAAAAAATGAAATATTGATGATGAGCAATGCCATCATTACCCGAATGATGGTGATTGAAATTATTATGTTAATCATCTTTATTGTCGCTTCTTGGCAGGTAGCTAAATTAATTACTGACCCCATCATACATATTAAAGACAACTTGAGAGATATTGCCTCGGGTGACGGTGATTTAACTACCCGAATTAACGTTGGTAGCCAGAAAGATGAAACGGCAGAGTTAGCGTGTTCCTTTAATGACTTTGTTGAGAAAATTCGCGACCTGGTTATCGAAGTAAAGAGTAATGCTGATAGTGTTAATCAATTGTCTAGCCATGTGGCACAAGCGAGTGAATCGTTAGCTACAACAACTGAGCAGCAAAATACGCAATCACATACTATGGCTGCGGCGTTACATGAAGTATCTACTACCTCTGCACAAATATCAGCGACGGTGAAAGGTGCAGAAGATTTAGCTGAAAATTCAAAATTAGAAGTGATAGCTGGTGGCAAAACCATCTCAGAATCTATCGAATTAATGAGTAGTGTCGCCGAGGACATGACCTCGCTAAAAGCGACTTTAAATAACTTACAAAACTCTTCTGAAAAAATTAACGAAATAATTAAACTTATCACGGGCATTGCCGATCAAACCAATTTATTAGCATTAAATGCCGCCATTGAGTCGGCAAGGGCAGGAGAGGCCGGTCGTGGGTTCTCAGTGGTTGCTGATGAAGTAAGAGAGTTGTCAGGTAGAACAACCAGTGCAGCGACGCAAGTTGGTGAACTTATTCAAACGGTGCAATTACAATCGAACGAATCATATGAGCATATCACTTTGTTAAATTCAAAAATTCAAAAGAGTGTTGAGAAAGGGCAAGAGTCTCTCGATTTGCTGAAAAACATTACCACTTCAAGTGAAAAAATTGCCAGTGAAACCTCACTAGTCGCCACCTCTATTGAAGAAGAGTCTAGTGCGATTGAAGAGATAAATCAGAATATCCAGCATATGTCGACAGCGATTGATGAAAGTACTAAGAGTATCAGTGATATCAAAGGCATCACAGATAACCTTGATAACCAAGCTGAACAATTACAACAAATTGTCGAAAAATTTAAAACCTAAGTCCTATCCGTTGGAGTCAGGTATTAAATAAATTAACTGCTGTAAAAATTATCGCTAAGCAGTTATTGAGTTAGCGCTAACTAATGAACTAAATTTTCCAGTCCTTCATATAAGAAAAGCGCAGAGTTGCTTAACATAACTCTGCGCTTTTCTATTTTATTAGTAATTATAATTAATTGTTATATTAAAATAACCTTACCAAATTTTTACACGTTGCTTAGGATTTAAGTAAAGTTTATCACCTTCTTTCACATCAAAAAGTTGATAAAATTCAGGTACATTACGTACAACACCATTGACTCGGTACATCGCAGGTGAATGTGGGTCAGTACTTATTTGATGTTTTAACGCTTTTTCGCGATATTTTTTGCTCCAGCTTTGCGCATAACCTAAGAACACACGTTGCTCACCAGAAAAATCATCAATCACTGGTGCAGTTTTACCCGCTAATGACATCTTATACGCCATTAGTGAAATGCTTAATCCGCCAAGGTCACCAATGTTCTCACCTAAGGTGAAAGTACCATTAACATGGACATCTTTAAGGGGTTCAAACTCATCGTATTGTGCCACTAACTTAGCCGTTCTGTTTTTAAACTCTGCTTTATCAGCATCGGTCCACCAGTTACGCAATACACCATTACCGTCAAAAGCACTGCCAGCATCATCAAAACCATGACCAATTTCATGGCCAATAACTGCGCCAATAGCACCATAGTTAACGGCATCTTCAGCATTCAAGTTGAAATATGGTGGTTGTAATATTGCTGCAGGAAACACTATTTCGTTTAATGGTGGATTGTAATAAGCATTAACTGTTTGTGGTGTCATTGCCCATTCATGCTTTTGCACCGGACCATTTTGTTTATCTAAACCTTGTTGATAAACTACTAAAGCTGAACGCTTTAAGTTCCCAAATAAGTCATCTTTTTTTATGGTTAAGGCAGAGTAATCCTTCCAGACGTCAGGGTAGCCAATTTTAGGGGTAAACTTAGAAAGCTTATCTAATGCTTGTTTTTTGGTTTCTGGTGTCATCCAATCAAGGTTTTCAATGCTAACTTTATAGGCTTTTGTCAAGTTAGTTACTAACTCTTCCATACGCGCCTTTGCTTGCGGTGGAAAATGTTTTTTAACATATACTTTACCTACAACTTCGCCAATATTTTGATTGACAATATTAACACCACGGCGCCACATTGGTTGCTGAGTTTTTACCCCGCGCATAGTTTTGCCATAAAACTCAAAGTTTTGTTGATCAAGGGCTTGGTTCAATCTAGTCGCGGTACTATTAACAACGCCCCACTTTAAGTAAACATGCCAGGTATATATTGGTGTGTCTTTGATGATGTCATTTAGCGCTTTCATGTAGTCCATTTGCGTAACTACAACGCCATCAATATCACTAATGCCAGATTGGGCCAAAAATCCATCCCAGTTAAAATCAGGCATTATTTCAGTTAGGTTAGCTGTTGGTATTTTATTATAAAGGGCAACCATATCGCGGGTTTGCTCTTTTTTCATCTGCTGGTTTGCCAGCTTAGTTTCTAAGTCAAAGATATCTTTAGCTGCTGCAGCTGGATTAGCTAAACCAGCGAGGGTTAGCATTTTTTCTATATGCAGAAGGTAACTTACTCTAAGCTCTTTTGAAATATCGTCTGTTAAAGAGTAATACTCCCTATCGGGTAAACCTAAACCTGATTGCCAGGTGTAGCGCATATATGAGCTTGGATCTTTAAAATCGACATATTGACCAAGATTAAAAGGAATGGAATAACCGAGTTTATTTGCTACTGCAAAATGTATTGCCAACTCTTCATAGTTGGTAATAGCATCTATTTGGCTAAATTCATGATGAATAGGGGTTAAACCAATTTCATTACGGGTATCCCAGTCGATATAAGATTGATATAAGTCACCAACCTTTTGCTCATTAGAGCCTCGCGGAAAATCACCACTAGAAGCTGCTTCGATAATGGCTCTAACATCACTTTGAGATTGCTCGTGCACCATAGTGCCAATGCCATAAGATGACTTGTCAGCTGGAATTTCGGTTTTTTTTATCCAGTTACCATTAGCATAAAGATTGAAGTCATCACCCGGTTTTACCGTGGCGTCTATCGAACTAATATCAAGGCCGGAAATAAGAACCGGCCTGCTATTTTCATCATTTTCGGCGTTTAAGCTATTACTGTTATTACACCCCATTAACCCTATGAGCACGGTTAAAGATACTAATGTCTTTTTCATCGTAACGTCCTTTTTGTATTATTATTGCGTGTGGCTATATCGCTATTTTATTTATTTATTTTGATAAGAAAGGTCAATACTTGTGTAAAAGTGTTAACCATTGGTAAATAAGATATCAGCAAAAGTAAGGCTTCGCAATTTAGGACAAAGGGATAAAATTACCCTTCATTTAAAGCTGACGAATTTGTTGTGCTAAAAAAGTTTTTTTTCGCCTCGCCACTTGTTCGGCAATTTCTATTCTTACTGGTATGGGCTTGTTTTGACTTAGTTTAAAGCGACCTTCAATATGGCTAATAGTGAGTTTAAAAACAGTTATGGCGTTAAGCATGTGGGCAATGGCTTGTTTTGGTGTATCGTTGAGTGACCAAGGGGTATTTTTATCTGCAGATGTTAGTGCTTGTTGCACTTTTATTTGCTCAAAATAGTCACTGCTAGTTGACATATGCTGATATTTTTCATCACTGTGGCTAACCTCAGTAACGTGGCCAACAACATGAACTTTGGCATAGTTCCAGGTAGGCACTTTTTGTTGGGTACTTTGCTCATCACTGACATCATTAGGGGAAATATAATCATCTTCACCGTGAAATATTAGTGTGATAATTAATGGCGCTATATTTTTACTTTCACCTAGGCCTGTAGGGCTAAGGTGCTGCGCTAATGGGTGTTGATTGCTAACATGGGCCATTAACTCATAGCCTATTAATTCTTGATGCGGTTTTTCTTTAATACTCGTTATTGTACTTTCGTTAAAGTGAAAAGGAATATGGCTAATCTGAAGTTCAACGTTGCTATCAAGGTAAAGTAATGTTGCTAATGGCCTTTGTTCAATAACATCAAGTAAAGCAAGCTGTTGTTTGATGTTAACAAAGTGCTCAGCTGGATACTTCGGCGCAATGTGTTGTTTAACTTGACACATGATTGAATTCCTCGGGATTGCTTGTTGTTGATAATAACTGCTGTTTCACCCGAGACCAGTCATCATCGATAATGCTAAATAATGCCGTATTTCTATAATCGCCATTAGGGCTGCGGCGGTGTTTTCTTAAAACACCTTCAAAATGCCCACCAATACGGGTAATAGCGGTACGTGATTGCTGATTGTTTTCATGGGTGCATATTTCCACACGAGCTATTTTTAACTGCTCAAAAGCATGTTTAAGCATTAGGAACTTGGCATGTGAGTTCACATAACTGCGTTGAAAATCTGGGGTAATAAAGGTGTGGCCAAGTTCAATTGTTTTATCTTTGTTGTTGTAACGAAACAGTCTTGTTGAGCCGATAACTTTATCCGTTTGTTTATCAATGGTGATAAAGGCAATTTCACGACCTAGCGTCATTTCATTGATGGCCTCTTTCATCCAAGACTTGGCAATATCATAATTTTCACAGCGATTGATGGGCATGTGTTGCCAAACTTGCGAGTAGTTCCCAGCTAGGCAGTAACCATCAAGGTGATCTAAGGTCATAGGAATCAATTTTATTAAACTCGTCTCTAGCGTGATCGGTTTTAATGTAGTTGTAAGGGCATTATTATTAATTTTTTCAGTAGTTAGCATAAGTTGTTTCATAAAAGGTCTAGTTTGTGGTTGTTATTATGATTACCTTTGGTATAACTACTACAACCAGATTGTTAAAAGTTGATAGACCAGATTGAAAGCGTTAACCCTAAATTTAACTTTGTGTTCTGATAGCTTAGCTAGAAATAAGTCAGCAGTTAAGCAAGCAAAATACCTAGCTATTGCCGATGCACTGCGACAAGCCATTAAAGAAGGACAAGTGACACCTACTGAAGTATTGCCTTCAGCGCGTAAACTTGCTCAGCAGTTGTCTGTCAATCGTCATACGATTATGGCGGCGCTAGCTGAATTGGTAGCACAAGGTTGGGTCGAAGCAAAAGAACGCTCGGCTTATCGGGTGGTAAAAAACTTACCAATTCAAGCGAGCCGGCAAGTAAATAAGGTTAGACAAACACAACAAAGTTTTGATTGGAAATTTCGCTTCAAACAAGATCTACCAGTCACGGCAAAGGTTAAAGCCAGTCAATATAGTTATAATTTTTCCGGTGGTCAGCCTGATATTAGACAATTTCCTTTTCTTGAATTTAAAAGTCATTTCTCTCAAGTTTGCCAGCGACCTAAAATTGATGATTTAAGTTATGGTGATAGTCGAGGCGAAACTGAACTGATTGAAGAGATCGCCACTTATCTAAGGCGTGTTCGCTCGATTACCGATAAAGAGTTGATGATTTGCAATGGCTCACAAGAAGCCTTGTATATGATCTCACAACTGCTGTTACAACCTGGTGATAAAGTTGCAGTTGAGCAACTTGGTTATCCACCCGCTTGGGCTGCTTTTGAACGTAGCGGCGCGAGCTTAATTGCCATCAAACAAGATGATCGCGGTTTAGACCCTGAGCATTTAGCGCAAGTATTTGCACAAGGTAAAGTAAAGTTGCTTTATCTTACGCCGTTACATCAATACCCAACGACAGTATCACTAGATATCACTAGGCGTATGCAAATTTATCAGTTAGCTGTGCAATATGGTGTTGCTATTGTGGAAGATGATTATGATCATGAGTTTCATTATGATAGCCAGCCCATTGCCCCTATGGCTAGCGATGATCCCGCGGGTTTAGTTATCTATATTTCTACCTTTTCAAAACTTATGTTTGGCGGTGCGCGCATAGGTTATGTCGTGGCAAATGATGAATTAATTGAGCAATTGGCTGCTTATAAGGTGTTGATGAACCACAAGAGTAATGTTTTAGTGCAACAATCTGTGGCTAAGTGGATGCAGCAAGGAGGTTTTGAAGGGCACTTGCGCCGTATGACTCGATTATATCAAAAACGTCGTGATTTTATGGTTTTACTGCTACAAGATTACCAAAGCCAGGGCTTGCCAATACACTTTGAAATTCCTGCTGGCGGCATGGCTATATGGCTTGATACCGGTAAATCCGTTGTTGGTTTGAAAGAAAAACTAATGTCTAACGGGGTCTACATACAAACGGAAGTAGAATTTAACATGATTAAGCGCTTGCCTAATACCGAGTATCGTTTTATTCGCTTAGGTTTTGCTGCAATGAATGAATTGGAAGTAGAGCAAGGTTTGAATATTGTAATGAAAGCGCTTTATGGTGTGTTAAGTGATTAAGCCTATATTATAGTAAATAATAGTTAACAATTTCGTCTTGCTATTAATGCTTGTTTACGAGATAAACATTTGTTTCATCCATAACAATTAGAGATTTAAGTGTTAGCAGATATATTAGTAGGACCAATTTTACGGCGTTTAACCTCACAGCAGTTAGTCTTGTGGTGGCTTAGTCCCTTTGAGTGCAGCGGCGAAATTCGTTGCTATTTAAATGATAAAAAAAATGCTATTTTTATTGCAGCGTTAAACTCTACTAATTTAACGACTTTTCGTGTTGGCGAAAAAGCCGTTGTTCATCTTCTCGATGTAAGCATTAACTTTCCTGTTGAGACATATATTGAATATGATTTGCTGCTCACTAATCCCCTTGAAGTAAAAGATAACACGAGAGGATTAGTTGATCATGTTCCGCATCTGATATTTGGTGATTGCAATAGACCTTCATTTATAATTCAAGAAACTATTACTAACTTACTGCACGGCTCGTGTCGAAATCCTCATCACGCTAGCCAAGATAGCTTAATTGCCGGTGATCGTCTCGTTGAAAAAAACTTAACGGATGTAGAGAAAAGGCCAGCGTTATTGATGATGTCTGGCGATCAAATTTATGCTGATCATGTTGCAGGTGTTACGCTTTATGCTATTCATCAAGTTATTACTCTTTTGGGCTTAAATGATGAAAGTTTTACTGATAGCAATTTAGCTCAGCAGGGCATCACCTGTGGCAATGAGCTCTATCAGTCTAGGGATCAATATTTTCAACGGGAATTACTATTACCTAAAAGTACTTCTACAGCGACTTGGTTTAGATCCACCTTCCTTAAATCAACTAAACAACAGAACATCTTTACCTCTACTTATGCCCATAACCATGTGATGACCTTTGCCGAAAATATGGCAATGTACTTTTTAGTATGGTCACAGACTTTATGGCAGCATGTTGAGCTAGAGGGCTTTAATGTCCCTGGAAAATACCAGGCAATTCATCAGCAAGAGTTGGCGGCAATTAAAAACTTTGTTAGTGGTTTACATAAAGTTCAACGTTTACTCGCGCATATCCCCACTTACATGATCTTTGATGATCATGATGTCACCGATGATTGGAATTTAACCGCTGCTTGGGAGCAAGCGGCTTATCAAGACCCGTTAGCAAAACGCATTATTGGCAATAGCTTATTTGCTTATTGGCTGTGTCAGGGGTGGGGTAATGATCCTAAACAATTTGAAGGTGATTTTTGGCGAGAGGCCGATCTTTATCAACAACAATTCGAAACCGTACAACCAGCTAGTCCACAACAAGAAAACGGTCTAAAAGGTAAGTTTCTAGAAGGAAGTAATCAGCAAGACAAATTTATTGATTATTTATTGAAATTTTCCCATTGGCAATACACTCTTGATAGTCAGCCTAAATTAGTGGTGCTTGATAGCCGAACAAGACGCTGGCGCTCAGAGCATGCCTTGGATGAACCCTCAGGGTTAATGGACTGGGAGGCTTTATGTGAATTGCAACAAGAGTTGATAGGTCATGAGTCAATATTATTGGTGTCACCAGCACCTATTTTCGGTGTTAAGATCATAGAGGCCATTCAGCGTATTGCCACTATAGCAGGTCAGCCATTGGCGGTAGATGCCGAAAATTGGATGGCGCATCCGGGCGCTGCCAGTACCTTATTGAATATTTTTAAACACCCAAAAACTCCACAACACTTTGTGATTCTTTCCGGCGATGTACATTACTCTTTTGTTTACGATGTTGAGTTAAGATTTCGTCATCACTCACCCCATATTTGGCAAATTACCTCCAGTGGTATTAAGAACCAATTTCCGCAGCCACTTATAACTATCTTTGACCGAATGAACAGCTGGTTTTATGGGCCTTATTCACCGTTAAATTTATTTACCAAACGCCGCTCTATGCGTATTAAAGGTCGTAAATTAATGCTTAGCACCGATGCTCAAGGAGAGCGGCCAGCTGGAACACAAGCTAAGGCTGAAAAGCTAAAACTAGGTCATCAAAGGTTGCAGCCGAAAAGTGGCTTAGGGTATTTAGAGCTTAATGATGATGGCTCACCACATTTGATTGCCGACTTACATTGTGACGGTAGTAGAACAGTATTTATTGAGAGCAATGAAGAGCTAGTTCCCTAGCTCTTCATTTTTGACTAACTACTTACCTTGATTTTGGGACAAAAGTACTGGCTAAATCGGCGATATCGTCAACACTTTTAGCCAACTCTTGCATTTGCTCAGCAACACTATCGGTTTGCTGCCAAGTAGATTCAGTATTGTCGGCAATATCAGTTAAGTGATTATTAATTTCATGGGATACACATGATTGCTGTTCTGCGGTCGTAGCGATTTGGATCGCGGCTTGGTTAATGTTTTGCATTTTTTCTACCACTAAATCAATTTGCTGATGCGATGCTTGAGCGCTATCAACACAGTACTGAGCTTCATCTTTATTTTTATTCATTAAGGCAACCCATTGTTCTATGGTATTGAGCATAATGGTCAAACGTTGATGAATTTTTTCAGCTGACTCTTGTGTACGTGATGACAAGTTACGTACTTCATCAGCTACTACAGCAAAACCTCGGCCATGTTCACCTGCGCGTGCTGCTTCAATGGCAGCATTTAAAGCCAGTAAGTTGGTTTGGTCGGCAATTGACTGAATATCTTCCATTAACTCGCCAACATTATTAGCCGATTTCGTTAAGCTATCGGCAGAGCTTGAAGCACTCTCGACCGCCTTTGCTAATTGGCCTATTTTGTCACTGGTTTCATAAATACTTTTTTGTGATTGCTCACAATGCTCGAAAGTCACCTCTAATTCGCTGGCAACATCGACAGTGTTCTGGGCAATGTCTTGTGTTGATTGTTGCATTTGACTCATTGCGGTACTTAATTGCTCTAAATCACTTTTTTGTTGCGCTAGTGTACTTCGAGTATCGGTCAAACCTTGGCTTACTTTGGCCATAACCGCTTTTATTGGTTTAGCGGCGTCGAGCGTACGCTCAATAATGGCTTTAATTTTAGTTTTTAATAGGGAGAAGTTAAAATCAAATACGCTGGCGCTACCTTTACCAAAATAAACTTTACGTGATACTGAGTCGAATACAGTTTGCATGCGCTGAGCACGCATAGCCGTAGGGATTATATCTGACCAAAATATGATAATAGGGGTAACAGCACTTATGCCAGCAATAACTGAAGCAAGTAGACCAAGCTGAGTAAAAATATAGCTTTGAGCTAAAACTGAGAGCAATACTAAAAAACTAAATTTATGGTTCTTAGTAAATTCAAAAGTTACCCAGTTATTTTGCTTGTTGAGCGCTTGGTAGATGTGTTCAGCATCGCGGGCAAGTTTAGTGCTTGCAACGGTACTGATACATTGAAAACCGATAACTTTATTTTGGCTATATTGTGGGGTAATAAAAACATCAAGCCAAACAATTTTACCCGCTTTACTTTTTAGTTGTAATAACCCTTGCCATGAAAAACCTTTTGATAAAGTCGCTGACAATTCATCAAGCACTACTTTAGGCATTTTAGAATGGGTTAAACTGCGTGTATCAGCATTAAGTAGTTCATTTTCTTGGTAGCCAGTGGTTTGGCAGTACGCTTGATTAACATAGGTATAATTACCCTTTAAATCGGTAACAGAAATTAATTGTTTCATAGTAGATGACATAGTTTGCACAACATAAAGAGGGTTATGATAACTTTAACAGTAAGATAAAATTATCGCTTTGATCTATATCGGCAATAATGAGCGAACTTTAGTTATTTTTAATCATCTACAAGATTTATTGATTTTTGCTGTTTAAGTTAATTAGCCAAGTTTTCCATAGTGTTAGCTTTTTCAATACGGATTAACTCTTTAAGTAATCGTCTAAGTAGTTCGCCGCCTAATTGATTACTGTCTAAGCCATCTTCATTACCAATTCTGCCTAGCTCGATATTATCAAAACGTTTGGTTATCACCTTATTATTTTTAATAATAGTCAGGCTTAATTCTTCAATAAGTACTGAGCTAATGCGAACACGGGTTATTGCTTTACCTAACAAACGCTTTTTTTGCTTAGCTTCTTTGGAGGCTATTATCGCTTGGTTGGTTTCAACTTTGGCTATTTTTTGGCTGCTATCTATATTTTCTAATGCTAATTTTTCGCTACGCTCAGGATACATTTTTGCATAGCGTTCAGCGCTGAGTTGTGGGTATAAAGCGGGGTAATCAGTTGCTAGTTGTTTCTCAATTTTTTTAACTAAAATGTCCAGATTAGTTACACCTGTTTCACTTGTTTTAGTAAGCTCTGACCAAGCTTGAAATTTGCTAAAACGAAGCTCTTTAACATGCACTAACGTGGTGGTTTTTTTTGCGACGCTGGGGGCGTCAAACTGGCTGGTAGCAAGCTCACCCAACTGTACACTTATTTTATCGACATTAAATACCAGCGGTTGGGTTAAGCCATCTATATTACTAAGGGAGAAATCTAGAAAATTAGTAATGCCGGTATTATTTGAAAAATCAGCACTCAGCAAGTGTGATTCTTGGCCACTATAATACTGAGTTTGTAACAGTACTTGGCTTTTCAGGTAATCATTTAATGAGCCATTGGCGAGATACCATAACATGGAGCTTAAAAATACTAATAGGGTAAAGGCTAGTACAGCTAATTTATTCAATGTTTTTCTCTTTTACGTTAATTTGCGCTATTTTGCGTTAAGTGGTTAATATTTTAAGCTAAGTTACGGTCTAGGTAAATGCTATTAAATGGTCTATAGGTTATAGTATTTGTGTGCAATTATCCGCCAGATTAGGTGTGAAATGCACTATTTTATCACACCATTACTATGCTATTAGAGAACTTCTTTATGACAAATAAGTCTGTGTCAACAACGACTTCAAGCACTTCGGCTGTTACCAGCCGTTTACCCTTATTCATTATACTTACTATTCTTGTTGCTTTAATTACTTATTTGCAATGGCCAGAAGCGAAACAAGAAAAAAGTAAATACAAACGTATTGTTGCGGTAAAAATGGTGTCAGTTGTATTGGCTGAGTTTGTTGAGAGTGTAGAAGCGGTTGGTACAGCACGAGCCAACGAACAAGTAGTTATTACCAGTAAATATTCAGATATTGTTGATGAAGTCTTCTTTGAAGATGGGCAAAGGGTTAAAAAAGGTGCGGTATTGGTTAAGCTGAATAACCAAGAAGAATTAGCAAAAGTGAGTGAGTTAAAAGCAAATTTGTCAGAATCACGGGCACATTTAAAGCGTTTATCTGAGTTACTTGCTAGTCGAGCTACATCGAAATCTTTAGTGGAACAACAAGAAGCGAAAACTAAAGCGATAGAAGCGCAGCTAGTAAGTGCTAAGGCTAAGTTAAACGATTTAACCATTCGTGCGCCATTTTCCGGTGTACTTGGCTTTAGAGAGGTGAGTAAAGGTGCATATATTGATTCTGGTGATACTATTACTAGCTTAGACGATTTGAGTATGATCAAAGTTGACTTTCATTTACCTGAGCGGTTATTAACCCATATACACGTCGGTCAGAAAGTGAGCGCTGCTAATACCGCTTATCGAGATAAAGAGTTTATTGGTAAAATTTCTGCTATTGATAGTCGTATAGACTCAACTACCCGTAGTATCAAAGTTCGCGCTACTATCAGTAATAAATCGTTAAAACTGCACCCCGGCATGTTGCTTAATATAAGCGTCTTATTGCAAGTAGAAAACATACTGCAATTACCTGAAAGTAGCATTATACCTATTGAAAATAAACACTATGTATTCCTAGAAGAGGAAGGTAAAGCCGTTCGTAAAGCGATAAAGATTGGTCGTCGTCACCCTGGTGTGGTGGAAGTTGTTTCAGGTTTAGTTGAAGGTGAACAAGTAGTCGTTGAAGGCGCGCTTAAGTTACGTGATGGCTCAGCAGTGAGTATTATTGGTCAAGAAGTTATAGAAGATAAAACTGAAGAGAAGTCAGTTTCGGCTGAAACTGGGAGTCAAACCTAGTGATATTATCTGATTTATCGGTAAAGAGACCGGTTTTTGCCACGGTAATAAACTTACTTATTATCACCTTTGGTATTGTTGCTTTTTTAATGCTGCCATTAAGAGAATACCCTGATATTGATCCGCCTATTGTTAACATCAGTACCAATTACCCGGGGGCTTCTGCCGCCATAGTTGAAACCAAAATAACCCAATTACTTGAAGATAGAATTAGTGGTATTGAGGGGGTTAAAACCATCAATTCTAATAGTCGTGTTGGTCGTTCAAGCATTACCATTGAATTTAACTTAGACCGTGATATAGATGCAGCTACAAATGATGTTCGTGATCGTATCTCTCGAGCATTAAATAATTTACCAGAGCAGGCTGATCCACCTGAAGTCTCAAAAGCCAATGATGATGAAAATGTAATAGTTTGGTTTGTTTTACAAAGCGAAACCATGAGCACGTTAGAACTAACCGATTATGCTAACCGTTATATCGTTGATCGCTTCGCTGTGGTTGATGGTGTAGCCCGTGTACAAGTAGGTGGTGGCCGTACTTATGCCATGAAAATACGTCTTAACCGTGTTTCTATGGCAGCACGTAATATTACTGTGCAAGATATCGAAAGTACCCTACGTGATGAAAATGTTGAATTACCGGCAGGACGAATTGAGTCAATAGATAGAGATTTTTCTATTCGGGTAGAGCGTAGTTATTTATCTGAGCAAGACTTTGCCAACATGGTAATTAGTCACTCAGTAGGCAATTCAGAAAGTAGCTCAGAAATAAACTCTGTAGTACGTTTAGGTGATGTTGCTGAAGTATTCATTGGCGCACAAGATGATGAAAATATGTTCCGAGGTAATGGCAAAAACATGGTCGGCTTGGGCGTCATCAAGCAATCTAAAGCCAACACACTCGATGTAGTTAAATCCGCTAGAAAAGAAATGCAGTCCATACGTAGCACTTTGCCTATGGGCACAACCATTACCAATAGTTATGATAGCTCGGTCTTTATTCAAGGCTCAATTGATGAGGTATATAACACCTTAATTATTGCTATGTTAATGGTGGTATTGGTTATCTTCTTATTTTTAGGTAACGTTCGTGCTACTTTAATTCCAGCGGTGACTGTCCCCGTTGCTTTAATTGGCTCTTTAATGGCGTTATCTTGGTTTGGTTTTTCAATTAACCTATTAACTTTACTGGCCTTAGTATTGGCTATTGGTTTAGTGGTTGATGACGCCATTGTGGTACTGGAAAATATTTATCGACGCATAGAGAATGGTCAAACACCATTGATGGCAGCTTATGAAGGTGGCAGAGAAGTAGCCTTTGCCGTTATTGCCACTACTTTAGTATTGGTTGCTGTATTTGTTCCTTTGGTATTTCTATCAGGCAACATGGGACGCTTATTTACTGAGTTTGCCATTGCTATTGCTGCAGCCGTTGTCTTTTCAAGCCTAACCGCTTTGACTCTAACGCCAATGTTGTGCTCAAAAATGTTAAAACACAGGGAGCGTAGTTCTTCATTTGGTCAAAAGCTTGATCGTGCCTTCGCCAGTTTTGAGCTTGCTTATGGTCGAGCCCTGAAAAACAGTATTCATCAGCCCATTCTTATTGTACTTGTGCTGGGCTTGTCGCTAGCTGCGGTATTTTTACTGTTTAATAAACTGCCGTCTGAATACACGCCAAAAGAAGATCGCGGTAATTTCTTCTTAATTATGCAAAGTGCTGAAGGTGCGAGTTATGAAAATAACGTTAAAAACATGCATAAAATTGAAGAAAAACTATTAGGTTATCAAGCTGAGGGCGAATTAGATCGTGTCTTAGTGCGAGTGCCAGGTTTTGGTGGGAGTGGTGGTATTGCCATTGTAGGGCTACCAAAATGGGATGAACGCAGCATTGATACCTTCAGTTTTATTAATAAAATAAATGCAGATGTACAAAGTGTTACCGATGTGCGCGCTTTTGCTATTATGCGTCGTGGCATTGGTGGCGGTGGTGGCAGTAATGCCCCTGTCTCTTTTGTATTGCAAGGAAATACCTTTGCAGAATTGGCCGAGTGGCGTGATATTTTGATCACTGAAGCGCAAAAAAATCCTAATTTATCAAATGTTAATAGTGATTATCAAGAAACCTATCCACAGTTACTTGTGCAAATTGACCGTGAACGTGCTTATGATTTAGGTGTACCAGTAGGTGATATCGCCGAAACTTTAGAGACTATGTTGGGCCAACGCCGCGTCACTACTTTTGTTGATAGAGGTGAAGAATATGATGTTATTGTTGAGGGTGATGAAAAGCAATACCAGAGTCCTGCGGATATCGATAATCTTTATGTTCGTTCACGCACTACCGATAAATTAATTCCACTGGCTAACTTATTAAACATCGGAGAAAATGCTACTTCATCACGACTTAATCGTTATAACCGCTTACGTAGTATAACCATCACAGCTAACTTAGCTGATGGTTATGCCCTAGGTGAAGCACTAGACTTTTTAGTGGATGTCACCAAAAATAAACTGCCAGAACATGTGCAGATTGATTATAAAGGCGAGTCGTTATTACTTAAAGAATCGGGCAACTCTATCTTGTTTGTTTTCTTGCTTGCCTTACTAATTACTTATCTGGTGTTAGCTGCACAGTTTGAAAGTTTTATTCATCCTTTTGTTATTCTACTTACTGTGCCACTAGCATTAGTAGGTGCACTCGCAGGGCTCGAATTGATGGGCATGAGTTTAAATATCTACAGTCAAATAGGTATTGTTATGCTCATTGGTTTAGCAGCAAAAAATGGTATTTTAATCGTCGAATTTGCGAACCAATTACGTGACAAAGGCATTGCTTTTGAAGAAGCACTAATTAGTGCTTCTCAGCAGCGTTTACGCCCTATCGTAATGACCACTTTTACCACAGTAACCAGTGCCATTCCATTAGTATTAGCGGTTGGGCCAGGGGCAGAAAGTCGTATGGTTATTGGGGTGGTTATTTTTGCTGGTGTATCTCTAGCGAGTATATTTACTCTGTTTATAGTGCCTGGTGCATATTACTGGTTATGTCGTAATACAGGCTCACCACAAGCTATTGCTAATGAAATTGAAAGTCTTGAGCAGCAAGGTAAACTTCAATAATTGTATTAAGGTAAACTTAGTTATAAGCAATAAGTAAGTTTACTCAGTAAAAAAGAAATAAATATAAAAGCCCCTAACAGACTTGATTTGTTAGGGGCTTTTTTATGTTCCAAGTGTTATTTGATACTTGTATGGACATAACATAAAGGGACATTTTTCGGTTCAAAGCTTAGCTTATGTCTATAAATGTCAGTGAGCACATACTACTAAAGTCCGTTATTGAAGTTGCAGCAGGTATGGCTTACATACTTTTAATACGCCAGGTTAAAAAACTGCCTGCTCAGGCTTTATAACTCTTTACTAACATTCAATAAAGTCTATTATTTAAGTAGGTAACTTGAGCTCTGGATAAGCAGAACTTGCTCAATATTCCCCTTTATCCTATTCACAGCGTTAAACGTAGATAAATAGCCTGTTATTCATAAACGTTTTGCCTTGATAATTGCATAAATTGAAACATTGATAGAGCATACATCGACTTAATCTTGTAAGTGGTTGTTTTTACTTAAACATCAACTATTCATTATCCAGAGTTCAGGTTAGGTAAGTCTAACCAAAAATATTTTCTTTAGTTATTGAAAGGTAACACGCTAAAATACTTTATAGACATAAGATCATAAAAATAGAACGAACTTAACTTTTATGCCATTAGGGATTTATGCTTTTATTTCAGCGCTTACTGTTAACTTTTACCTTTTCCCTATTAATATCTGCTTTTTTTACTAAAGCCAGTGAATATAAAGCGGATCTGTTAACTGAAGAAGATGGTTTTACTTCGTTTGAAGTGTACTCAATTGTGCAAGACCGGCAGGGGTTTCTTTGGTTTGGTACCAGTGAGCACGGTTTAATGCGTTACGATGGTAATAAGGTTACTCATATTGAATATGATATGAGTAACCCTAGCGGCCTATCTCATACTAGTGCAGGCAACTTGAGTTTAGGCCAGAGTAACAGCTTATGGATAGGTACCTGGGGGGGCGGGGCTAATCGCTATCAACTTGACACAGGTGTTTTTGAACATTTTCAGCATAATCCTAATAAATCTACGAGTATCAGCTCAAATCGTATTCAAAGCTTCTATCAAGATATTAACGATATAATGTGGATAGGCACTTATGCCGACGGGTTTAATCAATACCAAAGTCAAAGCAATAATTTCAAACGATTTAAACATGACCCCAAAAAAAATAGCTTATCAAACAATCGTGTTTGGGGTATTACCGCTGCTAGTGATGATGAGTTATGGATTGCGACAAGTTATGGCATTAACTTATTTGATAAGAAAACACAGGTCTTCACTCACTTTCTTCCTGATACTAATAGCCAATCAGCGACGGGAAAAAATGAAGTCAGGCATGTCTTAAAAACAAAGCAAGGTCAGCTTTATATTGGTACTGCGGCAGGAGTATTAAGTTTTAATAAATCATATCAAGAGTTTACTCTACTTGAAAGTCATCAAAATACTCCTATAGGAAAAGTATACTCACTCATAGAAGATCGTTTTGGTGTTGTCTGGGTTGGTACGGACACTGGACTTTATCAATTTGAACAGCAAGAACAAATAATTGAAGCGGTACCTCTACCTAAAAAAGGCGGAGTTCGGATTGTATTTGAAGATAATTCCGGCGCTATATGGGTAACTAGCCCTTTACACGGAATTTATAAAATATATAAAAAGCGTAAATTTATGGCCGTCAATGATGTCCGTTTAAAGTCCCCTAATAGTGTTTTAACGGATGAAAACGGTGATTTAATTATCGTTACAGCGGCGTCTGAAATATTGAAGTGGAATACAAGTACACAAAAACTTGAAACAGTTATAAATAAGGTTTTTAGCAGTAGTATCGATTCAATCTCAATGAGTAGAAGCGCCGACATCCCCATAATAGCCAAAGACTCCGATGATATTTTATGGGTGGCACAACAGTCCCGCTTAATTCAATTAAATATGAGAACAGGAGTAATAAGTAATGTTGAGTACCAAAAGTCTCATCCTGATCATGATCTTTTTGGCGAGTTTAGAGCATTAGCAAAAGCGCCAAATGAGCAGATGTGGATAGGTACTTATAAAGCAGGTATACACGTATACGATAATGCTTCGAATTCATTCATTGCCAATCGTCAAGACTTGCATAGTTTAAGTCATCCAGAAGTTAATGTAATTTATCGAGATCGAAATGATCGCATGTGGGTTGGCACAGGTAAGGGCCTAAACCTTTGGCATGAAAAAACAAAAGAATTTGAACACTTTTTAGATGACAATCAAACTTCAGGTCGAATTTTAGGCAACATTATTTTAGCAATATTTCAGTCTGAAGACGGCACTATTTGGGTAGGTACTGAAAAAGGCTTGAACAAGTTTAATGAGACCACGGGCACGTTTCACACCATAACCTCAAAAGATGGCTTAGCCAGTAATTTGATACGAGCAATTAATGAGGCTGACAATGGATATTTATGGGTTACGACCAGTAAGGGCATATCGAGTGTCGACACCATTACTAGTATAATTAAAAACTATGACCCACACGATGGTTTGCTTGGTGTGCAATATTACCCAAATAGCCTTAGTAAAACTAATGACGATAGCTTTTATTTTAGTGGCCCTAGGGGAATTAACTTTTTTAACCCAAAGAAAATAAAAGACAATGAATACCGGCCTAACGTTGTTCTTACTGGGTTTTCTAAAATGGGAAAAGAAGTTACATTAGCTGTGCCATTTTCATATGTAAAAAATATTCAGTTATCTTATTTAGATAATGCATTTTCGTTTGAGTTTGCAGCTTTAGATTATAATGCGCCGGAAAGAAATAAATATGCTTATCGTTTACTTGGTTTTAATAATGACTGGCTTGATATTAATCAGCGCAATAGCGCATTTTATACTAACTTAGCTGGCGGCGATTATATTTTTCAAGTCAAAGCGACAAATAGCGACGGTGTTTGGAGTGACAAGTTTTTAACAATAAACCTTACAATCTCCACTGCTCCTTGGAGAGCATGGTGGGCCTTACTTAGTTACGTTATCTTAGTTGTATTGCTCATTATGTATTTTATTCGTTTACATACATTGAAACAGCAGAGAGTTATTAAGCAGCAACAACAATTTGTTAAAGCACTAGAGCAGCAAGTAGCTGAAAAAACCTCCTCATTAAGTAAGCAGACTTTACAGTTACGTATTGCAAATAAAGAGTTAGAGGCGTTAAGTTTTAAAGATGGTTTAACAGGGTTATTTAATCGTCGGTATTTTGATAGCACGCTATCTAAAGAAATAAACCGTCACAGAAGACATAATAAACCGTTATCTTTGTTGATGTGTGATGTCGATTATTTTAAGTTGTACAATGACCATTATGGTCATGTGGAAGGTGATAAATGCTTAAAGTTAGTGGCTCAATCTATAAAAGAAATAACCGCTAGAGAAGGTGATTCAGGCTGTCGTTATGGTGGTGAAGAGTTTGCATTAATACTAGCACAAACCAATTCTTCACAGGCTGAATTGATTGCCAAGCATATTCAAACAGCCCTTGAAAAACTAAGTATCTTGCATGAAACTTCGCTATCGGGTGGTTATATCAGCATGAGTTATGGTGTTTTTTCATCTGTACCAACAAAAAACTGTTCACCTGAAATGTTTATATCAAAGGCTGATGAAGCGCTTTATAAAAGTAAAGACAACGGTCGTAATAAAATAACAATACTTTGTTTGACAACTTAATTTTGTTTACCCCTTAATAACCTCAAACCATATGCCTAGTCATTGGCAATAACAGTTTAATAGCTAAAAATACTAACTGTATATAAACGGTATTATAACTACTTGCACTTTATAATGCGGCGAAAATTGCGATGCAGATTCAAAAATAGCAGAGCGATGGTGGATGTTATAACCTAATCAATACTCATTGAGTGCGTTGATATTAAAAATATCAGCTAAGTTAATATCTACAGTGAAATCGATATACTTCATTAACTCATTCGAGCGGTAATCTTTTCTCTCCATTTCAGAATATTCAATGTAAGTGAGTTCAGAGGCGTAAGGCAATCCTTCAGCTAGGCCCAAGTGGCAGCGCACTGGCCAATTAATAGTAAATATTGCTGCTGGGAATTTTTCATGATTTAAGTCATGTTGTATCTTAAATCTATCAAGATATGTCGGGTATTTTATATGTTGAAATACCAGGTTACTTTATAAAATTTACGGTTTTAAAAATATGCGCCATATCCCATATGGTTCGATTATTGCTTTATTAGAATATGGTTGATTCAATTTCAACCTACTTGTTCTTATTATAAAGGCTTCAATGGAGTAATATATGAATATAAAATTCAATTTTTTAAAGGCTCTAATTCCATTAGTTTTATGTTTTGGCTTTATCACAAATGCACAAGCAGGTTTGATTACTAACTACGACCTAGCAGATGTAAATTCAGGTGTTTCTTCAAATTCTGTTAAAGACTGGTTTAGCCTGGAAATTTCAAATGAGTTTGATTTTTTTACTCTCTCTTTCAACTGGAAAGATCAAGGTTGGGGAAATAGAAAGGGAAAACTTTTTTATAATCTTTCAGATACAGGTTGGATAAGCTTCGGTTTATTAGCTGAGCACGTATTTACGGAGCAAATGGTTACAATAACTCGTAGTCAATTAGCTTCATTTACTCAAGCAGCAACATTAAACTTTGGTTATAGGGTTGGTGGTGGTGGCGGACACCGTTTACAAGTGAACAATGCTACTTTAGCCGTAACTAATATTCCTACACCAACAACACTTACAATTTTTGCATTAGCTTTGCTTGGTTTAGCGTCGCGTCGACTTAATAACCTATAAATAGCCATAATTTTCGAATGCATATAAAGCACCTTGTTTAGGTGCTTTCTTATTTTTAAATGTTTGAGTAACATACTTAACCTGAACTCTGGATAAACAGAATTTTCCCAATATACCCCTTTATCTAATTTTCAGCGTTAAAAAGTCGATAAATAGCCCGTTATTCATAAACGCTTTGCCTTAATAATCGAATAAATTGAAACATTGATAGATTATATCGCTATTTAATCCGATAATTTTTATAGTTCAGGTTACTTACTAAATCGGTTAACAGTACTATTCTCATCAAATTTGAAATAACTACTTTAGGCACAGGTTGTCGAATTAGCCTCTGTTTAAGGTTCGCTATGTGGCATTAATGTTCATTTAGGTACTTATTCACATCTAATATTATTCAGCTAAATTAACTTGCGTAGTCATCCTTCGATGACAAATAAATAATTTAGAAATCGAACTGTATATAAACGGTATTATAATTACTGCCACCTTTAATGCGGCCAAATTGTGATGCCGATTCAAATATAGCTGAGCGATGGTGGATGCTATAACCTAACCAAGTTTCATTGAGGGCATTAACATTAAAAATATCTCCTAAATTTATATCTACGGTAAAGTCGATATAATTCATTAGCTCACTCGGGCGATAGCCTTTTCGCTCCATTTCAGAAGCTTCAATATAAGTAACATTTGATGCATAAGATAAACCTTCAGCTAAACCTAAACGCCAGCGAACAGGCCAATTAATGGTGTAGTAGGCTTTAATAGCAAGCACATACTCTTGCCCAGAATCTTGTACTTCTGAATTCCAATGCCATACAAAACCAGGCGTCAAAAATATTTCTAACGGTAATGAAAAAAGTTCGTCGGTGAGTGGTAATCCATAAAAAATAGAAGAGAGCTGATTATTATATTCATCTTTCACTGTATCACCGGCGAGGATATCGCCAATATTTGATGGTGTAGCCCATCCATGGGCTAGACGTAAATAGCCATGATTAGTTAAGTCAGACTTTTTAGCTTTACTAATATCATTAAAAAAGGCAAAACCTAAATAAGCTTCGCTTTGCCACCGTTGGCTTACCGCTGTGCTGTTATAAGCATTATTATCAAGTAAAGTACCGTTCACTGAGGCTAATAAATAGAAATTACTGGCGACATGATAGCGGGTTTCTACGCCGGCAGTTACTTCAATGCCAGCGCCAATCCTTTGTCCATTTAACTTTGGTATATCTGCTAAGGCGTAATAGTGGCTATTAAAACTAGCACTCTTATAACGTGCACTCACTTTAGGCATAAACTCCCAGCTGTTGTGCTGAAAGTGCCAGCTTTGGCTTAAATTAGCGTATGGATTTCCTTCAAGATCACTGAAAAGTTCAAAATCAAGAAAGTTTCCTTTACTGAATGCTTTTCGAGCTTGAAAGCCAAGGTCGATGGTATCGCCTTGCACTTCATTTTGATATTCTGCGGGGATATCAAAAAATCGCATTCTTGCCATGGCATTAAACTGCCAATCATTGTTTTGATAAAGGTGAGCACCACCTTCAATACCACGAATAAAGAATGTATCCCCTTGATAAAACATCATCGGCACAAAGCTGGTGACGTTATCAGCTTCGGTATCAAAAGGGATTTCTGCATTTCTGACTAATACACCCAAGCCCCATGTTTGCTCTGCAAATATCTTGTTTTTATTGCTGCTATTAACCGTAGGAACTTTGTTGGAACTACTTGGTGTTCTTTCAATACTTATTGATTCAGCATAAATATTGATTGAGATAAGTAAGGTGAGAGTAAGTGCTATGACTCTACTGTAACGCATAGTGATCCTTGGTAACTTTAAGGTAAGCTTGTGTTGATTTACTTTAGTGTATCATCTGTTACTTTGATGAAATCAATTACTTGTCATTATGTATTAGGAAACTGTGTTGGATGTTTATTTGATACTTTGAGGGGACATTTATTGATACGTTTTTGGTAGGAGGAGTAAAATAATTCAGGTATATGCCATTAAGCATATATCTGAACATTTATAGTAATTTTTACTTGAGCCTAGAGCAAATTAATATGGTTCTTTTGGCACAATTGGTGCGTGGCGCAAACTAGGAGTTGTGGTAGCTCTATTACGTGCTTGCAGGGTAGCAAGGTAGCCTGCAATAGAAAATTCACTTGTATGACCATCCCTTGTTGGAGCAGGTCCGTAGCCATCTTCCCAAAACTCACAAATTTCACTTGTATTATGATTACCAATACATTTACCATTACCAATGGATATTACATAATGCAGCCCACCCGTACCTCGAATAAAACGAATAATACGGCCGGCAGGTATCTGTGCAGCAGTGTCAAGAGAGCTGGTAGATTGGCCCCAATTCCATGCTGGAGGTACAGCGTGATTTGGCTGACCGCCATTATCCATCATCCACTTTAATGAAGTAATTCCCGCTAAGTACATCCATCCACAAACACTTTCATAGCAGGCACCACCTAATTTAACTTTACCACTTTCTATGGCTTCTCTAGAGTGTGTATGAAGAGTTTTAAAATCGATACCTCGACCATAGATAGTGATTTTATTGGCTTTTGCTTGGATAATTGCGTCTTGTGCTACTTTACCTTTTATAGGAAAGAAGCTTTGAATAGCTTCTTTTATTGTTGCTTCGCTTTTCTTATCACAGTAAGTTTTAGCTTCGGGTATTTTGGCTTGCGCACCGGCCCAGTCCATACACAATAGCAACCCACGTAAAGCATGACGTCGTTGAGTTTCTCGTTTTTCAGCCGGTGTTGATGTGCTACGATGTCCACCGCCAAGGCTGATGCGACCTGATGCAGCTGTATCCGTTTTTTTTGCGGTTTTGAACTTACCGTATGGGCCGGATGGAATGGCTGTAATTTTATCTAAATAGTTAAATGTTTCTGTTAATCTAGTTTGAGCGTTTTTTCCCATGGTCCGATTTTCCTTAATCTGTATTAAATGCAATTTGAAGTTTATTGTCTTATATCGAGACTATCATAAGCTATCTTAGCGAAGATAGTTATTTTATTTAGTGAAAAAATTAAAATAATCAAACAAAATCAATCTGGTACGATCACTTAGTAATACTTGCACAAGTTTTATTTACTTTTTATCTTTTAGCTGCTGTAAACCAACCGCATGAAAAATACCGATCGTTAAGCAAATACCGGAGCTCCACAACCAAAACTCAGGAGTACGCCCCATTGGGTTATCTATTAGGGTAAAACCAGCTACACCACGGGTAAGATATATGAGCGTAATGAGTGACATTACTAAACGAAGAAAAGGTAAACGAATTATTAGTCCAGCAGCAGAAAAAGCATAAGCTGACCAAAGTGATAATATTAAAAAGATGGCCAAGGTAACGAGAGTGGGATAAAAATATCCTTGTTCTGCCATCAGCGCCATTTGCTCACCGGCACCAAAAAAACGATACCAAGGTGCGCCAAAGTAAATACAAGCTAAGTGCAAAAGGGCGGCAATGGCAGTTAATGAGCCAGCGATGAGTAAGTAAACATTCATCTCAATGTAACTTCCTTGTAGTGTAACTGTAACGAGTAAAGATAGTTATAAGATAAGTTATTTTCCTTAAAAGCATAATATAACTTGGTCTCTTGCCAAATTATGAGACAATTAGCATATAGATAACAATCCAATGGTTCATTATGAAACTTTTAGTTCGTAACCTTTCTCGCTCAACTACAGAGCAAGAACTTCGTATATTATTTTCCGCCCATGGCACAGTGACAGAATGTAGCTTAGTTTTAGACCAAGTTACAGCAAAATCAAAAGGTTTTGCTTTTGTTATTATGCCTAATGAAGCTGAAGCAAAAACAGCACTAACTAGTTTGCATGAAACAAGAGTTGCTAAGAATAAGATTCGGGTAAAAGTAGCGCAATAAGGCTATTTTATAGCGTCATATTTTTTGCTGTCACTCAAAGAAAAACCAGCTTAGTTGCTGGTTTTTTTATAAGTAAATTCCCCTGAAAAACTATTGTTGGTGTTAATACTAGGGGGCATTTAACTTGAACTCTGGATAAGCCGCACTTACTCAAGATTCCCCTCTATCCCATT
Organism: Colwellia psychrerythraea; assembly: GCF_000764185.1. GTDB lineage: Bacteria > Pseudomonadota > Gammaproteobacteria > Enterobacterales > Alteromonadaceae > Colwellia > Colwellia psychrerythraea_B. The sequence continues at coordinate 261,325 of NZ_JQEC01000057.1, forward strand.
CTCAGCGTTAAAACGTTTATAAATTAACCTGTTATTTATAAACGTTTTGCCTTGATGATCTAATAAATTGAAACATTGATAGAGTCTATCGCTACTTAGTTTTGTTGCTAATAAGCTAAGTTGTTGTTTTTACTTAAACATCAAAATATCATTATCCATAGTTCAGGTTATTTATTAAGTTGCTTGGCTAAATTTTTAAAGTTTCGCTCTAAATAAGTTACTATTTTCTCTAATAGTAACTTAGTATTTTCACTGTTTATTTGCTCTTTATTGTTCTCAAGCATAATATTTGGAGCGTATTGTATGCCACGAAAAACTACCTTGTTAGTAACCGAATCAATGAGTTCATATTCGAATACTAATTCAAAATCTCTATCACGTTTTCCTAGTACTAATTCAGCACCTGAAAATGCTAGGTGAACAGGTATCAGTTCTATTAATGATAAACCTTTTAGCTTAACCTTTGCCGAAGTAATGGCCGAACGTAAAATTAGCACTTGTGGGCCACTTGCTGATACGAGAGGTACCCCTTGTTTACTTGCTGTTTCTCTTAAAAATTCATCGGTGGATTTTCGTAGCTTAAGCAATATATTTTTGCTGACTTGGCTACTTGATTGCGGCTCAGGATAAAAAACGAGAGGTTCAATATGTAAGGCTCGATAATCTTTTAGTGAAACATTTTGATCATGCCACTGCCAAGAAAGCGTGTCAGAGCCGTTATTATTTGCTCTTAAGTTTGAATAGTCAGCTAGAAAACCATTATTGTCTTCATTATTAAATCCAGTCGTTCCACAGGAAGTGATGAATGCCAACACAGTCACTAAAGCTGCTTTAGATATCAGGCTTGAGAACGTTTTCATGTTAGTTGCTAACTCCTTTTGTTTCATATCGTAAGGCACTTTGAGCGCATTATTTTATCTTACTGTTAACTTATTTACGCCAACTTAACGCTTAAATGAACGCTTAAAATTAATTTGCATTAACTGTCGTTAGACTAACTTGAGCAATTGCCCCATTGTTATCTGGACGATTCTTTAAAGTCAGTTCACCATCTTGGTTTCGAATAAACTCTCTACTGATAATTAAACCAATGCCTGAACCCTGTTGTTTGGTCGAGTAAAAAGGTACAAATAAGTTATCCATATTTGCAATGCCTTGGCCCGAGTCGATAATGTTGATGAATGTTTGTTGGTGCTTATTTATTTGAGAAGCTTGTTGCCACTGCATTTGTACCAATGGATCTTCTTCATCGTTTGTACCCGCTTCAAAAGCATTTTTAATTAAGTTAATCAGTGCTTGCTCTAATTGGCCGGCATCAGCGAGAAAAGGCAAAGCGCTTTCATTAAGTTCTATTGATAGGGCAGGGAATATGGCTTGCATGCGCTGAGCTATGTCTTTTGGATATACCTTTGCCATTTTTGCTGGCGCTAGTTTACTAAAAGCAGAGTAATTCTCGACAAACTCTAATAATTGCAATGAGCGTTTCTCAATAACTTGTAAGATATTTTTTTCTAGGCTTTCTTGTTCGGATGTTAAAGGCCCTGTTAATTTCATTTCTTGTAAGGACTGAGTCATAGAATAAATCGGCGTTAAGGAGTTTCTCACTTCGTGATTAAGTACTCTTATCAATCGTTGCCACACCTGTTTTTCATTGGCTCGAAGTTGCTGTTCAATCGAGAACAACACTAATAATTGAAAATTACGGCCACTGCGTTTTAATACGTGATGAGTGACTTCAAAGCGTTGCGCTAATTGTGAATCACTGGTTTGCTGCCATTTGTTTTCTTGAAAAACTAAACCTAATGTTTTAGCTTTTTTACCAAGCCAATTGGCCGTTGGGCTTTTTAGTAAGGTTTCTACCGCGTGATTAGCGGAGTAAACTTGTTGATGGTGATCTAGTACTAAAATAGGTAAGTTTAACTCTTTAATAAACTCCGATAAAAAAGATTCGTTGTGCATGTACTCAAATCGCTTAGTTTGTAACTTAACACTGAGCTTTTCAAAATCACGCTTAAGGTTACTAACTCTACCACTATTAAATTCAGCTAAATGCCAACTATTAAACTCTTCATTACCTAAGGTATCAAGTTGTAAACCTATGCGCTCTAAGGTGTCGGTAACATAAGAAAAGCAGCGATTAGCCGCCCAAATACTCGGGATAATCATGGCAATCACTAAAGTACTACTGCTCAGAAATTCGAGTTGTAGATAACTAATAATAAAGGCGCTGGGGATAAGTGGTAAAATTGCCAAAAAGCAAAAAAGATAAATAAGCTTATTTTCAAGGGATGATTTAGCGGGCAAATTATCACTCACTTTACCATTCAGTTTTTTATTTACCTTTTTATCCTCTTTGCTTTTCAATCAGACCCCCAAATTTCTAGGATCGATGGAAAACTTTTCTAGACGGCGGTATATGGCTGATTTACTCATACCTAAATAATCGCCAGCCTCAATGACATTACCTTGAAAGTGTTTGATTGCCGTAATTAAAGCTATTTTTTCACTTTCCTCTAAGGTCATTAATGGCCAATTTTTTTGTGGCGTATCAGCTTGATGGCTTATATTTAGACTTATGTTCAGGCTAAGGGCATTAATATCTAGCTCGCTATGTTCAGACATTATCACTGCGCGCTCAATACAATGGCTAAGTTCCCGGACATTACCTACCCAAGGGTGTTTTAAAATAGCTGCATGGGCATCACTTGATAACGTCATACCACTGCGATTATATTTAGCTGCATGTTTATCAAGCAGATGCTCAGCGAGTAAAGTGATATCTTCAGGCCGCTCTCTAAGTGGTGGGATATGTAATTCAATGGTATTTAACCTAAAAAGTAAATCTCGGCGAAAGTGCTCATCATTTATCATTTTCTCGAGGTTAGCATTGGTCGCTGAAATAATTCTGGCGTTGGTTTTTTCAGTTTGACTTGAGCCGACAACTTCATATTCACCAGTTTCTAAAACCCGTAATACTTTACTTTGTAAGTTACCACCTAGGGTGCCTATTTCGTCTAAAAATAATGTGCCATCTGAGGCTATGTCAAAGCGGCCTAAACGATTTTCTTTGGCGTCGGTAAAGGCGCCTTTTTTATGGCCAAACAATTCACTTTCAAATAGAGACTCAGGAATAGCGCCCATATTAACGCTAACAAAACGATTATCAGCACGACTTGAATGTTGATGAATATAATTGGCTAATAGGCTTTTTCCGGTACCATTTTCGCCAGTAAGTAAAATATTTGCATCGGTAAGGGCTGCTCGTTTTGCTTTAGCGAGTAGTTCAAGCATAGCGGGGGATTTTGCAAAATATTCTTGTTTGATCGAAGGACGACTCAGAGCGGTGTAACGGGCATTTTCTTTATGCAGTTTAGCACTATCAATTTGTTGTTTAACAATGGCAACCAAACGAGTGTTTTTCCAGGGTTTTTCGATAAAATCAATAGCATTTAACTGCATTGCTTGCACGGCAATGTCGATACTAGCCCAAGCGGTCATAACAACAACAGGCACACTGATATTTTTGCTTTGCAATTGTTGTAAAAAGGTTAGGCCTTCTTGCCCTGAAGTGGTGTCACTGGAGTAATTCATATCGAGTAAGATAAGATCGATTTTCTCAGAGGTAACTATTTTCATGGCCTGTAATGGACTATCGGCTTCGAGGCAAGAGAAACCATGGTTGCTTAAGGCTATTGATGCTGACATACGTACATCAAGTTGATCATCAACAATCAGAATTTTATTCATAACGGATATTTTTCCTGAATAGCAAAATGCGGCATTGGCTAGTAGATAAAACCCAGACAATGCCGTAACGCTTTACTTTTATTTTATTATTACTCGTTTCGTAACGCTTTCATTGGTTTTGCTTTAATGATCTTTTGCATAGGTCTAATGCTGGCATAGATGGCAATGCCTGTGCTGATTAATATAGCGGGTAATGCAAAGCTAATATCAAAACTTAACCAAGGGCTTAAGCTTGCTTTAAATTGATTATAAATCACTAGGGTAATGATATTTGCCAAAACGACCCCTAGCAATAAAGGTACTATGGCATCTTTAATTAGTAATTTATAGAGCTTCGCTTTTTTAGCGCCAAGGGCCATACGAATGCCAAATTCAAAGCGACGTAAACCTAAGTTATAACTGAGTACACCATAGATGCCCACACTAGCTAACAGTAGGGTGAACGCAGCGAGAATGTAACTCAAATATAAGGTAATGATGTCCATGTAAATAATGCGTTCATACTCATCATTGAGTGAACGATATTCCCAAAGGTTAAAGCGAGCATCTTCTTTACGTAAAACAGATAATACCTTTTCTTGATCTAAGGTGTAGCCGGGTTTAGTTTCAACAATCAGGTTGTAGCTAAACGGTCTGCTTGGCCACCATATATGTCTGCCTTTATCTTGATCAAAGTAGTTGGGGTGATTAAAGTCTTCGGTAATGCCGACTATTTCATTTTTTGGTTCATGACCATCATAGACTTTACCAAGCACATCGCCGCTTGGATCTAACAAGTAAGCTAAGCTTTGCGTGACCATCACTTCATTTTTTTCACCTCGAAGCGCTTCATCACTAAAAGTACGGCCTTTGAGTATTTTTAAGCCGCTATGCTCAAAATAATCGCTACCAACCCATCCTTGTGGGATAAAATCAGTGGCTTGACCATCCATGTCAGTTAAGTTTGATTTAGTGATTCGCAAAGATACAGGGCTATTACCGGTCGATACTCTTTCAACTTGTGGTAATTGTTCGAATATTTTTTTAATCTTTTGATTTTTATCAAAGCGCTCAGTAACTGATAAGACATCATTTTCGCCACGGATAAAAGCAATGAAAGAATACATGTTGTCAACTTTGCTACCCATTGGGCGTTCAAGTGTCTGATGGGTTTTAGTGAGAGCTAAACAAGCAAAGATAATTAACAAACTAGCAAAGGTCATCTGTGTAGCAATAAGTACTTTAACCGTACGAGCTGAAACTTGGTTAACGCTGCCTTTACCACTGGATTGTAATTGGTTTTTTAATGCCTTGTAATCAACTAAACGTGAGGTAACTAAGGCAAATAAATAAGCTAAAAGCAAACTTAAAGCGATAGCTACAGCTAATAAATTAATATCAATGGTGAGTGATTGTACTAAGGGCAATTTACCTGTAGCTAGCTGCTTAAATAACTTAATTCCCCAGGCCGATAGAAACAAAGCCACAGCAACCGATGAGGCCATAAGTATTAATGTTTGCGTTAAAATAGCATTGAATAATAAACGGCGTTTAGCCCCTAACACCGCTTGTAGTGCTAAGGTTTTATGTTGTGCCAAAGCACGAGAAAAAAACAAATTACAAACATTAACCACGGCGATAAGTAATAAACCTAAAGTACCCGCTAATAAGAATAAACTTAAATGACCTTTGTCGCCTAACTCAACAGTTCTATACGGCGTGACTAAAGGTCTAAAATCAATTGAGGTTTCGTAACCTTCCAGCCACTCTGCGCGAATCTCTTCAATTCGATCATCAAGATCTTTTAATATATTTTCTTTTGTTGTGCCTAGTTTTGCTGTGCCGACCAGCTTTAATGATTTATAAGTATTGTCCCAAGGATTGTCCCATTCACCATTATTAAAAAAACGTTGATCAGAGCCAAAGTGCAACCAGATATCGGTTTTGCCACTATAAAACATATATGGGGATTCAAATGACTTAGCTACCACGCCGATAATGGTAAAAGAACGCTCACCATCATTGATTGTTTTACCAATAATATCGGGTGTACGGTCAAAGTACTGTTGCCAAAATTGCTCTGAAATAACAACATTGTCAGATGCTTGCTCTAATGGCAGATCTGGAGCAAAACTTTTGCCTAATAACATAGGTACTTTGAAGATGTCAAAATAGTCAGGCATAGCAAAGGTGGCTACAACTTTTGGTTCACCGGGTAGGCTTGTTAAAATGATATTATTTGGACTCACCGGGGTAAGTTTGTCAAAGCTGCTTTGAGTTTTATACCAGTGAATAATCGATTTATAACTTTGATAACCACTATGTGTGCCTGCAGGTGTATCGACTTCTTGTTCAACCACATAGAGTTTCTTTTCATCTAATACATTGAGTGGTTTTAAAAAGTAGGTATTAACTAAAGAAAAGACTACAAATAAAGTTGCCAATGTAAGTGACATGGTAACCATAACCGAGGCAACAAAACCTGGGGCATTTTGTAGTGATCTAAACGCAAGGTTAACTTGTGTTTTAGTTTTGATAAAAGCACTCATAATTACACCACGGCTTGTTGAGATAGGTTGGTCACATTATCTTGTGCATTTGACGACTCTATAATTTTGCCATCAAGCAAGTGTATTTGTTTAGTTGCATGGCCAGCATATCTGACATCATGGGTAACCATACAAATGGTAGTGCCTTGTTTGTTGAGGTTATTCAGTATATCCATCACTGCATCGCCATTTTTAGAGTCTAAATTACCGGTCGGCTCATCGACTAATAAGATACTAGGTTGACCAGCAAGTGCTCTGGCGATAGCAACACGTTGCTGTTGTCCACCAGATAACTGGTTAGGTTTATGGTTTTTTCTATGTTCCATCTCAACTTGAGTTAATGCTTGTATTACCCTTTGTTCTATTTCACTTTTAGTTAATGTTTCTTCTCGATAGGTAAGCGGTAAAGCGACATTGTCGAAAATACTGAGTTCATCAATCAGGTTAAATGATTGAAAGACAAAGCCAATATGTAGGTTTCTTAATTCGGCTTGTTGGTCCATGGTTAAGTTGAGGGTGTCAACATTTTCTATAAGGTATTCACCGCTACTTGGTGAGTCTAATAAGCCAAGTAAAGATAACAAAGTAGATTTACCACAACCCGATGGGCCGCTAATTGATAAGTAATCACCGGGCATAATATCAAGGTTGATATCAGCCAAGGCCTTAATTTCTATATTAGAAGAATGATAAGTCTTCGATATGTTCTTTAAGGCAATTATTGTTTTTTGTTTATTGCTTGCTACTGCTTTTATTGGACTTGTTGTGTTATTCATTATCATTCCTTTATTGATTTATAAGTAGGTTTTTCTGCGTTGTCGGCCATTGAGACATATCTGAAACAATGATTTTGTCACCGCGCTGAGCTCCACTAATCACCTCAATTTGATTACCCGAAAGTGTACCAAATTTTATTGCGGTAAGTTGCGCACTTTGCTCGTCGCTGCTTAGGCGGTAGATATTTTTTTCTTTAAAGTCGTAAACATTATTTGGTTGTTCAACATAGAGGGAATTGTTTATTTCTTTAACGTGAACTTTACCTTCTACTGTTAAATCGGGACGGGCATTGGCTGGTAACTCTCCGGTTAAATCTAACTCAATCATCACCCGACCATCGGTAACTACTGGGTCTATGCGTATGACTTTTGCCGATATATTTTTACCCGAAGTTTGAATGGAAGCAGACATACCAATAGCTATTTGGTCGGCTTGGTTTTGTTGTACTCTTAATTGCGCCACTAGTTTTTTGTCAGAGCCAACCGTAGCTAGTTGTGTACCAGGCGTTAAACTTTGACCAATTTCAACTGGCATGGTTTGCAATATGCCATCTAGGCCAGCACGAACGGTTAATCGATCAAAACGTTTTTCGATCATAGTGAAGTTGTGCTTATATTGGGTAATAAGGTCTTGCGCTATTTTTGTACGCTCAATCTGCATGGCCTTTAAGTGTTCCTGCCTGACCTTTTGAATGGCAACTCTTTGCTTTAATTGACGAACTGCTAGTTGACTGCGTTTAAAATCAAGAGCACTAACAATACCTTTATCAATTAACTTTTGCTCAGCCTCTGCCTTTAATTGCGCATTCTCCAATTCGCTTTGTAAAAGAGAAATTTGTGCGTCGTGTTCTAATAGTTGGCTTTTATGAGCAATAAGTTGTTGATTAAATTCAGCATTTTGTCGTGCTAATTCTAATCTTGCATTGATCACTGCTTGTTCAAGTTGCGGATCGGAAAGTGTCATTATAATGCTATCTTTGTTGACCTTAGCCCCTGGATAGAGCGCAATGCTTTCGACAATCGCTTGGGTTTGGCTAGTTAATAAACGTTGATACTTGGCTTTTAAACGGCCATAACCAGCCACATTAACCTTGAAGTCACCTTGTTTTACTTCGCTAATTCGTAAGGTGTTCAACGATATTTGAGCTTCACTGTTAAGGGCGCTTGCTCCCCACAGAAGCAATGTTGTAATTGATAAAGCTATAATCACCAGTCGGCTTTTTTTGTTAAAACCTTGGGGCTTTTTCTGCAGTGTAGTGGTTAAGTCCATGCTGTAGTCTTCAATAATGTATAAATAAATTGTTATTAAATACTTAAGAGCTAGAAGCGTGCCAATATATTAATTATTGATTTTTAAGGTTTTTATGTTTTTGTTAACCATTGGGTTTCCCTATGGAGGGAATCGATAGTTATAGGTGGGAATTGATGGGAAGTCTAACTGCTCTAATTTTAATGAGCTAAACTTGTTGTAGTACTCATGAATTAAAGTTAATGGTAGTTATGTATAAGATATTTTTAAACCTCATATTACTAATACTGCTGCTTCTACCTAATTATAGTTTTGCTAATAGTTTCAAAGTGGTTTTTTTAAACCCAGGCTTTCCAGAAGAAAATGCTACTGGCAGTTTTTGGGCTAATGTCACCCTGTTTATGGAGGCAGCGGCTGCAGATTTAGATATTGAACTTGTCACTGTATATGCTTATCGCAATCATATTTTGATGAAATCATTGACTGCAGAAATAGCGGCACAAAAGCCTAAATATGTTGTTTTAGTTAATGAAAAAGGCATGGCGTTAAATATTATTAAACAGCTTGCAACACACGATATAGCAATATTTATGTTATTGAATAACTTAAATAAACAAGATCTATCGTTATTAACTGTTAAAGAGCGAAGTTATCTAATAGGTAGTGTTATTCCCAATAATTATAGTGCTGGAAAAAAATTAATTGATGGATTATTGGCATTGTATTTTTCAAAGAATAAATCAGCTATAGCAAAAGTTGAAAAAGAGAATGCTCTAAGCGTACTTGCTTTGCAGGGAGACTATACAACACCGGCATCACTGGACCGAGAACAAGGATTGAAAGGTGTTTTAAAAGCAAATAGCAATGTCTCCTTGATTGATAGCACAGTCGCAAATTGGTCTAAAAAACAAAGCTTTGAAAAAGTAACGGGTATATTGCAACATGCTGATATTAATATTATTTGGGCCGCTAATGACGCTATGGCATTTGGTGCAAAAAAAGCTGTGTTAGCCGCAAAAATTGATCATCCAATCTATATAGGTGGTATTAACTGGGATGTTGATGATAGTGACTATCCGGTGAATATATCTTTTGGTGGACATGTTGCTTTAGGGGCAAAGTCATTGGTAATGCTAAAAGATATTGATAATAACAGCCTTAAAATGGATAGCAGGCACCAAGCACTTGATATTTTTGAGTCAAGTTTAAGTCCTTATTACCATGATTTTACTCAGCGGCTAAATCTAAAGAAATTACATGGATATGACTTTTCACGGTTTTGCCAATCATCAACCCAGCCATTAGTTTTTTCTATAGAGAGCCTAGCTGAGGTCTTTAATTCCCCTATGACGAATTAAAATAATTTTCTTAATCACAGCTCACTACTTGGTTACTCCTAGTCTCATCTATGCCATCAAACTTACTGCCTGTAGTGGCGTAAAATCTACCAGAGCGAGCAACCACTATCGCTCTTGATTTATCCTGATAACCTTTAGGGCAATACCGTAAAGTACCATTACTTAAACCAAATAAATGGCCTGTGGCTTGATAGGTTATTTTAGTTCTATTTTTGGCATAGGTAAGTTTATCACCAGAGGTTACTGGACTCTTTTTGGCAATCATTAATTCATTCTCATTGCTATCAAATTTCTGGTTGCCGTTGCTATCAATGAAAACACTAAGCTCTTCATGCCAGTTTGATGTACAGGTAGAGCTGTTATCTAATGGGCAAATAATGACGTTATCTTGGCTGTTAATCGCGTGATTTCGAGCGGTGAGTAATAATCGTCCTAAGCGTGATATTTCATTATCGACTCTAAGTCTAACGATAAAGTCGTTGAAGTTAGGTAAGGCGATGGTAGTTAGTATCGAGGTTATCCCTACACTGACCATGAGTTCAATTAATGTTACCCCTAGATATGGTTTTAATGAGTGACAAACTAAAGGTGTTTTTTCGGGTACATAACTGTGGCTATTTGACTGAGTATAAGGCATAAAAATCCATTTTTATTAACTTCCCTGTGTTATTCAGTTATAGATAATAAAAATGAATTTAGCTAAGTAATCCCAGTGCTGTACCAAGCGATTAACCGTAAATAGTTGGTATCGCTTGTCTTTTATGTTGCGTTTTTTTATAAATATTGATGATGTGTTCACTAACCTTGGTGGTAACTTGCTTACCTTCTAAGAAGTTATCTAATTGATCGTAGCTAATACCTAAGGCGTCTTCATCGGTTTTACCTGGCTCTAGTTCTTCTAAGTCTGCTGTTGGCGCTTTTTCTACTAAGATACTTGGCGCGCCAAGGGATTTAGCCAACTCTCTGACTTGTCTTTTTGATAAGCCAAACAGTGGCGCTAAATCGCAAGCACCATCACCCCATTTAGTGAAAAATCCAGTAATGTTTTCTGCGCTGTGATCAGTCCCTATCACCAAAGCGCCGATTATTCCTGCTATATGATATTGGCTTACCATTCTTGCTCGGGCCTTAACATTACCTTTTGAAAAGTCTATTTGAGCGTCGCTGGCGGTTAATAATTGAGCTTTGCTCATTGCTTGCAGTACTTCATGATGAATACCGTCAGCGCCGGCAAGTACATTAGTTGTTAAACAATGACTTGGCTGAATAAACTCTAAAGCTTGTTGGGCGTCATCTTCATCTGCTTGTACTCCGTATGGCAGACGAACCGCTATAAATTGATAATGTTTGCTATTACTTTCTTTTGATTGGGCTTCATTAAGTTCATTTACCGCAAGCTGTGCTAAGCGACCACATGTCGAAGAGTCAACGCCACCGCTTATGCCGAGCACTAAGTTACTTAATCCAGATTGAGTTAATTGATTTTTGATAAAGTTAACACGTCGGTTTATTTCAAATTGAACATCAATTTCAGGTAAAACTTTCATTTCTGCAATGATGGTTTGCTGATCCATAAGACTTCCTAGCTGGCAAGTGGGTAAAGTGAGGCTTTTTAACTAGTTTAACAAAATTAAAAGCCAATTGGATATTGCTAAATCGCATTAAACACGCTGTAATATCTTTAATTAGTGAAATCATCACAACATTAACTGACGAGCAACGCAGATGAAAAAGATAGAAGCTATTATTAAGCCATTCAAAATGGACGATGTAAGAGAAGCCCTTGGCGAAATAGGTGTTACTGGTATGACTGTGTCAGAGGTTAAAGGTTTTGGTCGTCAAAAAGGTCACACTGAATTGTATCGCGGCGCTGAATACATGGTTGATTTTCTACCAAAAGTGAAATTAGAAATAGTTATTGCCAAGGAAGATGTTGAACGTTGTGTTAATGCCATTTTAGAAACTGCGCAAACAGGTAAAATTGGTGATGGTAAAATTTTCATTACTGATGTTGAGCGTGTTATTCGTATCAGGACGGGTGAAGAAAACCGCGAAGCAATTTAGCCTTAGCTATAGCAATAGTTCAAATACGACTGTAAGTTTTTTGCAGTCGTTTTATTCAAGTTTACTAGCTACCCCCCCCCCTATTATTTGTTCGTCAAACAATGCTTTTCTTTTACTTTCCTTCTAAACTTATAAAGCTAACTGCATAGTCATTACTCCATGTTTCTACACTTGAAATAAAACCCAAATTGCAGTAAACCGTAAAATATGTCAGTTTTTTATACACTTTTATACCTAACGATATTTCATCTTTTTATAACTGGTTGATAAGTTTGTTAAGTTGTACGATGGTACAGTTTATGCAGTTTTTTAAGTAACGAATTTTTATTTTGAATAAAACCAAAGCAGTTGAATGGTTATTCAATAATATGAGGAAACGTTATGAAATATATTATTCAATTAATGCTTTTAGTTATTATGCTTTCTATTAGCTCACCTGTTAAAGCTACAGCCATGTGTAGTCCTAATGACGTAAAATTAGATTTTGTTCAACTGGCTGATTTATCAGATGATCCAATAATTTCACCCGCCCCAGATCCCGAAGATTACTTTTTTATACCAGCAACTAATTGTGTACTTTTATTAGGCAATGATCAGCCTCTGCCTACAGGACATAATATTGGAGAATATCAAGACGGTTTACTTAATGGCCAAGTATGGCTTCCAAGTCCGGATTCTAGATTAAGTGAATTTAATACCTTATTTGACCCTTTTTATGATTCAGAAGGTCCGCTTGCACAAGATGGAAGTGATGGATACAACAACATTTTATTTATTAATTCAGAAACAGATTTACAAGACTTAGATGATACTGATGGTAATACCAACAAAACAGATCCTGGGTGGGTTTTTTTAGGTAAAGATGATGCTGATGCTAATAAGGATGGCGAGGGCGATGGTTTTCAATATTCTGATACTGGTGTTGGTATTGTTAATAATCTCATTGAGGATCCAGAAGATGAAAATTATGATAACTTGACTGGCATCGCTATTGAAAACCTATTAAACATAAATTTTACTTGCATTGATGAAGGTGGTTCTTTTGATTTAGGTGATACTGTTACTGAAGGTGATGATATTGGTGATGAAAGAAGTTGTACTCAAGGTTCATGGTCACTTATGCCTGATGTAGATATTGTTGATAAATTAGATGAGCTATTTGGAGAAGGAGTGTTTGATCACCTAGCAATCATTTTTAAAACCGGTAATGTTTGTCATCCAGCTTCAGTAGAGGGAGAAGAGGTAAAAGGTAAGAAAGATTGTATAGATGAATTTTCAGGGCCTCAATTTTCTATCTATGATTTTAATTTTGCAGATATATTTAATAGTTTTCCAGGTGGTGATGCTGAAGAAGCCTTACAATCCCCCTATAATTTAGGCGGAAGATTTGATTTGTTTAATACTTTCCACGGTCATGGTATCTCTCATATCTCTGTTTTAGCGAGGGACCCTGCAAGTATCATTACTGAAATGCCAGAGCCAAAATCAACAATGTTAACGTTATTTGCTTTAGGCTTGTTTGTATTACGTTATAAAAGTACACATGTTTCTAATAAGGTTTAACTGATGATAGATGTAATAGGTTTCAAACAAGGTGAAGTTAATTTGAGTTGAGATTATTTGAAGTAACAGTGTAATTAACTTAATAAAAAAACGCTGAATTACCTAGGTGATTCAGCGTTTTTATCTTTTAGCTTTCTAATTTAGCTTATTATCTCACTAAACGGTTGTTTGGATAATTAGCAGCAAGAACTTGCAAAGCATTTTTCTTTAAATCTTTTAGCCCTAACTTATCGTAACTTTCAATCATAACTTCTAATGCTTGTTCTATTTCAGGACTAGGGGCGAAATATTCAATTACATAACGACCACGGTTAGCTGCAGAAGCATAAGCCTCACGTTTAATATAGTATTTAGCTACGGCAATTTCGTATTGCGCCAGACGTGATTTTATTGAAATCATGCGTTTACGCGCATCGGCAGCGTATTTACTGTCAGGGAAATCAGTGACTATGCTTTTAAAATCATTAAAGGCGCTTCGTGATGCTTCAGGATCGCGATCGGCGCGGTCTATACCTGCCATGTCCTGAAATAAGTTCTCTTCGGTAGAAAGGTTGATGAGAGCTCGCATATAATAGACATAATCAATATTTGAGTTATTGGGGTTTAGGCGTAAAAACCTATCGGCTAAAGCAATACCTTGAGCAGCATTACCACTTTTATAGTAGGCGTATATTAAGTCTAGCTGTACTTGATGAGAGATAGGGCCAAAAGGAAAGCGCGAATCAATGGCACTAAGTATTTGAATAGCTTTTTGATATACACCATTATCAAGTGCAGTTCGGGCATCAACAAATAAAGCTTGTGCCGACTTATCTGGAACCTTATCAATCTCATCTTCAGATGAAGAACAACCTGTTAAGGCTAATGCTAAAACGGTTAAAATAATTTTTACTGTCAATTTTTCCATGAAATTTATTATCGCTACTTTGTTTTAATTAAAATAAATATCAAACCACCGCGTAAACGGGTAAAATGTTTCTATATTTAAGAACAATACCAATTTAATTGGTATAAGCATTCTACCCTAGCAACCTTACCTTGCACAGTGCAAATAGTAATTTGATTAATTCGCTAGGTTTAAACCAGTTTAAAGAGAATTTAATGTCAGAAATCATTCAACATAAAGATACAGTGCCTGAGTCATGTTTAGGTAAACGTTTTGACCAATCATTAGCGATAATGTTTCCTGATTATTCACGTTCACGGATAAAAGAGTGGATTTTAGACGGACAAGTGCAGGTTAATAGCGAAGTACTTACCCGTCCTCGTGAGAAAATGTATGGCGGTGAAGTTGTTGAAATTAATGCCAAAGTTGAAGCCGAGATACGTTTTGAAGCACAAAACATTCCGTTAAATATCGTTTATGAAGATGAATATATTTTAGTAATAAATAAACCAGTAGGTTTAGTTGTTCATCCAGGTGCAGGTAATCCTGATGGGACTTTGCTTAATGCTTTGTTACATCATTACCCACAAATCGGTGTAGTGCCAAGAGCTGGTATCGTACATCGTCTTGATAAAGATACTACCGGTTTAATGGTTATAGCTAAAACTATTGCCGCGCAAACTAACTTGGTTGAAGCGATGCAATTACGTGAAATTACTCGTGAGTATGAAGCGATTGCCTGTGGTGTTATGACAGCAGGTGGTTTGGTTGATGAGCCTATTGGTCGTCATTCTACTAAGCGTACACAAATGGCCGTTTCTTTTATTGGACGTCCTTCTGTTACCCATTATCGAGTTATGGAGAAATATCGTTTACACACACGTTTACGTTTACGTTTAGAAACGGGTAGAACGCATCAAATTCGTGTTCATATGTCTCATATTACCCATCCGCTGGTAGGTGACCCTGTTTATGGTGGTCGTCCTCGTCCACCAAAAAACTCAACTGAAGCGTTATTAATGAAATTACGTAGCTTTAAGCGCCAAGCATTGCATGCGGCTATGTTATCTTTATTTCACCCAATAACCGGCGAAGAAATGACTTGGCATGCAGACTTGCCAGAAGATTTTGTTGAGCTAATTGAACTGCTGCAAGAAGATAATAAGCTTAATGCCCAAGACGATTATTTGTAATAGTAAACCGGCTCATGTTGAAAATGAGTCGCTTCAATTGACCAACTCTACTTTTGAGTTGGTTAATTGGCCATCCCTATCAACATCTAAATACACACCTGCCACTTTACATCAAATCAATGATAAGGTTCTCGCGCTACAATCAACTCGCCTTGCCCCCCAGTTACCCTTAAAGTCAGTGCTAGATCAACAAACTTCACTAGAACAATCATTGACAAGAGAAAGCTTAAAAAATGAAGAGTCAGCATTTGGTGCTTTTAATTTAGGTCTACATGTTGGAGATAGTGTTAAAAAAGTTATCTGTAACCGTAAAACTTTAAAATATTTCATTAATCAGCAGCTGCAAGCCAACACACCATCGCCAGAGAATAAGGCAAGTAAAAACATTGAAATTCAGTGGCTTGAGCAAGTTCATGGTAATGAAGTTGTGGAGGTTACAACCGTAGATGAGCTAGCTATCACAGCTGATGCTAGTATTACTCGTCAGAAAAATATTGCTTTAGCAATAATGACAGCTGATTGTCTACCCATCTTACTAAGTCATAAAGACGGCACTGAGATTGCTGCTATTCATGGCGGTTGGCGTTCATTGGCAGCGAATATAATTACAAAAACCTTAGAGAAAATGCACAGCAAGCCTGAAGATATTGTTGCTTGGCTTGGCCCTTGTATTGGTAAAAATTCTTTCGAAGTAGGCAGTGAGGTTAAAGAAGCTTTTACTCAGCAGAATATTGTTTTCAATAATGCTTTTTTAAAGCAAGAAAGTGGCAAATACTTTGCTGATTTACATCAAATAGCACTATTACAATTACAAATGTTGGGCGTGAGTAAAACCTCTACTCTGGCAGAATGTACCTATCATGAAACTAAGAAATATTATTCATATCGAAAAGAACAAAAAACGGGTCGAATGGCGAGTCTTATTTGTCGACGTTAATAGTTTTCTAAAAAACTGAGCCCTTATTGTTTTATATCAATCATATATTTGATAATACATTGAAAAATAATCTTTTAGCCTTATAACTTAACTAGGTAACCTGAACTCATAGATAATGAGTGCTTCATGTTTAAGTAAAAAACAACAACTTAATGTTGTTAAGAACAAAATTTGCAAGATTAAGTAGATATATGCTCTATCAATGTTTCAATTATCAAGGCAAAACGTTTATGAATAATGGGTTATTTATCGACGTTTTATCGCTGAGAATCGGATAAAGGGGAAGATTGAGCAAATGCTGCTTATCCAGATCTCAGGTTATGTATTAAAGAATTTAGTTATCCCAATTGGACTAGTTTATTACTCCACTTGTAACAAGGAGATAAAATGCGCTTAGATCGTTTTACCCAATCATTTCAAGAATCTATTGCCGATGCACAGTCATTGGCCCTTGGCAAAGATCATCAGTTTATTGAACCCATTCATTTAATGTTAGCTTTGCTAAATCAAAACGGTAACTCTGTTATCGCGTTATTGAAGAGTGCAGGGGTTGATGTACGTTCTTTGCGCCAGAAAATCAATGAAGCGTTATCTTCACTAGCGCAAGTACAGGACAGTAGCGGCGATGTACAATTATCATCAGCCTCTGGAAGAATTTTAAATCTTTGTGATAAACATACGCAAAAAATGTCAGATAAATATATTTCCTCGGAAATGTTTTTACTTGCTGCTATCGATGATAAAGGTATTTTAGGAAAGATTCTTGCGGAGCTAGGCGCAAATCAACAACGTATTAAATCGGCAATAGACCACATTCGTGGTGGTCAAAATGTCGAAGAACAAAATGCTGAAGATGTTCGTCAAGCCTTAAATAAATACACCATCGATTTAACTGAGCTTGCTGAGCAAGGCAAGCTTGATCCCGTTATTGGTCGTGATGATGAAATTCGTCGCACATTACAAGTTTTACAACGTCGTACCAAGAATAACCCTGTATTAATAGGTCAACCTGGTGTTGGTAAAACCGCCATTGTTGAAGGTTTAGCCCAACGTATTGTTAATCATGAAGTACCTGAAGGTTTAAAGAATAAACGAGTATTATCATTGGATATGGGCGCGCTTGTTGCAGGTGCCAAATACCGTGGTGAATTTGAAGAGCGTTTAAAAGCCGTGTTAAATGAATTGTCGAAAGAAGAAGGGCAAGTCATTCTTTTTATCGATGAACTTCATACCATGGTTGGTGCTGGCAAGTCAGACGGCGCAATGGATGCAGGTAATATGTTAAAACCAGCGTTAGCTCGCGGTGATTTACATTGCGTTGGCGCCACTACGCTCGATGAATACCGTAAATATATCGAAAAAGATGCAGCCCTCGAACGTCGTTTTCAAAAGGTATTAATAGAAGAGCCAAGTGTTGAAGATACCATTGCTATTTTGCGGGGATTAAAAGAGCGTTATGAGTTGCATCACTCGGTAAATATTACCGATCCTGCCATTGTTGCCGCAGCAACTTTATCTCACCGATATATAAGTGACCGACAATTACCTGATAAAGCTATTGATCTTATTGATGAGGCTGCATCGAGTATTCGTTTACAAATGGACTCTAAACCTGAAGACCTTGATAGACTCGAACGGCGATTAATTCAGCTAAAACTTGAGCAAAGAGCCTTAGAGAAAGATGAAGATGAAGCTTCTATCAAACGTCTTGCTATCATTTCATCGCAAATTACCGACAAACAGCAAAGGTATGATGAACTAGATGAAGTATGGACCACTGAAAAAGCAGCACTTTATGGCGCTCACACGATAAAAGAAGAGCTTGAACAAGCTCGTCTTGAATTGGAAGCCGCTAGAAGGACGGGTGATTTAAATCGTATGTCGGAATTACAATACGGAAAATTACCTGAATTAGAGAAACAGTTAGACTTAGCAAGCCAAGCAGAAATGCAAGAGATGACCTTATTAGCAAATAAAGTTACTGATGTTGAAATTGCTGATGTTCTTAGCCGCGCCACAGGTATTCCTGTCGCCAAAATGTTAGAGCAAGAGCGTGATAAGTTATTAAAAATGGAAGATAACTTACACCAGAGTGTTATTGGTCAACATGAGGCAGTAACTTCAGTATCTAATGCTATCAGACGATCTCGTGCAGGTTTAAGTGATCCTAATCAGCCCATTGGCTCTTTTTTATTTTTAGGCCCTACAGGGGTAGGTAAAACTGAATTAACTAAAGCGCTTGCTGAGTTTTTATTTGACTCTCAAGATGCCTTAGTTCGTGTTGATATGTCTGAGTTTATGGAAAAACACTCGGTGGCCCGTTTAGTTGGCGCGCCACCGGGTTATGTAGGATACGAAGAGGGGGGGTATTTAACAGAAGCTGTACGTAGAAAACCTTATTCAGTAATATTACTGGATGAAATTGAAAAAGCTCATCCAGATGTTTTTAATATTTTATTACAAGTACTTGATGACGGTAGGTTAACTGATGGTCAAGGTCGTACTGTTGATTTTAAAAATACCGTGATTATTATGACCTCAAATATTGGCTCTGAAATTATTCAAGAGTTTGCTGGTGATAGTCAATATCAACAAATGAAAGACCAAGTGATGAGCGTACTCGGTCAGCACTTTAAACCAGAGTTTATTAACCGTGTCGATGAGTCAGTTGTTTTCCACCCACTGCTTGAAGAGCAAATTAAGCAAATTGCTGAGATACAAATTCAAGCTTTAGCACAGCGGTTAGCCGAGCAAGAACTCCATTTAGATATCAGTGATGAAGCACTTTCGTTAATTTCTGCAGCAGGGTTTGACCCTATATTTGGTGCAAGACCACTGAAGCGAGCTATCCAACAAGGAATTGAAAATCCATTAGCACAAAAGATACTCGCTAACGAGTTCGCGAAAGGTAGTACTATTAAAGTGAGTGTTGTTGAGGAGGGATTGACCTTCACTTGCTAGTAGTTTATCTGGTAACTTACAGTCCACCTATTCAGGGGCTAAGCAGATAATTCGTTGAGCTTTAATACGTAATCCTATTAACATTGTAAAATAGGATTACGTAGATTAAATCTTTCTATTTACTACAGTAAAGTCCTTCATGTTTTTTACTTAACGTTAGCTTATCTTCTTTTTCAGCAGCAGTTAGTGGACGGCTACCTATACTGCCATCGCTTTGTTCTTCATTTATATGTATATCATCTAAAGAGTTCAGCATTTTTATATTAAGGCGTGCTGCTTTACAGTTTTTCTCGAAGGTAGCTTTGTTCTTTGCTGTAATATCATCTTGTTGTTTTTCCATCTCAGCAACTGCTTGTGTAGCTTTATCTTCATCGGCAAGTGCTTGTCTCTCAGCTTTAGATAAAGCTTTAAATGAAGATACTGTACTTAGTTCGGTATAATCAAACCCTTGAGGTAGGTTTTGGCTAAAATGAACAATATTATCCTTATCAATCCAACGATAGATTGCGATATCTTTTGCGTTAGCGCTGTTGAATAGTAATGGGGCGATTAGCGTTGTAGCTAATAAAGCGGCAGTGAAAGATATTTTTTTAATGCTCATAGTTAAACCTTATTCTGTAACTTATAAATAATAATACAACTGATACATCAGTTTAGAAAGTAAGCCTACGGTTTTTAGTATAGATTTATTTTTGTGACCATAAGCTAGCAAATTCTTATTCGAATAACAAATGCTTAGTACTGTTGAGCTAACACCTAATAGTGTCAGTTTTTTTTACACTTTAATACTCGGTTGTTAATCTAAGGTTAATGCGTCGTATCTATTGTGGTAAGTATATGTACTTTAAGGTAAATGTTATTTAGGCGTGATTATTGCTTTACTGCTATGCAATGTCGGTTTTAGCTTAATTGGTTCAATTGAATTAATTTAGCTCTGCCGCTATTAATACTATAAAAATAAAATAGCCATATTATAAATAGGAAGTAACATGTTAAATAAATTAATTTTACGCGCTTTTTTTTCAATCACTTTAGCTCTTAGTTTTACCGGTGCAGCGAATGCTGCATTAATAACACAAGACCTTATATCCGGCACTGACGGTGTTATTGGTTCAGTTTCTATTGATACTGCAATGGCTGATGACTGGGATATCGTAACGGACTGGGTATCTTTTGAAATTGGTGGTTATGCTATGAGTCAACCACCAATATTTTTTGAAGCTGTAATCGATACTATGGATTTTTACGCGGGAATTCAATCGTTAAATTTTGACGTAAATGATACCTGTACTGGCTGTGAATGGGCATACAATGGCTCTGTTGAAGCCGGTTTTGGCGGCACTGTTGATATTTTTGATGTTGCATCTAACGATTTAGTTACCTTTTGGGGTGACGTAACATTTGGTCAAGCAACTGTTGTTCCTACTCCTGCTACTTTAGTATTGTTTTTAACTGCTGTTGCTGGTTTAGCGGCACGTCGTAAAATAACTAAACTATAACGATATATTTTTATACTGGGCAATTTACGTGGTCTAGGGTGTAAATTTGTAGATAAAGGCTTTACCTTGGTAAGGCCTTTTTTATGCCTTGATGTTTGTCATATAACATTTATCACATAGGGTTCGTTATATTTAATTAGACTCAATCGTATTTAATCTTCTCTGTGCTTCTATACATTTATACTCTTGTAGTAAATCCCCGGTCAACATTATATATCCTGTATTTACATCTATTTACTAGAACTTAATTATCTAAATCTAATTTGATAAAAGTCACTTCAAATATATGTAAACTCATACAAGCTAGTTCAAACGATTGCAGATAATTAAGTCATTTGTGTATAGTTTCATTTTGTTATTCACACAATAAGTAACCAGAACTCTGGACAAGCAGTACTTGCTAAATACTCCCCTTTATCCGGTTCTCAGCGTTAAACGTCGATAAAGAACCCGTCATTCATAAATGTTTTACCTTGATAACCAAATAAATTGAAACATTGATAGAGTCTATCTCTACTTAATCTTGTGAGTTTTGTTCTTAATTACCTAAGTTATTGTTTTTACAGTAATATTAAGTGTTTATTGTCCAGGGTTCAGGTTAAGTAAACTGTTCACAGTACAAGAACTCAATTTTTAGCAGGGCTTATTACGGGTAACAATTCTGTAAGAATAGCTAAGGTTACATCCCCATAAGCTTGTTTTAGTTCGAGATGCGGCTGAAAGTATAGTTGAATAAGTGGCAGTTGACTTAGAATAAGCTGCAACGCTTTATTGAGATGGAATTAGCTATGGTTGTGTTATTGCGCTCTAAGTACGCGAATAATATATTAAGGCATTGGATTTACAAGTAATAAAAAGCCCTCTTAAACAGCTTTAAGAGGGCTTTATTTATGTTACTAAGCTAGCTAGTTAACTAAATAAGTTAGCTAGTGAATAATAGTATGTACTACTAGTTTTTCAATTCAAGTACTGTAGTTCCTTCAGCTTCACCATCGGCGTTGAAGTAAGTTACAGCGCCCATATAAGTAGAGCCAGTAGGTAAACCTCTTGTCATAATAGTAGTGTAATTAAAACGACCATTGATAGCTCTACGGCTAGACATTACACGTGTGCTACTTTCAGCTTGATCTGCAATCCAACCTACCATAGTGTAATCTGTGGCAGGAGCGTCACCTGTTGAGTAACCATGAATCATAGTTACATAGACATCACCAACGTTCACATCAGCTCTTGGTTCAGGGTTAGTTAATATAACATTCTCATTTGAACCACTGGTAAGTGAATTCGCAACTTGAGCACATGACCATTTATCACAACGATAAACGTATAGATCAAGATCCGCTCCGTCTTCAGTTACAAGTGCATCAGATAGACTAAAGCGAGCAACCTGTGTACCTTCAGGGATATGGAATATATGGTAGTTTGTACCGGCACCTAAGAATTCAAACTCTTGTGCAGGATCAGCTTCTACGTTACCAGCAGTACCAAATGGTGCAACTAAACCAGCATGTTTAATGCTTGTTGTACCAGAGTAAAGCATCTTAACAGGGAAGCGGAAGCGACCACGGTTAAGATCACCTGAGATTAATTCAGGCACAACAATTTTAACTGTTGGTATAGCTTTAATTGCTAATGGTAAACGTACAGAGTGACCAGCAGTATCTGTCCATGTAATAGCGCCAAAGTTCCAAGTATCAACATCCGCAGCTTCAGTTTTAGTGAAAGTTAAAGCAAAGCTTGCTTTACCATCTGCATCTATTTCTAAGGTAGCTTCAGGTGTTTCATCACCATTCACATCAAAAGTTTGCACACTTACTTCTATACCAGCGGGTACTTCAATACTTGCTGTATAAGTAGAAGCAGCATTTGTTGCATTAGATACTGTTCTGAAAATAGTTTCAGGTTCAAGTAACTCAGCAATAGCGATCGAAGGAAGGTTTAACTGGCTTGCATCAGTACTAAAACCATTACTTGTTAACTCAGCACAACTCGTATCATACCCCTCAACAAAGCTTTCTTTGTCTTGACCACAAAGGAAGGCTAGGTAATCAGCAAGGTTAGTATCAAATAGTAGACCTGGGTCTAAAGCAGAAACTGGAGCGATATGGCCAGAACCGAAGTCATATGGGTCAGCTTGCGTTGAACCATCTTCTTTAGTTAAGTTTTGACGAGCAGTTGTCATCATCGCAGATTTGATTTGTGCAGGACTCCAAGAACTATTAGATTCTTTAAATAATGCTGCCATACCTGCAATGTGTGGGCTAGACATAGATGTACCTTGAAGGTACTTAAATGTTTCACCTTGTGTACCAAACATTGGTGCAGATGTAGTTGCCGCTAATATTTTAACACCAGGAGCAGTAATATCTGGTTTGATAATATCGTAAGTATTTAAGTTTGGACCACGTGATGAGAACGACGCAATGGTATTACCCACTTCAACCGCTTCACCAGAAGCTGCTGTGTCAGTAAAGATCACTGAAGTACTTTCAGCAAGAACACTTGCTGTTAATGCTTGACCATCAGCAAAAGATATCATTGAACCAGTAATAGTTACTGCTGGATCACTACCGCCCATAGAAAATGGTGAGGTACCATCGTAGGTATAAACAAGTGCACCAATTGCACCAGCATTTTGCGCATTAAGGAATTTCTCAGTAAAAGCACAAGAACCACGAGCAATAAGTGCAATTTTACCAACTAATTCATCTGCATTAGTCAAAGGTGCGTCATTACAGGCTTCAACTGGCTCAGCTAAAGCAAGTTCACCGGTTAGGCCAACTGTTGCCGGAGAAAAACCAGCAGGAACTGACATAAGAGATGTACCAGCTAAAGCACCACTAGTAATATCAAGTGCTTTACCTATTACAATAGAAGTACCATTATAAGTTGATGCAGCAACACTAGTTACCCAAGGAGCAGGAGTACCAACAGTTTCTTTATCAGGACCACTATTACCAGCAGAAACAGCTACAAAAACACCTGCAGCAGAAGCATTAAGCATTGCCGCGGTAGATGGGATAGTTAAATCCGCTCTATCTCCACCAATAGAGTAGTTGATAACATCAACACCATCAGTTACAGCAGCATCGATCGCCGCCATAGTATCACCGTAGAAACAACCTGCTTCATCACCACCTTCAGGGTTTTTGTAATCACTGTTCCAACAAGCTTTATAAGCAGCAATACGTGCACGAGGTGCCATACCTGAAACTGTACCTGCGTTAGCACCAGAAAGCATAGCGGAAACACCTTCGTTACCACCTGCCGTACTAGCCGTATGACTACCATGACCATCAGCATCACGAGGGGAATCAAATTCACCTAAGGCGTATTGAACTTCATATTGACTACTGAAACTCGCATCAAAATAACGTGCACCAATTAATTTGTTATTACAGCTGAAGTCTTCATCAGTACCTGTATCACAGGCACCTTGCCAACCTAGATCAGCAGGATCAGTATAAGAGCCGTCATCAGCGAAGCTATCATTTTCAGGCCATACACCTGTATCGATAATACCAATAATTACGCCTTCACCTTTGATGTTCATGGTGTGTTGACCACCAGGACCCGTTAAGCCAAGAAATTCAGGGGTATTAGATGTATTGATAATTTCTAATCTATCTTCCCATACGCCAATAACGTCAGGGTGAGATTCTAATTGCGTTTTTTGTTTTGCGTTAAGTTTCGCTGAAAAGCCATTATATGTATGTTTAAAAGAGTGCAATATTTCTAATGAGTCTATAGAACTTGCCACTTTATTTTGCTTACTTTCAAGTGCTTGAGTATAAGCTTTCATCGCAGGGGTATACGCGTTGTAACGATTACCAGTATTTGCTACCAACTGATTGGAAGGTAAAAGTTCACCAATATCTTGCGCTTGAGCTATTGCAGTATTACCTTTTAATTGAACAATATAACCAGTAGTTTTTTGTTTGCTACTAACTTCACTACCTACAGATTTGAATTTACTGATATCCCCTGTAACTTCATTAGCAAAGACAGTGCTGGTTGCAGTAGCGGCAATTGCTAATGTAATCAGGCTCCCTACTATAGATTTCTTGAAATGCATGTGTATCTCCGATTTATTGTTATATCTTCGCTGTGCATATTTATTACACTTTCATTATCTTCATTGGCTGTTGCTCAATGAAAAATAGCGAGTGAGATATATAAGCAATAATAGTGCCTTTGTTACATAAATGTTAATGATTAGTTGTGTACTGGTACGTTGAGAGAAGGTACAAAGGGTTATAAGGTTGATACTTTGTAAAATATGTAAAGTTTATTTACATAGTTATTTGCTTAGGATGCAATTATAGTCATAAAACCCTTTGGTATATTGTATATTTTTTATGTATCTAGTTGTTTTTATGTGGAATTGTACTGTTTTGGTGTGTATGGGTAGTTATGCATTAGTGTGTAAAAAAAGCTGACACTATTTTCTTGTTGTTGGTTTTTGGTGCGATTTGTTTGAATTGTAAGCGAACAAACACAAAAGTGAAATTAACCCTTGTACTGAACTCAAAACTCTCTACAATGCGCTCCAGTTCCAAGGGGTTCAGGCAAAAACCTTTACCAATTGGACGTTTTGATAAGTTATCTACTTGCTTTTAAGCTAAACCAGTTAACTTAACGTCTCGTTTTAAAGTGTTTTAAAATACTTTACTTTAAATAGAAAAAAACGTTGACATCGAAACTCGGAAGCGTATTATACGCCTCCTGCTTCGGGGTAACAGCAACGAGCAATACTGATTAACCACACGGTTTTCAGTTCAGGTGAAGAGCGAATGCGACTCTCATCTACTTCAACTTAATCTTAGCGATTACTTAGGAGTTCTTCTTTAACAATTAGTTATCATGCAATTTGTGTGAGCACTCACATTAATGTTGTTTTACATAGTTTTCCTTTGGGAGAACAAAAACGCTTAATGAATGATGTTCATGCAAATAAATATAGTTACTTAACTTCGGTTAGGTAGCGACTATGTAATGCGCTATTTACTTAGGTAGGTAGCACGACAGAATTCATTGAGCAGTAACACATCACTTGTGATGAGGTTACACAAACGATTTTTAATTGAAGAGTTTGATCATGGCTCAGATTGAACGCTGGCGGCAGGCTTAACACATGCAAGTCGAGCGGTAACAGAGATAGCTTGCTATCTGCTGACGAGCGGCGGACGGGTGAGTAATGCTTGGGAATATGCCTTATGGTGGGGGACAACAGTTGGAAACGACTGCTAATACCGCATAACGTCTACGGACCAAAGGGGGGGATCTTCGGACCTCTCGCCATTTGATTAGCCCAAGTGAGATTAGCTAGTTGGTAAGGTAAAGGCTTACCAAGGCGACGATCTCTAGCTGGTTTGAGAGGATGATCAGCCACACTGGGACTGAGACACGGCCCAG
>NZ_JQEC01000058.1 GCF_000764185.1 Colwellia psychrerythraea
TAGACATAATGACTCCCACGAGGTGCTAGCCTCCAGATTCGTGGGTTAGTAAAACCAGAGCCATAATATATGTGTTAAACAATATAAACTGGAGGCTAACATGTACAAATATAACATACTTTTCATCGGCTTAGATACCCATAAAGTGTCTACCGAAGTGGCACATGTAGAAGACCAACGTGGTGCAAAACCCGTTCATTATGGAAAAATAAAAACGACCAAAGCAGCCATTACAAAATTGGCTCGGCAATATCAATCCAAATACCCACAGGCGACACTACATTTTGTTTATGAAGCAGGCCCCTGTGGTTATTGGATTTACCGATTACTGACCAGCTTGAGTCATTGCTGCTATGTCGTTGCCCCCTCATTAATTCCAAAGAAACCAGGAGATAAAGTAAAAACTGACAAACGTGATGCGTTGAAATTAACCAAACTGCTTAAGGATGAAGAATTAACACCCATATATGTGCCAGAGCCTGAAGACGAAGCAATACGCGACCTATCAAGGGCAAGAGAAACAGCGATGAAAGACTTAAAGGATGCTAAATATCAACTTAAGGCCCTATTTCTTCGTAATAACATCAGCTGTAAGGTCAACGATAATTGGTCACTTCAACACCTTCGTTGGTTGACTGAGCTCATTTTACCTCACCCAAGCCAACAAATCGTTTTGCAAGAAATGATACAAGTTATCACTGAGCGAATACAGCGAGAGAAACGACTGGCCAATGAATTATTTCATCAGGTGAAGTCGTGGCGGTTTTATCCTGTAGTTAAAGCACTTCAAGCCGTCAGAGGTGTTCGACTGCTTATCGCAACGGGTATTGTCGCAGAGCTTGGCGATTTAAGGCGCTTTGACCATCCAAAAAAGCTCATGTCGTATCTAGGATTAGTCTCAAAAGAGCACAGCAGTGGTGATAAACGGCGGTTAGGTAGCATTACCAAATGTGGCAATGGACGAGCAAGGCGTTTACTTGTTCAAGGCGCTCATACATATAAGCACAAAGCCAATATATCGACAGAATTACAAAAGCGTCAGGAAGGCTTACCCAAAGAAATTACCGATATTGCTTGGCAGGCCCAACTTAGGCTGTGCCGACGATACAATCGGCTGCTGAGTAGAGGAAAACATCGTAATGTCGTGGTGATAGCCATTGCCAGAGAGATGGCCGCTTACCTGTGGGCTATTGCCCGTGAAGTAGTCATTACGCCAGTTGATACACGATTAAGAATATCGAGAGTACCTGCATGATAAAAAGTTTTGAGTTAGCGCATTGGGTCAAGCATCGGCTGTGGCATAACCACCGAGGGCGTTAGGCTGGCAACGGTATTTATTATCGTTGAACCACGAGCATAGACTGAAATCAGGTGCCACGACGGAATAAGTAAGGTCGGCACTGCTAACCAACAGGTTAGTAATCCACGAATATCAGCATGATAACCGACGAAATTACTTGCTTCATCTATGCGTTAACTCTTTTATTTTAAAAGTAGACATTATGGCTCTAAATTAATGAGCAGGGATCGGTGTATTTAACTTGACGTGGGGAGTCATACCAACGCCTCATTAAGAGGCTAAAAACATTTGGTTAAAATAAGCGACGAAGGAGCAAAAACCAACTGTTATTTGTCCTTTTGAACGACTTACAGCTTTAGTACTAGGCATATTTGAAAATATAAGATAATCGATAATTTATTTCCGTTTTATAGTGTTTTAACCATTTCCAGACTACTGCTAATATTCTGAACTGTGCAGCTTGAGTCGCTTGCCGATACTCTAAATGTAATGTTTTTAGATGACATTTGAGAAGAAAGGAGTGCTGAATACATTTCTTTGGTCCCT
>NZ_JQEC01000059.1 GCF_000764185.1 Colwellia psychrerythraea
GAATACATTTCTTTGGTCCCTTCGTGAGCATGATAACCAACAAGCTTCCAGCCAGTTTCTGCACCTTCAAGTGAATTAAACTTGACTAAAACCGTAGTTTTTTGAATTTGTAAATGTTTCACAGAATAATTTTCACATTCTAGTGCCATTACAGGGCTGACTGAGGTAATAAATAAAAGAATTGTATATATTTTGTTTTTCATTTTCCATAAATATTTTAAAACAGCTTATTATGTAGACGTCTCAGTAATAACTTGATAGAAATAACACATTAATTTCATTGTTTTCATATACTTAAAGAAAAACCATACTGATTGACGTGTGTTACTAAGACTTCTCAGTAACACACATGTGTATTCATTAGAAAATGTATGGCTAAACGTTTTAGGATAGTGTCTCCAATGCGCACCAAGAAGTCATTAGCGGTGAACTATTTTTAACTATCCATTGGGTAAAAGCTAAGGCTCACTTTTACCACTTTGCAGACATTAGCTATTACGGCTAATTGAACAGCTTGGATTAGATTTTTTATTGATAACGCTTACATAATCGGCAAATTAAAGTTGGCTAAAATATGTAGCGAAGCTAATGTGCAGCCAACTGTAAATTCCGTTTGATTTCCTTGTCATATTGGTTCTATTTTAAAAGGCTTATATACTCTGGTTTTTGATAATGTCCTATTGCTTGGCACTTTCCTGGTATTTGTAATGCAAGTCTTGCGCTAATTACTTTATCAGAAGCTAATGCAGTTAAAATCATAGAGTCACTTCTTTCTGATAAAGAACAAATCCATTTTTCTGGAATGATATCCATTTTGAATGCTAAATGACTTTCACACCATGAAGGATGATCCATAATGTATGAAACTTTACCATTGCAATCTTCACTTGCAAAACTCACTAAAGGAGTAAGAGCTAGTAGGAGTACATATTTATTCATTAAAACCTCTTGAAACATAACGCCTAATTAACAGGCAAGAAATTGTTGGCTAAAATAAGCGACGAAGGAGCAAAAGCCAACTGTTTTTTGTGATCTTCCCCCGATAAAACGGACACATTTTTTTTCACGCTGCCAGGGCTTCATATTCTATTGGCGAACAATAATTTATCCCTGAATGCAGCCTCGAAACATTGTAGTATTTGTTAATGTAACTTCCAAGTGTTCCGCGCAGTTCTTTATCACTATTAAATACATTACCGCGAATAACTTCGGTCTTCATTGAATGGAAAAATGACTCCATATGCGCATTATCAGTACATTTACCCGCTCGGCTTAAGCTATGTGTAATACCTGCTCGTTTTAAAGCCGTTTGAAAAACATTACCTCGATATTCCACACCTCGGTCTGTATGCAGCATTAAACCACCTTGAGGTCTTCGGTTCTTTATTGCATTTTTTAGTGTTCGTTTGGTGACTTCCATCGTTCTCTTTTTATCTAAACTCCAGCTAATAATACGCCGTGAATATAAATCCATTATTACCGATAAATAACGCCATATACCTTTCACTTTCAAATACGTGACATCTGCTACCCATACTTTATTTTTAACCAATGGCACTTCACCATCAGGTCGTAAGTTTTTACCTGTCGTAAGGAAGCGCTTATAAAACGCAGAGCGTGTCGTCACGCGCATCACTCGAGCGACCAAGCCAAGTGCACGATACAAGCGTTCAACACGTTTTTTACCTATGCTGTATCCTTGCTTTTGCAAGGCTTTAAATATGCGGGGACTACCATAGCGTCCTTTATTCTCAGTGAATATTTGCTGAATTTTCTTTTTAAGTTCAACATCCTCTATCGCTCTAGCACTTGGTTGACGTTCACACCAATCGTAATAGCCACTTTTAGAAACATCAAAAAACTTCAGTAATCTCGTTACCTTTATGTCGGCTCTGAGTTTTTCGATGAATCGATATCGGCTTGATGTTCCTCGGCAAGAAACCGTTGCCACTTTTTTAGGATATACAGCTCCTCCTTGAGCTGTTTATTTTCACGTTCTAGTTGTTGTTCTTTGGTAAGTACTTTTTTGGCTTTTGATTGGCCAGCCACTTTTTTTCGTTTATCAGCCACAATGATCCCTTCACGATATTCTTTTCGCCATCGTGACAGCATAAACGGGTGTATGTCGAGTTTTTCAGCGACTGATTTTATTGTGACGCCAACAACATAACTTAATTGAATAGCGTTGACTTTGAAGTCATTTGAATACTTCCAAGTTCGTCTTGGATTGTTGTACTTAGGCATAAGACACCTCATCTTTAGTTAGATTTTGGTGTCCGTTTTATCGGGGGAAGATCA
>NZ_JQEC01000060.1 GCF_000764185.1 Colwellia psychrerythraea
GGTCCTTTCCAGAACCTTCCACTAGCGCCCAATAAGCTTAAGGGCTGATTCGCGTTCGCTCGCCGCTACTAACGAAATCTCGGTTGATTTCTTTTCCTCGGGGTACTTAGATGTTTCAGTTCTCCCGGTTTGCCTCATTAACCTATGTATTCAGTTAATGATACCTAGCTTATGCTAAGTGGGTTTCCCCATTCGGACATCTTTGGCTATAACGGTTTTTATCACCTCACCAAAGCTTTTCGCAGATTAACACGTCCTTCATCGCCTCTAACTGCCAAGGCATCCACCACATACGCTTAGTCACTTAACCATACAACCCTAAGTAGTCTCGAAAGAAAACAAAGTACACCGCGGTGACAAAACCGCAGCAATTGTAAAGTCTGACATTTTCACGTACTCACCATTATCTAAATTAATATCAAATGGGATGAGTTACTTGATAAGACATCTTACTCTTTCGAGTAGTATGAATTCGATAATACATCCTTGGGGGGATGCACTATCACCATCAACACATTCACGATAAGAGAATGTGCTAACAGCTTGGTATTTATAATCATGTGAACAACAGCGCGACACCGTGTTCACCATATAAACACCGATATTTATATCAGCTTTCCAGATTGTTAAAGAACTTATCATTTGCACACATTCGGCAAAGATATGGTTTAAAAAACCAAACTTAAATCATCGTTCTCAGTTGAGAAGAATGCGTTAAGTTTGGCTTCTTTCTTTAGTGAAAGATAAGAGATGGTG
>NZ_JQEC01000061.1 GCF_000764185.1 Colwellia psychrerythraea
ATAAAATATTGAAAAACTGATTAAAGAGGCTCTTTAATCATAAAATATGATTAAAGCAGTCTAATATTAATAACCTACCAATTGTAGGTACTGATTTTATGATATACCGAAGGTACTGCCAAGATATATGTTGTTGTCTAATTACATAGCCAAGTTCAACGTTTTCAAGCTGATTGTTGACTTTGTTAATCCAGAAAACAGTATAAGCAGGTTGCTGTATGATAAACAAACTAAAAAACTGCTTTTATTGTTATTTTGGAAACATACAGTTTTTACAAAATTCAGTACATATAACGACTGCTAAATAGGCTCAGCTATTTAATGATTACAGAATAAAAGCGAGAAAGGTAGGGCTTATTGCTTAGTATTTAGAAATGAAAGTGGCTCAGTTCTCAATGAGTACTTGCTATCACCACTCAAGTGGTAGAATTTTCGTTTAAATACGTCTAAGCCTATAATATAAGGTCACTAATAAATTAGATAAAAAATAGATTTATAATAGTCAAATACTGTAAGTAGGTTATCCAGCAATAAGGCCAGCTTACTATGTTAAATAAAAAAACAATATGAAAATGGAGTTAATTCTAAAATAATGCGTACTTTATTTGTTAAATTTTTAATCTTAATAATTTTGCCAATAGCGTTTGTTGTTGGCTATATATTTTTTACATCAGATTTTGGATTACCCCAAGTTCAGGGGGTGATTAATGTCAAAGGTAATTCTGGTGATATCAGCATAAGTCGTGATGAACATGGTACCGTTTATATCAAAGCAGATAATGACAATGATGTTTTTTTCGGTATGGGGATGGCTCATGGGCAAGATAGATTATGGCAACTTGAACTTCAACGTAGACTCTCTCAAGGTAGATTAAGTGAAATTTTTGGCAAAAACTTTATAAAGGTAGATGCTCAAATGCGTACGTTAGGACTTTATGAATCTGTACAATCGGCATGGGATGGACTGTCACCTGAAGCAAAATCATCACTTACTGCTTATAGTGCGGGTATAAATGCCAGATTAAATAACTCAAATGCTTTACCGCTAGAATTTAATCTTTTTGATATACAGCCAGAACCATGGACTGAGTACGATTCTTTGGCTTGGAGTAAAGTTTTTGCATTAAACTTATCAAATAGTATGTGGAAAGAAATCACCCGTTTTATTGCCAAATCACATTTGAGTGGTTCTCAAGATGAAGAGTTGTTTGGTGAGGATCCTAATAATGATCCTATAAAGACTACTTATACTGACAGTAAAGTATTTGAAGCCTTAACAGCAATGACCCAGTTGCAAGATGAGTTTCAACAAAAGTTGAATATAGGTGGTGAGTTTGTTGGTAGCAATGCCTGGGCAATTTCAGGAAAATTAACCAATAGTGGGAATTCTATTTTGGCCAACGATCCACATCTTGGTATTCAAATGCCATCTATTTGGTATATGGCAAATTTATCTGGTGAACACCTTAATGCTTCAGGTATGAGTATAGTCGGCCTACCTTTAATTATCTTTGGGCGTAATGATAAAATATCTTGGGGCGGAACCAATATGATGACTGACGTTCAAGACCTCTATTTTGAGCAA
Organism: Colwellia psychrerythraea; assembly: GCF_000764185.1. Classification (GTDB taxonomy): domain Bacteria; phylum Pseudomonadota; class Gammaproteobacteria; order Enterobacterales; family Alteromonadaceae; genus Colwellia; species Colwellia psychrerythraea_B. Next base: position 1,586 of record NZ_JQEC01000061.1, read on the forward strand.
GTTAATGGAAGTAACCCTAAGCAGTATTTAGACAAAGGACAGTGGCGTGATTTTGAAATAAAGAAACATTATATTAAAGTACGACCTGAATTTCCCGAGATACTAAGAGAGTCGATCAAGCCAGTAGAAGTTATAGTAAGAAATACGGTCAGAGGGCCAATCCTTAGCGATATTTTTGGGTTTACAGGACAACCAGTATCGTTGCGCTGGACTGGGCTTGATGAAAGTGATACTACTTATGAATCATTTTACCGACTTAATTATGCTAATGACTGGAGTTCATTTAAATCAGCGTTAAGTTATCATGTTGCACCCACATTAAATATTTTATACACTGATCAGCTGGGTAATATTGGTTACATGGGCGCAGGTCTAATTCCTATTCGTAGCAAAGGGAAAGGGCAGACCCCTGTTCCTGGAGGAACAAGTGATTATCAATGGACGGGCTATATTCCATTTGAAGATTGGCCACAAAGCTATAATCCTGAAAAGGGATATATTGTATCAGCCAATAATAAAATGGTAGATGATGATTATCCTTATTTTATTTCTTCTGATTGGGCACCTGATGCCAGAGCAAAGCGGATTGAACAATTAATCCAAGAAGGTCTCAAGACCACAGGTACTTTGTCTTTGGACTATATGAAGAAAATTCAGGGAGATACTTTAAGTTATGGTGCTACAGGTTTAATTACATTATTAAAATCAGCGCCTATGGAAACAAAAAAACAAAGGTTAGCGCAAAACTATCTCAGTAAATGGGATGGAGATATGGCTGCGGATAGTCCGAGTGCAACTATCTTCTATAGTTGGGCTAGACATTTGCGGGTTATGTTGTTTAGAGACAATCTGAGTACATCCTTAGGCAATCATCATCAATCAAGATTAATCAATCAACTTTATATGTCTACAACTTATGATCAAATTGAAGCCGCGTTAACTCCTGGTGGAGCGCTGTGGTGTGATGATATAAACACTAGTACCGTAGAGAATTGTGAGTGGGTTATACAGCAATCATTGGATCTAGCGATCAAAGAGTTATATAAAGTTGCGGGCTCTGATATGGATGATTGGACTTGGGGTGATGTACACAAAGCTGTCTACTCTCATAATCCGTTTAGTGAGGTTAATTTACTTAAGCCATTATTTGAAAGTCGTATTTCCAATGGTGGTGGACCCAATACTATAAATGTTGCCAGTGCGACTTTTGCCGAATCAGAAGGTTATGAACAACACTTTGGTGCTGGTTTTAGACAGATAATTGAACTTGGGAATGACAGTGTGAACCACGTCTATATGAATTCTACGGGTCAATCCGATAATGTGCTTAGCAAACACTATGACGATATGGTTGAACCCTTTAGAGATGTACTTTATATAGATCTTAACAAAAGTAAGATAGAGACTGTATTGGTATTAAAAAAAACTAATACAATAGACAATAAGAAACAATAGGAAATATAAAATGACTCTTTTTGATGCTTTTGCCAAACAGGCTCCCAATAAAGTATTTTTTTCAATTTGTTTGGGTGCTCTCTCAGGTGTAAGTTATGCCTTTTTAATCCCCATTGTACTTAGCAGTATTAATAACGATCCAAATGACATTACTCAATCGGTAGAGAGTGTTAGAACGTTTCTCTCATTTGAAGTGAGTAATTATGCTATGGCGGCACTTTTTCTTTTTGTGTGTGTATTTATAGTGTTCAGCAGAACAATCTCACAAGTGATGCTAACCAGAGTTGCAGCTGATATGACTTCTGTACTTCGCGTGAAATTATATAAACGTATTCTCGCCGCTCCCATCGATGCACTCGATAAAATGGGTCATTCAAAATTGATTAATATCATAACGATGGATGTTGGCAGAATAGTGGGTGGGGCGAGAGTTTTTCCTGACCTATTGATGAACATTGTAACGATAGTTGGATTATTAAGTTTTCTAATGTACCTTAATATTGATGTGTTTTGGTTTGTACTAGGAGCTATAACCTTTGGCATAATTACCTATCAAGTACCTATTCTATTCAGTAACCGCTATTTTGCACACGCAAGGCAAAAGAACGATCATCTTATGGAATCGATTCGTGGTCTTATTTTTGGTATCAAGGAACTAAAATTAAATGACACTAAAAGTAAAGCTTACTTTAAAGATGTATTGTTGTATAACGAACATGAAGCAGTAAAAGCTGACAAAACGGGACAAACCATTGTGCGTGCTTCTGTTAATTATGGCGACATGATAAGTTTCTTTGTTATAGGTATTGTCTGTTTTATTTTTATTAATTATGAGGCAATGAGCAATGATGAACTTGTAGGTGTCGTTATGGCTCTACTTTACATTACAGGCCCTATCGCTCTTGTAATAGGTGCTATTCCCAGCTTTTTATATGCTAAGATATCATTAAATAAAGTTAATCAAATTTTGGCAGAAATGCCAGATGAGGACATTAATGAGACTGTTGAGGTATTAGAGCCTTGGAATACAATTCATTTTTCAGATATTTGTTATCAATATAAAGGTGAGGACTCTGCAGAAGGTTTTAAAATTGGCCCGTTTAGTTTTACAATTGATAAATCTACTATTACCTTTATAGTCGGTGGCAATGGTTCTGGTAAGTCAACTTTAAGTAAACTACTTACTTTACATCATATGCCATCAACTGGTTCGATTAGTTTTGGTAACACATTGGTTGATAAGTCTACACTTAAAAGTTGTCGTCAAACAATTACCTCTATTTATTCTGATTATTATCTTTTTGACCGTCTACTCGATGGTAATGGTGCAGAAAATATGGATAAAATTCAATCTTACCTTAAAGAACTTGCGCTGGACACTAAGGTGACTATTGATGATGGAAAGTTCTCAACTATAGACTTATCAGACGGTCAAAAAAGACGCTTAGCTTTATTGGTGGCTTTTCTAGAAGATAAAGAATTTTATGTTTTCGATGAATGGGCTGCAGATCAAGACCCAATGTTTAAAGAGTTCTTTTATTACAATTTATTACCCCAGCTTAAAATGAAAGGGAAAGCCGTAGTCATTATTAGTCACGACGATCGTTATTTTGATATTGCGGATAAAATTCTCGTTTTAGATAGTGGTGAATTAATCGATTGTATTACTGATAAAAAAGTAATTAAACAAAGAACGTTACACCGCACTATTATCAGTGATAATAATGCGCTTAAAGCTAGTTAAAGAGTGAAGTCCAAATGATTGATAGTAAAAAAAAAGCTTTGCTTTAACCTTAACTCAAAAAGATATTTATTTTGATCAACTGCATCACAGTGGTAGCCCGTTATATAATATTGGTGGGTATATACGTTGTGGTGCACTAGATATCCAGAGAGTACGTCATGCTCATCAGAAAGTGGTAATTAATCATGATGCTTTTGGTATCAGAATTTTACAAGAAAATGATGATGTTCAACAATACATAAGTAATCATCGTACGGTTGAATTACCTCTACTTGATTTTAGTCAGGGGGCAAATCCAGAACAAGCTGCTAAAGACTGGATGGATGAATTATTTCAAACTCCTATCAACTATCATGATAGCGAATTATGCCAGGCTCATTTAGTCAAAATAGGTTCAGAAGCTTATTGGTACGTTGCTTTAAGCCATCACCTAGCTATGGATGGTTTGGGTTTCTCTAACTGGGCTTATAAACTGGCCGATTATTATAACCAGACTGATGACGAATTTTCAGTGACTGACAGTTGGCAAGATATCTCCATCAAGGATCAACATTATGTTGAATCAAATCGCTATCAAAGAGCCAATAAATTCTGGCTTGAGCATTGTGACTCGGTACCAGAAAAATTACTGACACCTTACAATTTATCTGATTTTGATGATGCAGATCACATCCCCAGCTCACGTCACAGGGTTAACCTACCCCGGAGTGTTTTTGATGAGTATATCCAATTTGCCACGTCTGTAGGCGTGGGGGTACCACAACTGATTCTTGGAATGTTGGCAACTTATTTTGCGCTGGAGGATGATCGTGACAGTATAGCGTTTGGTATCCCTGCCCATAACCGTAAAAATTCCATCGAAAAAAAAATGGTTTGTGTCTTTTCTGGTGTTAGTCCGTTGATTGTCAAGGTGGATAAATCTAAATGCTTCACCTCTTTGGTTCAACAAATTGCAACATTGCAAAAAGCTAGCTTTCGTCACCAGCGCTTTCCTATCGGGCATATGATGCAGGCTCTGGGAATAACGGGTGACTCTTCAACATTTTATGATATTAGTTTTAACTATTTAAAGCTTGATTATACTGAACTGGTTTTTGATGGTATTGATGCTGATGTGGTTTACCACAGTCACAACCGAGAAAAACTGCCTCTAACGGTTACTATATGGGATGGTGACGGTGAAAACATTGAACTGCAACTTGATCACAATCAAGCATATTTTTGTACTGACGAGATCCAATTGCTGGCCGAACGATTTGTGCATCTGCTTAACTTGTTAACATCGGCAACTAATAAAGAAAAACCCTTGGCTGAGCTGTCGATTTTGCCAGCGCAAGAAATTCAGTTACTGTGTAATGAGCTTAATGATAATAAGGTAGACTATCCTACAGGTATACTCATTCATGAGTTGTTTGAAGAACAAGTTAAAAAGACACCAGATAATATTGCGCTGGTGTTTGACGATCAGCAGCTTACCTATGAACAATTGAATCATCGCGCTAACCAATTGGCCCATTACCTGCTAAGCCTAGGCGTTAAAGTCGAAACCTTAGTAGGAATTTGCTTAGATCGATCCTTCGATATAGTGGTAAGTGTACTGGCAATACTTAAGGCTGGAGGAGCTTATGTGCCATTAGACCCAAGTTATCCTCATGAACGCTTAGCTTATATGTACGATGATGCCAACTTAACCGTGGTGTTGACACAATCGCATTTGGCAAAGGTATTGTCTGAATTTACCGGGAAAGCTATTTATTTAGATAAGTTAAATGATGCTGAGTACGCAGATAATACGGATAGTACAGATGCAGATAATACGGATAGTACAGATGCAGATAGAGATATCAGTAAAGTATTTAGTCAATACTCTATAGAGAACTTAAGCGCACTTACACTAGGGGTTACTTCAAGCCATTTGGGCTATGTGATTTATACCTCTGGCTCAACTGGGCGACCTAAAGGGGTAATGGTTGAGCATCGCAACGTTGTAAGTTTCATTCATTGGGTGCTAGATTATTATGATCCAGATGAATTGGCCTGTGTATTGGCTAGTACATCACTGAACTTCGACTTATCAGTGTTCGAGTTAATAGCGCCGTTGGCTGTTGGTGGCCGTTGTTTGATTGTTGAAAATATTATGTCTTTGGTCGAACACTCCTATCAAGGTATTACCTTGATCAATACTGTTCCTTCAGGAATTCAAGCGATACTCAATAGTAAAAGTTTACTTACATCGGTTAGAACTTTTAATTTTTGTGGCGAACCATTAAAAAAAAATGTGGTAGATAGTTTACAGGCTATCAGCAAGTTTAGCCGAATAATTAATTTATACGGCCCTTCAGAAGATACAACCTATTCGACGGTATTGTCAATTACACAACCGCTTAATAAAGATCCAAGCATAGGTTTACCGATCAACAATACTCAAGCATATATTTTAGACCATACGGGTAGATTAGCGCCAACAGGTACTGTGGGCGAGTTGCATCTAGGCGGCACCAGTTTATCACGAGGATATTTGGACCGCCCTGAATTAACAGCAGAGAAATTCATTAAAAGCCCTTTCAACAGTCAAAACAGATTATACAAAACCGGTGATTTAGTCCGTTATCAGGCCGATGGCAATATAGCTTTTATAGGGCGCATTGATGACCAGGTAAAAATAAGTGGCTATAGAATAGAGTTAGGTGATATAGAAAGTCAGTTATCACAATGTGAAAGTGTACTTTCTTGTTTGGTTTTGGCTAGAGAAGATGAACTAGGTCAAAAATTCTTAGTAGTTTATGTTGTAAGGGAAATAGACGAAGCTATAGATGAAACAACTTTTGTCACTGGGCTTCGTGAGAGTCTGAAGAAAAAGTTACCAAATTATATGGTGCCAAATGCTTTTGTAATGATTGACGAATGGCCATTGACGCCCAATGGGAAGACTGATAAAAAAGCTTTACCAGAACCAAACCCTACTTCACTGCAGGGGGCATATGTAAGCCCTGAAACAAATACAGAAATAGTATTAGTAAACATATGGGCTACGCTATTAAAGCTTGATGCAGATAAGATTAGTACGATTGCAGACTTTTTTGAATTAGGTGGTAATTCACTTCTATCAATTAGATTAGTTTCAAAAATACGAAAAGAGTTACATACAGAGCTATCTATCAGCGATATTTTTGTATTCACAACGATTAAAACACTATCTCTTTGTATTGATAATACACCTGAAGTTGAATTAAGAGAATCAGTTAAACCTGTGGTTCGTGACAGTAATGAGATGAGCTTATCTTATCCTCAACAGCGGCTGTGGTTTATTGACCAATTGCAAGGAGGAAGTTCAGAATATAATATGGCAGCTGCATTTAATATCACCGGTAATTTTAATGTTGAAGCGGCAAATCAAGCACTGAAAACTGTTATATTACGTCATGAAGTGTTACGTACAATTTATGTGGAACATGATGAACGTGGCGCATTACAATGTATTCAAAGTGAGTTTAACTTTAAAATTCATCAGTATGATTTAAGTGTGTTAACTCATAATGATAGACAAAAGCAGTTACAAACACTCATTGATCTGGATGCTCAAACGCCCTTTAATTTAAGTGAAGACTTAATGCTCCGAGCAAGTTTTGTTTTACTTGTTAATGCTAAAAACAAGCGCTCACAAGAAGGAGTTTTGTTATTCAATATGCACCATATTGCCTCAGATGGTTGGTCTGTGGAAATATTGGTACACGAGTTTAATACGCTATATCAGGCAATAATTGATGGGACACCGAACCCGCTTTCTCCTCTTGAAATTCAATACGCTGATTATGCGCATTGGCAACGACAATGGCTACAAGGAGAGGGTCAAGATAACCAATTAATGTATTGGGATAAACAGCTAACACAAATACCACCAGTGCATAGTTTACTATTAGATAATCCCAGACCACATATAAAACAGCATGTTGGTGCGCGTGTCTCTGGGCAGTTATCGTCAGGTATTGCACAGTCATTACAGGAGGTTGCTAAGTGTTATCAGTTGACACCATTTATGTTACTGCACGCTGCTCTCGCCTTGGTTATCTCTCGACATAGTAATAGTGATGATATTGTTATAGGCACACCAGTTGCCAATAGGTTGCAGGCTGAGCTTGAACCATTAATTGGATTTTTTGTTAATAGCTTAGTATTGAGAATAGATACTAGTTACTTACAATTAAATGACTATTTAGCTCATGTGCGCCAGGTGCACCTGGATGCTCAAACGAATCAGGATGTGCCGTTTGAACAACTAGTGGAACGATTAAAGATCCCACGTAATGCAGCACATACACCATTATTCCAAATAATGCTCACATCAAACAGGGTTAATGAGCTGGATGATAAAGAGTTAAATTTATCTGGTATAACATTGACACCTTTATTGTCAGAGGTAATAACAGCCAAGTTTGATTTAGACCTTGATATTAGTATCAATGAGGAAGGTGCTTATCTAAATTGGGTCTATGATAAGAGTATTTTTAACGAAGAGCACATTCAACAATTTAATAACCACCTATGTCGTGTATTGACAGGCTTGGCAGAACTTAATGAAAAAAGTATAGCCGAAGAGCCTGCTGTTAAAGGCTTGCCCATGTTGTCAGTGCCGGAAATTGAATATTTAATTACCACGCTCAATGATACACAAGCGGATTACCCGAAGGATATATGTCTTCATGAATTGTTCGAGGGGCAAGTTAAAGCTAATCCAGATAATACGGCTTTAGAGTTTGAAGGCCAGCAGCTGACATATCAAGAGTTAAATACTAAGGCAAACCAGGTCGCACATTATTTGGTCGAGCAGCATGGTATTACACCGGATACCTTGGTGGGAATATGTGTAGAGCGCTCACTAGATATGGTAGTCGGAATTTTGGGAATATTGAAAGCCGGGGGCGCTTATGTGCCTCTTGATCCAAGTAATCCTGAGGCGCGCCTTAATTATATACTCAGTGATGCAAATTTATCTGTGGTGCTGACGCAGAAAAGCTTGTTAGCAAAAGTAGGGTTAGGAGAGCGACAAGCCGTATGTTTGGACGGTGAGCTTCTTGATCATGATCCCTCTGCGACAGATCAGACAGATAATTTAAAGAAAGAAGCTTTAGGGCTGAACTCATCACATTTAGCCTATGTGATCTATACGTCAGGTTCAACCGGACAGCCTAAAGGGGTAATGATAGAGCATAGCGCGTTAAGTAACTTGGCCACGAGCCTTGAAACGCTGGCTCTTGGTAAGGATAAAGCCTGGGGTTGGCTAGCTTCTTTTGCCTTTGACGCATCAGCTCAGGGTTTAACTCAGTTGTGCCTTGGTCAGACGTTAGTGATACTGACAGAAAATGAAAAGAGTGATATCCAACGACTTCAAAAAAGAATAACGCAAAGTAATATTGGGGTATTGGACTGTTCACCAGCATTGTTAGAACTTTGGATATCACAATCAGTGCTGAGCACAAATATTGACATGATTGTTGGTGGAGAAGCTATCAGTGATAAGTTATGGCGTTCATTGATAGCATATCAACAAGAAATGGGGCAACGGGTCTACAATGTATACGGACCTACAGAATGTACGGTCGATAGCTGTTGGGTTAAGGTCGAAAATGATCACCCAACAATAGGCTCAATAATGCCTAACCTTCAAGGTTATGTATGTAACAGCCAGCTGCAACCTGTACCATTAGGGAGTATTGGTGAATTATGTCTCAGTGGTGTGGGTCTCGCCCGTGGTTATTTACGCCGACCAGAGTTAACTTTAGAGTGTTTTGTTGCCAATCCGTTTTACGGTGGCTTAGATAAACTCGGTAGTGATCGTTTATACAAAACCGGTGATTTAGTGCGCCATTTGCCGAATGGCAATATCGAGTATATTGGACGTATAGATGATCAAGTTAAAATACGGGGTTTCAGAATTGAATTATCGGAGATTGAGTATCATATCAATCAATGCCTGGGGGTTGATTCTGCCCTTGTATTAGTAAAAGAAGACGGTAATGCTGATAAGCAATTAGTGAGTTATATAAAATTCAGCCTTGCGGCAGAAGAAGATAATGAACTTTCAAAGTCAGCGTTTATATCGAATCTCATAGCAGATGTAAAAGGAACACTTAAGCAAGTGTTACCAAGTTATATGATGCCTGGCGCTTTTGTAACGGTAGATGAATGGCCATTGACATTAAACGGAAAAATCGATAAGAAAGCCTTACCTGAGCCTGATGGCAGTTACTTACTTGGTGAGTATGTTGCAGCCGAAACAGCAACAGAAAAGTCATTGGTAGCTATCTGGTCATCATTATTAAAACTTGATGAGGATAAAATCAGTATAACGGCTAACTTTTTTGATTTAGGCGGGCACTCTTTATTGGTGATGCGTCTGGTTTCAGAAATTCGTAAACAACTGCAATGTGAGTTATCAGTTAAAACTGCGTTTGAATCACCCTGCATTCAGGCATTATCTGTGTGTGTGAACAATGCAGCAGATACGGCGTTAAGACCAACAATAATAGCAGGAAGGCAAGATAATAAAGCGTTATTTTTATCCTTTGCCCAAGAACGTTTGTGGTTTATCGACAAATTTAATCATGGGAGTGCTGAATATAATATGCCAGCGGCGTTTGATGTGGTTGGTGACTTTGATGTGAAAGCTGCTGAGCAGGCTATCACACGGATAATTGCCCGTCATGCAGTATTGCGTACGGTATATATTGAAGATGAACAAGAGACATTACAGCATATTCAAGATAGCTTTGACTTTACTGTACAACAACATGATTTGACTTTCCTTTGTGATACTGAAAAACAAGCAAGATTATCGGCTTTGATTGAGGTTGATGTAAAAATGCCCTTTAATTTAGGTCAGGACTTGATGGTAAGAGTCAGTTTTATTTTACGTGAAAAGGGACAAAACAAAGACGGTAGCGAGCAGCAAGGCACTTTATTATTTAACATGCATCATATTGCCTCTGATGGTTGGTCAATGGATGTATTGATAAGAGAATTTGTCACTTTGTATGAGAGCATCATTGCTGAGCAGCCAGATCCATTACTTCCGCTTGAGATCCAATATGCCGATTATGCAAATTGGCAGAGAGAGTACTTACAAGGGGATATGCTTGCCAGTCAGTTAAGTTATTGGGACAAGCAATTAGCCGACTTGCCATCGATACACTCTCTGATCTTAGATGAACCAAGACCAGAAGAAAAGCAATATGCAGGGGCACGAGTCTCGGGACAATTGTCAGGAGATATTGCGTGTTCATTGCAGCACATTGCAAAAGCGCATCAGCTAACGCCATTTATGTTATTACATGCTGCTTTAGCGCTGGTTTTAGCTCGCCACAGCAATAGCCATGATATTGTTATCGGCACACCTGTTGCCAACAGATTACAGGCAGAGCTTGAGCCGCTAATAGGATTTTTTGTCAATACTTTAGTCCTCAGGCTTGATACCAATCATCAAGACTTAAGCGATTATTTGGCCCATGTACGTGAGGTACATTTAGATGCACAATCGAATCAGGATGTGCCATTTGAACGTTTGGTTGAAAAATTAAATATTTCGCGCAGCAGTGCTTATACTCCCGTATTTCAAATTATGCTGACGACAGACACGGATTATGGGTTAGGGGAAAATAAAGAAAGGCAGCAGCTGACTTTACCGGGAGTAACCTTATCCCCGTTGCCAGCAGAGCACATTACTGCCAAATTTGATTTGGATATTCGTATCAGTCTCAATGAAAATGGTGTAAATCTTGAGTGGGTTTTTGATAAAGCCATCTTTAATGAAGCTCATATAATTCAATTCAATGATCATCTATCTCGTTTACTAACGGGATTAGCTACATTGAATGAAAAAGAACTTTCCGGACCGCTGCAAATAAGAAATTTGCCTGTTTTGTCAGTACAAGAAACAAACTATCTCATTCGTGAAATAAATGATACTGAGCAGTATTTTCCAGAAGATAAATGTATTCATGAGTTGTTTGAAGCACAGGCTTTAGTGACCCCGAATAACATTGCTTTAGTTTTTGAAGGTGAACAACTCACCTATCAGGCGCTCAACCAGAAGGCGAACCGAGTAGCGAATTATTTGGTAGAGCAGCATCATATTATACCAGATACCCTAGTGGGAATATGCGTAGAACGCTCACTAGATATGGTCGTCGGCATACTAGGAATATTGAAATCTGGGGGCGCTTATGTGCCTCTTGATCCAAGTTATCCTGAGGCGCGCCTTAATTATATACTCAGCGATGCTGATGTTTCTTTGGTGTTGACGCAGGAAAGCTTGTTAGCAAAAGTAGGGTTAGGAGAGCGACAAGCCGTGTGTTTGGACGGTGAGCTTCTTGAGCATGATCCCTCTGCGACAGATCAGACAGATAATGTAAAGAAAGAAGCTTTAGGGCTGAACTCATCACATTTAGCTTATGTGATCTATACGTCAGGCTCAACCGGGCAGCCTAAAGGGGTAGCGATCAGACATAGCAATACTAACGCTATGCTGCATTGGGCTAATTCAACCTTTGCCCCTGATGAACTTTCAA
>NZ_JQEC01000062.1 GCF_000764185.1 Colwellia psychrerythraea
GTGAGTAACACCATCACCACCAATATACAATTCCCCTATAGCTCCCAAAGGTATGGGTTGACCATTATATAAAACATAAAACTTTATATTATTAATGGGTTGGCCAATAGGTACCGCATGAACATCATACTCCAAATCTTGTAATTCTCTGATCCAATACGTACTGCAACCAACAGCTGTTTCTGTTGGTCCATACTCATTTACATAAATAGTATTGGGTAATAAATCTCGTTTCCATGGCATCAAGCAACGGGTTGTTAACTGCTCTCCTCCAATAACGACTATGTGCTGGGCGTTTCCAGATATATTGCAAGTACTAAGTAATTCAAGATGTGCGGGAGTTATTTTAAATAAATAATCATATTCAGCATTAAAATAGTTAATCAACCCCTCTACAACTAAATCTTGTTTTTCTGGAAGAATTACAATTTTTCGACCAGCCATCAATGGCGTTAACAAGGTAGTCACTGTTGCATCAAAACTTAGCGGCGAACTCAGCACAGAACCAACAATATTATCCGTCAAATAATTTTCTACCGCATGGGCTAAATAATGAACCACTGCGCTATGAGGTACCATGACTCCTTTAGGTTTACCCGTTGATCCTGACGTATATATCACATACGCTAAATGTTTTGAGGTCAATCCTTGACTTAATGGATCTATATTATCCGTCGAATAATCACTTAAATGCTGCAAAAACATTGAATCGTCCAAATATTCTAGCTGATTGTCATTTATTGAGATTTTTCCGCGCAGTTTAATTTGCGTTAAGACAATTGAAAGATTAGCATCTTGCAACATGTAGGCAAGCCTAGCTTTCGGAAAATCAGGATCTAATGGTACGTAAGCACCACCCGCTTTTAAAACAGCAAATATTGCGATAACCATTTCCAGAGAACGTTCCATACAAATACCAACCAAAGTATCTGGTTTAACTTGTTTTTGTTCAATAAGGTAATGTGCCAATTGATTAACTTTGTTATTCAATTCACTGTAATTTAATTTTTGATCCTCAAATACTGCTGCAATAGCATTCGGAGTTTTCTCTACTTGCGCTTCGAATAATTCATGAATACATTTATCTTTAGGATAGATTACCGCAGTATCATTCCATGTAGTCAGTTGCTGATAATACTCTGGTTCACTGAGCATTTTCACATCAAATACATTGTTTTCTGGCGCACTTAACAAGCCTTCAAATAATCGTTCAAAATGCTCTGCCAAACATTTTATGGTCTCAACTTTGAATAAATCTGTGTTATATTCCCAACGTACTCTTAACCCTTCATCATTTTTCATGATATTTAGCGTTAAATCAAATTTGGAAACAGTATTTTTTTGCTTAACATGACTAAGGGTTAGATCAGGTAACTCCTCTGAACCCTGTACGTTATTTTGCAATACCAGCATCACCTGAAATAATAGACTATAACTTAAACTACGCTCCGGCTGTAATTGTTCAACTACCTGCTCAAATGGAACTTGTTGATTAGCATAAGCATCCAATAACGTTTTTTTACTTTGTGCTAGTAGTGCATTAAACGTAGGCTTATCCGACAAATCACTGCGAAGCACCAATGTATTGGCAAAATAACCAATCAAAGGCTCAACTTCCGGTTGTTCTCTATTGGCAACCGGACTCCCGATAACAATGTCGGTTTCATTACTGTAACGGGCGAGCAGTACTGAAAATACCGCATGCAGTCCCATAAACAAAGTGGCCCCATTATCCTTACAATACTGTTCGAACACATCAAGTTTGGTTTTACTCATATTACAAGAATAAATATGTCCAGCAAATCTTTGTTTCGACGGACGAGGCAGATCTAATGGCAAGCTATGAATAATTGGCAAACCAGCTAATTGATTGGTCCAAAAACTCAGTTGCTTATCTAATACTTTTCCTTCTATCCCGTTCCGTTGCCAATGAGCATAATCTGCGTATTGGACCGCAAGCGGTGCTAACGGGTTGCCTTTACCTTGTGCATAAGCTGCATATAAGGTACTAAATTCGGTAATTAAAACTCCGACAGACCATCCATCAGACGCAATATGATGCATAGTCACTAACAATATATGCTCAGCATCACTAAGTTTCAATACATGCACTCTTAGCATAAAGTCAGAATTTAAATTGAAATTATAGGTCGTCTCCTGATCAACGTAGCGGATCACTTCTTCTTGTTGATTTTTAGCTTCTATTGTCGATAAATCAATAGTTACAACATCAAACCCATCTACATTCTGAATTTTTTGAACGGGCTGGCCATCATCACCAGCTACAAAATACGTTCTCAGAGTTTCATGACGTGAAACTATACTACTAAAAGCTTTTTCTAATGCTTCAGGTTTTAAGGTACCTGATAGTTTTAACGCTGCTGATATATTGTACTGATGACTACCACGACCCAGTTTATCTACAAACCATAACCTTTGTTGAGGGAATGAGGTCACTAAAGCATCATCGGGTTGTCTGTCAATCACTTCAATCTTACTGGTTTCAGTACTGTCACGCTTTTCTAATAACTCAACAAGTTCAACTTTAAGTGCGACGACTTGTGATTTTAACGCTTTATTCATTGCCCCCGCAGGTGCCTTAAACGCTAGCTTCCCATCATTGAGATAGAGTGTGATCCCCTTGTTTTTAACTTCTTTTAGTAACGCTACAAGATTCATAATAATCCACCTTCCATTTCATCATCTTCGCTTTCTACAACATCAGCCAATAAGGTTAATGGCTCTATATAAGCTGCAAGCTCTGCAATTGTTTTATGTTCAAACAACACCCGTACACTGATGGTGATATCAAACTCCTCTGTGATCCGATTTACTACTTTCATCGCCAGTAACGAATGCCCCCCGATAGCAAAAAAGTCATGGGTAGTTCCTATGCTCATCGAAATATTCAGTAACTCCTGCCACATGACCACTAACTTGCTTTCTATCTCGGTGCCCGGTGCTACATAACCTGCACTGCTGTGCTCCATCGCCCAATCAGCCAGGGCTCGTTTATTGAGCTTGCCGTTAGACAAGTAAGGAAACGTTTCAACTTCGATCAACTGATGTGGCACCATGTATTCAGGCAATACGCTTTTCAGCATTTGCATTATTTCAGTTGCACTCGCTTTAGCTTCAATGATAAATAATGATAAATTATGGGACGAGGCACTGAAAATACATTTTGCTTGCTCGGCCAACCCTGCATTTAATACCAGCATTGTTATTTCATCAGGCTCTATCCTGAAACCATTTAGCTTAACCTGATCATCAAGTCGCTCCAGATACATCAGATTATTATCCGCCAATACCCGTACATGATCTCCGGTTTTGTAATAGTTTATTTGACTGGCTTCACAATAATGCATCGCCTCGTCGGTTAAGTCAGCTTGATGATAATAACCGTTAAACAGCGAGTCTCCTGCAATTTGCAACTCTCCTGATTCCCCTTTAGCAGCCTCGGTGCCATTTTCTTTAACTACCCGACAGCTCAGGTTATTCACCGGATAACCAATCGGCACAAAATCGGTGATTAGGCGCTCGTTAAAACGCCAAAAAGTGGCATCAATACAACATTCCGATGGCCCGTATAAGTTAACAATTTCACAGTTAAATACGCTCTGTGCCCTTCTTGCTGTCAGCATTTTTAACGCTTCACCACCACAAAATATGGTTTGAAGATTATGCTCATAGCCATCAAAACTATCTTCCGTCATAACCTCCAGTAACGAAGGTACTATTTGCATCCGGGTTATATGCTGCTCTGATACAATACGTCTAAATAATGACGGCTCATAGTTGATTTCGCTTGGGGCTATCACCATAGTCCCACCGACCAGCAGTGGACTCCAGAATTCCCAGATGGACGCATCAAAACTCGCCGATGTTCTTTGTAGAAAACGGTCTTGGGGCTTAAATGAAAATTCCTGGTTTATCCAGTTCATATGATTTAACAATGCTTTGTGGCTTATGCTAACACCTTTGGCTTTACCTGTTGAGCCTGAGGTGAATAAGATGTAGGCCAAATCGTCACTACCGATTGTTATGTCGGGTGTTGTTATGTCATAGCGCCCTAGTTCCAATGCGCTATAATCGATAGCTTGACACCCTTCAATAGAAAAATCGCCCTGACAAATAAATGCCTTTGCCTGTGCATCTTGTAACATGGTATTGATACGTTGTACGGGTAATTCAACATCTATCGGGATATAAGCGGCACCCGTTTTCATTACCGCTAGCATGGCGATAACAAATTCGATGGAACGAGTAAGGCAAAGTGCAATGGCATCACCTTTGCCAATGCCTGTTCCTATCAAGTAATGCGCCAGACGATTCGCACTGGCATTGATGTCACTTAAAGAGGCCATATCACCACCAACCTGAGTTACGGCTGCATCAGGGATATTAAGTGCCCTTTCGAATGATTTCAATACAGTGACATCATTGCCCGTAGTTACTTGTTTGCCCATCGCTTTGTAGCTGGGGGGGGGGGATATTTTGTTACCCTGAATGTGATCAACCAAGTTAGATTTGCACGAGGTAAGAAAATAATTTAATGCCTGTTCATCAATAAAATCACTATCGTAGGTTAACTGCAAACGGGTCGCATTGCCCTGGGTGATTAACATAAATTGTAATTTAAACGCTTCGGGGAAATAAGCAACTTGCTCTATTGTAGCTGCCGACCCAGAGGGTCTGTCTATACTATCAAAAATAAAGGTAAAACCGTCGTTTTCATGTGCATGCTCCTTTGCGAAACATTCACTGTAATCTATCGCCAACGCACTGCAATCACGTTCATTTTCAACGGCAATGTCGAATGAATCCGACACGTCGGGAAATAAAGGCACAGCCCGACTCAGTGGACCAATCGCTTCAGCCAATGTGCTATCGCCGCGGCTATCAAAGACTCTTGCCAATGAAGCCTCTTTTGAATATTTGGTGAGTGATAATCGTAAACTTGCACAGATAACTTCGGCTACCGTCGCCTGATGTTGAGAGGCGTAACTGTCGAGGTGATCAAATACATCACCCAGCTCAACGCTGGCAAAACTATACTGTCTGGTTGACGACTCGATAGTTGAAGCGTGCATATAACGCTGTAATGAAAACGGCTGTTGCAACCCCGCAATACTTTTATCCTTAGTCCAAAAGGCACGCGCATCAAGCAGGTCATCATCGAGCAGAAAATCAGCCAGCCAAGGGGCTAACTCAGCATACTGAATAATATCTTCATGCAGTCTTTCAAGACTCTGTTTCAGGTTACCATTACCGGCACTAAGCAAAAGGTCGAGCAGGTAATTAAGAGAAAAAGCATCGGTATTAATACCAGATAACTCCAGATATAACCAACAGGTATCGCCCATATCCGCCAACACTACTCGATGCCAGGGCGTTGATGAACCACAAGATTTTAGCTCATTGGTGATGTTGTTTTTTTGTTCAGCTATTTGGATTTCATCAAGGTGTTGCCAATTCAATTCGATAAAGTTAACAGCTACTTCTGATGAAATATTTTGCCATAAAGCACCTAACTCATCTAAATGGTAATGAGTACGCAGAATTTCAACACCATAGAGCAGTTTTTGTAAACAGACTTTAATATCCTGAGCCTGTAAAGTTCCATCGAAAACAGCACTAATAGTGGCAACATCAAACGACTTCTGCGAATTATTGTTCAGTTGCTTCCAATAGGTATGTTGAATTGGGGAAGCCAACACTTGGTTATTCATTTAAG
>NZ_JQEC01000063.1 GCF_000764185.1 Colwellia psychrerythraea
TCAGCAGATAGCAAGCTATCTCTGTTACCGCTCGACTTGCATGTGTTAAGCCTGCCGCCAGCGTTCAATCTGAGCCATGATCAAACTCTTCAATTAAAAATCGTTTGTGTAACCTCATCACAAGTGATGTGTTACTGCTCAATGAATTCTGTCGTGCTATCTACCTAAGTAAATAGCGCATTACATAGTCGCTACCTAACCGAAGTTAAGTAACTATATTTATTTGCATGAACATCATTCATTAAGCGTTTTTGTTCTCCCGAAGGAAAACTATGTAAAACAACATTAATGTGAGTGCTCACACAAATTGCATGATAACTAATTGTTAAAGAAAACGTTTCAATTGAAACGTAGATGAGAGTCGCATTCGCTCTTCACCTGAACTGAAAACCGTGTGGTTAATCAGTGTTGCTCGTTGCTATTGCCCCGAAGCAGGAGGCGTATAATACGCTTCCGAGTTTTGATGTCAACGTTTTTTTCTATTTAAAGTAAAGTATTTTAAAACACCTTAAAACGAGACGTTAAGTTAACTGGTTTAGCTTAAAAGCAAGTAGATAACTTATCAAAACATCCACTTGGCTAAGGTTCTCACCTGAACCCCTTGGAACTGAAACGCATTGTAGAGATTTTTTAGTTCAGTACAAGGGTTAATTTCAGTTTTGTGTTTGTTCGGTTACAAATACCGCTATTCGCGTAGTATACATATCAATTGTGGTCATAAAGGGAACAGTGACGTCTAAATGTTACTATTTATCTTCGTCTCCCTCTTGGGGTTGGTCTCCTTTGGTTAGTCTTATTCCCAGATGACAAAGCATCTTTTCGAGCATTTTTTTTGTTTATTGTTTTCTTCTTTGGTTGAGCAATTTTCGTTGGATCTGGTTCATAGCCTGGTAACCATTGCTGTAACAACCGAATATCTAATAGTTCTTCAATTGCTGTTAGTAGCCATTCTTCCCCGATACTCACCAAAGAAACAGCTAGCCCTGAGTTACCAGCTCGAGCAGTACGGCCTATTCGATGGACGTAATCTTCAGCATTGTAAGGTAATTCATAATTGATGACGTGATTGAGACCCTTTATATCGATACCCCTCGCTGCTACATCTGTGGCTATTAGCGCTCTTACCTTTCCTTCTTTAAATTCAAGTAATGCCTTTTCACGAGCGCCTTGTGATTTGTCGCCGTGGATAGCTGAAGATTTTACTCCGTCTTTAGTCATTTCCTTTGCTAAATCATCTGCACACTGTTTTGTTCTAGTAAACACCAAAACTTGCTGCCAGTTCTTTGAACCTATTAAGTATGATGTGAGTTCTCTTTTACGGTCAGCATCTACAGCATAAACAATTTGTTCTACATCATCCGCGGCTTTATTTTTCTCATCAATTTCAACTATCTTAGGGTCAACTAAAATATTTTTACTCATCTTATATATTTCATCAGCAAAGGTTGCAGAGAAAAGTAGGGTTTGTTTGTTTCTAGGGAGACGTTCGGTAATTTGGTCTATCTCCTCTTTAAAACCCATATCTAAGATACGATCTGCTTCATCGAATACTAATGTTTCTATTTTATCTAAATTTACTGATTCACTATTAAGTAAATCGATGAGTCTGCCAGGAGTTGCGATTAAAATATCTACTCCTGCTTTTAATTCGGCAATTTGATTTTTTGTACTTACACCACCATAAGCAATACCAATGTTTATGTGAGTGAATTGTCCATAATGGCAAAAGCTTTTATATACTTGCTGAGCTAGCTCTCTAGTAGGAGTTAAGACTAAAGCTCTAACATGTTGTGCACATGGCTGCTGTATAAGTATCCGTTGCAGAATTGGCAGCGCAAATGCTGCGGTTTTCCCTGTTCCAGTTTGAGCTCTTGCCATAACATCATGTTTAGCTAAAATGAGAGGAATACTTTGCTTTTGTATTTCTGTAGGCTCATCATAAGCAGATTCGGTAATTGCACGTAATAATACCGTGTCTAAAGAAAAAGAAGAAAAGGTCATATGTTTAGCCAGTGAATTTTTAATTGACTAATTGTATCAGAAGTCAGGTATTACTATTCCTGTTATTAGAGTATTTGACATTAAGGACGTTATGACGATAGCCAATTATGACAACATGCGTTTCTTGATTGTTGATAACATCAAACCATCACAAGAAATTTTAAAACAATTTGTTATGCGTTTAACAACGAAACACGTTGATAGTACGCATTATGCTCAAGATGTAGCAGCAATTTGTCAGCAAAAGTTGTACGACGTTATCTTATTGGGTTATGACCTAGGAGAAAACCAAAAGAACGGCCAACAGATTCTTGAAGAGTTAAGAGTTAATGGCTATATCAACCGTCACTGTATCGTCATTTTAATAACAGCTGAAGTTTCGCAAGCTATGGTTCTTGCCGCTTTAGAACACAAACCTGACCACTATTTATGTAAACCTTATTCACTCAGCGATCTAGATAAACGGTTAAGGCATTGTTTACATAAAAAAAAGGCCATGGCACAGATTTACCAAGCACTCGATGACAATAACCCCACACTCGTAATACAACGATGCAAGCAAGCTTTATCTGTAAATAGTCCCTATAAAGCTGAGTGCTTAGGAATAATGTCAAGACAGTACTTTGAATTACAAGAATTTAAAGAGGCTAAAGCAATTTATATTGCTTATCAAAATCAAGGGAATTGTCAGTGGGCGACCATAGGATTAGGAAAAGTTGCGCTACAAGAAAATAAACTAAAGCATGCTGAGAAGCTCTTTAAGTTATTAATTAAAAACAATCCTCTTTATTTGTCTAGCTATGACTGGTTGGCAATAACATATGAAGAACAGTTTCACTATATTCTCGCTGAAGAAATATTAGAACAGGCACTTTCTTTATCGCCCCGGTCATTAACAAGACTAAAAAAATATGCTCAACTCTGTACCCATAACGAACATTTTGATAAAGCGACAACGGCTTATGAAAGTAATTACAAGTTAGCTCACAATTCTATTCATCATTGTGCAGATAATACGGTCAAATATGTTCAAGCCTTAATTGAACATGCTCCCTCACTACCATTAGTTGATGCAAGGAAGGTTAATAACAAAGCTTTAACTTTTTTGAGGAAAATGACTAGAGACTTTAAAGCAAGTGATATAAAAATACATTCTCATTTTCTGGGAGCTTGCTTATTCGATATATCAAAAGAAGACGTATTAGCAAATAATGAACTTGTTCTAGGTGAAGAGCTATTAATAAAAGAGCAATCAAATATATCTGCAGAAAGGTTGGCAGCTATTTCCTTAACGTTGAAGAAATTAAAAAAATACAATTTAGCAAGCCAGTTACTCATAACCTGCGAACAGTACACAGCTATTCAAGAATCCCAATCAGTTGTAAGTATTAAAGATAAAGCACAAGCTGAAATTGAACTCGCATTAAGTTTGTATTCCGAAAATAAATACAGCGAAGCAATCATCAAGCTTCAAGATGCTTCAACAAAGTTTCCTAAGCACATCGCTATAAAGCTGAACCTAATCCAGGTTTTATTAGTTTCATTTGAAAGTAACAAAACCTTAGTATCTAACTTTCAAAGGGCAAAAATATTATTACTTGAGATGACACATGTACGTCTTAATAATAATGAATTAGAAAGACTGAAAAAAATGCAAAAGAAATACCAGCAGATCGCTGGTATTTAATCTTCCTAGCGGAATATGGTGAGGGAGGTGGATTCGAACCACCGAAGGCTGAGCCGTCAGATTTACAGTCTGATCCCTTTGGCCACTCGGCAACCCCTCCATGGAGCCATTTTAGCAACTAAGTTGATATGAATTAGAAATCAAGCAATATCCAAGTCTCACATGAGTCTATCTTCGACATATGGCACATTACCATCAGCATTTGTGCTTCAAACTCAATATTGTTGCATTTGAATAGTGGAAATATCATATGATGTGCTTAATAAGGTATGATTTAACTAACGAAAAAAACACAAAAAAAAACCAGCTATTAGCTGGTTTTTAGTTATTCCTAAGGAATATATGGTGGAGGGAGGTGGATTCGAACCACCGAAGGCTGAGCCGTCAGATTTACAGTCTGATCCCTTTGGCCACTCGGGAACCCCTCCACGGGGCCATTTTTATCAGCTGCTGCTGATAAGAATTAGGAGTCTAGCAATGTCCTACTCTCACATGGGAACTCCCACACTACCATCGGCGCAACTGCGTTTCACTTCTGAGTTCGGAAAGGGTTCAGGTGGGACCACAGCGCTATTGTCGCTAAACAAAAACTTTAATTGCTTAATTTACTATATAAATAAGTTAAACAAATAAAACTTTAGAAAAAAACCCGTAGCTTTAACTACGGGTTTCTCAGTGCCTAAGCACAAATTAGAAGTCTAGCAATGTCCTACTCTCACATGGGAACTCCCACACTACCATCGGCGCAACTGCGTTTCACTTCTGAGTTCGGAAAGGGATCAGGTGGGACCACAGCGCTATTGTCGCTAAACAAAAAAGGTACAATCTTAGAAAGCTTTGCTCAAGAGCAATAAATATCGTTTTTAGTTTCAAGTAACACGTAAGTACGTGATTTTACCCTAAGGTAATAGTTGTGTCAGTCTTCATACAAATCACTTCATAGTTCAAAACTACTTGGGTGTTGTATGGTTAAGCCTCACGGGCAATTAGTATCAGTTAGCTCAAGACCTCGCAGTCCTTACACACC
>NZ_JQEC01000064.1 GCF_000764185.1 Colwellia psychrerythraea
ACGGGACTATCACCCTGTATCGTGGTCCTTTCCAGAACCTTCCACTAGCGCCCAATAAGCTTAAGGGCTGATTCGCGTTCGCTCGCCGCTACTAACGAAATCTCGGTTGATTTCTTTTCCTCGGGGTACTTAGATGTTTCAGTTCTCCCGGTTTGCCTCGTTAACCTATGTATTCAGTTAACGATACCTAGCTTATGCTAAGTGGGTTTCCCCATTCGGACATCTTTGGCTATAACGGTTTTTATCACCTCACCAAAGCTTTTCGCAGATTAACACGTCCTTCATCGCCTCTAACTGCCAAGGCATCCACCACATACGCTTAGTCACTTAACCATACAACCCTAAGTAGTCTTTTCTAATAAAGAATCAACACGAAGTACACCCTGGAGACTAATCCAAGGCAATTGTAAAGTCTGACATTTTCACGTACTCACCATTATCTAAATTAATATCAAATGGGATGAGTTACTTGATAAGACATCTTACTCTTTCGAGTAGTATGAATTCGATAATACATCCTTGGGGGAT
>NZ_JQEC01000065.1 GCF_000764185.1 Colwellia psychrerythraea
CACAATTCAATGATCATCTCTCTCGTTTACTGACGGGGTTAGCGACAGTAAGTGAAACAGAACTTGTAGGGCCGTTGCAGATAAAAAAATTACCTATGCTCTCCACACTTGAGTTGGATTATTCATTGAATACCCTCAATGATACTGAGCAGGATTATCCAACAGATAAATGTCTTCATGAATTATTTGAAGCACAGGCAGTAGCTAATCCGAATAACATTGCTGTAGTTTTTGAAGATGAACAACTTACCTATCAGGAGCTTAATCAGCAGGCAAATAAGGTAGCGCATTACTTAGCAGAGCATCATGACGTTACACCAAATACCTTGGTGGGAATATGTGTTGAACGCTCATTACAGATGGTCGTAGGGTTACTCGGAATATTAAAAGCTGGCGGCGCTTATGTACCACTGGATCCAAGTTACCCTACCGCTCGTTTACAGCATATTATAAACGATACGGGTATCAATTATTTATTAGACCAATCAGGATTACATACCCGTCTTGAACTATCAGACAAGGTTAAACTGATATCAATCAACGATACAAGGTTCACTGATGTTTTCATTGATTATCCTGTTACTAATAGGCAGTTGGCAGATAAGCAGCCTTTATCAAGTCTAGCTTATGTGATCCATACTTCTGGCTCGACAGGAACACCCAAAGGGGTCATGATTGAACAAGGGGCATTTGTTAATTTTTTACAGGCAATGCTGTTTCAATTAGGGCCAAACTTTAATCATGATCTTAAGTTACTGGCCGTAACTACTATGGCCTTTGATATTGCAGGATTAGAAATCTGGGGGCCATTATTTGTAGGTGGTCAAGTTGTTCTGGCGTCAAAAGATGATGTAATAGATCCAAGTAAATTAAGTCATCTACTTAATGTTCATGACATTAATTTCATGCAAGCGACTCCAGCCGGCTGGCGGTCATTACTGGATGACGATTGGGCAGGGAAGAAAGATTTAGTTGCCTTATCTGGAGGTGAACTACTACCTGACAAGTTAGCGAAAAGCTTGATGAGGAATTGTGCTCAGTTGTGGAACTGTTATGGACCAACTGAAGCAACTGTATGGTCTCTTGTACGACGTATAGATTGTGATAACACAAGAGGAAATATTGCTAATTTGGCAGGGCCACTCTCAAATTATAGCCACTACGTGCTGGACTCAACACAGGAAGTTGTTCCGCAAGGTGTTATTGGCGAACTTTACATTGGCGGGACAAGTCTAGCGCGTGGTTATCTCAATAATCCAGATTTAACGAAAGAAAAATTCATAGCAGATCCTTTTGCTAGTAGAAAAGATGCACGTTTATACCGAACAGGTGATTTGGTTCGTTTAGTTTCAGATGGTCAATTAGAATTCGTTGGTCGTACGGATACACAAGTTAAAATTCGTGGATTTAGGATTGAGTTAGGGGAGATAGAACATCAATTATCATCCTGTGCAGGTGTATTATCTTGCATTGTTGTAGCAAATAAAGATGAATCTGGACATAATAATTTAGTCGCTTATGTCATTGCAGATAATACGACAGGAATTAGTCAAGATGAGATGCCTAATTTATTTAGGAAAAGTTTACGAGCTCATATACCCGATTATATGGTGCCATCTATTTTTGTTTTTATTGAACAATGGCCGCTCACGGTTAATGGAAAAATCGATAAAAAAGCCTTACCGGAGCCGGATGGAAGTTTATTAACAGGTGCATATGTTGCCGCTGAAACAGCAACCGAAAAGTCATTGGTAGCTATCTGGTCATCATTATTAAAACTTGATGAGGATAAAATCAGTATAACGGCCAACTTTTTTGATTTAGGCGGGCACTCTTTACTGACGACCCGTTTGGTTTCAGAAATTCGTAAACAACTGCAATGTGAGTTATCAGTTAAAACTGTGTTTGAATCATCCTGCATTCAGGCATTATCTGTGTGTGTGAACAATGCAGCAGATACGGCGTTAAGACCAACAATAATAGCAGGAAGGCAAGATAATAAAGCGTTATTTTTATCCTTTGCCCAAGAACGTTTGTGGTTTATCGACAAATTTAATCATGGGAGTGCTGAAT
>NZ_JQEC01000066.1 GCF_000764185.1 Colwellia psychrerythraea
GGCACAATACTTCTCAGGTAATCAGTTGATTGTTGGTAGTAAGCCGATAGCACAAGCTTATTCAGGTCACCAATTCGGTCACTTTAATCCTCAGCTTGGTGATGGTCGTGCGCATTTATTAGGTGACATTACGGATAAACAAGGCCAGTCTTGGGATGTACAATTAAAAGGCTCTGGCACTAGCTTCTTTTCTCGTCAAGGTGATGGTCGCTGCGCGCTAGGTCCAGCGCTGCGTGAATATATGATGAGTGAAGCTATGTTCGCCTTAGGTGTACCAACTACTCGTTGTTTAGCTGTTGTTGCTACAGGAGAGGTTGTTTATCTAGAGCGGTCATTACCTGGCGCGGTTGTTACTCGCATTTCCACTAGTCACATTCGTGTTGGCACTTTTCAGTACTTTGCAGCGCGCAAAGATATTGAATCACTTAAAAAGCTGACCAGTTTTGCCATTGAACGTCACTTTCCTCAACTTAAAGCTGCTGAAAGTGAAGCGCTTTCCGGTGATCAAGTAGTTAACTTTTGTCAGCCTCAGAGTAAACCAGTATTTTTTAATATGTATGCTTAAATATTACAGAGATCCCCATTTTGTAATAATTTAATATCAGCAAAAGGCAAAACTGAATAATTTAATATCATTTCTAACGCTAATTAATCAACTAGCCACGGGGTATTAAAC
>NZ_JQEC01000067.1 GCF_000764185.1 Colwellia psychrerythraea
AGAATTACAAGATTTGGAGTATGATGTTCATGCGGTACCTATTGGCCAACCCATTAATAATATAAAGTTTTATGTTTTATATAATGGTCAACCCATACCTTTGGGAGCTATAGGGGAATTGTATATTGGTGGTGATGGTGTTACTCACGGCTATTTGAACAATGATGAATTGACCAATGATAAATTTGTTAAAAACTCACAGCAAACCGATCAGGACGATATTATTTACCGAACGGGCGATTTGGTAAGATATCGACACGATGGTAATCTTGAGTTTATCGGTAGAATCGATGACCAGTTAAAAGTACGTGGATATCGCATTGAAGTGGGTGAGATTGAGGCTCAGTTGGTTAGTCATGATAAGATCAAAGAAGCTGTTGTGCTTGCTAAGGGTGAAGGGATCAAAAAGCATTTGGTCGCCTATTATACTATTAATCAGCATGCCCCTAAAATAAGTGAATTAAAAGGCTGGCTTAAGGTATCGTTGGCAGAATATATGATCCCGACTAAGTTTATCGAAGTCGACAAATTTATCCTAACCAATAATGGTAAAGTTGATAAAAAATCATTATCGGAAATTGCCTACGTGGAGCTTGGTCATAATGATAAATTCAGCAAAAACAATAATATTGAAGATCAATTAAGTGTAATTTGGTGTGAAATTCTGCAATTGGACAATATTAGTATTAATGACAACTTTTTTGAAAGTGGCGGAAATTCACTGTTAAGTGTTGAAGTACAAAAAGCAGTATCTGACCGAACAGGATATCAGATAGAACTGACTGATATATTTGAGTATCCTACGATTAAATCTCTGTCTGGTTATTTGACAAAGGAAAATGAACTCGATGAACGGGCAGTCAATACTGACTCTGCAAATACTAACTCAGCAAATACTCGTCGTCAGCAAGATACTGATATTGCGGTGATTGGTATGTCTGGTCGTTTTCCAGGAGCTGATAATATTGATGAATTTTGGGGGAATATTAGTGCGGGCGTGGAATCTATTCAATTTTTTGATGATAATGAATTACTTGAATCAGGAATAGATCTAACAACATTACAGCAGAAAAATTATGTGAAATCTGGACATATATTAAACGGAATGAAAGACTTTGATGCGAATTATTTTTCATTTTCACCAAGGGATGCAGAGTTACTCGATCCACAACAACGGCTTATACTTGAAACGGCTTCGCAAGCTTTAGAGCATGGAGGGTATGGCGATCGCTTACAAAAAAGAAATGTAGGGGTTTTTGTCGGTGTAGGAGAAAGTCAATATTTACTCAAAAATATTCTTTCAAACCCAGATATTATAGGTACAGCGGTTAAAACAGCTTTTTATGGCAACAGTTCTGCTTATACTTCAACTCGACTGTCGTATAAATTGAATTTGACAGGACCCAGTATCAATGTTCTTACTGCTTGCTCTACTTCATTAGTGACAGTGCATCAGGCATGCAATAGTTTAATGCTTGATGAGTGTGAAATGGCTATCGCTGGTGGAGCTTGTGTTTCTTTATTAAAACCCACTGGCTATTTATATGAAGAAGGAGGGATTAGTTCAATTGATGGTCATTGTCGTCCCTTTGATAATAATGCCCAGGGCACTCGGGGGGGAAGCGGTGTTGCTATTGTATTACTGAAACGCTTAGATAAAGCCTTGGAAGATAAAGATACGATTCATGCAATAATTAAAGGAACAGCGGTAAACAATGATGGCGCTGATAAAGTTGGTTTTACTGCTCCTGGTCTTGGTGGACAGGCGGATGTCATTAGTAAAGCCTTGCTAAATGCAGATGTATCAGCAACTACGATACAGTATGTTGAAGCACACGGTACGGGCACTGTAATTGGCGATCCTATTGAATTTAAAGCGTTACAAAAAGCTTATTGTACGTCAGAAAATCGGTCTTGTGCTTTAGGCGCTGTTAAGGCAAATATCGGACATTTGGATACAGCTGCTGGTGTAGCCGGTATGATTAAGGTGATCCAGTCTTTAAAAAACAAGCAGATCCCACCAAGTATTAATTTTGATGAAAGTAATAGCCAGATCAACTTCAACAACTCGCCCTTTTATATTAATACCGAGCTGAAACCTTGGGATAATGAAGATAATCTCAGGCGCGCTGGGCTAAGTTCCTTTGGCATTGGCGGTACTAATGCCCATGTTATTTTTGAGCAGGCGCCAAATGTTGAATCAAGTACATCATTAAGAGATACGTGGTTGTTACCTTTATCGGCGATGACCAAAACTGCACTGAATACGGCTTGTGAGAATTTACGAACATTTTTACAAGAGAATAAAGATGTCAGTCTTCATGATGTTGCCTATACACTGCAAGTGGGGAGAACTAAACATGAATACAGTACTGCATTGGCTTGTAAGTCTGTAGCTGAAGCAATTTCATTATTGACAAATAAGCAAAAAGTTGTACGTGATAAAGGGAAAAGCCGCTCAGTAGTGTTTATGTTTCCAGGGCAAGGCGCCCAGTATATAAATATGGGTCAGCAACTTTATTTAGAAGAACCCTTGTTTAAGGCACTCTTTGATCAATGCGCTGATCTGTTATTGTCGATTTTAGATGAAGATTTAAGAAGTATCATTTATCCTCAAGGAGACAGTAATCCTGATAATGAGTACAATAAGACATTACTTGAGCTGACTCGCATTACTCAACCGGCATTATTTGTCATTGAATATTGTCTGGCCAAACTTTTACAATCTTGGGGCATTGAACCCGATGCAATGTTAGGTCACAGTATTGGTGAATATGTTGCAGCGTGTCTGGCTGGGGTTTTTGACCTTGAAGACGCAATAAAATTGGTTAGTGCCAGAGGACGTCTGATGCAGCAAGTTGAATCAGGCACAATGCTGTCGGTATCTATAACAGCGGAGCAACTGAAACCCTTGCTTGTTCAGACAGGTACTTGTCTGGCAGGCATTAATTCAGTCAGTAATTGCATTGCTTCTGGCAAGCATGAAGCTATTACTCGTTTGACAGTGTTGCTGGATGAACTGCAAATAGTTTACCGACCATTACATACTTCTCATGCATATCATTCAAAAATGATGGATGTCATTCTTGATGATTTTAAAGCTGTTATTGAAAAAGTAAGCTTGCGTTCGCCAACTTTACCGTATGTTTCTAATGTTACTGGTCGGTTTATTACTTCAGATCAAGCACAAGATCCACAATATTGGGTTGACCACCTTAGAGGCACCGTGTTGTTTGCTGATGGTGTGGATACTATTCTTAGTGATCGTGAGTTTTTACATGCTAATAAAGTCGTCATTGAAGTAGGTCCGGGGATAACCTTGTCTACCCTGGCGAGAAAAAATATTCAAGCAAGAGAACATGCCACAGTATCAACAATGCGTCATCCGAATGAATCGATTTGTGATCTGGTTAATCTACAAAATGCATTAGGAAAATTATGGGGATATGGTGTCAATGTGAACTGGCAGGCCTTCCATCAGGAACATTTAGGACGTCGTGTACCTTTGCCTACTTACCCATTTGAAAGAGTAAGATATTGGATTGAACCAGTTGAAAATAATCAAAGGATGATAATGAATACTGAAACGAAATTACCAATGGACAAATGGTGGTCTGTGCCGACATGGAAGCAAAAACCAGGGTTCAAAAAAGACAAGTTATTGATTAATTCACAAAGTTCAGCTTGGTTATTAATCATGGATGATGCTGGTGTTGGTGAAGGCGTCGCTGAATGTTTACTCAATGCTGGTCATCGAGTGATCCGAGCATATTCTGGTAAATGTTTTGCCAGAGTCAGTAACAATGAATATACTTTTGATATCTCTCAGGAAGCGGATTATTTGGCATTGATCCGTGCAGCTAGCAGCGCAGCAGAAATTACTCGAGTGGTGCATTTGCTGAGTATAGACCCTATGAGTCAGCGCCATGAATATGATATGGGTGATTTTTGGTCCGATCAAAAAAATGGTACCTTAAGTGCTTTATATACCATAAAAGGGATGATTATAGCGGGGTTATGTGGTGATATCATGATTGATTTTATTACCAATGACATTGAGAGAGTTTCTGGTGAAGAAATTATTAATCCTGGAAAAGCGACTATAACCAGTTTATGTAAGGTCGCACCTCAGGAATATTCAGAGCTTGAATGCCACCATATTGATGTAAAATTACATCAATATCATGATAATAAATATATTGAGAGTTTAAGTCAGACTATTGCTAGAGAGCTGGTCATGCAACATCGTTGTTCAATGATTGCTTTAAGAGGAAATCAGCGTTGGGAGAAACAATATGAAACTGATGTTTTTAAACAGGATATGCCTGCAGCTCAAGTTCTCAAGAATGACGGGGTATACCTGATTACGGGAGGCTTAGGAAATATTGGCCTGTTATTGGCTGGTTATATCAGTAAAACAGTCAAGAATGCTAAATTGATACTAGTGGGGCGATCAGATTTTCCCGCCAGGGACGATTGGAAAGATATAATCAAAAGTCAGGTTGATCAATCAATCTGTAAAAAGATAGATAAAATCCAGACGATTCAAGCCAGAGGAACGGATGTGGTTATTCATTCTGCGGACACCGCCGATGGGATGCAGATGCAGACCTTGTTTGAAACGGTAGAAGAACGCTGTGGTGTAATAAATGGGATCATTCATTGTGCTGGACAAGTACACGGTTCAATGAAAGCCCTGATAGAAACAGAGAAACAAGATTTTGAAAAGCAATATCGTTCAAAAGTTAATAGTGTTATCGTACTGGACGAGTTACTTAGGACTCGTCAGCCGGATTTCTGTTTGCTGATGTCGTCTTTGGCTTCTGTATTAGGAGGTTTAGGCTTCAGCGCTTACGCGGCGACTAATATTTTTATGGATGCTTTTGTCCAAAGAAAGCATGATTTAGGTGATGATAACTGGATCAGTGTTAACTGGGACAGTTGGAACTTCTCCTCTGCCCAAGCTGGTGATTCTGGATATAATAACTTTGCCATGACACCAGAGGAAGGGGAACAGGCATTTAAGCAGGTACTGGCAGGAGCTTACTATCCACAATTGATTCATTCTACTGGTTCACTGGATCATCGTTTAAGTCAATGGATAGCTAAAACTGAAACGACAACTCAAACGCTTTATGAACGACCTGATTTAGAAACGGATTATGTAAAACCAACCAATGAAGTTGAAGAAATCTTGGTTGCTATCTGGCAAAACGTATTGGGTATTGAACAGATTGGTATTCAAGATCACTTTTTTGATCTTGGGGGAGACTCTCTTATAGCAACACGGGTGATCAGTGCCATCCGTAAAACATTATCAGTTAATGAGTCACTTTTCTCAATTAGGGATTTCTTTGAAAATCCTATCATTGAACTGATGGCAAAAAAAATATCGATAAACATGTCTAATAATAATATTAATACAAGGAAGGCTGAGTTCTTTGATGCTGGAAAATCTGTTGAAGAAGGCGTTTTCTGATGAGTTTGGTAGAAGAAATTTAAGAAAAAGTACAATTTGTCATAAAGTGTCTCATTTAGTTACAGTAAGTGTAAATGAATGAGGCCTTTGATGGTTTAAATTACTGATTTAATGAAGATTGATGTTGAATCTGGAATTATAAAACAACGGGAAAATAAAATGAGTTTTAACAAGTGGAAAAATAAAAAAACACGAACAAGTGATACAACAGATTCACTCGTATCAAAGGGATTTCTTAAAGAGTCACCAACATTGCCATTAGTTTATACATGTAATGTACCTAATTTGAATTTACCGATATGGTACAAGAATAATGAACAGCAGGTACAGGATGATCTGGATAAGTATGGGGCTGTACTCTTTAGAGGGTTTAATATTCATAGTCAGGAAGATTTTCAATCGTTTGTCAGTCATTCTATAAAAAAGACAGCGCAATATGTTGAAGGAGCGACTCCAAGAACTAATTTAACCAAAGGAATTTATACTGCAACTGAATTTCCGCCAGATCAAGAAATAGCATTACATAATGAATTGTCGTATGTAACTACACCCCCTAATAAAATAGTTTTTTGTTGTCTCACCGCACCACAACATGGAGGACAAACACAAATAGTTGATATTAGAAAGGTTTTGAATAGGATTGACGGTGAAATTGTAAGAGAATTTGAAAAGCGTGGTGGTTGGTTATTACGTAGGAATTATGGCAATGGATTTGGTCCAAGCGTGCAAAAAGCCTTTGGTATGACAGATATTGAAGAAATTAAGGCTTATGGTGCCGCAGTTGACCTAAAAGTTACAGAGATTTCAGATGGTATTGTGGTAACAGAACAAGTTAGAAAAGCGGTTCATCAACATCCCCAAAGTGGTGAAAGAGTTTGGTTTAACCATATTTCGTTTTGGCATCCTTCGACTCTTTGTCCTCAAGTAAAAGAAAAAATGCTTGAAGATTTAGCCTTGTCTGAATTCCCCTTTTCAACCTGTTTTGGGGATGGCAGTGTTATAGATGACGATACTATCGAAGTAATACGTCGTGCATATTCTGATGAAGAAGTTAAGTTTGACTGGCGTGAAAGTGATGTGCTGTTGCTAGATAACTGGAATGTTGCTCATGGTCGAAAACCTTTCACAGGTGAACGTTTAGTATTGGTTGCTATGGGTTGAACTGATGAGGATTATATCTCATGCATGAGATGTTTTTTTCTGGGATTGATGAATGGATATTGGCTAAGTGCATTGTTAATTCTAATGTTGATAGTTATATCAATTGGTATTAATTATGTACATTGGTATTCGATCAAAATCTGATTTTATTCAGAAAGGTTAATAAAGTAGCTTGTAGTGAAAAGAAAAATTTAAATTTATTGATGTTTTAAGGACACATATTTATGTTGAAATTAGATAAGGCGGTTTCTAATGAGTTTCTTCGAGATCTAGTGCGCTCCACTATTAGAGGAATAGAAGGAAAAGATTGTTTCTACAATCAATTGCATTACGTTAATAGAAATTTTATTGATGAAAATTCAGACTATATACTGGACATATTGATAAAAGGTCTTTCTGATATTTATCCGGGTATCACGCGTAATGATATTGCTTATGTAAATGATTTTGTTGCACCGGTAAATCTTCAGAATTCTGCAGTTAGACCTGTAACAGTATTTAATAAAGAAAATAAATATCAGTGGCATATCGATACTATCGATCAATGGCTAGGACCATGTTACAATTTGTGGATTCCACTATTTCGTCAGAAAGCAATAGAAAAATTGGACGACAGGTCATTGTTCGATGTTATGACGAAGAATGATGTTCCGAGTCTTTATGACAAAAATGGTGCACCTAAAACAAACTATCTCATTGACAGTGCTAGTCAAGCACCAGAATATTTGAAAATCGCACATCAATTTACCGGAATTGATATTGATACTGTGAGTAATAGTTTTTTGTATTATGATGCGAAGGGAAAAATAGGTGTATTACCAAAAAATCAGATTAAAGCACATAGTGTAATTAAACCTGATTTGCGCGATGTCTATATATTTGGAGCAGATCAATTTCATTCTTCAGGTCCATCAGAGTTTGAAAGGATAGGGGTTGCTGCGAAATTTATTATTACTAATCCCAAGTTCGGATTTAAAGAACGTGATGAATTCCGTTATCCGATGCCATTTTCGGGCTGGGAGGGGATATACACTGGGTGTTATACACAATTTAAAGACTTTACAACATTTAGAAAATACATAAATTTTAGTATCGTGGGTGAACAAGTCGAATTGCGTCGAAATCAAGATAAGCTCGATAACATTTGTACTATATTAAAGGAGATTGAACAGGAAATTGAACATTTAATTATAACTGGTTCACACAAAACCTTGCCAGAGAGTACAGAGGTTGAAGATATGGAAGTTGGTTTATTATAAATAGATAGTTTACTCAATTGTCACATTGCTATAAATGATGGATATTGAAATATTTTCACTAACCTATTATCGATTGAATAACACCACGAGGGTAATATCTCGAAAATCGGTATTGAAAACTATAAAGTTAAGCAGGATATTCAGATTAGTGTTTTCTGATAAAGATCGCTTATGTGTAATAGTAAAGAACTGAGTTCTTTACTTATAAAACAATAAATTAAATTTGAACCTTACTCTAAATCAAATGAGTAAGAACAAAGAAGGAACATCTTAAATGAATAACCAAGTGTTGGCTTCCCCAATTCAACATACCTATTGGAAGCAACTGAACAATAATTCGCAGAAGTCGTTTGATGTTGCCACTATTAGTGCTGTTTTCGATGGAACTTTACAGGCTCAGGATATTAAAGTCTGTTTACAAAAACTGCTCTATGGTGTTGAAATTCTGCGTACTCATTACCATTTAGATGAGTTAGGTGCTTTATGGCAAAATATTTCATCAGAAGTAGCTGTTAACTTTATCGAATTGAATTGGCAACACCTTGATGAAATCCAAATAGCTGAACAAAAAAACAACATCACCAATGAGCTAAAATCTTGTGGTTCATCAACGCCCTGGCATCGAGTAGTGTTGGCGGATATGGGCGATACCTGTTGGTTATATCTGGAGTTATCTGGTATTAATACCGATGCTTTTTCTCTTAATTACCTGCTCGACCTTTTGCTTAGTGCCGGTAATGGTAACCTGAAACAGAGTCTTGAAAGACTGCATGAAGATATTATTCAGTATGCTGAGTTAGCCCCTTGGCTGGCTGATTTTCTGCTCGATGATGACCTGCTTGATGCGCGTGCCTTTTGGACTAAGGATAAAAGTATTG
Organism: Colwellia psychrerythraea; assembly: GCF_000764185.1. Lineage (GTDB taxonomy): Bacteria > Pseudomonadota > Gammaproteobacteria > Enterobacterales > Alteromonadaceae > Colwellia > Colwellia psychrerythraea_B. The sequence goes on from NZ_JQEC01000067.1 coordinate 8,778, forward strand.
CGGGGTTGCAACAGCCGTTTTCATTACAGCGTTATATGCACGCTTCAACTATCGAGTCGTCAACCAGACAGTATAGTTTTGCCAGCGTTGAGCTGGGTGATGTATTTGATCACCTCGACAGTTACGCCTCTCAACATCAGGCGACGGTAGCCGAAGTTATCTGTGCAAGTTTACGATTATCACTCACCAAATATTCAAAAGAGGCTTCATTGGCAAGAGTCTTTGATAGCCGCGGCGATAGCACATTGGCTGAAGCGATTGGTCCACTGAGTCGGGCTGTGCCTTTATTTCCCGACGTGTCGGATTCATTCGACATTGCCGTTGAAAATGAACGTGATTGCAGTGCGTTGGCGATAGATTACAGTGAATGTTTCGCAAAGGAGCATGCACATGAAAACGACGGTTTTACCTTTATTTTTGATAGTATAGACAGACCCTCTGGGTCGGCAGCTACAATAGAGCAAGTTGCTTATTTCCCCGAAGCGTTTAAATTACAATTTATGTTAATCACCCAGGGCAATGCGACCCGTTTGCAGTTAACCTACGATAGTGATTTTATTGATGAACAGGCATTAAATTATTTTCTTACCTCGTGCAAATCTAACTTGGTTGATCACATTCAGGGTAACAAAATATCCCCCCCCCCCAGCTACAAAGCGATGGGCAAACAAGTAACTACGGGCAATGATGTCACTGTATTGAAATCATTCGAAAGGGCACTTAATATCCCTGATGCAGCCGTAACTCAGGTTGGTGGTGATATGGCCTCTTTAAGTGACATCAATGCCAGTGCGAATCGTCTGGCGCATTACTTGATAGGAACAGGCATTGGCAAAGGTGATGCCATTGCACTTTGCCTTACTCGTTCCATCGAATTTGTTATCGCCATGCTAGCGGTAATGAAAACGGGTGCCGCTTATATCCCGATAGATGTTGAATTACCCGTACAACGTATCAATACCATGTTACAAGATGCACAGGCAAAGGCATTTATTTGTCAGGGCGATTTTTCTATTGAAGGGTGTCAAGCTATCGATTATAGCGCATTGGAACTAGGGCGCTATGACATAACAACACCCGACATAACAATCGGTAGTGACGATTTGGCCTACATCTTATTCACCTCAGGCTCAACAGGTAAAGCCAAAGGTGTTAGCATAAGCCACAAAGCATTGTTAAATCATATGAACTGGATAAACCAGGAATTTTCATTTAAGCCCCAAGACCGTTTTCTACAAAGAACATCGGCGAGTTTTGATGCGTCCATCTGGGAATTCTGGAGTCCACTGCTGGTCGGTGGGACTATGGTGATAGCCCCAAGCGAAATCAACTATGAGCCGTCATTATTTAGACGTATTGTATCAGAGCAGCATATAACCCGGATGCAAATAGTACCTTCGTTACTGGAGGTTATGACGGAAGATAGTTTTGATGGCTATGAGCATAATCTTCAAACCATATTTTGTGGTGGTGAAGCGTTAAAAATGCTGACAGCAAGAAGGGCACAGAGCGTATTTAACTGTGAAATTGTTAACTTATACGGGCCATCGGAATGTTGTATTGATGCCACTTTTTGGCGTTTTAACGAGCGCCTAATCACCGATTTTGTGCCGATTGGTTATCCGGTGAATAACCTGAGCTGTCGGGTAGTTAAAGAAAATGGCACCGAGGCTGCTAAAGGGGAATCAGGAGAGTTGCAAATTGCAGGAGACTCGCTGTTTAACGGTTATTATCATCAAGCTGACTTAACCGACGAGGCGATGCATTATTGTGAAGCCAGTCAAATAAACTATTACAAAACCGGAGATCATGTACGGGTATTGGCGGATAATAATCTGATGTATCTGGAGCGACTTGATGATCAGGTTAAGCTAAATGGTTTCAGGATAGAGCCTGATGAAATAACAATGCTGGTATTAAATGCAGGGTTGGCCGAGCAAGCAAAATGTATTTTCAGTGCCTCGTCCCATAATTTATCATTATTTATCATTGAAGCTAAAGCGAGTGCAACTGAAATAATGCAAATGCTGAAAAGCGTATTGCCTGAATACATGGTGCCACATCAGTTGATCGAAGTTGAAACGTTTCCTTACTTGTCTAACGGCAAGCTCAATAAACGAGCCCTGGCTGATTGGGCGATGGAGCACAGCAGTGCAGGTTATGTAGCACCGGGCACCGAGATAGAAAGCAAGTTAGTGGTCATGTGGCAGGAGTTACTGAATATTTCGATGAGCATAGGAACTACCCATGACTTTTTTGCTATCGGGGGGCATTCGTTACTGGCGATGAAAGTAGTAAA
>NZ_JQEC01000068.1 GCF_000764185.1 Colwellia psychrerythraea
CTCCTACACCGACGCCGACGCCGACGCCAACTCCTACACCGACGCCAACTCCTACACCGACACCAACTCCTACACCGCCTACAGGTACATATGTACCTGGTACAGCTTATGCCGCTGGTGATATTGTGAGCAATGGTGGTCAATCATACCGCTGTGATGTTGCAGGCTGGTGTTCTTCTGACTCTGACTGGGCTTACGCACCGGGTACTGGTACTGCATGGGCAAGTGCATGGACTCTAGTTGGTGGTACTACGCCAACTCCGACTCCAACGCCGACTCCAACTCCAACGCCGACACCTACGCCGACTCCAACTCCAACGCCGACACCTACGCCGACACCAACTCCAACTCCGACACCGACGCCAAATCCAGGTGGTCAATGTGCGGATTACAGTGTGTGGACTCAAGGCTCAACAGCTAAAGCTGGCGATGTTCTCGTCAATGATGACTACATCGCTTTCACCGCAAAATGGGAAACTTCTTCTAGCCCTGGTAGTGATGACACTTGGACTTGGAAAGTAAATTGTGATGGAACAGCACAAGGCACAGCGCCCTTGTTATCACTACCTAATGCGAAAGATCCGGTGAGCCTTAAAGTTAATGGTTGGCCGAGTGACTTTGTTGTTGCAAGTCCATCTTCAACGGCACCAGATACTGTCACTGTTAATGCAATTAATAGTGCAGACTTAGCAGATAACGCCAAGCTAGAAAATGATTTTGTATCATTGATTCAAACAGCAAAACTACTGGGTACTGAATCTGTAATTATCAACTCCAATGTACTTGATAACATTACTGCAGATAAAGGCGCTTCTTTAGGCGTAATTGCAGTAAAAGCATCGTTAACAGCAGCTTTAGCGACCACAAGTACTAACAATATCAGCGTGAGCGATATTGATGCCTTAAGTGATGACGCTAAAGGTTGGGCGCAAGCACAAAACTTAATATTGTCTACGCTTGCAGCAAACGCAACGTTCGGTTGGTCTTTACCTATTGGTGATTTTGCCTATGCAACACACTCAGGCAAAAGATCTGTATGGAATGCTGCATCTAAAGCAACATCTGATTTACTTGATAAATTAGCACTTTATAAAGGCGACTCAAAAGCTGACTTTATTGCTTTTACTAAATCAAGTGCTTCTACGAGCTTATCAGGCGAACAGTGGCACAACGCTTTAGAATATATCAAACAAGTTACTGACTTTGTGCAAGCACCGGCAATGTTATCTTCTGTGCCTACCGCTCAAGCAACCACTTACTTTATGGGCAATACCGCTGGTGAAAGTAAAATACGTAAAGCGGCTCATAACAATATATTCGCGATATTATTTGATGAAGATAGTGCAGCTTTAACCAGTAAAATTACTAGCTACCAAAGTATTAAAGTACCACTTTATTATGTTGGTGTTGGCTCTGATGTATCACCACTAACAAGCATTGCTTCGCTAAACAGCGACTTATCTGGTATAGAATCGGTAATGGATAGCCAAGTGTTTCTGTATGAAACACCAACTTCATCTTGGGTACCATCAACCATTTATAAATGGGCTGACTTTTTAACTGGCTTAAACTCAATGCACAATGTTGGTGTAGCTGGCGATAAATTCTGGTTAATCGATAGTACTGCTGATGATGCAACCAATGCTAAATACGCTAAAGTCGCTATTGCCGCTTTCCTATCACAAAGTATGCAAGAAACTATTCGTTTCGATGCTTGTGACGAGAATAACTGGTCTGAAGTTAAATACGGCGCCAAGGTAGATTATCCGATGACCGCGAGTTGTGGTCAATTAGGTCAGAAATATGCTGATTACGGTACTCATCCAGTATCAGGTAAAGATCATGCTTACTCTTGTCCTCGCGATAATACCATGGAGCAAACGGCCAATACCCATGCCAAATGGTACGGTGCACCAGCGCCAATATTTGCCGCGCCAGATGCTGTACTTGCTGAGCAAGGCCTTCTAGTTAATGGTAAAGTAGGTCGTTGGACTAACGCAGGTCACTGTAATACGGTACCTACCGCTATTGATACGTCTAAGCAAGTGTTTGAACGTGAAGAATGTAAACAGTATGTTGGTCAAAAAGCAGGTAGCTTTATCTGGGACGGCAGCGATGAAAGTGTTGAAGGCTGTGGTTGGTGGGGACGTGGTGTTATTCAAACCACTGGTCGCCAAAACTTCGGTACACTTAACCACTTCGTTGGTCGTTCGCATGTTGACCCTGACACAATAGGTACAACGATTGATGGAACTACTGTTGCCCCGGCACCTGACAGTCCGTTATATGCTGATTTAGATTTATGTTCTAACCCTGGATTAATTTGTAGCTCTGAAGAGCACAAAGAAATTAAGTGGATTGCTGGTTTATTCTTTTGGGTTAGCTCAGTGCAAGCCTATGATAATACTGGTGGACCTTATGCAGATTGGAATTACCACGCAGAGCTGAAAAAATATGTTGATGGTGGCATGGTAGGTACTGCATTTGTTGATGCTGTATCAGGAATCGTTAACCGTGGTTGTCCAGACGATCATTGTCCGGTAAGTGGTGAAGTTCATGCAATTAAAGAGCGCCGCGCTAACTTCAAACTAGTATTACAAAAGTTAGGTCTTAACCCGCAATAGGGTAAATAGGATCACTTTAAAGAAATAGCGTAATATTACTAACAAATGCCTGCCAGTTTATAACTGACAGGCATTTTTGTTTTTTTTCGTTTTAGGAAGCTAACTAAAGCTTATGTAATTGTAGAAGCTAAATAAGGAGAGAAGCAAACTTCACAATGACCTTTGTTTATTTAAAAGTGTGCCCAAAACACTCTTAAAAAAGCTTTAAACTCGCAATAATATTCCAGTAATTTATTTCATAAAGCATATGGCAGTTCATTGTCGTTTAGACCAGCTGCTTTTTGCAGAGCAGACCGTTACATACGAAAGCTGACTATAACCCATACTTATCTAACGACAACTGTTTCGACAGAGCGGACGTTCGAAAAGAAAATTTCTTAGTTAAATCATATATGAGCTCAATAATGTTGTTTCAATGGATAAAGTGATATAGTAGCTTAACGTTAATTATATCAAGCCACTACGGAATTCTTGTAGCTGTGCAAATAACTCATCAAGTAAATGTAACTAATGCATGGAGTGCATTATCAATGAAAATCAAGTCCCTTATCAGCATTCTTTTAGTTAGTTTTCTTCCCCACTCTTATGCACAAGTATATAAAACAATTGATGAAAATGGCAAAGTCACTTTTTCAAGTATTGAACCAACGATAGATAAAAATAGCACTACAAAAGTTGAGGAGTTAGATCTAGGCACAAGTCATGATGCTATGACCACTCTATCTTCAAACCTTAATGAAAAATATTGCGGTGAAATAAAGCTGCCTTCAAAGACAGAAAATTCATATTCTTCAAAGTACTTTATTAAAAATGTTACTCGTTCAAAAAAAAATTGGAAAGCTTCGCTTATTAGGTTAAATGAGAGGATGGCTTATAATACCCAAAAGAGTCTTAAAGTTACTACAAGCAGGTATTATAATTCAGCGTATAATAATCAACGAAATAGTTCACAGCGTAAAAGCACTGACTCCAATCTCAAGAAAATGCGAGATTTACGATGTGCAATTAACTGGTCTGAAACACAAGACGTGATTATAAGTGAGTTGATAGCCACAAAGAAATCGGAAAACTTTCGTTTATTGGAAATAAAAACAAAATTGGAATCGAATATCACAGCCCAATGTGGAGATGAACCAATATATGATCCTACGTTGAGAACTAATGCAGCTCAAAGAAAGAGATGGAGTACATGTAGCAGAAGTAAACGTAAGGAAATTAAAAAAATTGATCGACAATTGAGAGCACTTAGTTAACTCGTTACTCCCCAAACCTACTTTCACACATTTGATTAATAATTACATAACAAAGCTAGTCATGGCATATTATTAAATAACGACCGCTCAAGGCTCACAGTTGCCTTTACTCAACGTTATTTATGTCTTCTTTGTGGTAAGTTAGGCTTTCCAACTCAGTAACACACGACCGACAGCTAGCTTTCGCTTAACTCATAGAGTTGTCGGTTCCATCTTAATTTGCATGTTTCCTACTTTATTCAGCTTCTACAGTAATGAAAGCCGCATCTTGTTAGGTAGGTTGATTGAATTAACTTTTTACTTAGCTGATTATTTAACTTCTTACTTTGCCTTTTATTTCGACAGACGATAAATCAAAATTGCCGTTTTTTCGATATTTTTACCTAAAGTAGTTAAATCTGCAATTTCGTTTTTAGTATGTGCTCCAGATCCCATCAACCCTAAACCATCAAGTGACATATCAACATGTTCAGCGGCAAATGAAATATCGGCTGCCCCTGCTTTTCGTGGGTTGGCCGGTTTTATCGCGTTATAACCTAAATCTTCACTGACTTGGCTATATTGTGCCAATAATTCTAAGTTACCTTTTGTGAGTGCCATCGGTGGATAACCCTCTGAAAAAATGAGCTCAGCTTGTGTATGGTTTAAGTTCTTTTTAACTATATTTTGCATAGTTTGTTTAGCGCTTTTTAGCTGCTTATTTGAAAGCGCTCTTAAATCACCTTTTACTTTCGCCTTTTGAGCAATAACATTACTTTTACCAAAGGCCGAGCCCGATGATTTAGCTGCGTCATAGTCTATGCTAGTACCGCCGATAATCATGCCAGGGTTAAAAGTCAGGTTCTCTTCTTGCTCTAGCTGAGCTCTAAAAGCTTCTAAAATACGCGCTGTTTCATAAATGGCACCATAACCAACTTCATCATTAAATATTTGCGATGAGTGTGCAGGTTTTCCCTCTACGTTTAAAGTCCAGCCGGTATAACCTCTACGTGCCGCCATACCGGTATTTATATTGTTATCTCCGTTTTCAAAACCCAGCGCAATGTCAGCCCAAATAGCGCCATCAACTATGGCTTTTTTTGATAAAGATAAAGGTCGACCACTGCTTTCTTCATCGCCAGTTAACAGCACTTTTATACTGACATTATCAAGTAAGTTAAGTTTATTTAATGCCCGCAGCGCAGCAATGATAATGGTATTACCGCCTTTCATATCCGCAACTCCAGGGCCTGCAGCTTGTGTATCACTGAGCCTAACAAACTGTTGAAAGTCATCATTCTTGGCAAATACAGTATCTAAATGACCGATCATTAAAATCTTAACGGCGTTTGGCTTGTTACTTTGGTGAGTCGCTAAGATATGACCAGCACGATTGAAAGCACTGCCATCAAGCCACTCTACTTCAAAGCCGATTTCAGAAAGTTGTTTATTAGCCAATAAACCGACCTGCTTTACCCCTTCAATATTCATTGACCCACTATTTATATTTACCGCTTGCTCAATGTCTTTAAGTGCTCTGGGTAAGCCTAATTCGACTTGTTTAACTACGTCCTGTTCGTTAATGTCTAAGGGAGTTTTTTCAGAAGCACTCATTACTTGTGCATAGATTAATGGAGAAACGAATAAAGAGCCTAGTGATGCGGCTAAAAAAAGTAGTGCTGTCGGTTTTATGATTTTAAACATCTTGATCTAACATAAATTCAAAGTAGATTTAATATCTATTAAAAATGATTACATTTCAAATGATTTTAATTTACTCTGCCGCCCTTTATTTGTACTCTGAGCCCCACTTATTTTCTTCTAACTTTTACAAAAGCAAATAACCTATGATTATTGATGGTAAACAAGCAGCAGCCGATTTACGAAAAACATTGGCAATTGAAGTAGCACAACTTAAAAAAGAAAAAAATATAACACCGGGCCTAACGGTTGTTTTAGTCGGAGAAGACCCTGCTAGCCAAGTTTATGTTCGTAATAAAGTTAAGCAGACTCGTGAAGTTGGTATGCTTTCAAATGAAATTAAATTGTCTGCTGAAACTACTCAGGCACAATTACTTGAGCAGCTTGAGCGGTTAAATAATGATAACTTCGTACATGGAATTTTAGTGCAATTACCATTACCTAAACATATTGATGAAAGTGTCATCATTGCCGCTATTTCACCACACAAAGATGTTGATGGTTTTCATGCCATGAACTCTGGCCGGTTACTAAACGGTGAAAAAGGTGCACTAGTTCCTTGTACACCACAAGGTTGTATTATTTTAGCGAAAAAACATTTAGGTGACGATTTATCAGGTCAGCACGCTGTGGTTATTGGTCGTTCAAATATTGTCGGTAAACCGGTGGCATTATTACTTTTACAGGAAAACTGTACGGTAACAATTGCTCACTCGCGCACAAAGAACTTAGCTGAAGTTTGTCGACAAGCTGATATTTTAATTGCCGCGGTTGGAAGACCTAACTTTGTGCAAGCTAGTTGGGTGAAATCTGGTGCAACCGTTATTGATGTGGGAATTAACCGCATTGAAGATGATAATGGCAAGGGTAAACTTGTTGGTGATGTTGACTTTACTGCCGTTGAAAGTGTTTGCGGTGCAATAACACCCGTGCCAGGTGGTGTTGGACCAATGACTATTGCATGTTTGTTGAAAAACACCATTGAAGCGGCCAAAGCTAACACTTAGCTAGGTCAAAGTGTATTAGTTGGGGGGTAATAGTAAGTTTACTTTTATTTTACTCTTACCCCTTATTACCCTGCTTGAGTAATTTAATACTACTGTTGATCTGTTCGAGTAAGTCAGGATGTTTTTTCAAATAATAATGACTGATGTAAATTCCAAACGGTTTCTTAACTTCAACCACTTTGGTAAATTTTGACAACTCTTTAACGTCTAATTCATGTTCGAATACCGCATCAGCAACAAATGCAGCATCAATACGATGTGACTTCAACATGGCAATTAAAACACCAGCATTCGTCGGTTGGGCGATAACACTGTAAGCATTTTGTTTTAACCACTTAGAAGTATTTGTGCCTTTTATAGTGCCAATACCGGCCTGTGATTTAAAGACTTCAGACCTTACATCAATTTCAGAGTCTTTGAGAATAAACCAACTCCACTTATTAATCATTAAAGGTTGGCTGAATTGCGCTATGGCATCACGTTCGGCATTTTGAGAAGCTAAAAACATACCGTCAGCCAGGTTTTCTTTCATCACATGTACAGCAGCACCATAATCTGCAACCATGGTTATTTTGTAGCGAATATTGATATTAGCAAATATACGCTTGATAAACTCAGGTCCAATACCAATAACCTCTTGTTTTTGTTCATAGGTATAAGGTGGAAAATAAGGTGAGACTAAGCTAATGGAATTGTGTTCTAGTGAGAAACTGAGAGTACTTAGTAGCATTAAAATTGTGGCGATGGCACGAGATATTTTCATCGGGTTAATACCGCAATATTAACAACCGTAATACCAAGATGAATATGCTGTGGTTTCAAGTGAATAGCCCATGATTATTAGCAATAACCTAAGCTCAAGTATAGAAAAGACAAAAAATCAGTCAAGTTCAAATATAGGGCGTACAAACCTTCTTTATTTTTTATTGAATAATTTCCCAGCTTAATGGGCATCGAGATATCGACGGTACAAAAAGAAAATGGTAGCCGTCGACACCAGACTTTCTGCGTACAGAAATAACGTTCAACTGTTACCCAACTCTTTATTAATACATTAATGTATTAGGTATTGCCACTACGTTTAAGCCGATAATAAAAATATAGGAATAATCACCTCTTCTTCATCATGTAGGTGCCTTTGCAATATTCGTTGCAAGTGTAAGGCATGATCTTGCAACATATTTACCTGCTGCTTATTAATAACATTCCCTTGGTTCAGGGTCATGACCATATTCATTACCATAGTACTTAAGGCATCTAATGCTAGATCTAATGATTTATGATCCTTATCCAGTAAATCAATGCCCTTACTGAGCTGCGGCATAATTTGCCTAAACTGCGGAAAATAAACATGGTCTTCAATCCGGTGATGATTATGCGCCTTAGCAACTAAATTCTGTGCGGCCGATAACGGGCCTTTCAATTGCTGCCAATTGAGCACAGTCTGCGAACTATCGAGTAATGTGTGCAATGAATGTTTGAGGTAAGCCGCAGTTGCCAATAGATCGCCATGGTATTGAATAAAAAAAGACGCTTTACCAGCATAACGAGAATGCTTCGACCATTGCTCTCTTTCAAGCGGTAATAACTGATATTTAATAGCAGCAGGTAAACCTTTACGCTGCTCTACTTGCCATGTTTGATCTGCTTGGCGCTGTTGCTCTACTTTCTTCAGCTGATCTATAGTTGTTGTAATGCTCATAACAATCCCCCTGTTGAGTACTATTTGTTGAAGGTTAAGTGTTGAAGATTCATTATCCGTTATTGTACGAGTTTCAAATACGCCAATAAATACACACAATAGAACAACACTGTTTCATAAGTAACAACAGTAACCACAACCAAGGGGCGACGTACCGCCGCGCATCCCCTTAGAACCCCTGCGGCGGCCTACTCAGTGAAAACATAAATCATCAATTTTTTGTTTACAGTCAATACCTACGTTCTTTATTGCTAACAGTCGCCCATGAAAAGCGGCAGTTTTCGCCATCAGCGCTGTTACGTCGAATGCACTTGATAGAATTGAGGAATACGTTTGTTAGCAGATCCGAGTGATTCCAAAGGGAGGCCAGAGGCAGTCTCCCTTTGGGTGGAGTCGCCACCGCGACAAATAATATAAATTTACTCTGCCAACATTTGTTATGTGTGAGAATATTTATTTGTTATAGCTGTTCTAACAGCGAATTCGAGTATAGAAAGAGTATTAATAATTTTGTTCATACAAGCTCGTTTTTCTGCATGAATTAAACCTGAGATTTCTGATGAACCTTTTGTCCAAGAACTTCTAGCTTAAACCCTTGAGTTAGACATTATTCTGTACATTCGGCATATGCCAGCCATTGTCGCTAACAAGCTTAGCCAGTCGTCGACGATCTTGACTAAACTCTTCATGCAACCAGGCGATAAAGGCATCAATATCATCAGTGGCGTGAGTTTCAGGGGCAACATAGTAGTAATACTGCCACGGGCTTTTGATGATCTGCACCTGTTCAGGCAGCAATAACTCAGCCTTTTCTAATTCATCCAAGACTAACATTAAATCCATCATTGCCACGCCCTCACCCGCATTGGCCGCGATAATAGCCAAATCTAAACTATTAAACGTTATGCCTTTATCTGAGCTTTGATCACTATTGTCTGTTAGTGACAACCAGTATTTCCAATCTGATCTGTCTTCTGTGGGATGAATGGATACTTGATCAATGGCTTGTGCAACCGTGAGTAACTGTTGGTTTTTACATAACGATGAATGATAAATTGGCGCCATATATTCGCAGCGCAAACTATTATCAGCATAACGAGCGTCAGGATATTTTTCGCCAAATACTGCAACATCATAACCACCGCTTTCTAGATTAATATTCACTCCAGCTTGAAACCAGGCCAAGGTTAAATTCACTTGTAAATTTGGATAGCGACTTCTGAATTTATGTAACCGAGGAACTAGCCAACGCGCCGCAATACTGGTTTCCACCTTGATTTTAAGCTCACTTTTCAACGAGGGTGCCAATTGATAAATTGCACGGTTTAATTCACCAAACTGTCTTGAGAGTAGCATTGATAATTCACGACCTTCATTGGTCAGCACTAAGCTGCGATGCAAACGATTAAATAGAATAAAACCCAAATTATCTTCAAGTTGTCGTATTTGACGGCTAACCGCACTTTGCGTGACATTGAGCTCAGTGGCTGCATGGGTAAAACTTAAATATCGGGCTGCTGTTTCAAATACACGTAAAGCATTTAAAGAATGAGGCAAATTTGAGTGGCGCTTAAGTGCATGACGTAGCATGAGTTTCTCTAGGGAAATAAGTGACATGAGTTTTATGCATACCAGATTGGCATATTGCTCGTTTGAAAAACAGTAATTATTCACTTAACTTGGCTTTATTGAATTAAACTCACAGAAGATCGGGGATAATAGTGAAACAGCTAGCTAAGTTTGCAGTACCTTTAATCATTTCACAATTAGTTGCGCAATTAATGGTTATCTCAGATATTTGGATGATGTCGCGCATTGGCGTTACAACTATGGCTGCTGGTGGGCTTGCTGGCTCAGTTTTCAGCTTTATTTTTATTGTTGTGATGGGTTTAATAGGCTCGGTGGCTAACCTATTGGCGATAGCTTATGGAGAAAAACAGCATAATTCGAACAATAATGATGAGATTAGGCGGATTGTAAAAGGTGCCATTTTATTAGCCACGCTGATCAGCATTGCATTGCTGCCGTCATTTTACCTACTACCGTCCTTGATGCTTATGATTGGCCAACCAGAGGAAATTATTACTCTGAGTATGCTTTATTTGCATGCGCTAAAATGGTCAATGTTACCGAACCTTTTAATCTTGGTATTTCGCGGGCTTGCAATAGCCTTTGGGTCTTCGCGATCGGTATTATGGGCTTCGGTGATCACGGTTATACTGAACATTATTTTTAGTTATTTGTTCGCCTTTGTGTTGGATTTTGGCATAGTGGGTATTGGTTATGGTACCTCATTCGCTGCAGGGTTGATGGCTGTTTGTTACGGATTATGGCTATTTCGCCAACCACAGTTTTTGCCCTACAAGCCTTGGAATAAATGGTTTGAGTATAAACTCGCCACCATCAAACCCATTTTATCAATCGGAATCCCTGTTGCCCTAGCGACCGTAACAGAGTTTAGCTTAATTTCCGGTGCCGCCTTAATGGCAGGCAGTTTAGGTGTGGTCTCACTTGCCGCTCACCAAATAGCTTTACAGATCTTAAGTTTTTCTTGGTGCATTTCCTATGGTTTTGCTCAGGCAACCTCTATTTTTGTCAGTAATCAATATGGCTCTAATCGAGACAAACAGGCCATTATTCGTATTGCTCGCCATGGCTTGATCTTGGCGACCGGCTCAAGTATTTTGATAGGACTGTTGTTTAGCATTAACCCACAACTGTTGTCACAAGGGTTTGCCAAACCTGGTGATGCATTATTTGCTGAGCTGGTGGAGATGCTACCAGGTTTAATGCTAGTGGCGGCCGCCTGTTTTGTAGTTGATGCTTGGCAGTTAACAGGGCTGAGTATTTTACGCGGTATGAAGATAGTACTTGGCCCAGCTTTACTGACAGGTGTTGGTTACTGCTTAGTTGGTTTACCTGCCGCTTGGTATTTAATGCCAATGTTTCATTTACAAGGCATATGGATGGGCATTGGTATTGGCCTTGGGGTAACGGGTTGTTTATTACTGGTACAGGTATGGATAAGCCTAAACAACCTGAATTCTGGATAAGCAGCATTTGCTCAATATTCCCCTTTATCCAATTCTCAGCGTTAAAACGTCGATAAATAACCCGTTATTCATAAACGTTTTGCCTTGATAATCGAATAAATTGAAACATTGATAGCGTATATCGCTATTTAATCCGCTAAATTTTATTTGTAATAACCGTAAACTGTTGTTTTTACTTAAACATCAAGCACTCATTATCCAGAGTTCAGGTTAAACAACCTAGCGAATACCACCGTTAACTAGGCATGTTGGAAGAAATATTAAATAACGTTCCTCTCTTTCAACCATAATCAAACGACGACAAGTCATTTAATTTAACTTTCCCCCCTTTACCTTGTATTAAAAACAAAAACACCACGGCAAGCGTGGTGTTTAATAATGTACGAGAAGCCCAGTCAGTTGAATACTGAGTATCGTTAGGGTTATTTTAATACCTTAGCTAAAACCTTAACTAAAAGCCTTATTTAAATAACCTATTTAAACACCTTGTCTACCGCGATAACTTCAACATTTTTCGCCGGTAATGTTAACTGGTAACTTTCGATAATTTTATCGGTAGCTAAAAGCTCAGCAGGTTTTTCACTGTTATATTTCAGCGGTGATACTTGCTCAGACAACAAACGTTTTTTCATATCTTTACCATCGCTTGAAATGAAAACATAGTGAATATCATCAGTTTGTAAGTTCTCTTTAATAACACGATTAACATCGGCTAACGATAGCTTGGCAAATTCGCCACGTACATACTTAACAAACTCTTCTGTTTGATAAAACTCACTATCAAGTGCGTAACCTAACTGCTGGTCTTGGCTAGCCACTAATTGCGGCGCATAGTTAGTTAAGTAATTACGTGTCGCCTGAAAGTCTTTTTCACTCATGCCATTTTTAATCAGTTTGTCCAGCTCATATAAAGCGGCACGGGTAGCAAAATGCGCATCATTATTTGAACGCAGTGGACGTAACCATACTTGGAAAATCTGGCTTGAACGGCCTAAATTTGCGTCAGGTTTGGTTTGGTACATGCCACGTGGGAAATACTCAATATAAGAATAATCACCATAGTTCATACCACGTGCTTGACGTATTTGTTGATACAAGTAGCTGTTAGAACTACGATGTTCACCAAAGTACGAACGTACTAACCAAAGTGCGGCCCAGTCTTTGTCACTGCGCAGAGTATCAATGGGGAAACCAAAAGATACAGCCGTTGATTGCGCTGTTTTTTCAACGATTGTCGCATGATGACCTTTTAAAACCGGTGCTTTGGCAATAGTTAAGCGTTTTTCATCACCTTTAGGTAAAACCGTTAAGTCAGACATTAACTGCGCTTTTAAAGCACTTGGCATAGCGCCAGTAATGCCTAGGTTTAATTTCGCTTGGGTAAGTTGGCTGCTATAGAAAGCTTTAACATCTTCAATGGTGATTGATTCTAAGTCAGACAAATCACCACTATTATAGTTTGCATAAACATGGCCTTGATACAATTCACTATAAAGCACCTCTTTCCCTAACTCTTCATCATTAGAAGATTTAAGACCTGATTTAATACCGTCAATTAACTCTTTTTTCAGACGTTTGAAGTCGTCTTCACGCCAGCCTGGGTTCAACAGTTGATCGCTGATTAATTGATACCATTGACCAGCATTGTCTTTGTGAACTCGGCCAGTAAATGACATCATTTCTTTATCAAGCTGAGACGAAAACTGTCCTGCTAAAGGATATAAACCTTGCTGAATGTCTTTATAACTACGCGTTTGTGAACCACCTTGGGTTAACATGCGCGCAGTCAATGCTGCCACGCCTTTTTTCCCTACAGGATCGGCTGCAGCACCGGTATAAAACAGGAAGTTAACATCAATCAACGGTGAATCATTAGTCTTATCTAACACCGAAAACAGCGGCGTGCTAGGGTGAGCCTTTTCCATCTCAATTTTTGCCACCGCGCCGTTTAAGTCTACTTCTTGGGCAAAGCCAGCAACTTTATCTAATGCTGATAAGGTCACCGTGGTGCGGTTTTCATCGATGAAATATTGATTGGCGATATCTTTGATATCTTGTGCCGAAATATTGTCAAAGCTATTATATAGATGGTTAATCGTTTCTGGATCGCGATCAAAGTGCATGTAACCTGCAAGTGTAGAAGCGATAGACTCTGAAGAATCTAAGCTATTAACAAAACTATATTTTAAATTAGATTTTAAGTTATCAAGCTTTTCTGTAGAAACTAGCTCAGTACGTGCTTGTACGTAGGTACGGTTCACTGCATCACGGACAATGGCCAAATCTTTTTCTTCATTCACTTTGATAAATACGTGACGTAAACCCGCATCTTTTGTTTCAGGGTTGTAGTTAAACATTTGGCTCGCCAGCTGCTTATCTACCACTAGCTCTTGATACAAGGCTGAGTTATTTGAAAAATACAATTCAGAAATTAAATCTAAAGCAGCACGATCTTTTTTCTTCGGTTGCCAATCAGAGCCTTTATAAGAAACTAATAACCAATGACCTGGTAAACCATCAAACTTTTCATGGACATATTTCGCTGCTTGTTGTTTTGGCTCGGCTGCTATCTCATTAACAAAATCACCTTTTTTCCAACTGCCCCAATGCTTTTCTACCATCGCCATTGTCGCTTTTGGATCAACATCACCAACAATCACCAATGATACATATTCTGGCTTATAAAACTGTGCAAAGAACTTTTCACCATAAGCAATTTGCTCAGGCATTGCTTCTACATCTTCAAAGAAACCCATGGTGGTATGTTTATAGGTATGGGTATCAAACGCTTCTTTTCGTACTGCCGCTAATAGTTTGCGAATTGGGCTAGCATTATTTTTTAAGTATTCGCCTTTTACAGTTAATGCTTCAGTTTTAAATTGTGCATCTGTGTATTTAAGGTTTTTAAAGTGATCAGCTTGAATTTCTAATATTTTATCTAAATGTGTTTTAGAAAAATCTAAGTGATAATTGGTGTAATCGTTGGTCGTGTAAGCACCATTATCAACACCGGCATTTTTAAATAAGTCTGAATAAACATCTTGTGGAAATTTCTCTGAGCCCTTAAACATCATATGTTCAAAGAAATGCGCAAAGCCAGTTCTACCTGCTTCATCTTCATCACGAGAACCGACTGATACGGGAATTTGTACAGAAACAAGATCTGGATAGTCTGTTTTCACCACTAATACCCGTAAGCCATTCGCTAACTCTTTAAATAAGTATTTTTGGCTAAAGACTTTATTGGCGCTATTTTCGGCTGATGCGCTATTGCTAGCGGCCGAACTTGTACCGTCGGTGGTTGCCATACAGGCGGATAACGTTAAACTTGCGGCTATCACCGCCGCCAAATATTTCTTTTTCATCTTACTTTTCATATTAGCTTCCATCATTGTTCCCTATATTTTTATCACTGTATCTTATGTAACTCTACGAAGTTTTTCATTAGTTTTATGAGTTAAAGCTGTGATATCAGGTGGTGTCATGTAACAAATAATTTACATATAGCAAATAAATAAAATTTAAACGGAATATTTTTGCTTGGCATCACGGTAGTAACCCAACAGAATGGGGTAATTCCCTTAGCCTGACTCGATTAACAGCTGATAACGATTGAACTAATAAGCTGTTAGTCATAACATTCATTTATCTGTTCATTGTCTACTTTAAAAGCCATTTGAACCTTATTTAAGTAATAGTCACTTAAGAAATTTCCATTTAAACTATTTTCACATAAACATTCACTACTTAAAATAATAAGAGAGTCTTTAGTGTCATCTTCTTTCACCAGTAAACTGCCTAATATAGAAACCAGTATTTTCACTGAAATGTCAGTAATGGCTAATCAATATCAAGCCATTAATTTATCTCAAGGCTTTCCTGAATTTGAACCGCCTGCTTATTTGAAAGATAAAATTAATCAAGCCATCAGTGAAGGCAAGAATCAATATTCACCATCAAACGGTTTACCTGAGCTGTTAACTGAAATTGCCAACATGGTACATAGACAGTATCAAACGCATTTAACCGATGGACAAAAACTCGATGGGCTAAACAACGTCACCATTACCTCAGGCGCTACCGAAGCATTATGGGTCGCGATACAAACCTTAGTTAGCCCTGATGATGAAGTAATTATTTTTGATCCCGCCTACGACTCTTATGAGCCTGCTGTTGAACTAGCGGGTGGTATTTGTCGCCATATCACACTTGCTGCGCCAAGTTATGCAATAAACTGGGCTGTGGTAGAGCAAACCATTAATGCAAACACACGCGCCATTATTATCAACAGCCCACACAATCCTACAGGCTCAATATTGAGTCAAGCTGATCTTAGTGCGCTACAGGGCTTGGTTGAGAAATATAATTTATATGTCATCAGCGATGAAGTATATGAGCATATGACCTTTGACGGTTTACGCCATGAAAGTGTTTTGCGCTTCCCCGAGTTATTTAAACGCGCCTTTGTCATCTCTAGCTTTGGTAAAACATTTCATTGTACCGGCTGGAAAATGGGTTATTGTGCCGCCCCCGATGAGCTTACGGCCGAGTTTAGAAAAATTCATCAATACGTTACCTTTTGTTCTTTTACCCCTGCACAAATTGCCATTGCGCACATGTTAAAAGCTCAACCGACACATATCACCGAGTTAGCTAGTTTCTATCAACAAAAAAGAGATGTGCTCATTAACGCACTGCAAGACTCTCGTTTTACCCTACTCCCCTCAAAAGGTACTTATTTCTTATTGTTGGATTATTCGGCCATATCACAACTCAGTGACCGTGAATTTTGTCAGTGGTTAACCAAGGAGATAGGTGTTGCCGCCATTCCACTCAGCCCATTTTATCCAGCAGAGCAACGAGAGGCTTATCAGCAAAACAATAAAGTTATTCGACTCTGTTTTGCTAAAAATGACGAAACTTTACTTAAAGCAGCGAAAATATTATGTCAACTTTAACCATAGCCGCAGTGCAATACGATATTCGTTGGTTAGATCAACCAGCCAATTTTAATCAGTTAGAGCTGCTCATCGAAAATCACTTTACTGACAATGCAGCTGCCGACTTATTATTACTACCAGAAACTTTTTCAACGGGTTTTTGTATTAATAAAAGCGATGTACAAGAGCCAGAAGATGGCGGCCTTGCGTTAGCCTGGCTAAAGAAAATTGCACAACAATATAACTGCGTAGTAGCTGGCAGTGTTTTAGTGAGCCAAAACAATAAAAAGGTGAACCGCTTTTATTGGGTATTTGCTGACGGCACGGTTGAACATTACGACAAACGTCATTTATTTCGTTTGGGTAAAGAGCAGGACTATGTTGAACAAGGCCAAAACAGAAAAATAATCACCATTAATGGCATCAAAATACTGCCATTGGTTTGTTATGATTTGCGCTTCCCCGTTTGGTCTAGAAATCGCCAAGATTATGATCTTATGATCAATGTAGCTAACTGGCCTGCTGCGCGACGTAATGTCTGGGATACCTTATTAAAAGCACGGGCAATGGAGAATCAAACTTTTGTTGTTGGTGTGAATCGTATCGGTGACGACGGTAGCAATACCCCTCACTCTGGTGGCACCACTATCATTGATTTTACCGGTGAAAGCATTATTTGTGCTGCTGATAATCAACAACAAATCATTACTACACAACTCGACTTTAGCAAGCTGGAGAAATTCAAACATGACTTCCCAGCATTTTTAGATGCAGATGAATTTGAATTATTGTAACGAGTGAAAAATACCATTTTTGATGCCTCAAAGTTGAGGTTTTACTCTATGGTTGGCATCGCGATAATGGCTAATCGAAAGGGGTTACAACTAATCACTTTTCACAAATAATCAGGAATATTTTTGAACAGCTGTAACAGACATACGCAGCAAGTGAACCACATGGATGTGGTGAATGATCACCGTGGTGCCTTACTTAGTCGCACATTCAACCTTAAATATGATAACTAGTACCACAAAGCCGACCTAATTCATCGGTTAAATCATCCTACCTAATGACCACTTAGATACGAAAGCTGAGGTTAGCCTTTACTTATCTAATAGCTATCTTTTGACAACAAAGGCATTTACTCGATTGCTCAATAAACTAACCAAAGAGGCACCTGAAACAAGCACCTTTTGGACGAGTGAGATAAACTAAATCTCCACCATGATTAATCATGATCTGCCTTGAAAGGCTCAAACCAATACCTGAACCTTGCTGCTTGGTGGTAAAAAAAGGGACAAAGATCATCTCAATCACATTTTCGCGAATACCTGTACCATTGTCAGCAACTTCAACATAGAGTTGTTGGGCTTTGTTTTGTGCGACTGTTAATGAGATTTGACTTTTAACCGCAGAACTCCCCTGTAAACCATCCTTAAAATTATGCTGTTGATTATTATGTGATTTTATCGCTTCTATAGCATTTTTAATCAAATTAATAAGTACTTGTTCAATTTGAGCACTATCTAACATGACCAATTGTTTATTCTGAATATCAATGGTTAGGGTGGTATTACATTCGGCAAGTTGTTGTCTATGTAGCATTTCTATTCGCGCTAAAATAGTGGCTAATTGAGTAGGCACTAAATTTGGCATAGGTAAGCTGCTAATCTGTCGAAAGCTAGCGATAAACTCACCTAAGTATTGAGTACGAGCAGCTAATGTCTTTAGTGCTAAGGTTAAATCTTGTTTGTTTTCTTCATCGATAAAGCTCAGACTTTTTGGAATCAGTCCCTGACAAGTTTGTGCAATAGAAGCTAACGGGGTTATGGTATTAGCAACTTCATGAGTAAGTACGTGTGTGAGCCGTTTATAAGCCTGCTGCTCTTTATTTAACAACAACTCATGAATTGATTGTAACGTGACAATTTTACGCGTTTGTCCTTGAATCTCAGCAATACTCACTTGTAAGGTTAAGGTATCTTGCTGCTCGCCATGTAACCATTGTACGGTACTATGCACATTTTTTTGTGCGGCTAAAATTAAAGTACCAATATGACTAAGCTCATTGAGATGCACGGCACTCTTGCCAAGTAATCTAGCAACAGCGGGATTAGACTCAATAATATTTCCTTGGGCATCACAAACGATGACAGCTAGCTCTACATGTATCAGTAAGGCTTTTAAAAACTCGCTTTTTTGCTCAGCAACAAAACGTGCTGACTGCATTTGTTGTTTAACCCCTTCAAAACTTTGGCGCATTGGGTGATTAGCGCTAAATCCCAATGAATTGTCACCATTAGCGAGTGCTCTTATCACTTGTATCAGTTGCTGGTCTTGGCGCTTAAAAAGTGTCAGTAATGAGCTAATTACCGAAAGTGATATCACTAATATCAGCAACCAAGTCGCAGACACGCCAATGGTGATATAAACGCTGGTCAGCAGTGTAATACAAACGAATAATGCAATAAGGTTAATAACCAATAATAATTGAGGTCGATTTTTTATAGGATTCATGACTTACAATTCGTTAAATTAAGAGAAACTAGTGAGTGATAACATTCAGTGCTATTAAAAATTATATGTTGCTGGTTTACGTAATTAAAGGTCATATTTTTCTAATCGACGATACATAGCGCCCCGTGTTAAACCAAGCGCTTTTGCGGTTTGACTGACATTACCTTGATGATATTTAAGCGCTGCACGTACAGTTCGTTGCTCTAACATTTCTAAATTGAAGCATTCATTATCAGTATTATCGTCATAGTTACCGACAGCGTTATCTGCTTTACTAATTACATTAGTCCGCTGCAATGTATTTTGTTCCAAGCCATTAACACCATCAGTTTTTTTGGATGATGTTGCACCAAGCACTGACCTAATATCTAAGTTGCCACAAACACTTAAAATAACGGCTCGCTCAATAACGTGAGCCAATTCACGGACATTACCGGGCCAAGTGTAATGGCAAAGCACCAGGATATCATCGGCTTCAATAGATAAGTTTCTTTTATATTTATGACTAAAATGATCGAGATAGTATTCGGCAAGTAAGGGGATATCGTCTACTCGTTCGCGTAAAGGTGGTAGGCGTATCTCCACGGTATTAATGCGGTAAAGTAAATCTTGTCTAAAACGACTCTCATGTACAGCCTGAGGTAGGTTTTCATTGGTCGCGCAAATTAGACGAATATTAACATCTATTGCTTTAGAGCCACCGACAGGGGTGATCTGACGATTTTGCAACGCTGCTAATAACGTCGCTTGTTGGCTCAACGCTAGGTTTCCCAGCTCATCTAAGAATAAGCTGCCCTTATGGGCGAGTTCAAATCGACCGGTTCTATCGGCTTTAGCATCGGTAAAAGCGCCTTTTTTATGACCAAAAAGTTCACTTTCAAATAAGCTTATCGCTATCGACCCCATGTCCAGACTAATAAAGGCCTGATCACTTCTATTACTTGCTAAGTGTATTGCATGTGCTGCCAGCTCTTTACCGGTACCACTTTCACCAGTAATTAAAATATTCGCGTCTGTTTTCGCTACTTTTTCAATGGTATCAAAAACCTGTTTCATCGCCAGACTTTGGCCTAAAAACTCAAATTTTTGATCACAAAGCGCATGATTTAACCCTTGGGTTTGCCGGGTAAGTTCGCCTACTTTTTGTTTGTCTTTAGCATGAGAAAAGGCGGCAGCAATTACGCCCAATAATTGTTCGTTTCTCCAAGGTTTAGCGATAAAATCTGAAGCACCTGCTTTTATCGCGTCAACGGCTAATTGAATATCTCCGTAAGCCGTCATCAGCACCACAACCACTGATGAGTTTTGTGCTAGAATTTTCTTGAGCCAATAAAACCCTTCTTGACCACTTATTGCATCATGGTTAAAGTTCATATCGAGTAAGATCACTTCTATTTCCTGCTCGTTCACTACCTTTTCGATGTCGAATGGGTTATCTGTTGTAACCACGGTTTGATAATGTTGCTTAAGCAGTAACTGTATTGCAATCAAAATATCAGGGTTATCATCAACAATTAAAATTGAACCCGCTTGCTTCATTATCATGACCCATTTTCTAGAATTCTTTTCAGTCTATCTTACTTATCATTAAGCCGTCTAGTCATAAACCGTCCATAATTGGACAGTTTATTTTATCAAAAGTGTTCTATAACCGGACACTTTTTTTATACCATAAAAAACAAAACAAGGTAAGCACATGTTTTATATATGGTTCTAGTTGTGGCACAAGTCTTGTACTTACTTCAGATAATTAATACAAATAAGTACGATCAAGCTAATCGTCAATTAGTAGAAAAACTCAACAGATAACGTAAATGGATAACTTAAATGGATAATTTAGATGGATAAGAAAATAAGCCGAACTTGGCGACAAAAGGCTTTAAGACCTAGTTTGTTCGGTCTGATTATTTTTTTCGTAGTTGCCGCGGCTTATAATTTTAGTCAGGCAAATACCGGCGGACGTAGTCATAACGTAGCAATTAATAACATAACCATCAGTTCAGTGACACAAGGTGAATTTGTCGATGCCTTAAGTCTACGAGGTCAAGTTGTGCCAAAAACCACTATTTACCTCGATACCACCACAGGTGGTCAAGTAGAGCAACGTTTAGTAGAGCAAGGCGAATTTGTCGAAAAAGGACAACCCTTGATACGCTTGAGCAATACCAACTTACAACTCGATGTTATGGGCCGTGAAGCACAAGTGACTGAACAGCTCAATTTTCTCCGTAATACCCAAATGAACATGGCAACAAGTCGATTAAATTTACGCCGTGATTTGTTAGAGATTGAATTACAAATTAGTCACTTACAGCGCCGTTCAAAACAATCATCTATGTTAGTCGATAAGGGGCTGTTGGCGAAGGACAGGCTCGCAGAAATAAAAGATAACCTAAGCTACTACCAAGCTAGAAAAGCGCTGACCATAGAACGTCAAGAACAAGAAAATAGCATACGTAAAGTACAGGTTAAACAGCTGGAGGAAAGCGCAGTAATGTTAGAAAAAAATCTCCTTTTTGCGCGTGAAAATTTAGACAACTTGTTATTTAAAGCACCTGTTTCTGGTTATTTAAGTGAGCTAAATGTTGAAATTGGTGAATCAAAAGAACGTGGTGCTCGCCTCGGACAAATAGATATTCCCAATGAATATAAATTAGTCATCTTGCTTGATGAATTTTATTTAAATCAAGTACACCGTGACTTAGCGGTAATGGTGGCACTAGAGTCTGGCAATATCATGGCCAAAGTCAGCAAAATTGATAGCCGAGTTAAACAATCGCAATTTCAAATTGAAGTTGATTTACCAACAAGTGCCAGCAATATAAAACGTGGCCAAAACATTGATATTAAATTGATGTTAGGGGGTAACAAAGAGCAAGCTTTACTGCTTAAGCGAGGCGCATTTTTTTCTAATAGTGGCGGTAATTGGGCTTATGTACTAACAGCAGAGGGTAATAAAGCCATTCGACGCAACATTAGCTTAGGTAAAAAAAATCAAGACTATTTTGAAATATTGTCAGGATTGTCACTGGGTGAAAAAGTGATCACCTCAAGCTATGGCAACTTTGATAAAGCGCAACAACTGCAATTAAACTAGTTCTTAAAATAAAAATATAAATAATTTGGCTTAACTTGAATTACACGACATTAAAGGAATAACAATAATGATTAAGATAACTAACTTGAACCGTATTTTTCGTACCTTAGATTTAGAAACAGCCGCACTGAGCAATATTAACTTAACCGTAAACGAAGGTGAATTTGTGGCTATTATGGGCCCGTCTGGTTGTGGAAAATCAACCTTATTATCTATATTGGGTATGCTCGACTCTCCTACTGGCGGAGACTTTGAGTTTAGTGGTACTAATATAGCGAGTTACAGTGAAAAACAATTAGCACAGTTACGTAAAACATCCATTGGTTTTGTCTTTCAAAGTTTTAATTTAATTGATGAATTGACCGTTTATGAAAATGTAGAACTGCCACTGCAATATCAAAAAATTAGTAAGAGCGAGCGTAAAAAACGTGTTGAAGCCATTTTACATCGCGTTGGCATTGACCATAGAGCTGATCATTTACCGCAACAGCTTTCAGGTGGACAACAACAACGTGTTGCCGTTGCTCGTGCTTTAGTCAGTAAGCCAAAACTTATTTTAGCCGATGAGCCGACTGGTAATTTAGACTCGAAAAATGGTGATGAAATTATGGCGATGTTGCGCGAGCTAAATAAAGCAGGCACCACGGTAATAATGGTTACTCACTCAGAAAAAGAAGGTAATTACGCTGACCGCATCGTGCGATTATTAGATGGTCAAATTATGTTAGATAAAGCCAATCAAGCATTTATACCCGCAAGTACATCAACCGATATGCCCGCAGAGGTTGCTTAAGATGATTGTTAATTATTTGGTCACCGCACACCGTGCGATAAAAAAAGACAAGCAACACTTTTTTCTTAATGTTATCGGCTTTAGTATCGGGTTAGCCGCGGCTATTTTAATGGCGTTATTTGCCCAGCATGAATTGTCCTATGACAAACACCAGCCCGATAGTGAGCGGGTATACCTTGCGCATACTGATTGGACCTCGATAGGATTACAGGAAATTTCACCGAGTAGTTTTAGTAATGCCGAAACATTTAAAAACCATAGTCAGGTAGAAGATATATTTAGATTAGTAAAGTCGGCAGATCTCAGCCATCTTAATCTAGCGGTGAGTAAACTTGTACAAGTGAATGGCAATGATTATCGGCTGAACAACTTTTATAGCGCAAGCACTAATATACTCGACTTCATTGCTTTGGATATTATCGGCGGTGATATCACTCAGGCCTTAACACAACCGAATCAATTGGTATTAAGTGAATCGGAGGCATTGCGCTTGTTTGGCGAGTCTCAAGTGGTTGGTCGCACCTTAAAACATCAGCAAGGCCAATACACAATCGGAGCTATTTTTAAGGATTTAGCACAGAATAGCCATGTTCAGTTTGATAGTTTGATTCACATGCCAGCTAAGTTTATTCAAGAGGGACAAGGTTATGTTTATTATAAACTTTTAGCCAATACCGACATAGCAAATTTTGAGCAACAATTGACCGCTGAGTTCAATCTAGGACAGCCCGATAGCACGATTACCATGACCTTAATAAACATGGAAGATTTGCACTTAAAAAGCAATGGGCCGTTTATGATGAAAGAAGGTGGCTCATCGACAGTATTGCAAATTTGCATTGCTTTGAGTGTTATGTTGATCGTGATTGCTAGTATCAATTTTATCAACCTCAATATTGCCCAATCGGCTAAACGTGCTAAAGAAGTGGGTATTCGTAAGGCCTTGGGAGCAAGCAAATGGCAATTAGTGGGCCAGTTTCTAACCGAATCTTTTTTGGTAGTGGCACTCGCAGCATTAATGGCCTTTGCCATGGTGGAAATAAGTTTACCTACGTTTAATCAAATAATGGATAGGGAACTTAGTTTGGTTTATGGCTCTGAGTTTATGTTAATAACCAGTATTGTGATTTTAGCCGTGGGTTTGTTGTCAGGTTTATATCCAGCGCTATTTATTGCTTCTTTTAGTGCCAAACGAGTGCTTAGTGGTGATTTAGTGCGCGGTGCTACGGCTGTTTTTGTTAGAAAGCTAACCTTGTGTCTACAGGCAGCTCTATCTGTTGGTTTAATTATTGCCGTGATTTCTTTATCTCAGCAGCTGAGCCTGATAGATAGCATAGCGGTTGGTTATGATAAATCATCACGCTTGGTGATAAAAGAGCTACCGCCTGAGGCCTTGTATATAAAAGAAAACAACAGTTTATTGACGGCGATTAGACATTTACCAGGGGTTGAACAGGTGACACTTTCTAGTCTCGACTTAACCAATGACATTAATGGGGGCTTATTTTTTACTTGGCCAAATGGGGAAACATTAACTGGCCCTCAACCTACGGTAGCCACTGGTTATTATGCAGTTGAAACCTTAGGACTGACATTGTTGGCCGGTCGTGATTTTTCGCCTAAGTTCAGTAGTGACTGGTACCAGGTTGATGATAATAATAGCACGGTAGGAGTATTAGTCAGTCGTCGCATGGTCGAATTGGCCGGTTATCCATCGCCAGAGTCAGTTCTTGGCCTGACATTGACGGACACAAATTTTAAACTGAGAGCTAAAGTGGTTGGCGTCATTGAGAATGTTAAGATTGGCTCGGCTCGGCAACAGGCATTGCCAATATCCTTTAACTTGGGGTTTGACGCCCCATTTAGCACAGGCCATATCATCATTAAGGCAAGTAATAATACCAACATGCCTAAGCTAAATAGCCAAGTTCATCAGCTAATACAACAAGAATTACATTTAAGTGACGTGAAAATAACCATGCTTGCTGATGATTATGATAATGCACATAAAAGTGAAAACAGAGCATTAGAAATGGTCACTATATTTAGCTTGCTTGCTATCTTCTTAACTTGCCTTGGTACCTTTGGTTTAGCATCATTTTCAACTTTACGCCGCCAAAAAGAAGTGGCCATGCGTAAGGTATTAGGTGCGTCTCGCTTGAGCATAGTTAACCTGCTCGCCAAAGAGTTTTTATTATTAGTCGCTATAAGTATTGTTATCGCTTATCCGCTTAGTTATTGGCTGGTAGGTGATTGGCTAGCTAATTTCAATGAACGTATCGAGCAAACACTTTGGGTTTACTTAGTTGCCGCCGCTTTTATCACTGTGATCACTTGGCTTACCGTGGCAAGTATTGCTTTTAAAACAGCCAGTGGCAGACCGTCACTTATCTTACGTGATGAATAAAATATTTAGTTATAACGCTTTAGCTTAAATTGAATGACATTACATCAAAGGAAACTAGGTGACGAGGTTGTTTTTACGATTGTAAATAGAGTTTAAAACTCATTTCATGAACATCCTCTAAGTCGAAGAGGCTAACATTAGAATTCCTCCCCAATGTCAGCTTTTAGCGAACAGTTGGCCTTAAAAGTAAGCCGTAGCTAACGTCAGCAATGCGCACCAAGAATCCCTTAGCAAAATAGCTAATTCATTTGAAGTTCACTCATTTTTTAAAATGAGATGCTAAGGGCGGAAAGTACCACAGTTGACGTTATCTTTTGAGTTTACAACGTCAACTGTCGAGCCTAAAGCGGTCATGACAAGCAGGAGCAACATAGCTAACGTTGCCACAAAGTAATCATTAATTTTGTGTCTTTTGATAGCATAACTTAATGCTGAGAAGGTAACTTTATGGTGAATTTACTGCCGGACAACTCTGTTGCGTTGGAAATGCTTAACGTCCCATTATGCCAATCCAATATTCGCTTTACGATCGCTAAACCAATACCATGCCCTTTAACTTGATTTAAACTGTTTTTTGCTCTAAAAAACGGTTTAATAATATTTTCTCGTTGCTCTATGGGAACACCATCACCATCATCTGAAATACTAATTATTGTGTTATGGCTATTATGAAAAAGTTCAACCAGAACGTGACCCCGTCCGTAGTTAATTGCATTTTGTAAAAGGTTGTTCAATACCATAGTGATATATTTATTGTCTACTAATACAAGTTTATTACTAGACTTATTTATAAACGATAACTTAAAATTATTAGATTTCTTTCTTTTAATACAAGTTTGAATAAGTTCCGATAAGTTCACCGGTTCTTTTTGAATTTCCACCCTATTTTGCTCAAGACGAGCGTAATTGAGCAGTGTTTCAACCAGAGAGGTCATTTCATCCACATCATCACCAAGTTGCAGTTCTAACTCTTGTCTTAATGTTAGGTCTTCAACTTCTTGCAAAGTGTCAATACCAAACCTGATTCTAGCCAATGGTGTGCGTAAATCATGTGAAACAGCAGTACTGAGCAATTTCACATCAGCAATGAGGTTTTCAATCCGTTGTGCCATATTGTTAAATTCAACTTCAATATCATGAATATAAGAAATAGAGCTTAGACTTATGCGGTTATCCAATTTTCCTTCACCAAATGCTCTTGCTGCGGCTCTTAAAGCTAACAGCTGTTTGACTAAGGGATATGCCCATAACAGAAGTATTGATATAAGCACCAGATAGAAAGCTGCTGACCAAAGGTAGTGAGTTGCAGCGTTAGCACCTTTGTTAAGCAAGGGTGAGCGCAAGATGAGAATTTCATCTTTAATTGGTAAAAAATAGTGATACGACAGGTTTTTACTGGTTTCTAAAAGTACGGCTTCGCCTCGTTTCATCTGCTCAAGCAGCGATTGAGGTAATGGCGACTCGTTTGCTGGTTGCAACTTTAATGAATATTGCTTTATGTTTGGCCAATTAGATAATAATGCTTTGCTACTCGGCGATTTATCTGCCATTTTTGCTAAATTTTCACCCAGTTGCCTTAGCACATCGAGGGCATCCGGCGAGGAATTTTCGGGAGAGTATTGTGCATAGACTTGATCGAATAACCAACCTAGTCCTAGTGTTGCGACAACGGCAACCACTATCAGTGAAGACTTTAAAGTACGCATATTTTACCAAGCATCCTTTACCAATAAATAACCTTTTCCCCAAATCGTCTTAATGCGATAGGGCTGGCTGGTATTATCTTGCAACTTTTTACGTAATTTTGAAATTCGTAAGTCAACCGTGCGATCAAAGCCATCATATTCATAACCTTTTAACAGCATCATTAATTCCGATCGTGCCACTACTTGTCCGGCGCGCTCAGCTAATATCCAGAGTAAATCAAATTCATTGGTCGATATATTAATGATTTCTCCGTCAAGAGATACAGAGCGTGCTTGAGCATCAATGATAAATTTTCCTAGGGTGAGTTTAACGCTATCATCATGATGCATGTTATTTTCTAACATCGGTTCTTGCAGCGTCGTTGCTGATTGACGCTTTAACCATTTATCTATTCTTGCTAATAAAGCTCTTGCCCGCAAAGGTTTGGTTAAATAATCATCGGCACCTGCATCTAGACCTAATACTTCATCTATTTCTTCATCTCTTGCTGTTACCATGATGATGGCGTTGGTAAAAGCAGGCCTTACCGCTTTACAGACATCGAAACCATCTAAGCCTGGCAACATACCATCTAAAACAACAATATCAGGGTTGTGCTTTTTAATATAATCAACCGCTAGATCACCACGGGAAATCACATTAACAGTGAAATTTTTTAACACCAGATATTTCTTCATCCACTGAGCTAAGCTTTCATCATCTTCAACAATGAGGATATCTGCGATGCAATCACTTACATCTTGTTGTTTAATTACCGTCATGGTTAATTCGAATGCCTTAGCTTGGTATGTCAGGAAAAGTGGCATGTATATTCCACTTTTCCTGTTATAAAGTAAATAGTTACGCTATAAACTATTTCACAACTCGTTCAGTAGAATAGCTTGGGTAAATAACTTTGTTTCTAATCTACATTGCTCTGACTCGCCGCAATTAAAGAAGGCAGTTATACTAGTTTGGCTATCATTAATATAGATATTCGTAGTTGAATAACCAAGCTCAATGCCATTGTGATGATAAACCACTTTATTATTAATGACTTCTTTAAATAACCCTAGGCCATAGCTGGCGTTTTGGTCTATTGCCCCTAAAATACTTTCGCCAGTGTCGACTAAATGACTTTCACCAAAGAGTTGCTCTTGTACATATTCACTAACATGCCCATCTTGATCTACAATAAATTTTAATAACAAAGCTAAATCTTCGACATTAGAACTGAGAGGCGCATCGGCAAGGCCAATATTTTCATAATAAGGTTTGGTATTAATCACGCCATATTCATTGGTAATAGCGTAACCTGAGATAATTTCGCCTAATGACTTTTCAACACCGTTATAAAAACTTGAATTCATACCAAAGGGGTTCAAAATTCGATTTCGCATAGCTGAAGAATGGTGTTCACCTAATACCTCATCTAATATAAGGCCGACTAACAAGTAAGCGGTATTAGAGTAATGATATTCTTCACCAGGAAGGGAGTATGCAGCTCGGTTTAAGCCAAAATCTAGCGCATAACTATCTGTTTTTAACTGTTCTTTATTTGAGACAAATACTGCTTCATAAAAATTGTCATGATTAGTTCCATCAGTGTAGTTATAAATACCGGAGGTATGATTTAATAGCTGCCTAATAGTCATTTGTTCACTGTTATCAATTTGAGCTAATATTTCCTCTGAGAGCCAGTTATCAAGGGGGTCATCTAAGCTTAGCAAGCCTTCTTCAGCTAACATAACCGTTAACAGTGCGGTGAGTTTTTTGCCAGCACTGCCATTGAGCATAACATGATAGGTTTGCATGGGCGTTTGTGTTTCAATATCAGCTAGTCCGGCACTACCTAAAAACTTAAAGCCTGGTTTTTCCACTAATAATATAACACCAGGAATAGTATCCGAAAGGGCGCCATCTATAGCTGCTTGATAATTAAAGGCTGGTGGCTCCACAGTTATTATCGGGTCAGGTACTTTGGTTTCATTTTTGTCTCCACCGCCGCAGGCAGCTAGCGATAAAATAATGCTAGAGAATAGTAATGATTTCAGTTTTTTTGGTATAGCCATTGGTTAATTCCTTTTTTATAAATTTAGTTTTTGTCTAACAAGAGCTAAAGAGATAATAAAGAACAACATTAAGAATTGACGTACAAAATAATGTAAAAGTGTAGCGTTTTGTAGCGTATTTATTTCTAAGGCGGTAGTCGTTTACAGTTACCAATAAGACTATACCCACTCATCAAAAATTTATGCCTATTCATAAACAAGAGGGGAATTAGTGGATATATATGAAATAAATAGCAGTAGAAGTACCCTGGTAGTGTATTAAAAGTGAATAGAAATTTTTTTATTATAACCACACCTAAGTCATTGTTATTACCAAGCTTATTAATGATTAACTTTTAATTCTTTGTCTATTATATTTCAGGAAAGTGGCATGCATGTTCCACTTTTCCTGTTATAAACTAAATATTTGTCTTATAAAGCTTTTTGTAATTCGTTTAACAAAATAGTTTCGGTAAGTGCATTTGCTGCTGGATCACATCGAACGTCATTGCCGCAATTAAAGAAGGCGGTTATGCTGGTTTGACTATCAGAAATATAGATATTTACGGTTCTATAGCCTGGTTCGTGACCATCGTGATGGTAAACAACTTGATTATTAATGGTCTCTTTAAATAGCCCTAGGCCATAACTGGCGCTTTCGTCAGTGATACCGTAATAAGGTTCGCCCCATGACATTAATGCACTTTCGCCAAAGAGCTGCTCTTTAACATATTCACTAACATAGCCATAGTGACCAGCAATGTATTTTAATAACAAGGTCATATCTTCAACACTGGATCTAAGAGGCCCGTCGGAAAGACCGACATTTTCAAGATAAGGTTTGATATTAACCATGCCATCTTCATCGTCGTTCAAGTAACCTGAGATCATTTCGTGCTGTGACTTTTCATTTTCAACACCGTTATAAATGGTCACGTTCATGCCAAAGGGATTCAAAATTCTGTTTCTTATCGCTGAAGAATGATGTTCACCTAATACCTCATCTAATATAAGGCCCACTAATAAATAACCGGTATTAGAATAGTAAAACCCTTCACCGGGTAGGAAATATGCGGGCTGATTCAAACCAAAAGGCAAAATATCACTATCTGTTTTTAACGTCTCTGGTTCAGCTAACAGTGCTTGTTTATAATCCTCCTGAGTAGGATCAGATAAGTAATTATGAATACCCGCAGTGTGATTTAATAGCTGCCTAAGGGTTATTTTTTCACTGTGTTCAATTTGAGCTAATAATTCATCAGACAGCCAGGTATCAAGGGTATCGTCTAAGTTTAGCAAGCCTTCTTCATCTAGCATAACCGTTAACAGTGCGGTGATCTTTTTGCCAGCGCTGCCAGTAGGCATAACATGATAAGTTTGCATTGGCGTTTGTGTTTCAATATCAGCTAGCCCGGCACAGCCTAAAAACTTAAAACCTGGTTTTTCCACTTGTAATATAATACCGGGGACAAACTCTGTAATGGCATTATCTATGGCCGCTTGATAGTTAAAGGCTACCGGATCAGGTACTGGTTTTTTTTTGTTGTCTCCACCGCTACAGGCAGCTAGCGATAAAATAATGCTAGAGAATAATAATGATTTCAGGTTTTTTGGCATAGGCATTGGTTAATTCCTTTTTTATAAATTTAGTCTTTGTCTAAAAAGCTAAAGAGATAATAAAGAACAGCCTTAAGAATTGACGTACAAAATAATGTAAAAGCGTAGTGTTTTGTAGCGTCTGAAAAGTAAAAGCAGTAAGAGCAGTAATTTTCACAGCGAACAATTAAAAGTGAATATTGTTTGCTGTACCAACTAAACGTTGTTGAAGGGAGTTTATTTAAAAAACTCGCCAAGCTGAGTGTGAGCGACGGCTTTTTTTATGTACCCAAGCCAATTCTAACACGGCATTGGCAATCACCTCGCCATTTTCTATGGCATCGTCCATTGATTTTAATGTGAAAGTAACATCTTTATCTATCACTAGCTCTTGTTTAAATTGGGCACTTTTTGTCATTAACCAACAGGTTATTTTTTTATTTTGTAGTGATGAATAAAGGCAATATTTCCCAGCATGACTCATCTGCCAACTAATGTTTACTGTGACAAAGCACTGTTGACCTTGATGTAATGAAATACACTGATTGGGTGTTAATGTTAACTTAGGTAAGCTTGATATATCATTTGAATAGACCTTCATGCTCAACATAAACAGTGTAACTATTACAAAAATACGTTTAATTGAATTTAGTATTAAGACTTGTTTAGAATACATATTTTACCAATATCGCGGCTTCAATAACGGCATTGCCATCGACTAGTGGGCTATCAGTAATACCACTTGGCAAGAATGTGCCTCTGGCAAAGCCCTCAAAAACCCAATCAGTCGTGATTGGGTAATCGAAACCAACTTGGCCAGTATATTCAAGTCCTGACTCTCCTTGGTAACTTGGCAAGCCATCAATTTCATTGCTCCCAGGAAATTCACCTTCACCTTCACCGACCCCATAAAAATAATTAACCACATCTTCATTACGATATTCAATACCTACAGTGCTGTAGAAATTCCAATTATTGTATTGATAATTTTGGCTTAACCAACCCCCAGCATAAAGTCCTTTAGCTCCGCTAGATCCGGCAACAATAAGTTTTACATGAGTACTCTCATAATCACCCAAAATACGTAAACCAAGTTTAGAGTGACTAACCCTGGTGGAGACAATGTTCAATTTAGGCATTTTATACTCTACATCCCTATGATTCATTGCCCCTCGCAAATCATATGACCAATGCTCAGTATTAAGGAAATTATAACCAATAGATAATACGGTATTTTGCTGTTCAGATGTCCCATGGGGGAATTCAACAAAAAAACCGTATTTTTGGTAACGAGCATTGATGAAAATATCCAAGCCTGAATCACCTTCGTTATCAAATATAAAGGGATCAGATTGATATGTTAGGCCAATGCCTACATCAAGGTATGCACCGTCTCTTATATTTTCAGTTTTATCTGTTTTTTCTTTTTCTTTTTCTTCTGCAGCCATTATAAATGAAGAGTTTAATATGCCAACGATGAAGGTTAATATTGATAGTAACTTAGTAAAGGTTGTCACATGGTTTTCCAATAAATGATTTCTAGATAAGAGAAAGAATATAGATGTCATGTTAAAATGACGTACATCATTGTACAAAAATGTAGTTAAATGTACTCCTTTTCATCGACTTATTCAAAATAAATCAGATATATGTCAGAAGTAATATATACGAAAGTGAAATAAAAGATATCACGTCAAGATAAAATATTGATGAAGTAAATCAGTAAAAAAGTTAGCTTGTCACGTAAAATAATTATGACAGCTTTGTCGGAATTGCTGCCGCTATTAACTCAAACGCTAACGTCAATAATGCCCTATCGGCACATTGTCATTCTGTGACCTCAGTGCCTTTGTTTGGATAATCCTAGACCTCTTAATGGGTTGAGGAAACATTTGTTAGTAGCTAAGATGGGCTTCTAAGGGTTCACTTAGCAACTGCACAGTTAACCCTATTTCTTTTGTCTATCATCGCCACAACAAAAATCATTACCAATGCCTCAGACATTTACGCCAACTTTTTTTTATTTAAATAACTTACTTTCTTACGCAGAACATAAAATTTTCAAATGCTGTGATAAGGGCTAATGCTAGATAAGCGTATTTTTTGCTGGCTAAATATTTCGCCAGCAATATCTTTTAAATTCAAGGTTATTTGTGGATCGGCTTGCAGCCAATCAATGGATAATTCACCGTAATTAACCTTGTTAATAAAGCCTCCTACACGGTGTTTATTAGGACTTACTTCTTTCCATTCCTCGGTTAAACCTGAACTTGTTATTTCCCATAGTGGGTAATCTAGATTTTTAGTTAGTTTAGACATTTCGCCCCAATGGGTATCACCACTTAGAATAATAACGCCATTAACTTGATGTTTTTTAATTAACGCAAACAGGCGTTCTCTGTCATGAGGAAAGTTTGCCCATGACTCCCAACCAGTAAATTCAGGTAGCAGTTGCAAACTTGAGCCGATAATTTTAATTTTTGCAGGCTTTTGTAATTCATTTTCTAGCCACTGCCACTGCGTTTCACCTAACATGGAAGCATTTTTTGCTACGTTTGGACTATACGGCCCCATATTTTTTGGCTGACGTTTCTTTTGATAATCAAGCATGCCAACGTTGGCTAGTGTATCTCTATTCCAACGTAAATCCGGTAAAATCACATGCACTTGGTTATGCCCTTCACCATACATATAGGCGGTATAAATACCATTTTTTTGCGTATATCGAGCAGAGTTTTTCGGCTCTTGCCAAAAGTCTAACATCAACTTTCGTGATTGCTCTTTTTGTGGATATAGCGCGCCGGCATCATTTTCACCATAATCATGATCATCCCAAATGGCGATAATTGGCGTAGCTAAACGTAACGCTTTTATTTCTGGGTTGTTGCCTAGTCGCTGATATTTGTCGGCCATGTCTTGCATGTTTTTGGTATCACCATAAATATTATCACCCAAAAAAATAAACAAATCTGCGTTTTCGTTATTAATCGCTTTTAAAATGGGCATGGCTTTATCTTGATGTGAACATGAGCCAAAAAGAATCTTTTGTGCAGCAGTTTTTGTAGGAATAAATACGCTTAAATAGCTCAGTACAAGTATTGTATATATGAACATTTTCATTAAAAAACCTCCTTAATGAATGTGCCTGCTTCTGGGTTAAATGCTTTAGGGTCTTCATCCAATAACGTTAACGCGGTGGCAGCAATTTGATTTTGTTTTACTTCTTGGTTGGTTTTTATTTCACCGCGCGCATTCACTCCAGGCCCCATAGCGGCAAACCAAATATTTTCTGAGCCAGCAATACCGTCAGGGAATTTACTGAGATTTTTCATAGTGTTTTGTACCGCTTGTTTTGAAGCATGATGCTGCCAATCATCACTATTACTACCACGGCCATGATCTGTGGTGATCATTAACACTGTATTATCTTTATAACCTGGAGTTGTTTGCAGGGTTTGCCATAAATCAGCAATAAACTTATCTGTTTGGTGGGCAGAATTAAGGTAACTGTCGTAATGGCCATCATGGGCAAAGTCATCAGTCTCACCCAAAGATATAATCATCACTTTAGGTTTCACCGTTAATAAGTAATCTTTCGCGTAACGGTAAGTAAAACTATCTAAGCGAACATTGTGCCAAGGGCTAGGGATTTCTTTTTGTAAGTGATTTAATAACTTTACTTGCTCAGATAGTTCATAACCTTTAGCTGCATCAAATCCGGCATTAATATGCAGCTTGCTGCGTTTTTTGCTTAAAATATAGGGAAAAACATCCCAGCTACCAAAAGCTGCCAATTTATGTTCATAGCCCGCTTTATTATTCAACCACTCTAAAAATGAGATTTGTGGGTTGGGCTTTTTGGTATTGCTATCAAGTGATTCATCAACAACGCCGGTAAAAATTTCACTATAACCGGGGTAAGAAAAATGCCACGGGTTAGCAATAGACATATTCGAACCTATATTGCGGTTACCAATTACCATGCCTTCTTGAACCACTGTCTGCCAAAAAAAAGGCATTAATAATTGCCTACGTTGTTCTTCATTTTCGTGCCAAAATTTTTCTTTAACGTCATGCCCTGCTCTAACAAACTTTTTATTATTGAGTAAAGCGGCATCCGCACCAGAAAATAGCTCTTGCCAACGTAGTCCGTCAATGGTGACTAATACTAAATTTTTATCGGTTACGGCATTTGCTTGGAAACTAAAACATGCCAGTAATAGTATTATTAGTGAGCATGAATTTAATATGGCTGGTTTTAACATTCTTAGCTTTAACATGAGTGGCTTAAACATAGGTAGCTCCGTGATTGGATGAAGACAGTAAATGAGTGATGGAATAAGCCAAGTAAGTAATTACCTACTTGGCTTGGAATTTTTAGTGCTTAGAAGTTTGCAGTAAAAGTCATTGATGCCGTGCGCGGTGCGCCAATAAAGAAGGTATTACCATTGCCTGTTCCTGTTGAAAGGTAATTTTCATCGGTGATATTAGTCACCACAAAAGCGATATCAATTGATCGAATGCTGCTACCGCTAAAAGCGACAAAGTATCCGGCGTTAACATCAAAAATGGTATAAGAGGGAGCTTCACCACGTTCACCGGTATATTTACCCGACGCACCAAGGCGAAAGTCACCCTTGGTGTAATCGCTTGATAAAACAAACATGTCATCAACAGAGTCAACAACCTTATCTCCAGCAGTAAAACCTGGGGCATCACCAACATAACGTGAATCGTTATTGGTATAAGACGAGTAAAAGTTCCATTGCTCATTTAATCGATAACTTAAACTTAACTCAAAACCATCAGATTCAATGCCGCCAACATTAAGGTAAGTGCCATTGGTACCAATGCTGTAATCTATACCGCTGGTATCGCTGCCAGGAGCAATGAAGGTAATTCTATTGTTAAAATCTATAGTGTAATAAGTGGCAGAGAAGCTAATGTCGTCATCGTTATAACGTAAACCTACATCCATGTTTTCGGCTGTTTCAGGCTCAATATCTTCAAGGGTTGAAGAGTCACGTTCTAGAACACCGTCTTTAATAGCAGAGAAATTTTCGCTATAACCAGCAAATAACTCGATATTGTTATTTAATTGATAAATAGCGCCAGTGCTAAACAAGGCATCAGAATCGCTATTAACTGTTCCGGTTTGCTGACCTGAAAACACATCCGTTTTTTCAATATCGACTAAGTATTTTTGTACACCAACATTAAGGGAAAGATTGCCCAAATCTAAGGTATCTTGTAGGTAAAACTTTATAGTATCGGTCTGAAATGTATTGCTGTACTGAGTCCAATAAGGATTTTCATCAAAATGATGATAAACACGCGCATCAATCACTTTATGCCAATCTCGAGACTCTTGTCGTTCGTTTGACTCAGCCCATAAACCAAATTTAAAATCGTTCATGGCAATAGACCATTGTCCATTTGCCGTTAACCCTAGACGATCTTTTTCATAGTGTGTGTGACGGTACGACATTACCGGCACGGCATTGTCGCTGTAACAGGCAGGGTGTAAAGCCGGGCCAGAATCCCATGGCCAAGAAAAACTTTGTGTACAAGCCGTATTGGGGGCTAGTGGCGTGCCATTTTGATCGGTAAAGCCATAAGTGCTGTCGATGCTGCCACCTTCGTTAACAGGATTACCATCAGCATCTACGGCTGATACTAAATAAGGCGGTATCCAATCTCCTCTTCCGCTATTTTTATGAAAATAGGGGGTGATTTCAAATGAGGCGTTGTCAGATAGTTGATAATCAAATTTTAGATAACCTAACGTATTTTCACGCAAGGTTGACCAACCCTCAGCAAACATTTGATCAAAATGAGGAATGCCTGTCCAGTTCCACGTTAGCTGATCCCAGTCAGACGTTTGATTAAACTGCTCGATACTAACAGAGTTATAGTTATCTTCATCGGCGTCATCATAAGATAGACGGCCGGTAATACTTAGCCTGCCGAGCTCAGTAATAAATTTAACTTCAGCATGCTCTCTTTGCATACCACCGTTTGAGCCTTCGCCAACCCAACGACTGGTCGAGGTTGATGAGTAACTCATATAAGCATAGGTATTATCGAAAATTCGACCGGTATCATGGCGAATGAAATAACGAGAGGCATTATGATCGCCATCGGTATAGGCAATTTTTGTGCTTGCTTCAAAAGCAGGATCAGCACTGACAAAGTTAAAGGTACCACCAAGGGCTTCTAATGATGCCGATGATATATCTGAAGTACCTTGTGATACTTCGATAGTATCCATGTTTTCACTATCTAAATAACGGTTTGCTTTAGCACCACCACCATAGTTCGAGCCGCCATTTGGGATGCCGTCAATTGTCATCCCTAGCTGTTGCTGATTACCGTCAATGGTAAAACCGCGCATAGTGATTGAAGTAGACCAATCATCACCACCAAAAGCATCACCTTCATTAATGCTAATACCTGGCAAGTTATCCATAATGCCAAGGATACTGCTAACAGGTGATTGCTGTTTTATCATTGCTGACTCAATCACATGGTTGGCATGGGATAACTTTTTAGCCACCACCATAACTTCTTCCATGGTGGATTCATTTTCTTGCGAGTCTACCGCTGCAACAGGTAATGAAAAAGCAGTAGTTATAGCTAACGCTATAAGGCTTTTTGAACATTGGATAGTCATGTTTTTCCCTAAGTAAAAGTTTTATTGTTTTAATTACGGGAAAGTATGATTTACATATATGACGAATTATCGACCTAAAAATGACAGTTAAGTGATGGAAATATTTCAGAAGTTTTACGAGATTGGTTGACCAGATGAATTAACTGTGTTCCACATTGCAAAGATTGGCCTACATTAGCTACATTATTTAAGAGTCTGGTTGGTCTTGGATTAGACTTAGGATTAGACTGTGTATTGATAATTAGTTCTAGTCACTTGTGATGTGAATTAATACAGCTTACTGATCATGCCACTGCAAAATCATATACATCACCAACAACATAAAGCTCTTGGTTAAAGTGATTAAACAACGCAGTACTATGTTGCGCTAATTCAACTAATTGCCTCTACTTTTAGTATCAAATTGATTAAAGCGGTTACGAAATAATGAAGAAAGTAATGCTCATTATTGACACTATTTTCTATGCACCAACAAGGCTTAAAAAACTATTGAAATAAATTTAAAAGCAGATATTATGTTTCGGCAAATAGGGAAATATAAATTTGAAAACAAATTGAAAACAAATTGAAAACAAAGGACGTTCAATGAATAATTATATTAAAACATTTGGTTTGCTCGCTTTCTTGTCATCTACATCAGTACTTGCCGATGTCCAATCTTTTTCTGGCGCAGTACACTGCTCTGAAGATGCAGTACTGAAAACGACTGCAGTTACTAAATTAATACAACAACAAGGTGCTTTAACAGCACTCACAACAGTTGAAACCGAAAATGTAGGAACCACAAAAGATGGTTACTTTACCTATGATCCCAAGTTTGACCGCTCATCTCGTTATTTTAACTGTAGCATCCCATTAACAAACAACATTGGTAGTGTCGATGTTGCTATTTATGGTCAGGTTAAAGGTCTAAATTCAGGTAGACCTGGTGGCTGTACTATTTCTCGTACTCGTAGAGTAAGCGATGGGGGGCAATACAAGTGGTTCAAATATGGAACAGGAAAAGGCTTTGATTGGACTGATATAGCTCAGACCAGTGATACAAATACTCAATTTGTAAGTTATAGCGCTACTATCAATAATAATTATGACGATAATACTATCTTAGAATTAAGATGTCGTACTACATGGGATCAAGGAAGTGTTGCTTTAGGGCAAATTACTTTAACTTACTAATCACTCCAATTAATTAACTTCCCTATTTGTGCAAACCATTGAAGCTTAAAATGTAAGTTTCAATGGTACTAGTATTTTTGAAAACCTCGAACTCCCCCCCTTAACTGACCTTAATTTTCTACTCATTAACCAATAATATAAGAAAATAGCCCGAATAGAGGAAACTATTACCACTGTTATGACGTTAG
Source organism: Colwellia psychrerythraea (assembly GCF_000764185.1). Classification (GTDB taxonomy): domain Bacteria; phylum Pseudomonadota; class Gammaproteobacteria; order Enterobacterales; family Alteromonadaceae; genus Colwellia; species Colwellia psychrerythraea_B. Next base: position 38,444 of record NZ_JQEC01000068.1, read on the forward strand.
CTTTCGGTGAGGAAAAACCTACGAATCCTCTAATCAGGTGGCACTATCGCTACTGATTTTTAACTGCAACCATTCCACAAAACATTGAACGGCATTAGAATAATGACTGCCTTGACGATAGTGCACATGATACTGCCCCCAGGGTAGTTGATATCGCCATTGAGGAAATGAGACTAGCTTTCCTTGTTTAATTAGATCTTCAGCCAAAAATCGGTTACTTAATGCAACACCTTGCCCACTCAATGCTGCTTTAGTGGCTAGTAAGGCTAACCCAAAATGCTCCACTTTAGTGATTGCAGGACGTCTCAGTTGCTGTCTTTGCATCCATAGTTGCCAATCCTCCCCATTTTCAGATGAGTATAAAGGTAACGTTAAAAGAGAAGCACTCTGATTGGCGTTAATTTTAGCACTAAGCGATGGCGCACATACTGGGAACCAATATTCATCTCTTAATTTTGTAGATACAAAGTTATCGGGCGTAGGCCATGTACCTATGACAATATCAAACTCTTGTGCGTCAAAACTTGCTGCCATAGATTCCATGGTTAGATAACATGATATATCAGGAAATGACTGCTTAAACGATGCTATTCTTGGGGCAAGCCATTCGGTGGCTATTGAGGTCTGGGCTATTATTTTTAAATGCGTTTCAGGCTCTTTAAGAATGTGATTACTCACTGTTTCTATACGCTGTAAACTGTCCCTGACGACAGAATTTAAATCATCACCTTCTTGAGTCAGGGATATTCGTTTGCCTTGGCGTATTAAAAGTTTCTTATTAAAAAACTCTTCTAATAACTTCACTTGGTGACTAACGGCACTTTGTGTGACACACAGCTCTTGTGCAGCTTTACTAAAGCTCAAATGACGAGCTGTGGTTGAAAAATATTGAATAGCCTTTAGTGGTGGGGATTTATTGATAGTTTGACTACCTTATTATTAGTTTATCTAATGGCTATGTTAGTTTATATCATTTTACCTCATGTGTCGTATAGAGCAATAATCGAACTTCTACAATTTTTAGTTACTGTTCAGACAGTCGTAATAAAGTTTATAAAGAGGTATATCATGATTATTTGTGAAACGAACAGGTTACGTATTAGACATTTTTCGGAAAAAGATGCTGAGTTTATTATTCATCTTTTGAATGAGCCTTCATTTATCGCCAATATAGAAGACAAAAAAGTACGAACCATAGACGATGCGATAAAATATTTGAACGATGGACCAATAGCAACTTATCAGGAATTTGGTTTCGGTTTGTATCTGGTGGAATTAAAGGAAACAGGAGATCCCATTGGAATGTGCGGTCTGCTTAAAAGAGCAGTATTAGAAGATGCCGATTTAGGTTATTCCTTTCTAAAACAACATTGGTCTATGGGTTACGCAAAAGAATCTGCTTCGGCAGTGCTAAAAAGTGCTAATCATGACTACGGATTAAATCGAGTAATAGCGGTTACTAAAGTCGATAATCTGCGCTCCTCTGGTTTGCTTGAAAAGCTAGGTTTTAGCTTCGAAGGTATGATTGAAATGTACGGCGACAATAATAAATTATTTGGGATTAATTTCTAGCGGAGCTTTAATTAAATATTCGTGTGATATTACTGAGAGGTCTTCATAACCTTGTTTGGTAAGATTTTTTAAACTTGCAATAATAAATATTACTAATAAAAAACTATGGGAACAGCCGTTACTATATCAGGATGATTATTCGTTAATATCGGTGTTTTAGCCAATATTTTAGGTATATCTTGGCAGTCTGTTTTAAAGCAGCAGGTAAAATATGTTACAACAGCACCTAATAACACCATAAAAACAATAAATTTGTATTGATAAAAGATATCAAAATATTTAAAAAAACATCTTTAGGTAAAAGGGTTAGACCAAGCGTGCATAACTCAAACGGTACAATAATAATTGCTAACAAAGTAAATGCATTAAATGTATCCGTTTTACCTTTTTTCTTATTTCTTATTTCTTATTTCTTTCATTCGAATTGTAATAAACACATAAAAAATAATTACGGATATACGTAAAACAACAAAATAGTGTTTCTTTGAATGTCATCATTAACCTCTGAACACTCGAAAAATAAGTATGCCCTAACGCCCTCGTTAATGGGCAAAATATAGTTGGCTAGAAAAGCGACGAAGGAGCAAAAGCCAATTGCATTTTGTCCTTATTAAACAGCTTATGTAACCGAACGCTGCGGACTTCGCTCTTGATACTGTTTAGCTGCAGTAAATTTTTCTTTAAACTCAGAAATCACGCTAGTAAAACAATTTACAGAATGTTGTGTATTTACTAATGCTACATCTTGTTCGGCTTGTAACCTCAAAAGCTCAGGAACACCTTTTTCAACATTCCAGTTAGCAGCTCCAGCATGTCTATTCCCAACTTCTGCCATATAACCTTCTAAGATCGGTAATGAGCTTGTAAATAATTTAGTATGATCTCCCATTAGTTTTTTAACTACATCATGGGATGCATCGAATTCAGCTTTAATAGCTCCAATGACGGTAATATTATCTTGCAGCAATGCGAACTCTATACTTATCGCTTTCAGCAATTCATACCTTTTCTGTTCTATTTCGGATTCTTCAGCTCTATTGTTATTTTTTATGGACTCTTCTAAAGCTTCTTTACTAATTTTCGCTGACCTTCTTGTCCAAATAAAACTCAAGACAGATAGCAAAAATGCTGCAAAGGCTAGTGCGCTTGCAAACTTAGAAGAATCAATTAACTGACCGATAAATTCCATACTTTCCTAGGTTACATAACGCCTCGCTAACGGGCGCAAAATTGTTGGCTAAAATTAGCGAAGAATGAGCGCAAGCCAACTGTTTTGCGTCCACTTTAAGCGACTTGTTATATATCAATTGACTCTAGAGGTAAACAAAAACTGTACCTCCAATCCAATCGCTTTAAATCTACATAAATATATTCAGGCAATTTCTCAGCATGTTCAGGAAGATCTTTTTGGCATTTAATCTCGTGATAGTTATTGAGTACCCTTCCCGTATAAATATAAGTAAATGACCAGATATAGACGTCCGGTAAATTAACACAGTTTGGGTGTGGCTCAATCAAATACTGACTTAATTTTATTCCATTGTTTTCACTTGTTTTACCTTTGTAATAATACAATTGATTGAACCACTCAACGTAATTACACCACTCTTTTAATACTGAATCCTCTTTGATATTTTCGGCAGCATTGCTTAATCGAAGAATGGATGGCTCATATCTATCTCTATAAGCCTCTCTAGCTAACTCAAACAAAGCTTCAAATATAGTATCTTTCTTTATACACTTGGAGTCTAAAGCATAATCAACCATTTGATTTAACAAGCCTATAGACCTCACAGGGTTATCACCCCACTCATAGTCAAAAGAACAGTCTTCATAATAAGCCCAAAGTTTCCAGTGGTCTTCATTCCAAGGATCCAATTCTTCAAGTTCTTCTTCTGTAAATTGATTTCTATTTATTTCTATCATTCTTTATCTCAACTAGAAGAGCCGGCTTGATACCAACGCCTCGTTAAGAGGCAAATAATTGTTGGCTAAAATAAGCGACACAGGAGCAAAAGCCAACTGTATCATTGTCCTTTTGAGTGCCTTGTTAGCAGCGATTTTACCTCGCATCTGGGTCATCATGATCCCAACCTGAGAATTCGGAAAAAACAACATCCATTGTATCGCGTGCTTCTTGAATATGAGTAGTTGCTTCTTCGCTATCAGGATTTTCCCACTCGACTAAATCTTCTTGAACAAAGAATTCTTCTTCTATTAATTCAAATTTGCACTCTTCTAACACCTTAATAAAAAGCGAACGAGCATTTTTTTCATTTTCCGCAGGTATATAACACCTTACAGCTACACCGTTATATTCTTCAGGGTCAATATCACATCCCTGTAAAGGTTTTAAATCAACTAGTGCGATAAATACTGGAGTCATGCATACCAACGCCCTGTTAAGGGGCAAATTGTAGTTGGCTAAAATGTGTAGCGGAGCGGAACTAGCCAACTGTTATTTGTCCCGCTTGAACAGCTTGTTATATTTCACTTGCCACCTTAGTTTGCTTATCAAAATGATCAACTGAAAAACTAAACAGCACTTTAATCATAAAGAACATACTAACCATTAAAAACCATACAGGAAGAGACATATAAATTAATAACAATATACCGTAACACATTAAGTTTGCTGCAATAAAACCCTGAATGGATTTTCCTTTTAAGGCATTAACTAAAAATGCTGAGGCTATAGTGAATCCCCAAACAATCAAAGCAGTATCCATTGGTTCAGAAAGTAACCAAGCGATAGCCAAGATATGGATATGAATGGAAATAAATACAAGACGATTTTTAGGTTTTTTTGAGTAAAACTCATTGGTACCAAAACTAAAGTTTGCAATGCACCCCGCTAATACATCGGCTATTAATATATAAGCGACAATTGTTTGCCAACTCCCTAATTCGATGTCTGCGAGGGAGTAGATAACCCAGCTACCAATTAAAGCAAATAAGATTGTGCAAGAAACTTCTAATATTGATTGTTTCTCTCCAAGTACTTCGTAAAGAAACTCGGGTGTTTTAAAGTACTTCATTACTTAAATATGATTTCCAAATTAGACACTAAAACAATTATTTTAACTAATGTTCGCGTGAAATATAACGCCCTAATAATGGGCAAAAAATTGTTGGCTAAAATATTGAGGAACGAAAACAGCCAACTATTTTTTGTCCTTATTAATTAGCTTGTTATACAGCTAGCGCTCATATTTTCAAATTTAATATTTTGCTCTAACTGCACTGAAGTAAAGTAGTCACCAAAATTATTAGTAAGCTTATTGAGCAATATTTTACCGTTTTCTAAATTTTTAACATTACACGCTTTTGAGTTAAATCGAATATAGTTTTGCAGCGTATTTCTATATTGGTTTGCAAGTACCCAAAGATGTTTAGAATTACTCTCAAAAGCCTGCTTAGTTGACCCTAGTTCCTTTTCAATCCAAGTATCTTTTGATGAAGGTATTACACTAATGTAAAGACGACTAGAATTTAATAACTCTGTGTAACACTCGACATTATTCAATGTTTTTAGTTTAAAGTGAGCTTGTTCGATCTTCTTAAAAGCACCATTGAGTTTATTTTCTAATTCAACAAAGCTTTTGGATAGAATTAGTTCGTTAGTACTATCTAATGGAACGTCACAAATGACTTTTTCAGCAAAGGTATTTGTACTTATGATTAGAAGAAATAAAAACAAAACTTTCAAATTAACTCCGAATTCTAATAGTGGTATAACGCTCTAATAATGGGCAAAAAATTGTTGGCTAAAATGTTGAGGAACGAAAACAGCCAACTGTTTTTTGTCCTTATTAATTAGCTTGTTAGGCATATTTAATTTCCAACATACTTTATAACATTGTTTATAAATAAACCCGTATTTTCAACAGAAAGATGTAATATCCAACGAATATGTGGGGTTTCTTTGGATGACACAAAAATACTAAATGGATCGTTAATACTTGAACCTATTCTATTAACAACAAACTTTGAATTAGAGATAGCATTTCTAAACTCCTTACAATCAGAACAAAACCATAAAGAGTAAAATGGAATTCGATTAATTACTTCAAATTCATTGGCGTTTAATTTTGATATAAAGTTAGTTAAATTATCAAAAAATAAATCCTTGTTGTATTCACTGGGAAGGTAATAAAGGGATACATATTTATTTTCATTTATTCTTGGGCAAGTATTATCAATTGAAGATGACCATAGGTTTTTATCAGTTGTATCATCTTTTCCTAGAGCATACTTTGTAATCTGACAGTTCCCACGAGACGTTTTTCTGGGAGCAGATACTGCTGACCATACATTCTGAATAGTTAATTCTTTCTGTTTAGAAGTTGGACAGTAAAATATTGCATCTATCTCTTCTTTAATAGGGACACTTAATGAGAGTATATCTTCTTTAACCGTAATATATTTACAGTGTGATACAGATAAGATTGTTTCAGCGGACAATTTACTAGCAAAACTAGTAATTAGAGCAACAATTAAAATTAGCGCTTTACGATTTAAAATTGTTAACTCCCTCTAGAAAAAAACGCCACAATTGACTATATGCCTAACGCCTCGTTAAGAGGCAAATAATATGTTGGCTAAAATAAGCGACGCAGGAGCAAAAGCCAACTGTTATTTGTGATCTTCCCCCGATAAAACGGACACATTTTTTTTCACGCTGCCAGGGCTTCATATTCTATTGGCGAACAATAATTTATCCCTGAATGCAGCCTCGAAACATTGTAGTATTTGTTAATGTAACTTCCAAGTGTTCCGCGCAGTTCTTTATCACTATTAAATACATTACCGCGAATAACTTCGGTCTTCATTGAATGGAAAAATGACTCCATATGCGCATTATCAGTACATTTACCCGCTCGGCTTAAGCTATGTGTAATACCTGCTCGTTTTAAAGCCGTTTGAAAAACATTACCTCGATATTCCACACCTCGGTCTGTATGCAGCATTAAACCACCTTGAGGTCTTCGGTTCTTTATTGCATTTTTTAGTGTTCGTTTGGTGACTTCCATCGTTCTCTTTTTATCTAAACTCCAGCTAATAATACGCCGTGAATATAAATCCATTATTACCGATAAATAACGCCATATACCTTTCACTTTCAAATACGTGACATCTGCTACCCATACTTTATTTTTAACCAATGGCACTTCACCATCAGGTCGTAAGTTTTTACCTGTCGTAAGGAAGCGCTTATAAAACGCAGAGCGTGTCGTCACGCGCATCACTCGAGCGACCAAGCCAAGTGCACGATACAAGCGTTCAACACGTTTTTTACCTATGCTGTATCCTTGCTTTTGCAAGGCTTTAAATATGCGGGGACTACCATAGCGTCCTTTATTCTCAGTGAATATTTGCTGAATTTTCTTTTTAAGTTCAACATCCTCTATCGCTCTAGCACTTGGTTGACGTTCACACCAATCGTAATAGCCACTTTTAGAAACATCAAAAAACTTCAGTAATCTCGTTACCTTTATGTCGGCTCTGAGTTTTTCGATGAATCGATATCGGCTTGATGTTCCTCGGCAAGAAACCGTTGCCACTTTTTTAGGATATACAGCTCCTCCTTGAGCTGTTTATTTTCACGTTCTAGTTGTTGTTCTTTGGTAAGTACTTTTTTGGCTTTTGATTGGCCAGCCACTTTTTTTCGTTTATCAGCCACAATGATCCCTTCACGATATTCTTTTCGCCATCGTGACAGCATAAACGGGTGTATGTCGAGTTTTTCAGCGACTGATTTTATTGTGACGCCAACAACATAACTTAATTGAATAGCGTTGACTTTGAAGTCATTTGAATACTTCCAAGTTCGTCTTGGATTGTTGTACTTAGGCATAAGACACCTCATCTTTAGTTAGATTTTGGTGTCCGTTTTATCGGGGGAAGATCA
>NZ_JQEC01000069.1 GCF_000764185.1 Colwellia psychrerythraea
CGCCGTTGCATTAATTGTTTCTATACTCGTTACTGAAGCAAGTGTAATGATTTGATTATCAGTATTTAAATTAAGTATATCGTCATTGGCGCCACCATCTATCGTCGTAGCTACCTGCGTGATGTTATCAACACTAATGACATCTTCACCTGTGCCTGCAGCTAAACTATTCACACTACCTGTGGAATCAAAAAGAAAGTCATCAACTAAGGTGCCACCAACCAATTCACTAAAATTAGTAAAGCTTAAAGTCGTTGTTTGGTCATCGATAGTACCTGTATTGGCAGCAGTGATATTCCAATCGTTAGTCGCGTTTTCGCCACGTAAAGTGTTTGTGCCCGCTTGGGCTGATAACGTTTCAATGTTGGTTATATCTGTGCCCAAATAAACATCTTGATTACTTGCATTAATAGCAACACTATCAATACCTACACCGCCATCAATCAAACCAGTTACATGGTCTATATCAGACAAGGTAAAGTTATCTATACCTGTACCACCAGTCAAATTATTGAAATTTGTGAAATTAGTTGTATTTAACGTACCTGCATTTTCACTATTAATGGTCCAAGTGTTGGTAGCAT
>NZ_JQEC01000070.1 GCF_000764185.1 Colwellia psychrerythraea
TGAAACTGTTATTGCAGAAGTTAAAGCGGCTAAAATAGCTAAAGACGCTGCTAGAAAATAGTTAACACTTAATTGTTAATTTAAAAGCCTACTTCGGTAGGCTTTTTTGTGTCTTAAATTTGATAACTAAGCGTTTAAGGCATGAAGAAAATTCCAACTGAATTATCTCAGCTAACAATACAGGTGCCTTGTCCTAATAACGGTGCGAAACTGTTATTGCAGAAGTTAAAGCGGCTAAAATAGCTAAAGACGCTGCTAGAAAATAGTTAAACAATAATTATTTTGATAAAAGCATGCTTCGGCATGCTTTTTTATTGCCTGAAATTTAGGACGTTTGTCTTAACAAGCACAGTGAAGCAGAAATGATTGAAATAAAAGCGGTAACAGGGGTTAATTCAGTTGTAAGCCATGAGGCCAAAATTTTCGCCAGCGCTTCATTGTTACTAATGGAAGATAACTTTGTTTATTACGCTTTATTAAACGGTGCAGTGGCCAATCTTTAGGTGTTAAGTGAATAACAATATTCAGGTAATTAGGAATATTAAAATAAGTTATATGATGCTCTGGTTGTAGCTGCTGCAATATGGTTAGACATAAGTTAATATCGCTATCGCTAATGTCAGGTAAGTTAATGGATAAACAGGCTTGCGAATTCAACTTAGCCGTTAGCGTTTCAAGTTGCTTGACGATGGCATCAAAGCCAAACTCTTGCGACTGATAGACATCACAAATAATCCAATCAAGTTCAACAGCACTTTGCTGTGCTAACCAGCTCATGCCATCAGCACAGGCAATGTCTAGTTTAGCCTGCTCAGGGTTAAAATATTGCTCGAAACTGTCGATAACACCTTGACTATGATCGATTGTCGTTAACTTTATCTCGCTTGATAAATGTTGTAAAAATCGAGTCAGGTTACCACCACCCAAGCCCAATTCAATGATGCGTTTTGGCCGAAAAAAAAGCAGTGGTAACATCAGCGCAATTTGATGGGGTAGGGTTAATTGCCAAGGCTTACGTCTGTGCATAACACTTTGCACTATGTCACTAAATGCCATCCAGCGATAATAGTCGTTTTCACTAACCGTTATTGCATCTTGTTGTTGGCTTAAATACACTAAGCGACCTTGGGCTAAATGTTTTGTCAACTGCATTAACCAATTCCTAAATTTACTGTTAATAATCTTGAATAAGCGTAAGGATAGCCAATGAATGTCTGTAGGTCACCAAAAACAGCTGTAGAGTTTGAGCAATATTACCAATTACGTTGGCAAGTGTTACGCAAGCCATGGGGCCAGGCACTGGGTAGTGAACGAGATAGTCTAGAGCAAGAAAGTTTCCATCGCATGATTATCGATGAAAATAATACTGTATTAGCGGTTGGTCGACTAGAAAAATCTAGCCAGTTCAGCGCTAAAATTCGCTTTATGGCTGTAAGCTCAAAAGCGCAAGGACAAGGTCTTGGTCAGATAATTATCAAAGCGCTAGAGCTAGCAGCACAAAAGTTAGGTATTACTGAGTTGAGTTTAAACGCTAGGGAAAGTGCTATGGCTTTTTACCTGAAGCTCGGTTACCAGTCTCACGGTTTTTCACACCTATTATTTGATGAAATTAAACATTTTTCGATGAGTAAAACCTGTACTCATGCTAATAATCACCAGCTTATATCGTCAACTGCACTGCAAGATGTTTGGCATGATACTATTCCGCTCAGCAAAGCGATGAACATTAAAATTAGTTATTTTGATGGTCAAGAGCTTATCACTCATTGTGACGCTAGCTTTAATAAAAACTTACATAACACTATGTTTGCTGGCAGTATTTATACCTTGGCAACATTATCTGGCTGGGGCTGGGTATATTTGCAACTACAACAACAGCAGATAAAAGGTGACATTGTCTTAGCAAAAGCTAATATCGAATATCATGCGCCGATAGCAGGACTTGGTTACGCAAAAGTTTCTGCAGCGTCAGTATCAGGTGACTTCAGTCGATTAACATTAGGTAAAAATGCTCGTATTAAGTTAACCGCGCATATTTATAATGGTGATAATATTGCGGCAACCTTTACCGGTAGTTATGCTGTTTTAGCCGCTAAGCCTTAGTAAAATTCGAGCATAAGCATAAACATAAAACTAAACCAGAAACTAATTTTGAAAGTTCATAAGTGAGAAAATAATGAAAAAGTATTCTTTAGCCGTTATAGCGATAGTGTTAGCTATAGCTTCTGGCTTGTTTAGCTTTAAGGCACTTGCCGCTACGGATGAGAAAAATATAGCCAAAGTATTAAATAGCTTTCATCAAGCTGCTGCGAGTGCAAAGGCTAAGCCCTATTTCGACTTACTTAGCGAAGATGCTATTTTTCTTGGGACCGATGCCAGCGAGCGCTGGAGTAAAGAGCAGTATAAAGATTTTGTTGTGCCATATTTTTCAAAAGGTACAGGCTGGCTCTACATACCAACAGAGCGTAACATCAGTATTATTCAAGCTGGGCAGGTAGCCTTTTTTGATGAATTATTATTTAGTGAAAGCTATGGTAGTTGTCGTGGCTCAGGGATATTAATTAAAACCGCTCAAGGCTGGAAAATTTCCCAATATAATCTATCAATCCCAATGCCTAATGGTTTAGCTAAAGCGCTGGTGACACAAATTAAATCTTATGAAAAGAATAATAATCAATGAAAAATAAAGTTAACCTATTGTTAGGTAGTTCAGTAGGCATAGTCGGTTGTGGTTGGTTGGGCACCGCATTAGCGCATCAGTTGAAAAAACAAAATATCGAAGTACTGGCAACCCGTAGCAATGCTGAAAATGTCGAGCAGTTAAAAAGTGAAGGTCTCACTGCTGAAGTCTTATGTTTACCTACAGAGCAAACGTTGTTAAATAAGCACCCCATTTTTAATCGACAATGTTTAGTCATCGCCATTACGCCACAATTTCGACAGGGCCGAGTAGATTATGCACAAAAAGTTCAGCAGTTAGTTGCTGCAGCTAAAGCGAGTAACTGTGTCGAGAAAATTATTCTACTGAGCAGTAGTGCAGTTTATAACGGTTTATCAGGATTAGTTGATGAAAACATTAAATTGGATTTATCCGCTGATAAAGTATCGCTATTAAGTCAAGCTGAGCAAGCTGTGCTTCTATTTAATGAGCATCGTTATGGTAAACAAAGCTTTAATGAGTCAAATGATGGCCTAGTTAATCGTAATGGTTATGTACTGAGGTTATCGGGTTTAGTTGGACCTAATCGTCATCCAGGCAAGTTTTTGTTAAATGGTCGTATGTTAAAAAGTCCACAAGCCATTGTGAACTTGATTCATCAACAAGATGCAGTTGGCCTTATTCAGGCAATATTAACAAGTAACCTCGTTGGTGGGATTTTTAATGGTGTTAGCTCAACTCAAGTAACTAAAAAGCAATATTATCAGGCAGCAGCTACAGCCTTACAATTACCTGCTCCGGTTTTTGAAGAGGATGAGATGTTATCAGGTGATGAGCCTAAGATAGTCTCAGGTAGCAAAACGAAAGCGGTGTTAAACTATCATTTTGTCTATGCCGATTTACTCAAATGGCTTGATCAAGGTAACTAGGTTATCTGTTTTATAAGCAGCTTATCGTTTTCACTGGCAGTGATCCTTATACTGCAAGGCAGTACTTTGATATACTAGCGCCGATATTTATTACTGAGTCGTCTTTTGAATTTACTGCCAACAAACTTTATTACTCGCCATCAAGCTAAACTACTGTTTATTGTGGTTTGGGGCCATGTCACTATTTTGGATCTTTGCTATGTTACTTATTCAGGCCCGATCTTTTTTTGGCAAGAGAGTTTACAGTTATTCACCATCATTACTCACCTAACAGTTGCCTCTTTAACCTTAGTTTTTTACTTTATGCTGATAAAGTTAATGACGTATTACCGGACGCGAAAAACCTCGAAAATATTGTTAGCTAATGAAAGTGCTGCATATTAATGCGTGTTGTACTTGCCCCAATGGAAGGCGTGTTAGATTACAGAATGCGTGATTTACTTACCCAAGTAGGTAGTTATGATCTCTGTGTCACTGAGTTTATTCGTGTGGTTGACCAAGTGCTTCCCGATCGTGTTTTTCATCGTTACTGCCCCGAGTTAATTGGTGCTGATGTTTACGGTAGCTGCACTAAAGCGGGCACACCTGTTCGTGTACAGTTATTAGGACAATATCCTGAGTATATGGCTGAAAATGCCGCTAAAGTGATTGAGCTTGGTTCCAGTGGTATCGATTTGAATTTTGGTTGCCCCTCTAAAACGGTTAATAAAAGTCGTGGCGGTTCTATTTTATTAAAAGATCCTGAAAATCTTTATCAAATAATAAAAGCCGTTAAAGAAGCGGTACCTAACGAGACCATTGTCAGTGCTAAAATTCGTTTGGGTTATGAAGATAAAACCCTCGCCATAGAAAATGCGCAAGCGGTTGAGGCAGCAGGGGCCAATGAACTTACTGTACATGCCCGTACTAAATTAGAAGGTTATAAACCACCTGCGCATTGGCAGTGGATTGCTAAAATTAAAAATGCCATTAATATTCCCGTTATCGCTAATGGCGAAATTTGGAATTTAGCAGATGCCATCAAATGTCGAGAAGTTTCTGGCTGTAAAGATCTTATGGTTGGTCGTGGCGCACTGACTATTCCGAACCTAGGGCAGGTCATTAAACAAGAAAGTAATATTATGCCGTGGTTAGAAGTGCTAGCTATATTATCTGCTTATACAGAATTTGAAACTCACGGCGACAAGAGTAAGTATTACTGTAATCGTATCAAGCAATGGCTGAAATATTTAAAAAATCATTATCAACAAGCAGATGAGCTATTTGTCGATATTCGACGATTAAAAACGGCAGAAGAGATTAAAGCTGCGCTTTAAATGTAGCTCGGAAGCGTTAGCAAGGGCGACATATGTTGCCCTTTTTTGTGTTTTTATTTAACCTGAGCGCTGGATAAGCAGCACTTGCTCAATATTCCCCTTTATCCAATTATCGGCGTTAAAACGTCGATAAATAACCTATTATTCATAAACGTTTTGCCTTGATAATTGAAGAAATTGAAACATCGATAGAGTATATATCTACTTCATCTAGTAAGTTTTTTTCTTAACAATCGTAAGCAGTATTTTTTACTTAAGCATCAAGTACTCATTATCCAGAGTTCAGGTTATTTTCCTTTAATTTTTAATTCCTTCACCTGCCAATACAAGCATTAGCCAAAAGAATGACAGCGTTTGATTTCTTCTATCAGTGCATTTGCTAACGGTGAGATGATGTTATTTTTTGAGGAGATTAAGACGACAGGTATTTGATAAGAATATTTCTCAGGTAAAATTGCCTTGAATAGCCCTTTTTCGACCCAATAATTTGCATAATGGTCGGGTAAATAACCGATAAATTCTCCAGATAATATTAAGTGGGCTATGCCTTCATCGTGATAAGCAATGGCGCTGGTTTGATAATTTAAACCGTCATTCCTACTTTCTTTATCACGCATATAGTTACTGGTTATCACTTCGGCATCTTGTAGCAGTTTATTGATTTCTGAAGGTTTGCAATCAAATAAAGGGTGGTCGACAGCACAATACAAGTAATTATTTTCATTGTGTAAAGGATAATAGTCTAAGCCGCGTAAGTGGTGTCTACTTACGCCAATTCCCACCAAAGAACGACCATTGACTACAGATGTTTCAACTTCTCGTGCTTCACAAACATTAATATCAAACTGAATATTATTACTTTTTGCTTTCAATGCACGAATGGTACGGGCAACACCGCAACGAGGATCACTGACTAAAGTATCTATGGTCGCAATAGTTACTCGGCCTGAAAGTTCATTTTTAGAGCTGGCGACAGTACTAGCAAACGCTTCACATTGTTGTAGTAATTCTAATGAAGCTTGATAAGTCACGCGACCAGATTCTGTTATCTCAAAGCCACTACGGCCACGTTTACATAACTTGATACCTAAACGCACTTCTAAGTCAGATAAGTGGGAACTAATGGTAGAACGACCTATATTTAAACGGGACTCTGCCGCTGATAAACCGCCACACTCAACGATGGCGACGAATATTCTCAGTAAACGTAAATCAACGTCATGAACTTGCATTTTTATATTCTCATTAGTTCGATATAATCGGAATGAATTACGATTATTATGTATTTATAAAACATATAGAGCAAGTTAAAATAATTTCATTAGTCGCACGTTGTGCACAAAACAACTAATACCAAACGGATTAATTTCTTGGTCAACTTAGAGTTACATTAGCGAACTTAAAACAAATAAAATGAGTTAAACATAGTTCCTCTATATTTCATTCATTTTGTGATGTTATCAGTTTGCTAATGAACTCCCGAAGGGCGAGTTTAAAAGGTCTATATGCAGCGTTATTGATTTTGACAAGGGAATAACCATTCTCTTTAATCAATGCCTTGCCTCTAAACCTTTTAATTCTCGCTAAGTGAGCAATAAATTAGTCCGGTTGGTATAAATATTTAGGAGAATTCAGATGACGTTTAAATATGGTATAGACCGTTTAAATCTTGATATCGTAAATGGTATTGCTAACGGCAGTATTCAAGCTGAGCTTTGCCAAGAAGCGATAGATAAAATCAATACAAGTCGCCAAAGAGTAGATAAAATGGCCGCTTCAGATAAAGCAGTCTATGGTATCAATACGGGTTTTGGTCCGTTATGCGATACCCAAATTTCTCCTGAAGATACTAATTTATTACAAAAAAACCTGCTAATCACTCATGCCGTAGGTGTTGGTGAGCCAATTGAAAAAGCAATTTCAAAGCTGATGTTGATCACTAAAGTACACGCACTTAGTCAAGGATTTTCAGGTATTCGCCTTGAAGTAGTAGAACGTATGTTAGCGTTTATCAAACTTGATTTGATCCCCGTGGTGCCTGAACAAGGTTCAGTGGGTGCATCAGGTGATTTAGCACCACTTTCTCACTTATTTTTACCATTACTTGGTGAAGGTGAGTTCTGGCAAGGTGAAGAGGGGAAAAATAGAGAAATAGTGCCGGCTGCACCGCTACTTCGCGAACATGGTCTAGACGTGATGGACCTGCAAGCAAAAGAAGGCTTGGCGTTAATTAATGGCACACAATTTATATTATCTCACGGCATCACAGCATTAACTAAAATGCGTTACTTATTAGACCTAGCAGATATGACAGGTGCAATGAGTATCGAAGGTATGCAAGGTAGCGAATCTCCATTTAGAGACGAGTTACATCAAACACGTGCATTTAAAGGTAACCTTGTTGTTGCTGCGCGCATGAGAGAGTTCTTTAAAGATTCACAAAACATGGCTGATCATGAAGAGTGTGATCGTGTGCAAGACCCTTATTCATTGCGCTGTATTCCACAAGTGCATGGCGCATCACGTAATGCCTATTATCATTTAGAAGAGTTAGTTGAAATTGAAATGAATTCTGTTACTGATAACCCAATTGTTATCAGTAGCGAAGAAGCAATTTCAGGTGGTAGTTTCCATGGCCAACCGTTGGCAATGGTGCTTGATTATGCTTCGATTGCCGCATCAGAGTTGGGCAACATTTCAGACAGACGTTGTTACCTATTATTAGAAGGTATTCACGGTTTACCAAGATTATTGACCTCTGCAGGTGGCTTAAACTCAGGCATGATGATCCCGCAATATGCAACAGCGGCACTGGTAACCGAGAACAAATCGCTTTGTTTCCCACCCTCTGCTGATAGTGTACCTACCTCGATGGGTCAGGAAGATCATGTCTCCATGGGCAGTATTTCTGGCAGACAATTAAATCAAATTTTAGGTAATTTAGAGAAAATACTGGCTATCGAATTAATGTATGCGGCACAAGCTCTTGAATTTAGACGCCCTAACAAATGCTCTGATATTATTGAACTAAACCACCAAATCATTAGAGCAAAAGTCGCTAAACTTGAAGAAGATAGATTATTAAAACCTGACATTGATGCCATGATCAGATTAGTTAAGTCACAAGCGTTTACCGTTAGTTTAAACGTTGATGACAGCAAATAATTAGGGGAGCCAATTACCATGAATACAACGATGAATTTAAAAGACCTAACGCTTTTTAAAGAAGAGATTCAGCAAGGCATTCCAAGCGTATTGCCACAAGCAAAGGCTTACCCTGCTGATGCCAATCGTGCTCCGAAACGTAAAGATATTCTTAATAGCGATGAAAAACAGTTAGCGTTAAGAAATGCGTTGCGTTACTTCCCTAAAGAATGGCATCAGGAATTAGCTACTGAGTTTGCTCAAGAGCTAAAATACTTCGGTCGTATTTATATGTACCGCTTTAAGCCTAGCTACCATATGAAAGCTCGTTCAATCGCTGATTATCCGGCAAAATGTCAGCAAGCTGCAGCTATCATGTTAATGGTTGAAAACAACCTAGACCCTGCTGTTGCACAACACCCTGAAGAGTTAATTACTTATGGCGGCAATGGTGCAGTTTTTCAAAACTGGGCACAATACTTGTTGACGATGAAGTACTTAAGTGAGATGGAAAACGATCAAACCTTGCATTTATACTCTGGTCACCCGATGGGATTATTCCCGTCATCTTCAGAAGCGCCACGTGTTGTAGTAACCAATGGCATGATGATCCCTAATTATTCTAAACCAGATGATTGGGAAAAGTTTAATGCCTTAGGTGTAACGCAATATGGGCAAATGACTGCGGGGTCATTCATGTACATTGGCCCACAAGGCATTGTTCATGGCACCACTATTACGGTGATGAATGCCTTCCGTAAAGTGCTTAATACCGGTGGAAAGAAGGGCGAAACATCTAAAGGTAAAGTATTCCTAACAGCTGGCTTAGGTGGCATGAGTGGTGCGCAACCTAAAGCAGGTAACATAGCTAATTGCATTACAGTATGCGCAGAAGTTAATGCTAATGCCGCGACTAAACGCCATCAGCAAGGTTGGGTTGACGAGTTAATTGATGACATGGATGAGCTTGTTGCGCGTGTCAAAGAAGCACAAGCTAGTGAAGAAGTCGTATCAATTGCTTACATCGGGAATATCGTTGATGTATGGGAACGTTTTTATGAAAAAGAAGTTTTCATTCATTTAGGCTCAGACCAAACGTCATTGCACAACCCTTGGTCAGGCGGTTATTACCCAGTAGACATTAGCTATGAAGAATCGAATCGATTAATTCGAGAAGAACCAGAAGTGTTCAAAGTAAAAGTACAAGAAACACTTAGGCGCCATGCCGATGCAGTAAATAAACATACAGCTAAAGGCACTTACTTCTTCGACTACGGCAACGCTTTCTTATTAGAAGCTTCTCGTGCTGGTGGTGATGTAATGGCTGAAAATGGCATCGACTTTAAATATCCTTCATATGTTCAGGATATTCTTGGGCCAATGTGTTTTGACTATGGCTTTGGACCATTCCGTTGGGTATGTGCTTCTGGTAAACCTGAAGATCTAGATAAAACCGATGCTATTGCAGCAAGTGTGCTTGAAAGAATCATGCAAGAATCGCCTGAAGAAATTCAGCAACAAATGCAAGACAACATTACCTGGATTAAAGACGCCAAGCAAAACAACTTAGTTGTTGGCTCACAAGCTCGCATTCTTTATGCTGATGCACAAGGCAGAATGGAAATTGCTAAAGCCTTTAATGATGCCATTAATAGTGGTGAAATTGGTCCTATAGTACTAGGTCGTGATCACCATGATGTCAGTGGTACCGATTCACCATACCGCGAAACGTCTAATATTTATGATGGCAGTCGCTTTACCGCTGATATGGCAATCCACAATGTAATTGGCGACAGTTTCCGTGGTGCTACTTGGGTTTCTATCCATAATGGCGGCGGCGTTGGTTGGGGTGAAGTAACCAACGGTGGTTTTGGTATGTTACTTGATGGTACTGATGATGCAGAGCGTAAGCTAAAGTCTATGCTGTTATTTGATGTTAACAATGGCATTGCACGTCGCAGTTGGGCGAGAAATGAAGAAGCTAATTTTGCAATAAAGCGCGAAATGGCCAGAACGCCTAAACTTAAAGTTACCTTAGCGAACCTAGTTGATGACGATATTTTAAATAACTTATCACTGTAAAAGATTAGAGGCTATTCCTTTTAGATAGGAATAGCCTCTAGACTAGCAGAGCTATTTCGTAGATATTGGCATAGCTCCGCATTCATTCCTGAGAAATCCCCAGACTCTTATGCTACTTATTACTACTGAGTAATATTAGTTACTCATCTATTTTTACGTTAAATTCTGTATTAAAGTTTCTATTTTTAGCAACACTAGACAACTAAGTGGCTACCTAAGCGATATTTATTACCTGGCGATGTTAAAATAGCGAAACTGACTACACCTTGTTTAGACCAAGTACGACGTTTTACTTGTAAGCAGGGGATATTCGTTTCGATCTCTAAATGCTGACAAACTTCAGGACTTGCTAATACCGCTTCTATTTCGTGAGTTGCTTCTGTTAAAGGTGCCACCGATGAAAGGTATTCATGTGGAGTAATTTGGGTAAAGTCTTGTAATAAATATTCAGGCACTAAACTGGCATTAACATAACGTTGTTCTAATTGAATAGCTTCGTCATTTTCAAGATGTAAAATCTCTGAATAATAAACGTGTTCATTATTTTTCAAATTTAATAAAATGGCTAACTCTTCACTAACAGCAATAGATCTGAGTATTAACTGTTTGGCTTTATGTTGATGACCACGTTCACTAATTTCATCACTAATATTACGAATTTCTAACAGCGACGATTGCGATTTAAAGGTAGCGACAAAGGTGCCTGCGCCTTGTGATCGTACTAAGATTCCTTGCTCGGTTAAATCTTGTAAAGCGCGTCTTGCGGTCATACGGCTAACATCGAATTTTTGAGTTAATTCATTTTCAGAAGGTACCTTGGCATTCTGTGGCCATTCACCAGACTCAATGTTTTCGCAAATATACTGTTTTATCACTGTATATTTAGCCGGTTTAGCTGATTTATTTACTGTATTATCGCTATTAGTTGCCATTGTCTTTTCTGCCGTATTTAGGCGGGCTCTGAAGTTAACTTAATGATAAGGTCGCATAAATTTCAGGAAAAGGCAAGGGTTGTATATACAAGTTGTGTGTTGATAGGATAAAAGGTAGAATTTATATTAAATAGGTAAGTTTGGCTTACCAGAGAGCAAACTTGGCGAATAAAGACTATAACTATCTTTATCTTAGCAATAGCTTCTATAAAATAAGTTGATGCTGGTCTTTAATACTCAAGTGACAACTATTTTATCACGATTATCAGGCACTTTTATGACTAATTCACATTCTTGGCAAACCCTTTATATTAACGTTAATTTAGCTACTATGACTGACGGGGGCAATAGCTATGGTGAAGTTAATCAAGGTGCACTAGCGATAGCTGAAGGGAAAATTGTCTGGTTAGGAAAAGAAGCCGATCTACCCAGTTATGATGCAAGCAAGGTTAAGGTGATTGATGGTAAGAGTCAGTGGTTATCGCCGGGCCTAATCGATTGTCATACCCATCTGGTTTATGGGGGCAATCGCGCCAACGAATTTGAAATGCGCTTGCAAGGTAAAAGCTATCAAGAAATTGCTAATGCGGGCGGCGGTATTGTTTCTACTGTTACAGCGACTCGAAAGGCTAGTGAGCAAGAATTACTGGCAAGCGCTTTACCTAGACTAACCGCGTTACACCAGCAAGGTGTAACTACCGTTGAAATTAAATCAGGTTATGGTTTAGATACTGTTAATGAAATTAAAATGCTTAAAGTGGCTGGTCTGTTAGCTGATGAATTGCCGGTAACTATCAAGCGTACTTTTCTCGGCGCCCATGCTTTACCAACTGAATATAAAGATGATGCTGATGGCTACCTTGATATTGTTTGCAATGAAATGCTGCCACAGGTGGTTAATGAAAACTTAGCCGACGCGGTTGATGTGTTTTGTGAAGGTATAGGTTTTAGCCTGGCACAAACTAAGCGTGTTTTTGAGGCAGCAGCATCTTATAACCTACCGATTAAAGTACATGCAGAACAATTATCGAATCTTGGCGCTTCTGAGCTGGCAGCTAATTATGATGCTTTATCTTCTGATCATATTGAATTTTTAGATGAAGCGGGCATTAAGGCAATGAAAAAATCAGGCATGACCGCGGTATTATTACCTGGCGCTTTTTACTTCTTGCGTGAGACGCAATTACCACCAATCGACTTACTGCGTCAATATCAAGTGCCTATGGCAATAGCAACCGATGCTAACCCAGGTACATCACCAATACATAATATTCACCTAATGTTAAATATGGCGTGTACATTATTTAAATTAACGCCAAGCGAGGCTTTAGCAGGTATTACTTGTTATGGTGCAAAAGCCCTAGGATTAGACATGTCTAAAGGTCAGTTGGCCGTTGGCTTTGATGCTGATATTGCACTTTGGAACATAGACCAACCAGCAGAGTTATGTTATCAGTTTGGCGTAAATCCGTTATCAGCTCTATATCAAGCGGGTAAACAAGTTATTTAACTTTAACTTTAAGTTTTATTTTTTAAGCTGAACTGTACCGTGCGCTAATACATGCAAACAGACAGCAATATTTTGTTCTCAGTATTGTTTAAAGCCACTAACAGCTTTGTACTAAGTTGTTAGTGGCTTATTTGATTTTATCGACCCCAGATAATGTGATCTAATTTGAAATACTGTTTCATTAATAGCCAGCCTGTACAGCAGATCAATACCTTCTCATTCATCAAAGCTGTAAAACATTTTAACCACTGTATTTGAGCTTCTAAAACAAGTATAAAAGTAAAATTTCTCGTCATGTTTTTTAGCTACTTATCATTGATTTACAGCAATTCCCCCTAACTTCCCCCGTGTAAGCACTGGCATGCAATGCCATCCTATTATTGTTTTTAAATGACCCCTCAGAAACATATAAAAGGACATCGTATGACTATCGTTTTAAGCAAAGAGCAGCTACAAGCTATTATGCCTGCAGCTAAAGTTGAAAATATTGAGTTCTATTTAACAGCACTCAATAACCAACTAAGTGACTACCAAATCATTTCAAATATGCAAGTTGCGCACTTTATCGCCCAAATTGCCCATGAAAGTGGCAGTTTTAAATATCGCCGAGAAAATTTAAATTACAGCGCTAAAGCGTTGCGAGCAGTGTTTGGTAAATACTTTCCCTCCGACGAAATGGCTGAGAAACATGCCCGCAATCCCGAGAGTATTGCCAATATCGTCTACGCAAACCGTATGGGCAATGGCGATAGTGACTCAGGTGATGGCTGGCGTTACCGGGGCCGAGGCTTGATCCAGCTTACTGGTCGTAATAATTACACCCGTTGCGGCTCAGATATAGGTTTGAATATTGAAGCGGAGCCCGAATTGTTGGCCAAAGACGCAGAGACTGCCGTTGCTGCAGCTTGTTGGTATTGGCAGTCAAATAAGCTAAATGGACCAGCTGATCAAGATGATATCAGACTAGTTACTCGAAAAATCAATGGTGGTTATCATGGTTTAGAAGAGCGAATCGCCTTTCTAAATCGCGCTAAAGAAGTACTGAATGTGATCTGATAAAACATCTTTAGCACTATTACCTTTAAACATCACTTATTTATTAGGACAAAATAATGGAAAATAAAAAGAAGATGGAAATCATAGAGCAACTAACGCGATTACAAAACTCTACTGATGTACAGAAAACTTGGCTTACCTTAGGTAAGGGGGTTGATGAATATGCGGGCGTTAAGCATCAAAAACGTATAGATAGTTGTAATAGTGGATCCGCTTTTCAGGATTGGTGGGAAAGCTGCTTTG
Source organism: Colwellia psychrerythraea (assembly GCF_000764185.1). GTDB lineage: Bacteria > Pseudomonadota > Gammaproteobacteria > Enterobacterales > Alteromonadaceae > Colwellia > Colwellia psychrerythraea_B. The sequence goes on from NZ_JQEC01000070.1 coordinate 13,872, forward strand.
AACTATTACAGCCACGGCAAATTATTATTAGTGCTGTTCAATTTGACAATAGCCGAGATGATAAAGAAGTAAATAACTATATTGAAATTCATAATACCGGACCTTCAATAATAGAGCTTACTGACTGGACGCTTCGCTCGAGTAATCAGAACTCTGATTTCTTTCATGAGGAGCAGCTCAAACCCTATTCGAAAACGCGTATCTATTCAGACCATCTACTGCTGAAAAAGGTAGCTAACTCCAAACCTTTATGGAATCAAGATGGTGACCTTGTCGCTATATATGATCACAAAGGGGAACTGATTTCCTCTTGGCGGTATGGTGATACAGCACATTCTTTGCTTTCAATTAGTCATATTTGTTTTGACGGTAATGAAAAGTATACCGAAGCAGATGAATATATTGAAGTATCAAATACCGGTGATAGCTGGGTTGACCTATCAAATTGGCAGCTCAGTGCGGGTAAGAATCAGCAATTTATTTTCCCAGAAAATTCGCAGTTAAAACCCTGGGGCAGCATCAGAATTTATACCAACCATATCGATGAAAGTACAGGTGGTTTCTCTTTCAATAGTAAAAGTGCTATCTGGAACAACCGTGGTGATATTGGTATTTTAACCGACTATAAGGGCAGAGTAGTTTCTGAGTATCGCTATGGTAATCAATTAGTCACTGGTTAGTGCCGGTAACTAATTTAGCTAAGTGTTAAATCGGTTTTTTCGGGTGATAGGAGGCATAAGTGAGTAGAAAAAATAATGAAAGCATAGGCCCAGTATCACCCGAAATAGCGCAGGTGATAAGTGACGGGCAAAGGTTAATTGCTTATATCGCTAGAAATGGCGGTGCAGAATTATCTGCAGATGTGACTCAAATTATAGTTGATGCTAAATATAAATTGCTTAGAGACGAATGGAGCGCTGAAGTCGAAACTGTATTTTTGCTTAATTATGATAAGTTGGCCAAAATAGTGTATCCAGTGACTATTGAGAGTGTGAATGCTGTAATACCAGTGTTAACAGGTAAAAGCAGCAAACCAACCAAAGCGGCGTATGCGGTTTCCTGGTACCGCCGCTATACCCTATTGGCATTGTTATTATTGTTAACAACGCAAATTTATTATCTGTTTGGTAAAGAGCTCAGTAGTAATCTCCATAGTATTTTTGAACAAAGAGAAAAAATACAAATTCAGCTCGATAAAGAAGTCATTCCAAAAGAAGAAGGCGCACCTTTGTCAATACAACTTGCCAGGCTAAATCAACAGCTTGATGCTAACTATAAGCTGTTAATGCATTGGAATAAGTTATGGTCATTTGGTGGTACTTTTAGCGGCAGCATGCCCACGTATTTTCAAACTAAATATGAAATGCAGAAAAAAGCCATATACCGGGATCGGGTGGTCAATCAAAGTCAACTGGATAACTTAGAGCTAAACCGAAGCTTGCATCAAGCCCGTATGGTGTTTTTTGAAAATGTCTTATCTGCAAACTCGGTGTTAAAGGTTTTACAAGGCTATATATTACCGCTTATGTATGGCTTGTTAGGGGCCTTTATCTTTGTCTTACGTAGTTTATTAAAAGAAATAAAATCTATTACTTACACCTTTAGCAGTGAAATCCGCTATCGATTAAGACTAACTTTAGGTGCCTTAGGCGGGATGATTATTGGCTGGTTTTTAAAGCCAGAAGAGGCAACTGCATTGGCATCATTATCACCGATGGCGCTGGCATTTTTAATGGGTTATAACGTTGATGTGCTGTTTTCTTTGATGGATAAAATTATCGATAGTCTCAAGCAGGCAATAGACAAGCCTGGCGAGAGTAAAAGTGCCCAAGGACAAGCTAAAGCTTAAAGGTGGTTTTTAGCTCGGCATTCAAGTTATTTAAAGCCTCAAGTAGCTTGTCTGGGCTGACGAAGCCTTTTTTAACGCCTTTTATCTTTATTTTTACCTGAGCTTGCAAACTAAATTGTTTGGCTGTTAGTTTAGCTTTTTTTCCATGTTTGTTAAGTACCTTCAACGCGGCATCAAGTGAAGCTAATGCCTTCTTACTTGTTGGGGATATTTTTTCTTCACTCATCACTTACTCCCTATTAATTAATGACAGTTATATCGCTGTGTATACCCGTTACCATTCTTTCATCACAGTGCTTTGAATTAAAATTACTCAAGCATTCTGAAACATGCATCTTGAATTGTGACGGGTATATATAACTAAACACGGGTAAATCGGCCAATCATAATAAATAAAATCCCCCAAGTTCCCCCGAGTTTTTTATCTGCGTAGCGCTTTTAATAAAGTTAACTAAAGAGCGGATGAGAGAGTTGCAGTGACAGAAAAAAAAGCAGTAGATATCGAACAAAAAAATGATAAAGAGGATATTTGGCTACGCATCGAGCGAGAGTGTGAGGTCATGGTAAAACATGCGTTTGCCAAGGGAGTAAATGTACCTATTAAAGTAATCAAAACCTTGCAGCAGCAAAAACAAAATATCGACCATGAGCTTAAGGCTGAAAAGCTCACTTTTGCTCATAACAATCTGGCTGAGCTTGTCGCTCCAGCTAAACCAGAAACTATATTGCTCATGGACGATGAGACTGAAAAAGGCTCTATTTTTTTGTTTTTAGGGCGAGTGCCACTTATTCGTAAAATGATGCTGGTGGCCATTATTTCTTTAATTGCCCTGATTAGCTTGAGTTTATCGCAGTATATTAATAATGAAAATATGGTTACTAGTATGTTTGATATGGAGGGTACTCGGCTACTCTATGTGCAAACCATTTTATTGGCTGCTGCTGCAATTGGTGCTTCTTTTTCGGCATTATTTAAAGCTAATACCTATGTGACCGCTGGCTCCTACGACCCTAAATATGAAAGCTCTTATTGGGTACGTTTTGTTGTTGGTCTGATCGCGGGTATTATTTTAACTCAACTAATACCCGTTAACCTCGATGCTGTGGCAGAGGCGGCAGGCAATGCAAGCGGCTCTGCAGCTTCAGGAGTCAGTCATGCCGCATTGCGCATTACCATGGCTCTAGTGGGGGGCTTCTCCGCCCACTTGGTCTACACCATTTTAGACCGCATTGTTGAAACGGTTTCCTCCTTTATTTCTCCACCTGTAGCAGCAGACCCTGAAATATTAAAACAATCACTGCAAAATCAGTTTCAACAGGAAAAACTTCAGTGGATGACTGAATTAAGTAGTGAACTCAATGTATTACAACAGAAGTTAATTATCGAGCCAGAGCTTAGTAAGCTTGAATTACATAAACATTTGGCAGAATTTCAATTACTAATAACAACGAAGGATAGGTGATCTCTATGAATAATATGAACGCTATGAATAAAAAATTTGGTGGTTTATTGCTGGTGCTATTTTTTACTAGCATGTTTTATGGTTGTTCCTTACAACTGCTGGCCGAGCGAGATGAAGTGTCATTGCAACAGATGGAAGAGTTAGCGCAAGAGGTTGATCACTTATTTACCCAGCTGCTGTATATGCCTCCAGACCGCAGGGATTACAAATCAAATGCGCCCAAATATCTATCGGTGGAAGTAAAACTCAATGCGCTAAAAATGCGTCAGGAAAGTAGGATAATGAATGAGCTAACCATCGAGCAGCTTGGTATTGCTATTGGCTTGTGGGCTCAAGACCGAAAACGTCATGAACGTCAAAATAGCTTCTCTGATTTTATGCTTAAGCGCTATCGCAGTCAGTACAAACGCTTGTTTCTGGCAATGATAAAAGGTGAAGAAGCAAAAGAAAAACGCCTGGATTCGTGATCCGAGCTTAATATAAAAACATTCGTAACTACTTAAATCCGTGAATAAGGAAGTATAAAATGAGTATAGATATCGGTCAAACATTTAGTGATATGGCGCAAGTTGCTGGGCAAAGCCTTGAAGAAGGTGGAGCTGCAATTGGCTCAGGTATCTCTAAGGTATTAAATAACAATAAACAGTCTCTTGCTGAACTAGCCCAAGCTAGGGTAGATAGTGAAATTAATGATGAAGATTTTGCAAATGAGCTGGCACGAGAACAGTTGATTGTAGAAGCTGAAATGATTGCCTTAGAAATAGCGAGTAAAGCGGCAGTACAAAAGGCCGTTAATGGTGCTATGGATGTACTCACTAAGGCGGTGGCTGCGGCTATTTAATTGCACAGGTAACGTTATTTAACCTAAAGGTGAAATAACGTTTTTGCATCAACATAATCTAATCAAACTTAACCTAGTTATAACTCGGCATAAGTAATCAAATTAAAAGCATATCTAAAACATAACCTAATAATAACTTAGTCATATATTTAAGTAGCTTACACCGGGTTTTATTTAAATTAACTTGCTAATCTGCTGCTATTGTCTCCTTAAATGTCAGAACTTATGGCTAAATATATAAAGCGTATCCGCTACCGACGCAGGCGTGTATTTCGATCTTGTGATTTTATCAGTAAAGCCTCAGTCAAAGTGCAAATAAAAGCGCCAATAGAATCACCAATTGAATCAAAGGAAGAACAGCATATAACACAAGGTGTTATTGATGATTTACTGCAGACTCAGCAAACGGACCTATTAGCGTCTGACTTAGAAGTTGATGATGAACCTTTGGCTTACTTTGAAAAAGGTAAAGACCCCTATGCTTATTTGGTTAGTCAGTTACCTCTTATGCTGAATAGTATTCCCAACCTGCTGCATGAGCCAAACTCAAATAAGCAAAACGAAGCTAGCCTAGTAGCGCAGGATGAGTCTGAACAACAACTAACTACAGATGATAATGATATTAGTAAAACAGATAGGTTTACTCCGTTTAATTCTAGTCAGTTTATGCTAAATGAGTCTGAACAACATGGGCTTGAACTAAGTAAGGCTGAGCTAGACAAGTCAGAGCTAAAAAAAATAAAGCGAGATAGGCAAGAAGTAGCTAGAGCTGATTTTGCTAAGCTAGAACAAGCTGAATCAACTGTGGCAATAACGACCAAAGCCAAGCCGCGAATATTGTGTCAGGTTAAGCCCGGCAGTGAACATGCCTTATTAAATCATACCGATGAAAGCCCTGAATTAAGTCTTGATATAAGCTTAACAAAACAGCAAAACTGGTTGCAGTGGCGCACACAAGCAGGTACTCAAAGTAACTTACTGTTAGCTCGTTTAATGCCATCAGTAATATCATCAGTAATGCCTCGTGCTTTTCCGTGGTTAGGACTCCCCGGACATAGCGGCCGAAAAATTCGTTATGGCGGTCATTATCCTCGAGTTATTAAGGACAATAGGCATGATCAGCAAGCAACTACTCGCTCAGTAGAGCATAGCTTCTTTCATTTAGATGTACTGAACCTAGCCAATAAACACAAGTTGACACTAGCTGAGTTCATTATGAGTTTAACATCGGTATCGTCCATGGCCGAATTGGTCGCCAGTGCTGAATTATCGGCCATTGCTCGAGTGTATATTTCATTACCTAAACAGTCACTGAACGACTTAGCTACCGACAGTTTCCTGAAGGAAGCCTGTAAGGTTAAACAATTAACCCCTAAATTAAATTGGTTAGATTGCTTACACCCTTGGCTTATTTTGGTGCATAAAACTAGCGTGACCTTAGATAATTTAGCCGAATATCTTAATCAGGCGCCCGTTAATCGTATATATAAAATTACCCTTGCCAAGCTAAGTTGTTATGTAGAAATAGGCGCGACACAGGTGTGTTTATCTAATGGTAAAGACAAACCTGTTGTGGTCAGTAAAGCTGACTTTATTGCTCGTCTTAGTTCTTCATTTAGTTCTTCATTTAGTTCAGATATAAAAAAGCCAGCAATCTTGCCTAATCTCAATGTTGCAACAGATGAACTAGTGCATTTACTTGTCTTTCAAGCCGATGATAGGGCGAAAAAATCATTACTTATCGGACTTGAAAATAAGCTAGCCCAGGGTCTTAAAGAGTGGCAGGTAAAGGCGGATATTCCCTTTGGTGAATTTGTCAGTAGTGCCGCTCTGCAGAGCTCATGAGTATTGCTACCTATACCCAAGCTACTTCAATATGCTCGTTTCAGGACGTCTGAGCGATTCATGATCAAGGCGTGTATTTCATTAATGGTTGTTCCCTTAATTAATTAATCAACGATGAACATGATTTTCTCAGACGTCCCAGAATGGCTGGCTTAGAAACGCTTTATCCATCGTTATTGGTTTCGACAATAGAATAATTATTCTCTTCAATCAATGCCTTGCCTAAAGACGTTTCTAATTCCAGCTGAATCCTGCATATTGAGGTCGCTTGGGTATATATTATAAAGTGAGCGTTGTTTTACCTGTATAAGGCCGAGGTTTCGCCAAGTTTAACTTTCTCATTATCAGTAAGATAATACCAATTCCACTAACTATGTGATCACTTCTACTTACTAAAATCACAAACTACTTCGTTATTTATTTAATAATTAGAACAACTAGTTATAAAAGTAAACGCCTTGTATTTTGTAATTTTTTCTACGTTTAAGATAGCTCACCATAATTAATGGAACTGGTATAGCTATCAAGCATTCATTCTAAAAACAGCAACAATGGAGTTTAACTAAATGAAAAAAATCCTATTTCGCTCATGTGAAGCGGCTGACGGGCGTAAGTTTGCATTCTTAACCGATCAACCTGAAGTCGAAGAGTGTTTCGATAATGGCTATAAAGTGGCATATAAAGACCGAGATGGTAGTAATAATCCTGAACTCCTCGCGCATTGGAACAAGGAATTTACTGTCAGTTCGGAAGCATTTACCTTGCTACCTGATACCGATGAAATACCCAGTGAAGTGCAAAGTGCATTTACTAATATGGTGGCTGGCTTGATCAAAGGTATTGATGTGCTGTTTTGTGACTATAACCTTGGGGTAGAGGGTGACTTACCTATGTGTAACGAGGTGATGGAATTACATAAGTCGACAGATTTTGTGCTGTTTTCCTGTGCCGATATTGTTGGCGACGATCCTAGCGTTCAGCCCTATATGGTTTCTTATGCTGCTCCCCGCTATAAAACAGGTGCACAAGTATCAATGCAGCACCGAATTTATTGTAAAACCGAAGCCTTTGCTTTTTGTCAAAGCATTAACGCCATCGTTGTTCAACGTAAAAAAGATAATTTGATAGGTGGTCATATTCGCACTGACCTCGACCCTTATGTGGCCGAATCGGTAGTTGATGAAGGTGCAGCCAAACAAGCAATCGACAGGTTTGTTGAAATGGTAAAACGTCTCAACGGTGATATTAAAACGCTGGCGGCGCCACAAGCGAGTTAACTGTGAATGAGAACAGAGCCAGGATACAACAAAAAAAGGATGGCTAAATGGATAGGTATTTTCATTATTACGCGACCTATTTAGCGGCGCGGTGGGCTGGCATGGAGTCAGACAAAGCACAGCAACTAGCTTACTGTTGTCAAACCATGGATGAGTTAGGCGCCGGCTTATCTATGGTACTGCCTTGGCATTATCAGGGCGAAAGCCAAGGAGAAAATCAAAGAGAGAAATTTTCTCCTTGTATAACCGGAGTCAATGCTAAAGCTGGTGATGGTGTTGAAGATGAATTATCAACAGTAAATAGCTACTTAGATAACATCTGGCTTTACCCGCAAGATGAGCAGAAAATCCATCAAGAAGAGTCTGGTTTTGGCACGCTTAACGCTGAACTGGCCTTTCGATGTTTTCCTGCTTTATCAATACAAACAGTAGCGGTAAATCATGCTGGCGAAGTCAATAGTGTGGTAAGTAGTGTGGGAAGTAGCTCGGTAAGTGGCGCCGTAGCTAATGCAGTAGCTAATGCAGCAGATAATACTACAGACAGTGCAGTTACCGATGAAATTAAGCCAAAGTTTGAAGCACAACACTATCGGCATAAAAAGGGTTTCACCACCAATGCATCGGGTAGTCGTATAAATGATAACTGGCGACAACAGCAAAATCCCTTGGCTAAGTTAGCTGCTAGTCAGCCACTCGATAGCTGTATTACCAGTCAACATTATAATCCGTTAACTGATATTGATTGGCAACGCGGAGGTAACTTTAAACAAAGTTTTAGTCAAAAGTTGGCCGGTAAACATCAGGCCTCATTACGGGGCGAGCAAACTAGGTACCAAGCAAGTGACTACATTGCTGAACATAGCGCTTGTGGCGGCAAAACTATTCAGAGCAAAAAGTCGAGTCAGTTAGCAGGTCATGAAGGCATTGATGAGGCAGGCATTGAAGAAACAGACGTTGATGTCATAGATATTGATAAGGTGTTTTTTAACGGCAGTAGCCAGCAAGCCGTGCATAGCAATAGTAATAGCAACTGTAATAGTAATTATGAGCCGTTACTTGCCTGTGTAGCCAATAGTGATTTTTCTCGGGAGATGCTCAACGATATTATTTATAAATCTCGTTATCGCTCTGAAGTTAAAGACATGGAGCTACAACTACTGGGCTGTCGGTTATTTGTCTATCAACAAACCTGGCGACATAATTTAAAAAACGGTGATAAAGCTAAGCAGCTAAAAGATGCCTTTTATTGGACCTTGTATGCCATTGAGTGTTTCTTACGTGCTACGCCATTAAAGAATAAAAGGCACTGGTTTGCCAAATTGAGCTCTGAGCACACCGCTAGTATAGACGAACACTTAAGTCAGTTGTTTGACTTTACCGGGGAGCCATTTGAACAGGAAATTCACTGGTTAACTCACTTACCTAGGCTACTGGCCTGCCAGCAACAAGGGTTACCGCTAGTTGCTGATAATTGGCAACAGGGACTTAGGTACCGGAAAAATCACTTACTGGAGCAAGCCATGTTGGCGGCAAAAACAGCTCAATCTCGACAGATAAAATCTTTGACTGGCTTTAAACAAAGTGATTTTTTTAAGTTGAATAAGGCCGCTGAATATCATGCAAATTGGCTGGCATGTCAGCTAAAACATCAACAAGTATTTGACTTTGATACGAGCCAGTCGTTGGGTGATGCCGCTATTTGGCGACTGTAGCTTGGCGACTTTAGTTTATCGCCAATGCATAGCGAATCTGGTTTAGCGCTAAGAACAGATAAGTTAAATACCTAGGGGGGAGCTGCTTAAACCCAGCCTAGCTCAACATAATAAAACAACTCGACATAACACACTGAATATTAACAAAAAGGAAAATGTATGCGCTTATTAGATTGGATATTTATCGTCTGCTTAATTTTGATCGTTTTATACTTAAAAAATCCGTTATTCAAACTCTGGCTAGATGCGATGATTTAGCTTTTACCAACTATTTACCCTACTTTATCGGCTCAGCAGCTTTTGGTTACTTTTGTAAGGCTCACGCTAATGCCTTATGGCCGTCCTGCTCTTCTTCAACTTTGAGCAGGAGGGATTTTTACCTATCTCGCTATCCCTTTATTGCTCTGTAAAATATAAGCAAAATCTTATGCCTATCACTAGTCCGGTAACTAATCCCATAACATCCATGCCGTTACCAAGGTTTGGGCCATTAAGCTTAAAGCACACTGCTTTCAAGAAAAATGTTATTAAACAGATTGTTATTAAACAAGGTAATATTAAACGAAATATTGCTAAGCAAAATGCACAAGAAAAGAGTTCAGTCATTAGTTTACAACCGTTAACTGCGCAGCATGCACCCTATTTACTCCATTTACTGACAACACAGATATGTTCATCATTGGCAATTGAGCCTGTTAGCAATCTTGCGCAGGCCATTGCCTTTGTACACGGTGAGGGCTCGAGTCATAACAAACGTTTTGGTATTTTTTATCACTGCGCTGGCTCAAACCCTATTTTGATCGGCAGCCTAGGCTATCAGTTAGAACATCAGCTAGAACATCAGTTAGAAAGCCAGCTAAGTTCACCAAGCCAGTTGAGCTCAGAAAACCGGGTGAATTCACACCGCCAGGCGACTATCAGTTATTGGCTGGGTCATGTTTATCAAGGGCAAGGTCATGCTTGGCAAGCGCTAGGGTTATTACTGAACAGTCTTACTTCTCAGGGAATTGATTCTGTTCTGGCAAATGTCTATGCCGATAATATCTGTTCACAAAAATTACTAACAAAATTGGGTTTTATTCAGGTGAACAACACTATTCATAACGATGATTGCCATGCCATAAATAGCGTATCTGCAAGCGCAAGGGTAAAGGTGAATTTTGCTACAAATGAAGGCATTAATGAAGGTGTGAGTATCGGTTCAGGTGAGGGCGTCACAGATAACGTCACAGATAGCACAAGCAGTAAAGCCATTATATCTTTTACACTGGCGCTATAGCGCTTTCAATTAATGTTTTCAACTAATGCTGTCAATAAGCACTATCAATAAACAATAAGCGGCACAAGGCCGACTTTTTCACTGTTTTCCCCGAGTGCATGAACAAGGGGCTGGTTATAGTTTGCTCTTTTCATTAAGGACAAACGAGTATGTACCGCTCATTGAAAAACCAGTTAACCGTTAAAAGTACCAGCATTATATGTATTAGCTTTTTTTTAGTTGTGGCTCTGCTAATACCTAAAGAAGATAATGCCGCGCCATTGCCAGCCCTGCTGGCTTTAGCCCCAGAACAATATTCGCTAATTCCGTCTGATAAAGTGGCGGGTCTACATCAGCTAACCCAAGCGCTATCTCAGCAGCTTACTCAGCCAATGGTTCATCAGTTAGTTCCACAATTAGCAGCAGCACCAGCGGGTTGGTTTATGCCCCAAAATGAGCTTTTTCAGGAATATTCTGACGAAGGTCATTTTGAGGGCATTACAGGAAAAGAGGCAGGAGAAGTTGTAGAAGAAAAAGCAGGAGCAAACTCAGGAGGAAAAGTAGAAGAAAATACCAGAGTTACTATTACTGCGCTAGATGAAGCAACAGCTCGAGTACGTATTCTTGCTTGGTTAAAAACAAACTGGCAGGTATATGCTTTAGATGACGCTGATTTACTGCCAGCCATTCAATCGCTTTGCCCACCAGTGAATGAATACAACTTATTAAGTCACCAGCAAGCGATGAAACCTTGTTTAAAACATTCACTGGCCACTGGCTTGCGTGAGCTTGCACAAAAACAACAATCACTCTTTCAACATCCTGGCAGGCAAGTACGCATTGGCGTACCAGCGATAGAACATCAACCGCCGCTAGGACATGCCTATACCTGCTTCAAAGGCGACTTAGCCAATAGCAAAGTGGTGTTGTTTGCGCAAAGCCTAGGTCAAAGCGTTAACGAATCAATCACGGTGCAGGTTATTGGCGCATACCCGTGTGCAGACGGTAAAAAGTATCCCGATATTCAGCTTAATGAGCAACAGGGTAAAACACTTTTTAAACGTCAAGCGAGAGCGATTGAAAAGGCTGTGGCGCTGACATTTTAGTTAATAGCTGGGACTTAACACTAAGCAGTTAACATCAAGCAGTTAATACCGAGCAGTTAACAGCATGCTTTCAGCAAATATATCAGGAGAACAGCACATGCTAATGAGGAAAGTTATGTCTAAAGTCAAAGCAAACGTCAAGGCAAAAGCCAAGCGAAGACCAGATAATCGCCGCAGAATATACCATTCAGCTTTAATGCAAGAAAAGGCAATACAAGGAAAACTAAAAGCGAACATAGATAAAATAGCGCCAGCAGAGCAACACGCTGAGTGAACAAACAATGCTCAGTGAACGTAGTTCCCAAAAAATACTACACCCTTACTGCCATCATAATTTATTCACGAGGCGGTGACCGGCTTAACCTGTCACCGCGACATCCGTTGTGGCGTCGCCATGGCCTATTAATGATTCAAGATAATACTACGCAGCAGCAAGCGGGTCATGGTTTTGGTTTTAACGGTTACCTAAGGGAGAAAACCCCGGCAGCGGGCAATATTATTGCCCGACAAGTCTTAGGCCGGCGGGTAAGCCCGGCAACGATAAATAAACTGATGGCACGATTAACCTCAAGCCCTAAGCCATATTGTATCTGGCGTTATAACTGTATTGACCATCTTTTGGTGTGTTTACGTGGCTGTGGGTATAAAAGTCGTTTGTTAAGGGGGTATCAGAAGTCAGCGAGGCGATGGAGTAGGCGGCGGGGGGATTTAGGGTAGGGGTTAGCTGCTGGGTAAGGGGGTAAGTAAGGTCTAAAGGTAGATATTTAGTGAAAGAAAAAAAGCAAAAAAGCAGAAAAGTGATTCAGTGAAAAAGCGGAAAAAGGCGTGTTTTTGGCCGAGTGTGGGGCTAGGGGGTTGGGTAAAGTGGTGATGAGAATAAGGGAAATGGCTGGGCACCTTGATTGTAGTTTTGAGTGGGTGTCTGGTGGTTTTTATTCGTGAGTCAAGTTATGGGTCCTAACTTGTATAATTCGTGATTCAAGTTATGGATGTCCTGACTTGCTGACTTGTGCTATTACGCGCGAGGTGCTTCGAATGACCCTTGGGTGAATGTGAATACGTCAATTGTGGGTGTTAATGTGGTTCGATGTTGGACGGGGAAATTGGTATAAATGGTTTGAATCACGAGACCCAATCATATCTGCACGACCTCTGAGTAGATAGGTAGGCTATAAACAATAAACTAACAAAATAAATGCTAACGAGGATAAAATAATGATTGGAAAAAACTCTAAATCGTCAACTACGAAAAATGAAAATGACTTCAAAAAAGAACAGGACTCTCTAGACTCTTACATTGACAATATGGTGGATGAAGGGATTCTCGACAATGAATGCCGAATGACAGAAAAGGCACCCCAAATAACCATCATCAAGCCTCCTTTAAATGGAAACACAATAGCGAACGAGTTCCAATTGCTACACGAACTGAAACCAATGATGAACTTATACATGGCTGGCTTCTATAATCAAAAGAACTTAATGAGCGTGGACGAAGCACTGCAAAACCTTAACTGCTTTGTGCGAAAAGATATCTGCTTCTGGGCTGATAGTCGTACCCTGGTAGGAGCAAAACTGATGCTTAAACTTGTTAAAATGGCTGCATCGATAACCTTGTCTGAAACGATCATTAACGTGATACCAAACTTTATAAAACTTGAAATCGAAAACGAAGGAGGTCTTACCACCTTGACTGAAAACGACCAAGACGAGATAAACGGTATAGAATGGAATGTAACGCAAACAGACGTCGCCGCCACTGCGCTGATAGGATCGCAGAAATACGTTTGCAATCAAGTGAAGGAAGAAATGCTAAAGAAAATCAACATCAAGCAAAACGACAATAATCAGTACAATACAGAAATAAATAACCAAGTCGAGGTTGATCTGGTCAATTGGATCAACGAACGATCCCGAACCTTGCAATCGCAAAATCACGCTGACAACGTGATAGTGACAAAAATCGAAACTGAAATCTCTGATATGCTCGTGAAAATGACAAGTGAATCTGGTGCTATTCAAGGTAAAAACTTTGGTGTGAACTTGATATATGCTGCGATAATCCATAAATGCTCCCCTGGGTCCAACTGGAAGGTTGGGAACAATATGAGTGACGGCATGAAAAAATATTTGGAGATAGCAGCGGGCATTACGTGGGAACTGTATAAGGTCGAATCACATAATGATGCCTCGGATGATGTCGCTGAAAAAATCACCGCACTCTTCCCTCCTTTGCAAGATAAAAACAAAATTGAACGCAGCGCTGCTTGCACCGCCGCATCAAAAATAGAGGAATACATACGCAATAATGGTAACAGCGATTTTTCTAAGTACGCCAAAACCAAATTACTGCTCGAATTAAAGGAAATTAATAAAGATCCCAGCAATTCACCTAAAATTTTTTACCGCTGCAAAAAAGTGTGGACTACGGAAACGGAGCCACAATGGTTGTATGCGGCATTTCTAAAAATATATCTGTGGAAAATCGGAACGCGGCTAAACCGGTTAAAATGAGCCACTGATAACTTATCAACATAAAACAAGATGGAACAAGATGGGAGAACAAGTTGGGACACCCATGACTTGGCTAAATTTCAATCATGACACTATAGTTACTATTACGTATTAGATGCATGATTGAGGTTAGCCTTATGACGCAAGCCAGAAGTAGCCAGGTTTCATTGCAAGACACTTGTTATTACCATTTGATTTCACGTTGTGTACGGCGTGCCTTTCTTTGCGGTGTTGATAAATACGATCACAAAAGTTATGAACATCGCCGTCAATGGATGGTTGATAGAATTCGTTTTCTCTCATCCATTTTTGCTATTGATATTGCCGCATACGCTGTGATGTCGAACCATTACCATATTGTTGTACATGTGAATGAAGCTCAGGTGCAGGGTTGGTCTAATGAAGAGGTGTGCCAGCGTTGGTGTCAACTTTATGGTCTTCATCCTTTAGTAGAACGCTATTTATCAGGCTCTTGTACAACTGCTGCTGAAATTGATAAGGCGTCGGAGGTTATTGAAAAGTGGCGGCAAAGACTTACCGATATTTCTTGGTTTATGCGTAGCCTCAATGAATATATTGCGCGTAAAGCAAACAAGGAAGATGAGTGTAAGGGGCGCTTCTGGGAAGGTCGCTTTAAATCACAAGCTTTGTTAGACGAAAAAGCACTTTTGGTATGTATGGCGTATGTAGACTTAAACCCGATACGTGCTGGTATGGCCAACAGTATTAAAACCTCACAATACACGTCTATTTTTGAAAGGGCACAGGGTAAATCTAGTTATCAAGATGATGTGAAAACCCTTCCATTTTCCGTTAAACCTTTACTGGGGTTTATTGGCAGTGAGCATAACAACCAACCAGCAGGTATTGCTTTTTCGCTATTGGATTACTTCTCTTTAATAGAGGCTACCGGCCGGGTAATAAGGGCTGATAAAACGGGTAGTATTGATGAAAGCAGTTTTCCTTTATTGCTTGAACTTGGTATTTCGGGTGATGATTGGGTAGATCTTGCTCAGTACTTCGGGAAACAATATCATCAAGCCGTTGGTACTTTAGCTGAGTTATCGCAATTTGCTTTACACACTAATAAGCAATGGATCACCGGGCAGCGACAGCAATCCGCAATTTTTAACTGATATCACCACCTTTCACACCTTGAATTAATGGCTGACAACTCTGCTAGATATGCTTGTCTGCAATTTACCCTATTCATCAAAACAACGTCCAATAATGATGGATGTCCCCCTTCTTCCCTGTAGTTAATATGGTTGGCATTGATGGGCATTGCATTGATGGGTGATCTAATTACGTTATTGAAAATACCAATAGCGGTACTTATCGCTCGTGAGATTAACGCACTTTATATTTGAATGTTTCACTTGATTATATAGTCACAAAAACAGCCCATAATTCTTTGTAGTTATTATGGGTGGCAGAGTCTATTTAGAGTCCATTGAGTTCATAATTATTTTATTTCATAGTTAACTTTTTCGCATAGCTAATTGCTTTGATAGGCTTTTATTTTGTAAAAGGAGATAGTGAAATATTGTGTAATATTATTTCAAAGCGTTCTCTATTAATGTTTTAAATGTAACTTATGGAGTTAGTTATTTTGATAATTTTGAAGTTATAGCCGCTCTAATTAATGGGGTTGTTTGAATTTTTCAACAACTTCGTTCTTTAGGTTGTTTATAAATAATAGAAAAGAATTGGTCTTCGACCTATCCTGTTCAGGAAAAAGATATTGGATTATATCAATTCACAGATGGAGCAATAATATATGAAAAGATTAACTAGAAAATTGAGGATTTGTCACGCTTTAGTTGGTGTTGCTGGATTTATCTCAACCCTGTTATTCTCAGAGCAACTAATTGCATCGGAAGATTATCCATGTGCAAACGAGGGGGAAGCATGCCTCATTGCTCAACCTTTAGCTCGTAGTGCAGTCTCATATGGCGCGGAAGATGCTTACTATACTATTGAAGTCGAAGGTATGGATAGAGTCTCATGTACATCGGGGGTTATGGGCGACCCCAATATAGGTGTGCACAAAAAATGCTATACAAGAGTTCTGACTGACTTTCAACGGTTCACTGATTGGACTCATTGCGCCAATGAGAATGAAATATGTGATACTAGTACAGGGAAAGATACTCCAGTAAAAGTTCGTTTCGGTGTGCCAGGTCACTGGGTCTATACTTGGGCATCTTCAGGGCATAATTGTAATGCATACGATGATATTGAATTAGATCCCAAATTTGGTACTGTAAAATATTGTGAATACTCACCTAGTTCGGCAATGAATCTGAATTTCACAACTTGTGCCGCAGAAGGACAAGTTTGTCATATACCGCAAGGAAGTGAAAATATTCCAAGTGTAATTAGATATGGATCAGGTAATAATTTCACCTACCGAGCTTACAGTGGGACAAACTTGCCTTGCACTCTTGGTTCCTTTAATCATGATCCAAGCCCTTGGATTCAAAAAATATGCGGTAGCGCAAAGACGGATACTAAGAGTATCACGAATATCAGAGGACGTTGGGTCCCTTTAACATGGTGTGATGGTTGTTCTAGCACGTCATATAAAGTAACACATGGTATAAAAGAAGGTACTAGTACCGCTAAGTCGTCTTCTTGGACAGAGTCACTCGCTTCAGAAATATCGCTATCTGGTGGTTTCAAAACTCCAATCAGCGAAAGCTCTAGCTCGGTCACAATAACTTCAAAGCTTTCTGTATCAGAGACTTCAACCGCTACAAATAGTTTCTCGTATACTGAAACAGAAACTACAACATATGAGTGCCCATATAACTTATGGCAGTGGCGAACAACCGTTACGGAAAACCAATACGATATAAGGGGAGCTAGTCATCCAACTAACATAGTTGCGACCGCAAGTTTATTCAAGTGCCAAATCTTTGCCCCCGTGCTGGTTGAATTCGATGTCAACTTTTATAGAAATTACAACTCTGATTTAACACAATTTAATGATGAACAATTACTACATCACTGGATAAATCACGGAAAGTCAGAGCTTCGTCAAGCTGTACCTGATTTTCATGCAAGGCATTATATTCAAACCTATCCAGACTTAATGACTGCGTTTGGAGAAAACTATGAACTTATTTATGACCATTGGAGAAATTTTGGAATCAAGGAAGGTAGGCAGGCGTCTTACCAGTTTAACGTTAGAGAATACCTAATCAATCACCCGGAACAAGATCAGGTTTCAAATCAAAGATATATTAAAGCTTACAATCATTGGCGACAACACGGGCGTTTTTTTTAAATATTCATAAACAATTAGGGCTGTTGCAATAGTACTACTTTGATATTGACTACTTGCTTTTCTGAAGGAATAAAAGGTTCTTAAACAATACTACCCAGCTATGTTTAAGAGCCTTTCTAAACAACTTAACTTAGGAGGCGGGTCTTAGCTTTTGTATAATAACAATTCTCACATTTATTTCATTTCGGAGTTTGCCAAACTGGTTGTCGCGATTACTACATTTTAGTGCAGGTTCTAGCTAGGCTACATATCAGTGATGAAAGCTGGTTAAAACTTACCACCGATTTTGAGGGAATATTCACAGGAGCCGTTGGAACAGCAGAGCACTTATGTGAATTTAGCGAGCATATTGGCTTGCAGCGAACACACGGTATAGCCAATGCAAAAAGCTGCTTGAATAGCGCATAATCCCGTTTATTAATCCACTGTAAATTTGAAATCACGCTAGTTTTTAGTGTGATTAATTTAACTCAGCTGAAAGTTCATAAATTTGGTAAATATTAATGTTACAGGGTTAATAAAAGCTTATTTATTTCAGGCTTAGGTTTTTTATTTGGATTATAAAGACCAAAATAAAGGCCCATTATAATTCGCAATTATTATGGGGGGCATAGTTAATTGGTTGCATAGTTAATTGGTTAATTGCATAGTTAATTCGATTAGATTACTTCTCTTTAATAGAAGCGACCGGCCGGGTAACAAGGTCTGATAAAACGGGTAGTATTGATGAAAGCAGTTTTCCTTTATTGCTTGAACTTGGTGTTACGGGTGATGATTGGGTAGACCTTGCTCAGCACTTCGGGAAACAATATCATCAAGCCGTTGGCACTTTAGCTGAGTTATCGCAATTTGTTTTACACACCAATAAGCAATGGATCACAGGGCAGCGACAGCAATCTGCAATTTTTAACTGATATCACACCTCACTCCTTGAATTAATGGCTGACAACGCTGCTAGATATGTTTGTCTGCGATTTACCAAATTCATCAAAACAACGTCCAATTACCGTTTGAAAGCATACGCTGCGGTAATTAACGCCTGTGGGATTAACTTGCTTTGTATTTGATAAATTATTTGTGATGTTTTTTTGGGGGAAAACAAATGATGGATGTCCTATTTCCTCTACTTCCTCCTCCATTCGGACCTGACCCCATTGTGGTCGTTTCGATTCACCTGCTTGCTCAAGGCAATAATCTGGTCAGATATCCTTGAATCACCCGAGTAATGTTTGGACTTATTTAATATCTTTACCGCTATGTTAGCTAACCAACCAAAAACAGGCGGACCTATGGAATCAACCAATCACCAGCAAAAAATCTATATTGAGTATTACCTGAGTCAAACCGAAGCGCAAAAGCCAGGCAGCCCGCTGAACAGGCAGGCAGGAAAGGAGCAGGAATTCAATGTAACAACACAGCAGTTGAGGATAAGAAGTGAGTCGGGCTGTACCGTTGCTGAATTGAAAAGCCCTGCGGAGCTGATATGTTACCTTATGGCTGGGTATCCGTTCGATAATGGATACTTTCTCGATGTTATCGCTCACCGCAATGAAATATCAGTATTGACCGCCGATTGCGGTGGATTTCTGCGTTTAAACGCATTAATGGTTAAAGTATTCAATAAGCTGTGCAGTAACGGGAAATTATATTCATTAAACTCCCTGAAGGGGGAGCTCCAGAAGCAAAAACTCAATCCCCCATTGGTCGGCACTGATCAAATTTACGATGCAAGTAAAACACTTGGCTGCATTTCCTGGGCTGACTTCTGGCGGCAAGGTAAAGAGCTCTTAGCGTACAGGGAATATATAGCAAAGGTGGAAAATATCCCGCTGGTCAGGCAGGTTTTTCTAACAGGCTGTATGGAAGGTCGCTGGTCTGAATTAACAATCGGACAAGCTTTCGAACAATTGATCGAGCACTATATCCAGCTGGAATATGAAGAGAGCAGTGCTATTATGGCGCATGATAACGTAGACGGATTAAGACAGGATTTTACTGAAGCGAAACAGCAGTTTGAACAAAAAAATGGCGAAGTGCAGCGTCCTCCAACGGAATTGTGGTGGGAATTTGTAACTCAGAGGATGCAGATATTAGCTAAATGGAATGTAAGGGCCTTCCTAGTTCCTGAAGATAGAGATGAAACAACCCGAGGAGATACAAAAAACAATCTGTATGGTCTGCACATCACCCGCAAATTTTATCTCAATGGCATAGCCGAAACCGGGCTGCAACCGAGAAACCGTGGCGGTTCAACCAAGACTAATACCGCTGATCAACAGATAGGCTCTGATCAGACTTCAGAAAACGTTAACGCTTTTGCCACCTGTCCGACTGCATTGCGGCCATACATTATACAATTCTCCGACAGCCGAGATATGCTTACAGAGAAAATTGATGGGATGAGTCCGGTTGCACTGCGCTTTTTAATACCTGCCAGTATCGGCAGGGATGCTCAATTTGGTGATTTCATGCAGGGTGACGCCACCAATACTCCATTAGCGATCCCGCCTGAGTTTATTGAAATGCTAACTGAGGATGGCTGGGTTCCAGTGCAGCGTTATCCCGACAGACAATCGATTGAACTTATCAAGCCACAACTCGCTGCAAATACCCATGAAAACTACAGTGGTGTCTGGTTTGAAGCCGGTGAAATCAATAATTTCATCAACAGGTTTACCGAGAGCTTCAAGGGCGGTTACCCAGCAGCCTGTTCTGCCAACATCAAATTGAGAAACACTGCGATTGAAGTGAAGGAATTAAGACCAGGACAAGGCAAGGGCACATGGTACTTTATCGGTTGCTCTTTGCAGACCTCCGGTAACCCGAGCAATTGGAGTTACACCTTTTTAGTGCCGGATGCATCCATTGCGGCCAAGCAAGACACGCCACTTGGTTCCGGCAGTCGGGTGTACAGCGGCTGGGTAGAATGGGCAAGATCCTTTTGATAATGCCCGCTCAAGTAAACCAATGAGTGAAACAAGATGGGACATATATGTCCTAAAGAGCTTATCGTTAATTTGCACAGTTAATTTAGTCGTTTTGGCCGAGTCTGAAATTGTAGAGGAAGTTAAAGTCGTGAACTGTATACGGGAAGGCTGCTCACCTAGGCTGTTAATAACAATCGGAGTCTCTTTTTTTTCGAATGATTTAAAGGTTTGAATTCATACATTACTCTTTAAATTACTTTATTTCGCTTAACACTTAAATTTTGGATAATACGATGGATACTGACTTTCATTTTTATGGTACTGGAACCGCAGCCCTTAATGCCGGCTTTAACCTTAAGCAAGCTAATCTTATTGCTAATGCTGCGGAATATGTTGATTTTTTTAATTCTGATTTTTGGTCAAACTGGAACATTAAAGATAATACGAATATTGTACAGGCCATCACATACCCGCAACTCACTTGTCAAACCATCGGGGCAAAAATGGCAGTAGATTACAACAGTGATCTGTGGAATGCATTTCATTTTCCTCCCGGTAACCTTAGCCATAGCCAGGCATCAAATATTAACTCCTATGAGTGGGAGCAAAACTTTAAATCAAGATTGAAAATAAGGTCAACAGCGTCGTCATTATCTAATGCAGAAGTGCCTAAATTATGTCGGCCATATAGTGTGTTTGCGTTAGATATGGCCAAAGACAGCATAAATAAATTCAGAGAACTTAATGATGGCAAAAATGACCTAACCACTTTGATAAATACTTATACAGGTAACTCTGGTAATTATTCGGTAGATGACCGAGAAAAATTAGCACTTATTTTATTAGGGATCCGCATGCATGTTTTTGCTGATACCTGGGCACATCAAGATTTTACTGGTGAAGCGAGCAAAAATATTAATGGCGCAGGCACACTCAACAGTGTTTATGCCAGTGAAAAAGATAGTAATGTCTTAAGTTTGACTGATTGGACGGGTACCGCTTGGGCACTGCATTCCGATACCGATTGTGCAGCAGCGCCAGCTTTTATTCCTGGTTCATCTGCCTGCCGAGGCCATGGCCAAGTAGGACACTTTCCTGACTACTCTTGGTTGAGCTATATATATCCAGCTGCATGGCACCCAAGTAATGGCTATATTCTTAGGAATAATCCGACTGAATACAATGAAGCATGGTCTTGGTTAAGTACTGTGATGGCTAGCTGTTTAGGTATAAAAACAGCTAGTTCTAAAGTAAGTGACAACCCTTTAAAGACTAACTCTAACACTGGCGGACAAAGCCAAAAACTCACCATTCCGGCAGATATTAATGATGCCATTTGTAAAAAACATACCTTAGATAATACCAAGTTATCTGCCGTGTTTGAGAGCGAGAAAACTTGGCAATCAACAGAGCTAGGTAAAAAGTTTAAGCTCAATGAACGTTGGAATAATAATAAGTGCGTGTTTACAGAACCTATGTACAAAAGCTTGGGCTTGATTGATGGCTTGGCCCAAACGCGATATGGCAATATAAATGTTGAAGCTAATAGCACTTTACATTATATGCAACTAGCTGCCGATATACACTACAAGTGGTGCCAAAAATGGGCAGAAGAACATCCAGAGTTCAAATGGCAACCTGCTGCGATTAAAAAATAATAGCGTGTAATTAAGTGGTTATGCGTTAATTACAGTGTTCTATTGCAACTTTTCTATTATTTACATTACAAAGAGGAAGGCTATATGAATTGGTGCGAAAAATTAAAAGATGAAACTAGGATTAATCAAATTGCAATACCAGGGACTCATGATTCATCAGCATGGACGCACCATGAAAATTTTCCAGGAATTCCCGGTGCGTGGGCTCAAAGAAAGAGTATTGAAGAGCAGCTTGAAATGGGAGTTCGTGCGTTTGATTTACGCGTTGGTTGCGCATCAAATATACATCACCTCGGTCTTACCAGTTTTATCGGTATGTATCATGGGCCTATTTATTTAAACTTAACACTTAATGAAGTGTTAATTACAGTACGAAAATGGCTTGATAAAAACCCCAAAGAATTTTTAATACTGATATTCCAGCAGCAGGGAAAATTTTCTAGCCGTGATGACATTTCAAAAGGGGTGTCGACTAGCCTGAAACAGCATTTTGGAGACAAACTCCTAGAGTCAAACCCTGCTATGCAAGAATGGCCGACGTGTGGGGAAGTAAGAAATAAGGTTATTGTGATGAACCGTATGAGATCACCTATAGATGATGCTATTGATGTGCGGTCTTGGTTGACGGATGGAGATAATAGTGAAGGGATAGAACTCAATACTGACAGTGGCGTAACCGTATATTTACAAGATAAATATAAAGGTATATCAAAAGAGTCAGGTTTTGAAACGCTGACCAAAGATAATATTAAAAAGTTTGCTGTTTTTAAAGCTGCAGCAGTAATCGATGTTAATAAAGATACTAAACTTTTAGGCATAAATCATTTGAGCTATTCAAATTTAAGGTATCAACCATGGTCTTCAGGAGAAGGAGTAAACATACTATTACAAGAAAATAATATGAAAACTAAGGGGCTCATAATGGCCGATGATGCAGACAGTACGACTGTAGAACATATCATTAATATGAACAGTGAATATTCAGTCTAAATAAGTGGAAACTCTGTACTTCCAAGTTATATCGTTCAACGAGTTATTATGTTACGCATAATAACTTATGCAGATTTATCCTAATTAACGTTTCAAGTACACCACGTTTTAACTAACCAAAAATAGCCTATACCCACTCTGACAGGAAGGTTACTTCATACCATGATGATTGGTAAATTTTTTCTGTCCCTTTTCAATTTTTAAGCTGACTCGAATAACTGTTTGGTGATCAAGATTACACTTAATTCTTGATTGAGTTTAAGTACCACAGTTAATCACTTATCCGGTGTCATTAGTCTCTTTTTTACATCCTTAATTTTTATTTTAACATCTCAATTAAACTGAGTTGTTTTTGGGTTGATTTCGTCTTTTTCTTCTTAGTCGATGAATAATTACAATGATTTTTGCAGTCATGTTTACTGAACGTTAAGGCCATTTTGCTGAGTGGGTTAATTTTCCCTTCAGGCATTATTCACCTTGTTAAATACCTAAAGAAGTAGATATAGCGAGCTTCACAAGATAAAACGCGGACTTATCTAGTATCAATAAGGCTGATTTGACCGAGTCATTATGTGGCTGAAGCAATACATTAGGTATTAATAAAAGATATCTACTTAGCCAGTGACAATATCCTTTGGGCTAATGAAAAGTGATGGCAAATAGCCCTTGGCTTAATGACCTACGGCTCTGAAGATGGGAGTTAAATTTACCAATGAATGAAGAAGAATATTTAACTCAACGCCTTGAAGATCAAATGGGCTATTACGATAAAAAAAGTCAAAAAAATCAAAGTTATTATAAGCGCACTAAGGCGATAGAGGTTTTGTCTGCAGGTTTGATTCCGCTGTTGGCCGGCAATATAGATTCATTGCCCTATGTGCATTGGCTAATAGGTCTTTTGGGCTTGTTAATTGCGGTTTGTGAGGCGATGGAGTCTCTCAATAAATATCAGGAAAACTGGCTGCTAAGCCGAGCTGTAGCACAGGCTTTGTCTAAAGAAAAGTTTTTGTTCTTAACTAAAGCAGGGCCCTACAGTCATAAAAGCGCATTTCGCCAATTTGTTGCCCAGGTTGAGAGCACTCTGGCAGATGAAAACAATCAATGGGTGGCTAACATGCAACAGGATAATCACGGTAACAGTGACAAGGAGAAATCGTCGTGAATGTTTTTTTGGGCGGAACCTGCAATAACTCACGCTGGCGCGAGTGGTTAATGCCGCAGTTAACGGTTGATTATTTTAATCCCGTTGTCACCCAGTGGCATGAAGATTGTTTAGCAAGGGAGTTAGAGGCTAAGCAAGCGGCTGACTTTTGGTTGTTTGTGCTTACGCCAAAAATAGAAGGTTATTATTCTCTGGCTGAGGTGGTCGATACTTCCTATAAACATACCGATCGCACCATATTTTGTATTTTAGATGAAGACGAAGGCTTGCGCTTTAACAAGCAGCAGTTGACGGTATTGCAAACCATTGGTGAAACCATTGAAGCCAATGGCTCTCTGTGGTTCCATTCTCTTGAGCAGATACGTGATTTTTTTAACGCTGATGTTTCACCACAACTCTTACCGTTCAAACAAGACACCTTTGATGTTTTTATTTCTTATGGTCGACGCCACAGTAAAAACTTTGCGGTGCAGTTACGTGAAGCGTTAATTCGAAAAGGCTATTCTGTTTGGTTAGATAAAGAAAACATAGCCTTAGCCGTAGATTTTCAACAACAAATTGATGAAGGCATTCGTCATGCAGCCAACTTTTGTTTCATTATTTCACCTCATGCAGTGCATTCTGAATATTGCCGTAAAGAGCTAAATAAAGCCAAAGAATTTAACAAACGCATCATTCCTATTCACCATGTCGATATGGGCGACAGCTTTGACGATATACCGGCAGATATTATGCGTCTCAACTGGCTGTTGTTCGATCAAACTGAGTTATTTGACCCTATGCTTAATCAGTTTGTGAATATGCTGGAGCAAGACAAAACTTTGGTGAATCCACATTGCCAGTTATTATTTCAGGCTGACCAATGGCAAAACGCAGGAAAAAATTCTGAATTGCTGCTTTATGGGGAGGAAATGGCTGCCGCAACCTCGTGGCTGCAAAATATTAGCCAGCGCCGTGATGTTGAAATAGTGCCTTTAGCAGAGCACACCCAGTTTATTAATGCTTCGCAGTATTTCAGTGTAGATACACAAGCCCAGGTTTGTATTGTGTATGCGAGTAATTTCAAGCAAAGGCAGCAAGAGCTGGAATATCAGCTTATTTGTTGTGGTTTTATTGTTTGCAGTAACGTTATTGATACTGGCCCCAATGTTACTTTGGAAAAACAAACCGAAACTATGCTGAAAAAATCAGTCAACATAGTTTTAATGTTGCCAGAACAGACTGTTGGTAATATTTGGCAACAAATTCAAGCTTTTATTGAGCAACAACAAAAACGTTACTTCACCTTAATTAGCACAAACAGCAATGCTACAGGTAACGGTTCAGACTTTAATACCGTCATCAAGCTTGCGACTAACGATGAAACTTCAGCGTTAGTCGATGCGCTGATTGAACATTTAACTATTGATCACGATTATTTATGTTTACGAAATGATCTTTATTGTCGGGCAATACAATGGTTTGAATTTCAAACCGATGCCGCTTTATTAACCCTTCAAGAGAGTGGTGAATATAGCGACTTTCTCACCTTATCTGCCAATAAAGGGGTACTAGGGGCACCTGCAAAATTAACTGAGTTTATTAGCATCAGTGGCGAGCATCGGCAGGAAACTGGCAACCACAACAATATCGATATTTATATTTGTTTTTCTCAAGAAGATAACAACTTTGTTAGGCGTCTGAGTAGACGGTTACGAGAACTGAATAAAACCTCTTATGGTTATTATGTTGCAACCACTGATAGCGATGAAGTCAGCGAGGCGGTAAAAAATGAAATAGCCAATGCCAAGTTTGTATTTTTTATTGTGCCTCGCCAAGCATGCAAGGTGGTTTCATCATGGTTAGCGGCGGCCGAAAATTTAGGTAAGCATATTATTCCTTTACGGCTAGAACGCTTTTCAAACCTCAATTATGCCGCTGAATATCAAAAATATCATGCACAGACCATTGTGGTTGATGAGCTACTTGAATTTAGCATGGCAGAAATAGTAAATGCCCTTAATACCAATGATGAGCATCTAGAGTCTCATCGTTATTGGTTACAGAAAAAACAATTATGGCAACAAAATAATAGTAATAGTGAGTTCTTGCTTGGCAGTAAAGAGTCCTTGTTTGCCAGTAAATGGTTAGAAACGGCGATAAGTCATGATCACGAGCCAGCACCAACCGGCACTCAAGTTGAGTTTATTAACGCCAGTCAGCAATATGTTAGCGCTACTCTTGCTAAGGGAAAAAGAAATCAACAAAGATTGAAAACGTTCTCTATTTTGTCATCATTTTTATGTGGCTTGTCGTTAATTCTATTGTTTAATCTTTATACACAAAGTAATCGCTTGGCACAAGAAACCAAAATAGCCAAACACGAACGTGCCAATGCACTCAAACAAGAACATCTCGCGCAAATAGAACGTGATAACGCGGTGAAGCAAGGCGAACTTGCCCAAAAAGAACGTGATAATGCGATGGCACAGGAGTATATCGCGCAAAAAGAGCGGGACAACGCTAAGCAGCAAGAAAAACGTGCAATAAAAAATAAAGAGCAAGCGGATCAATCGGCCTTGATTGCTAAGGTTGAACAAGAAAAAGCACAACGTTTACAATCAATTGCAGAGGCGGAGGCTCTGGTATATCAGGCAAAAATGCATCAAGAGCCGCGCCAGCAGTTAACCATGGCCTTAAATGCTTATCATGTTTTAAAACAAAACGGTGGTAATACCAATAATAACATTTTGTTTAATTTGTTATACCAGCAACAAAAAAATGGTTTAGCTGTACTTAAAGGTCATCAAAGTAGTGTTAAATATCTGGCGTTTGAGAAGAATAAACAACAACTTATAAGTATAGATGTCAACAATACCTTGTATTTATGGCAAGTCAGCACTGCCCGTAATATTAAACCTATTTATCAAAATAAACTGTCGTTTGTGGTTAAACAAATAGCCCTTAACTTACATGACAGGCATAACATAAAGTTGTTATTACTTAGCCAATCAGGCCAACTTTTTCACTGGTCGCTCGAGCCCAAAAGTGAAATTACTCAGTTTGAAAACTTGAATTTTAAAGTGGACCGTATCAGTTTACTGAATAACGATAATTTGTGGTTACAAGGCGAGAAGCATTTATATCAATATGATGTTATTGAACAAAACTGGCAGAAACAAGCGATAGAGGTCAACAAAAGCACCCTGGTATTTCTAAATAAAGACGCAAACGAAGTAGTTACTCAACATCAAGGTATCGTCAAGTTGTGGCGTCGAGACTCGCTGTTCGATCCTTTTAAGTCTTATTGGTCAGTGCCACAAAAATCGTTAATTTCTCAGGTTATTTTTGTACAAAAACACCACGTCATAATTGCTGGCGACGAACAAGGTTGGTTTTATCAATATCCGATAACAGCCAAGGATGAAAACAAGGCAGATATTTTCCGGGCTCATGATCATCAATTAGTTGCCAGTATATTCTCATCGCAGAGCAATAGTATCATCAGTGCAAGTCTTAACGGCACGATAAAGCTATGGCAACCGGGCAAAGCTTTATCGAAACACAGCCCTATTCAATTTACTCATAGCCAGTGGATACATAGTCTGACCTTGGCTGCTATCGGTGAATATACCTTCATTTTTGCCGGTACTGAAAGTGGCGATATCAAGCTATATCCTGGGCAGATTGATTCCCTTATTGATCACGGTATAGAGTTTTTAGCTGCCAATAACTTGAAGGAAGCACTATGAAAAATAGACGATTAGTATTTTTAACGTTACTTTTTTATGGTCAGGTTTCGTTGGCTGCAACCATAGGCAAAGTTACCGCTGAAATGACATTAAATGCCCTCGCAGGTGTAAAAGTATCGTTGGTGAGAGGTACTGACATTGAGCCGGTATATTCTGATAGTTATGGCTTATTTAATATTAAGGCGATGGCCGGTGAAGAACTACTCTTTGAAAAGCAAGGGTTCGCTCCTTTATCGGTAACAGTAGATGCTAGCCGTATTATATATGCCCAGTTAGAGCTTGAATTTATTGATACTGTTGCCCCTTTAGACACCCTACTGTCAACTGCGGGTCGCACCAAGCAAAAAATCAGTCAAATACCCGCCAGCGTGGTAGTGGTCACTAAGCAGCAAATTGCTAGCTTTGGGTATGCCAGTATTGAAGAAATATTACGGCACGTGCCGGGTTTATATGCCATTGAAGAATACGATTGGATAGCGGCCGGCAGTAACATTGGCGTACGGGGGTTTTTAACCAGTGGTATCAATAACTCTATGATGATTATGGTTAATGGAATTAACCAATATGAGGACTATTGGGGCTCTTATCCGCTATCGCGTATTAATGTACCTGTTGAAACCATTGAGCGTATTGAAATTGTCCGTGGCCCTATGTCGGTTGTTTATGGTAGTGGGGCTTTAATGGGGGCGATAAATATTATTACTCGCTCGGATAATACTGCTACAACATCAACAAAAAACAGTGCAGTCACCTTGATGTCGATGAGCCAAGGGCTTAAAAAAGTATCAATAAAACTAGTCTCAGACGGGGTATTAAAACAAACCATTATCGCTTCATTTGAACAAGGCAATGAAGCTGACTTTAATTTACGGGCATTGAATTATACAGATGATAGCCGCATTGATGCGCAAGACGCACTGCACTATAACAAACTTTATTTAAGTATCTCAGGAAACTATAAAGACCGCTTAACATTTGATGCCAATATTTCCAAAGCGGATAAAGGCAACCTATTGGTCTTTGATCGGACACTCGTTAATCGCCAACAAACCTTAATGCAAGGTATTAACTTTAATGTTGCTCAACAAAGCTTTTGGCTTGATCATGCCATAAGAACAAAAAGTAGTATCAGTTATGTTAGTCATACTTCAGCACAAGATTATAGCTCTGGCCACGCTTTATATGGTTTTACTACTTACCGCTCTTCGGCCTATCAACTCGAATTCGACACCTTTGTTGATGGCAATTTACTTTGGCAACAGCCCCTCGAGCTATCTTTTGGTTATATGCAGCGTTTAGCCGTTGATCTACATACCACCTTTGACTTACCCGCAATCAGCAATAATGATAACCGTTATATTCGTCTGCACCCTAAAGATACGATGCGCCTACAATCGGTTTATGGCCAAGTCGACTATCAATGGCAAGATAACCTCTTATTGATTGCCGGAGTACGAATCGAAAAAGGCCATGATTACCGTATTATTTTTGGCTCTGGACAATATTCTACAGAAGATGCTGCTGCGCCTGAAGAGTTTGACAAGCAATACACTAATCCCGGTATCACTTATATACCTCGATTCGCTTTGTTATATTCGTTAAATCAGAATAATGTAGCTAAGTTATTGTATAGTAAAGGGTTAAGGCAACCTCCGTTAGGGCAGGTTAGTGATGCTCTGGCAAGCGAGGATGGTAGCCTAAAGCATGAAAAAATAAATGCTGTTGAGCTTATTTATCTTAATCAATACCAAAATGAAGACACAGACCTGGCATTAAATAGTCAAATAAGCCTCTTTCACAATCAATTAAAGGGACTTGTTTTTCGTTATTCAGATGATGATTATCATAGTGATACCAAAAGTGGCAGCACTACCGGTATTGAAGTTAGTGTGGAATTAAGCTACCAAAATAGCGGCGCTTCATTTGCGTTTAGTCATCAACATTCAAAAGCAGAGAACATGAAAGGGGCGGTCCCCTTATCACCAAAATCCTTGGCGTATATTAAATTTAGCCAGCAAGTATCAAACGCTGTTGCTTTCAGTTTTTCACTCCGCTATATCGACAAAATATATAACGATGCTGAATGTTCTGATGGTGGCAAATGTACCTACATCGATAACGGTTCAGTACATACTAATTCTATTTGGCTGCTTGATAGCATGATCAGTAGCAAGCACTGGCTAAACTGGCCAGTCGATATTCAGTTTGGCATTAAAAACCTGTTCGATAGCCAATACCGTTATCCAATTACCTTGAACAACAAGTCACTCAAGCAAGGTTTTCCAGCTTCAGGTAGACAGCTCCAGTTATCGCTCACCCACCAATTTTAATTTAAAGAGATCATTATGGAAAAAAATATAGACAATTTTTTTAATACGTTTTTATATCATACCAAACATCATGGGGATAAAACCGCGGTGATCTGTGGTAACGAGCAGATCACCTACCAGCAATTATGTCAACGGGCATTGGCTCTTAGTGAGCACATGCAGCAACAAGGGGTTACCAGCCAACAATCTGTTGCGACTCATTTACCTCGTTCAATTGACTTAGTTGTTGCTATGTTGGCCATTTTTAACTTGAACGCGATATTTGTTCCTTTAGGCATTAAGGTTAGCGAACAAAAAAATCGGCAAAAAATCACTCAGGGGCAGATCAACGCGGTAATCGCTAATTCCGCTAAAATGATCGTCAATTCAAAGATAAAATTCATTGAGATTAATCAGCAATATCAGTCAACCAATAGCCTGCGACCGTTAGCAAAATGTTATCAGGTGGATGATATTGCTTATGTATTATTTACCTCAGGTACCACAGGTGTGCCCAAAGGCGTAAAAATTAGCCATCAAGCGTTGAATCGTCATCTAAAATGGAAAAATGAATGTTACCCGGTCAAACAAGGAGGTGTTGAACTACAAAAAGTACCGTTAAGTTTTGATGTATCAATACGGGAACTATTGGGCTGGATCCACTCTGGAAACACGTTGTGCATTATCCCTGAAGGTGACGAAGGCAATCCTCAGGTTATTTGCCGTGTCATTGAACAATACCAATGTGAAGAACTGAGTATGGTGCCTTGTTTATTGGATGCTTTGTTAGCTTATATTGATGCTTTTAGTGTTTCTGAACAACTGTTTAGTCTTAAGCGTATTATCGTGGGTGGTGAAGTATTGACGATCAACACAGTTAGTACTTTTAAGAAATTATTTAAACAACAAAATATTGAGTTGATTAATGCCTATGGGCCAACGGAAACCACCATTGAAATTACTCACTTTAATTGTAACGACCTGACCTTAAGTGATGATAATAGGGTGCCTATAGGTAAGGCTATTTATCCAGGTTCCCTCGTTATTTGTGATGAAAAAAATCGACCAGTGCGTAATGGTGAAATGGGTGAACTACATGTTCGGGGTACACAAGTAGCTAACGGTTACCTGAATACTTCAATAAAAGATAATAGCCGATTTTATCACCATGTTGAAACAGGACAGCGCAGTTATAAAACTGGCGACTTAGTACATCTCGCTGAAAATGGATATCTGTATTATCACGGCCGTATTGACGAACAGATAAAAATTAATGGCCATCGCTTTGAATTACCAGAGATACAACAAGCATTTTCACCTTTGGTTAAACCTTCATTAGTTGTGCTCAGTTATGATAAATCGGCACAAGGGCATGTTATTACTGCTTATATTCACCAGTCAGCTATATTAGAACAAGCACTGACACAAAAACACATACAGCAGCACTTAGCTCAAACACTTGCTTCATATTTGATTCCTCATCAATTTATTATGATCAGTTCCTTCGCTTACCTCGACTCTGGAAAAATAGATAAAAAACAACTTAGAAATCATGTCAAAGCTTGGCCATCTTTTACGGGAAATAATGTAACAACGCCAGCTATAAAACAAGTTATTGACATGAGTATTGTTGAAGCTTTTGAACATACTGCGCAATTACAACCAGAAAAAGTAGCGGTATATGAACCTGATAAAACAATAACTTATCGGCAACTAAACAACAAAGCCAACCGTATCGCTCATGTATTACAGCATGATTTTTCGGTAAGAACAGACACTATTATTGCTATACTTATGCCGCCAGGAATTGACTGGCTAACTTGTGTATTAGCCATACTAAAAACTTCAGCAGCTTACATGCCGTTGTCGCTGAATGCGCCTAAATTGCGTAATCAAGACTGCCTTGATGATACCCAAACCAGTTTATTGATCACCGACGAACAGCATGTTGATCAATTGTCGGCTAAGCAAATTTGTTTCACGGAACTACTAAACACAGCTTGTTCAGGACCGAAGCTGTGTGATGAAAACCTCAATATAGTGCGATCTCCTGCGGGGTTATTTACCGTATTGTTTACTTCCGGTTCAACCGGACGCCCCAAAGGCGTGATGTTGGAAAATTTTGGTATTCAGCACCGTTTGCAGAGCAAACAAATCAATAGACCCATTGCTGCCAACCAGAGCATGTTATTAATGACCGAACTTACCTTTGATCTGGTGATATTTGAGCTATTAGGCTGGATTTATGCACAAGGAAGCTTAACGATTATGCCTTTGGGCAAACAAGCTGCTCCTGAAGCTATATGCCAATATGTGCAAAATTACCAGGTGGCTGAACTCATATTTGCTCCTTCATTATTACATGCATTTCTAAGCTACATTGAGCAATATCAGTTAAGTTATAAACTGAAAGGTCTTAATAGTATTCTTTCTGCCGGTGATATTTTAAGGCCCGATATCGTTGCTTTATTTGACCGTTTATTACATCAACCTTACGGTATTGAGTTAATTAATGGTTATGGTCCCTCAGAAGCAAGTATTTTGGTGAGCGAGTTTGTTGTGCCGTCATCAGCCAATTTAGCTGAGATTTCTATCGGTAAAGCTTATCAAGAAACCCCTGTTTTTATTCTCGACCAGCATAAGCGTATTTGTCCTCAAGGCGATATCGGTCAAATAGCCATTACTGGCGTCGGCTTAGCCCGCGGCTATATTAATGATCGGCAACAAACTGACGATAAATTTATCAACCAAGAAGAAAAACCACACTGTCGACTTTATTTAACCGGTGATAGGGGCTATGTCGACCAAGCCGGTTTATTGCACTTCTGTGGTCGCGAAGATCATCAAGTAAAAGTTCATGGACATCGTATTGAACTAGGTGAAATTGATCAAGCATTCCATCGTTTTATTCCCTCTAATCAAGCCATTGTAACAGCAGAAAAACAAGGGCGGGAAACAAGGTTGGTGGCTTATGTGCAGCAAGAGGCAATGAAGCATGCGGGGTTAACTCCCAGTCAATTAAAGCAACAGTTATTAACTATTTTACCGCCGTACTTGGTGCCAAATATCATTAACTTGCTGCAAGAAATACCGTTAAGCGCTAATGGTAAGATAGATCGGCAAGCCTTAACCAAGTTAGGGATGAATTTGCAAGTTAATTCAGCAGGAAATACTAAACATCAGCCTTTATTGCAGATTATAAAAACGGTACTATCACTAACCGAACTACCTAGTGAGGATGACACTTTATTTGAGCTTGGCGTTGATTCTATTAGTATTATTCATTTAGTCAGTGAGTTGAAGTGCCAACTTAACTGGGACGTTTCCCTAGATAAACTCAACGTTAATTCAACTCTTGCTCAGCTGGTAGACTATAGCGTAAATAACAAGAGCAATAACGGTGATTTTTCCAATCTCTTTGTAACTTACAATGCACAACTAAAGCAAACTCTGTATTGCTTTCCACCAGCCAGTAGTTTTGGTTATGCCTATCATGAATTAGCAAAAGTACTTAAGGAATTTTGCTTTATTGCTTATCATTTTCCGGAACACTGTGATGATGTGGTGGCTTTATATTGCCAACATATAATATCGCATAGTAAAAATAAGCCTATTACCTTAATGGGTTATTCAGGCGGCGGAAATTTAGCTATAGCTGTAGCGCATAAACTTGAATCGTTGGGCCATACTGTGGTGCAGATTATCATGATAGATGCATTCAAACTCAGTGATCGCTTAGCAACATTACCTGCCGACATTGTTGAATTACAACAACAAATGATTGCCAATACGATAACAGAGTTGACAAATAAAGGGTTGAAACCACATACCATAAATGAGAGGGTAATGGCCTATTACCATCATCATTGGCTGGCACAGCCGGCGATTAAAACCGCCATTAACGCCAATTTGATCACTTTAAACTCACCAAAGAATGATTTGGTTGCGCAGTTAACTGCCGATCCAATAATGAAAGCTATTTTTGTACCAACATGGGCGGAAAGTACCAACGGACAGCTAACACAACTGAAGGGACAAGGTAGCCATAATGAAATGCTGCAAGCCCCTTATGTGCAAGCAAATGCTAATTTACTTAAACCTTACTTGCAAACGGCTTTGTGTGACAGTCATTCAGGGGGAGTAAGCTAGGATGGCCAAGATGAATATCATGCTTATTGCTGATAGCCTTAATAGCGAGATAAAAAAAATGTTCAATGAGCAGACAGTGGTGAACTGGCAGTATGAAGGTGACTTGTTTACAGGTAATACTTCAGAAAGTGATAGTGCTGAAGTTGATATGTCTAAAGCTAGCGGTAAGCCTAAAACGGAGCAGGGCATTGATTATCATTTTTATGTAATAAGCCCTAGGGAAGATCAGCAAATTCCCGCCTGTATTCCACAACTTATTGAAGACTCAAATAAACGTCCGCAACAAACTTTATTTTGTTTTGTAGCACAAACAGGTGAACAGTTTTTTACTTCGCATCAAATTAAGTCACTTAAAGCCATAGGCCAAATGGTAAGTGCTAATGGTGCTAACTGGCTAGAAAATTTACCTATAAACGCAGCCGATTGGCAAACTGTACTGGGTAATGGAACCATATAATGAAAGTATTTCTTGGTGGTACAGTCAATGGCTCATCTTGGCGTAGTTATGTTATTCCTCGACTTAATATCGCTTATTTTAATCCCGTCGTGAAAGTTTGGAGCGAGGCGGCATTAGATCGTGAACTTTACGAACGTCGTCATAGTGACTTTTGTTTGTATGTGATCACACCTAAACTCACCGGGTTTTATGCTTTGGCCGAAGTGATCGACGACAGTATAAAACGACCTGATCGCACTATTTATTGTTTTTTAAGTGAAGACGGTGGAGATACCTTTAGTGATAACGATTGTAAAATACTGACTACCATAGGTGAGCAAGTCGCAGGTAATGGCGGTTACAATTGTCGTTCGCTTGATGGTGTAGTCAACTTATTGAATAATGACCAAAGGAAAAAATCTTTTGAAAATAGCCCTGTGATTGATAAACATCATGACGTTTATATTTCTTATGGCCGTAATGACAGTAAAACCTTAGCCAAACATGTGAGTGATAGCTTAACCAAAAAACACTATAGCGTATGGTATGACAATGCCGCTATTCCCCAAGAAATTGCCTTTTTAGCACAAATAAACCAAATTATTCGTCAATGCCACTGCTTTATTTTTATTTTTTCTGCTCATGCTGCACACTCTGAATATTGTTTACGTGAACTAGAGTTTGCACGTTTACTGGGTAAAAATATTATTTTTTTATTTGAACATGCCCTGCCTGTAGAACAACAGATAGAACAAGCAACAGAGACATCGTTATTTGTAGATATGAATGCTAGTTTTCATATTGATTTAACGAAAGATGCAAACTTAAACGCCGTAATAACTTACCTGAGCACGAGCCTAGAACATTTAACGCCTCATACCCAATGGCTGAATAAAACGCATCACTGGCAAGAAAGCCAGCAAGATGATGATTTATTACTTTATGGTCGGCAACGTATTAGCGCGTGCAAGTGGTTAAGCACTGAGGTTGATGGCCTAGGGGCCGATTTATATTCTGTTTCAGACAATGTGAGGGGCTATATTAATAAATCAGCGGAACAAGCTTTTAGTAAACGTTGTTTATATTATTTTAATCAATGGCTTAGTCCGGTAATACATCACAAGCGATTTGATGCCTTTATCGGCTCAAGCTCAATTGCTAACCCCTTGGCGTTATTACCGCAACTTTGGGTATTATTTATGGCAACAAGCGCTGAGGCGATTGCGATATCAATGTGGTTTTTATTTTTAAGCTTGCAGGTATGTGGGGCCCTTTTTGCGGTAAAACATCGTAATTTTATGATGTGTATCAGTCAGTTTGTCAGTATGGTGATCACCTGTAGCATTATAATTTTGGCGTTTGTTAAGCAATGAATATGGTGTGTAGTAATTCACTGTTTGTCTAAGTGACTGACATAGTCTGAGTTTAATAGGGGGCTCATTTTTCGACATTGAATCGGGCCATTGCACATTTAATCTAGTAATTTCAAATTGCACCTCTTAAACTATTTTAACCTTTATTGCACAGTACAGCTCCGTGCATGGAGCTGTATCTGTACCTGTACCTAGGAAAATAAACTGCAGATAAATAGCGATTAAGCCCCACAGTTAAAACTTCAACAACATGGTAAAACATAAATACAGGCTTTTGCGGCATATTATCAGCAAAACCACCAAGTGAATTGTCGATAAAAAACACATAGTTATTCTTTTAAACTAATTTAAGGATAACTAAGTGTTAAATATTCGAATCACTTTAATGGCTATTTTCTGCCTCGAGTTGCTGGCTTTTACTGCGCTTGCCTCAGAAAAACAACTTACAGAAGATAAGGTTGCTGAACAAGCTAGTATCGCCGCTTCAGGTTTAACTGTAACGCCGGTATTAACGGTCACCCACCAGTCGGTTAATCATGCTAAATACGATGAAATAGACAGGCTCACTGAATCCTCCGAAACCTTGTATTCAATTGATATCGAATTAGAGTATCAATTGAATGACTTGGGCTTAATTATGTTGCTGGAGCATAATAGCTCAGCAGTAGATTCAGGCGTTAGTAAGACCTTTCCTCAGCTAAATTCAGATGCAGGAACTACCACTAAACGTACCCAGGTATCTGAGTTCTATGTTTATGGCCAACTTACCGATGAGGGTGGAAATTGGCAGTTGGGTTTGGCTGAAGTTTCTACCTTGATTGATACCAGTACGATAGCCAATAATGAGGTGAGTCAGTTTTTATCGGCAGGCCTAATTAATAACCAGACAATAATGTTTCCTGATTATGCGGTATCTGCG
Source organism: Colwellia psychrerythraea (assembly GCF_000764185.1). Lineage (GTDB taxonomy): Bacteria > Pseudomonadota > Gammaproteobacteria > Enterobacterales > Alteromonadaceae > Colwellia > Colwellia psychrerythraea_B. Next base: position 50,683 of record NZ_JQEC01000070.1, read on the forward strand.
CGTATTCAAGACTTAAATGCTTTTGGCAATACCGGCTATCGATTGCTGCTAAGTAGTGGTGCAGGTATGGAGGAAGTAGAAGGGTATTACCAGGATTTGTTGTTGGTTTCTGCTTCCCATAAGGGCGCATTTAGTGCTTTAGAGCTAGTGACTAAAGACGACGGTTATCAAGCTAACTTAGGGGTCTGGCAGAATACCAATGAAGCGCCAACACAGTCAGGTATTTATGCGGGTATAGATATGACTACGCAGCTCGGTGATTTCAACATTAGGTTAGGCAGGAACATAACTAAGGTAGATACCTCAACTGTAGATCCAAAAAGTGTTGGGCAGTTTTATGGCATTGCTTTTCATAAAGAGCTAACTAGGGGCGTTTTTGGCTTAGGTTTTAACTTGAGTAAGTATCAAAGGGATAATGTTGATACCAGCCGTAATTGGGAGGCTTATTATCGCATTAACCTTAATCAGCATATGTTTTTAACTCCTGCATTGCAGTGGTTAAGTGCTGGTTATGCCACTTCAAATGAAGATGCAAAGTTTACAGATGTTTTATTAGCAAGTCTGCGCCTAGAAGTGTATTTCTAGTAATGATACAAAGACATTAAATGTTGATTGACAGTAAACCTATATTCTCCTGCGATCGTTAATAGCAATCAATTATTCGAGGTTTAGCCCGAGTTAGGCTTCATTGCTTACTCTATAGTAGTGCGGTAAGTATTGAATACCCCAATTCGAATAACTTGCCGCCTCATGAGATATGCAATGCATAAGGACAACTCAAGGGTGTTTGTCCGGCCTGAGCTCCCAACCCAGGCCGGATTTTTTATTTATGTATCGCCTGGTATTGTTTACCTTATTACACGCCAATAGATCGTTTATGTTACGCCGTATTAAATAGGCTCTGGGTAACCAAAGTAAAAGCCTTGTACGTAATCAGCATTGATTCCTTGTACCAGTTTGTATTGCTGTTCTGTTTCTACTCCTTCTACAATCACCTTTGTTCCTAAATTATGGAAAAAAGTTACCAGCTGTTTTAGTTTATTACGCTCTGTGTATTCGCCGTTGTTACTCTGGATAAAAGACTGATCTAGCTTAATATAGTGCGGCGATAGTGCCAGTACTCTGAGAAAGTTTGAGTTGGCGCAGCCAAAGTCGTCAATGGCCAATTGACAACCATTTTCTATCAGCTGCTGCAATCTGTCATTAAGTTCACTATGACTGTGAGTTAAGCTAGTTTCGGTGATCTCTATTATTAATGGGTAGTCGGGCTTTAGTTGTAAAGCTTCAACAGTGCTTATGCCCTGTTGTGATATTAACTGATCAGGCAGTAGGTTAATAAAGAGCTGTTGACCTTTTTCTCGTATTTTATTTTCTTCATCTAGGCTCTGTAAAGCAGCTATTAATTGCTTATGATGATTGATGAATAGCGCGGGCTGTTTATTAAAAGCTGATAAGGTTAACTCCCCAGCTCTACGTAACAATACTTCATAACCAAATACTTCAGTGGTTTTGCTGTCAATGATTGGCATTCTAGAAAATAAAATGGGAAACATAGTTAACTCCTGTTAAATAATTATAATAAAAATACACCGGTTAAATGGATTTGTAGGTGTAGCTTTATATGGGTTTATATCCCCAGAAACTGGGGTTTCTAGGCTATAGCGTAAGGTAAAAGTTGCAGCTAAACTTGGGCTAACGTAGTAATTAAAGAGCGAAGGATATGATTATTTGTTAGTTAAATATTGAGGCTTTACTACTTTGGAAAGTCTTCTAGAATTTTTGATGATTTTTTTCCGACATCAGCAAAATTTTCAGTGCCTTTTGCTAGAACTTTTTGAGCTTCTTCGATAACCTTTATATATTTAGGATCACCGGTAGCCAGTAGTTGCGATAAGGCAACACCTATTGCTGTAGTCGTGATGGTGCTTAGGTTACGCAGATTATCGGTTGCATCTTGTATGGCAATGGCAGAAGACTGTGCTACTGATTGCTGCGCTTTACTAAATGCCTCATTGTTGGCCATGGTAGTATCACTACCTAGGAGCTAATGCATGGATGTTTAGCATATTAACTACCACCCTGAGCAAGAATAAGTGCACAGGACGAAGAAACAGAGGCATTGGTTACTGTTTGCATGCCTTGCTGGATGGTTATGGCATTTTGCATTAGCAGACCAACTGTATCGGCCATAGCCGCTTCACTCAATTGGGTGATAATTTGAGTAACTTCTTTCAGTTCTTTATCAGCCATGAATTTACTCTCTTGTGAAAATATAATTTAAGATGGCCAAACAGGAAACAGTTGCTGTGTTTCCTGTTTGGTAACGTTGCTATCGTAGGTCTTATACCAATCAGATTAACTAAGTGATCTTTTTAAATGGCCTAACTATCCAATAACATCGTTGCTTTCAATCCCAATAGCCAGCTATTGCTCAATTAAGCGCCTTGTTCTTGAAAACTTACTCTCATTAAAATTTGAACCATTAATTAATCCTATTGGTATTAATCTTTTTCGACTATGCCTTCAGCGGCCCTGCCTATGACCGCACTACCAATTGCCCCTAATGCATTAACGCCCTGTACAGTTGCCGCCTGCATAGTAATTGATGCCTGTTGCTGAGACGTGGTGGCATTATTATTGGCATTGGCGAGAGCCAGTCCCATGGAGGTGTAAAAGTTCCCCATCGCCATCGCTGGCGCATCACCTAGTACCTTGGTATTTACCTGAGTTATTGAGTCGGTAATTTGTTCATTTACGGTTGCTTTTTTGTTAGCCATTTTGTTTTCCTTTAATGTGTAGCTATGATTAAGAGCCTGTATTCACAGGCTCAGGTTGATGTTATTGAGTAATAATTAAATCCATTTGTCGGTTTACTTCGGCCATGGCTTGATCAAGTTCATTATCTACCCGTTTCATTAGGGCATCGGCCTGTTCATTAATATCATTCTCCTGCTCGGGTGGTGTAAAATCAGCCATTTTATCCTTTGCTTCTTTGATTAACTGCGAAGCTTTGTCTTGCTGTTTCTGAGTAAAGCTTAGTATTTTTTTCATTTGCTCTTCATGCGAGCAGCTATCTGATTTTTTGTTACTCATTATTACTCCTCGAGCTTAGGTTTTACTTTTTTTCGTTTGAACATGGCCATAATATTAAATCGCTTCTTTGCTGGCGGCGCATCCTCAACATTTTTCTCAGGCTCTATTTCTTCTGTAACCGCCACCGGTACGACTTTTTCGGTTACCGCGGGAGAAGTTGCTCTGGAAATGTGTGTTGGCGTTTGCAATAACCGAGCGCAGGCATTGGTAACGGATGCAGAGGTGGTCATTTGAGAGCTTTGTTGATTGGTTATGGCGTTATGCATAGATAAGCCTAAGGTTTCTGCAAATGTTGTTTCAACCAGCCCTGTCGGTTGATTTGAAAATGGATTATTAGTTGCAGTTGGTAACTGTTGATTAGCCGCTGCAGGCGTATCGCCATTGATATCACTCATATTTTGATCCTCAGTGTGTTAATGCTATGACGATTTTTATAGCTTTGTCGTCATTGAAACAATTAATAACTAGAATACTCTTTCAAAAAGTTAATTTATCGGCGTAACTTACGGTTAATACGGGGAAATACAGCAGAGGAAGTGAAACTATTTGTTAACGAAAGACAGAGTGATAGCCCTTTACCTATCTTGTCGGTAACGAGTAGGTGAAGTGACTATTGATATAATGTTGATGTCTACTTTAGCAATATGGTGACAGAGATATAAATGAATAGTAGTAGCGCTGAGGATGGCCAGGTATGGGTTTTCAGTAATGAAACCTGACCGTTCGCTGTGAGTATGAGCGATTAGTCATTTTCGTGTAAAACAGTGACTATTTTTTCACCCACAGAGCTGAAGTTTTCGGCGCCACGAGTTACCACATTTTGTGCTTCGGCAATAATATTACTGAACTTGGCATCACCTGTTTCCAGATATTGAGAAAGGGCTACTCCTATAGCTGTAGTGCTTAACGTGTTGAGATTTCGTAAGTTATCGGTGGCATCAGACAATGCAATGGCCGTTGACTGGGCGATAGACTGTTGTGCGGTATTTATCGCTGAGTGAGTTGGCTCCGCTGCTGTATTGGTGTCATTCATAAGTATTGTTCCTGTTCCAGAGTGTCATGATTTATAGTTAAGGAGTGCAACCATGAGCCAAAAAAATCGTTATTTACTGATAAAAGCTAAATAACGACTTGGCTGTGGAGCATGGGCTTTACTTAGTCGTCTTTTTCGATAATGTTCTCTGCACTGCGTCCGATGACCGAGCTGCCGATAGACATTAATGAGTTAATACCTTGTACCGTTGCTGCTTGCATGGTGATTGATGCTTGTTGTTGTGCAGACGTTGAGTTATGAGCTGAGTTACTCAATGCCTGGTTGGTAGACATCAATAAGTTACCCATGGCCATAGCCGGGGTTTCACCAACAACTTTAGTATTTACTTGGGTGATAGAATCTGTAATTTGTGCATTTACACCTGACATAATTTTTATCCTTATCTTGTTGAAATTAGATGTGGCGTGAAAATCACGTCACATCTAATAATGGCTTAGCCTTTTTCAATAATGGCTTCGGCACTGCGACCAATAACTGAGCTGCCAATAGACATAAGTGAGTTAACACCTTGCACTGTTGCCGCTTGCATAGTTATTTGTGCTTGTTGCTGTGCAGCCGTGGCGTTATGAGCTGAATTACTCAATGCCTGACTGGTACTCATTAATAAGTTACCCATTGCCATTGCAGGTGTTTCACCTACTACTTTAGTGTTTACTTGAGTAACGGAATCTGTGATTTGTGCGTTTACTGTATCCATGGTTATATCCTTTTAGTTTTAAAAATAGGGCAAGGGTTGCTTGCCTAGTTATATCAAATCAGGCATTAGCCCTTTTCGAGAATTCCTTCTGCACTTCGACCTATGACCGAGCTACCAATGGCCATTAGTGAATTTACGCCTTGTACCGTAGCTGCTTGCATGGTGATCTGTGCTTGCTGCTGTGAAGCAGTAGCATTATGGGCGGAGTTGCTTAGTGCCTGACTGGTACTCATTAACAGGTTACCCATGGCCATGGCTGGTGTTTCGCCAACTACTTTGGTATTAACCTGAGTGATTGAGTCGGTAATTTGTGCATTGACTGACATAATTTATCCTTAAAGTTACTTTTGTGAGTTAATTACTTGATTAACATGTACGTTTAAGTTCATGCTGGTTTTAACCTTTTTCTAAGATACCTTCTGCACCTCGGCCTATTACTGAACCGCCGATGGCCATCAATGAATTGATGCCTTGTACAGTGGCGGCATGCATAGTGATTGATGCTTGTTGATTGGCTCCTGTGGCATTATGCGCAGAAGTACCTAATGCCTGACTTGTGGACATCATTAAATTACCCAAAGCCATTGCCGGTGTACCACCAACAACGCTGGTATTCACTGCGGTAACAGAATCTGTTACCTGTGAATTCACTGCTGAGCCTGGTGCTGCTGTAGCTGCTGCTGTAGCTGCCATAATTTATTCCTTTTTGTTTTGATAAAATTAAGTTGTCTTACTGCTAACAACTTGCTTGTTATTCTGGGGGTCATCTCAGCAGCTATTTAGCTAAAGAGATGAACAAAGACCCGGAATTATTTTTTTGAATAAGCAGCGCCAATAGAGTGGAGCATAGCGGTGCTTAATGCGGTATTAGTGTTGCTAACTATATTTTGTTGTTGTTGAATAAAAGTGCCATTATGTGCAGCGTTACTTAGTGCCTGAGCCGTAGCTTGCACCAACATTGAACGAGATATGGTTGGGGCATATTGCGCAATAAGTGCATTGCATTGGCTTGTTGATGTTTGTTGACTCAAGTGATTACCTTTATCTCTTTAATGTGTTGCTATGGTATAAATATTTTTTAAGTATTTATCGGGGTAGATTACGGATAAATGCTGTAAACCTGCCTAAATGCATATACTTTAGTTTTTTAGAAATAGTTCTTAGCAGCAAACAATCAGTAGCTGATTTTATAACGGCTTTTATATTCTCTTGGTGTCATTTTGGTATAGCGTTTGAATATTTTTTCGAAGTGACTTAAATCACCAAAGCCAACATCTAACGATACATCTGTGATACGAATAAGTGGTGTGGCGGCAAATATTTGTTTGGCTCGCTCAATTCTTAATTCAGATAGGATCTGCTTAAAGGTTTTTTTTAGGTAATGTTTAAATAGGTATGACAGGTGAGATGGACTAATAAATACATTTTTAGCGAGTAAGGTCAGGCTTATACTTTCAGTATAATTTTCGGCTAAATAGTGTAAAGCCTTTTGTAACCCCAGATGAAGGTGATTAAATTTTTGATAATCTTTGTTTATTAAACTGTCTTTTAAATCAAAGTAATTTGCACTGGCACAAGGGCTGGTGTTGTTATCGGCTGTTAGCAGATTCTCTTTTGTTAAAATCTCTGGAGTATGGTTTTCTATATCTGCTAATTTTATAGGGTTAGATGCTGCTAAGGTCAATAATTGGGTTACGATCCGTTCAAGTTCAGCGTAATTTTCAGGCCAATGATAATCACATAATGCTTTAGTTGCCTGCTCATCAAAACCTTGTTCCTCGAATAAGCCGTATTTTTTTATTAGTTTTTCTAAAATATGGGGAATATCTTCTTTTCTTTTTGATAGGGGAGGGATTTTTACATTCAAAAAGTTGAAATGTTTATATAGCTCATTGGCGAATAGTTTGTTTTCAACTAGTTTGCACAGTGGGATTGTTGTTGATACCAATAATCTAATGTTATTAACACTTTTTACTGTATGGCCGGCGACTCCTGGGATTGTGCTTGCTGATAAAAGTTCAGTTAAAAAATTTTGCTGAGATAGAGATAGTGCATCTATGCCATGTAAATAAATACATCCACCTTGTGCTTGTTCAAAGCTGCGTAGCACATTTTTTTGAAATTCATCTATATTTGGTGTTGAACAATTTATTTCAATAAATGGCTGATGTTTTAATTGACTACTGTAGTGAATAGCACTGGCAACACAGAGTTTTTCACTGCCAAAACCTCCTTCAATTATGATCGGGCAAGATATGCTCGCGGCCTTTTCAATAAAACTATCAAGATCTAGTAGTGGCTCACTATAGCCCGTTAAGGATAATTCCTTACCTAAATAGTGGAGAGACAACTTTGTTGCTTGGAAACGCTGAATTAACAGTGCCAGTTTTTTGGTTATTGTTTGAAAGTGCAACTGGTTATTTATTTTATTTGTTGTAGTAAGAGGAGATTGTTTTAGGTACAAGTCACCAATTTTTTTTCTTTGATAAAACATGGGGTAAGAGGAGTGTGGATTGTGAATTTTTGTCTTATTTTCAGTTAAGTTAAAGCATAGTGGAGGGGTGATCTCCTGTTGAGTATCTGTATGGTAAAGTTGAATTGTAACTTCGGTAATAAGTGATTTTTGAATGGTCACTTGCTCGATGGTGGGGTTGAGGTATTGCATCAGAGTATGCTGATGGGGATAGAAAGTTAAAGGTTGATTAGTGTCTAGAACAGCGGACATAAGTTAGGCTCCATTTTTACTTATTAAACTGAAGTCGAATAAGAAGCCTCATTTCATTAAAGAGTTACTCTAAATTCGATATTGAAAAACATATCTAAACTAAAGGGGAACAGACGGCGGTAATCGGCCAAACTTACGATAAATAGAGTCATTATTATTAAATTGAAAAATAATGATTAAAATAGCTCTATAGTGTGTGGAATGTTGAAAATACCACTTGGCATTGCTGGGTGAATTTGAGGTTTTTTGTCAAACTAGCGGATGCATAAAGCATTGAATAAGCATATTTTTAAAGTTCATTATTGCTGAAATTAAAAATTGAAAAAAACTATATAAAGTCCCATCTAATAGTTCCACAACACATGAAAACAAGGTTGGTTTTATTAAATTCTATCGCTAGCGCTATAATAATGATATTACAGGTTATTACACGCATGGGACTCTTAGCTGAAGGGACTGCGGTAGCAGGTTTTTATTACTTTAAGACTCGATGAATTTAAAAGTACCATTCATTGAGTTGGAGGTTTGGCGGAATTGCTGAATATATAATAGAGATCTCTATCAAATGACTCGACATTTTATTAGCGCTTGTCCATAGGTAATAGCTTTAAAGTAGGTCAGCTATTAACCTATGGTATGTATTGTAGCAAGCAGAAAAGTGAGTTATTTAAGGTTTAACTGATTTAAATGTAGCTGTGCTTGTTTAGGGTTGTTGGCAAAGATGCCATCAACCCCTATTACTTTCATCCTTTTAATATCGCTTAGCTTATCCACTGTATAAACATAAACCTTTAGCCCACGTTGATGCGCATCAAGTACAAACTCGGCACAAACATAGTCGACCACAATATGAACGGAATAAGCATTTAATTGCTGAGCAAATTTGGCATGATTTAATGGTAGAGCTGCTGTTAAGGCACCAAGGCTGAACTCAGGTCTTTGACGATATATTGCTTGTAATAAATGGTGGTTAAATGAAGAAAGTAATATGTTTTTGAAGTTTAATTTTAGTACTTTTTTAGCATTATCTAAACATTTAAATAATATTGAAATATCTTCTATTTCCATTCCTTTAAGCTCAATATTAATAACACATTGATTGGCTACTGCTGTTAATACTTCGCCTAAGGTCGGAATTATGGTGCCTTTACCAGCATCAAGTTGACGCAATTGAGCAAAAGTATGCTCTATTAATAAGCCACTTCCTGATGTAGTGCGATCCAGATAGCGGTCATGAATAACGATTAATTGTCCATCAACATGATGAATATCGAACTCAATACCATAGGCATTAGCCGTACATGCAGCCCTAAATGCTAGTATGGTATTTTCTGGTTCTATGGCGCTGACGCCGCGATGTGCGAAAATTAACATAGTGTTTTGCAGATGGTTAATACATTAGCCTTGCTTTTAAGTATAATACCCAATTATGACAATGGTCCAATTCAAACAAGTAGCTGATATTTTGACTTCTTCATTTCCTCCAAAACGTTTAAATAAATACATAAGTGATTCTGGCTTTTGCTCGCGTCGACATGCCGACAAGTTAATTGAACAACGTCGGGTTACTATAAATGACAATGTGCCAGAATTAGGTACAAAAGTGGTGCCTGGTGATGTAGTTAAGGTAAATGGTCATGCAATAACTGCAAGTGCCAGTAATAAAACTGAGCGTGTGTATATAGCCTATAACAAACCTATTGGCATTACTTGTACTACAGAAAAAAAGGTACGTGGCAATATTATTGATGCTATTGATCACAAAGAACGTATTTTCCCTATTGGCCGTTTAGACAAGCCTTCAGAAGGATTAATATTCCTCACCAGTGATGGTGATATTGTTAATAAAATCCTGCGTGCTGAGAATGCTCATGATAAAGAGTATATAGTCACAGTTGATAAACCGATTAGTGAGCGCTTTATTGAGCGTATGTCACGTGGTGTCCCTATTTTAGGCACTATTACTAAGCCTTGTATTGTACGGGTTGAAAGCCGCTTTGTTTTTACTATTATTTTAACCCAAGGACTAAATCGTCAAATTCGCCGTATGTGTGAATACCTTGATTATGATGTAAGAAAACTAAAACGTTCACGTATTATGAAAGTTGAGTTGGGTGACTTAAAACCAGGGCAATGGCGTAATTTAACCACCGTTGAGATGACTGAGATTAATCAAGCGGTGCAAGGTTCGAGTAAAACAGCGATCGATACTGCTCAACCTAAGTCTGCTACTGATGTGGCTATTGATAATGGTCTGCCAACCTCAGAGGTAGAACTCACAGATAAAAAAAGTAAACCGAGTATCTATCAGTACACACCAGCAAAAAAAAGTGATGACAATAATAATGATGTAGAACAAGAAAATAAAAAGGACTGCTGGCCATTCAACAGCCGTAAGCCGGCAAAATAAGCCAGCTTAAAGCTAGGTCTTTTTTCTAGTACTAAGCCTAATAAAAAGCCTACTAAGAAGCCTGCTTCTTAGTAGGCTTTTTATTGAGTGAAATAACTTTAGTTTTACTGATTCTATGACGGTAGATTTCACGTAGGTAATTAATTGATTTTTTGACACTATCAATGGTTAACCGTATATCGTTAATGGAAGTAAACTTCTTTTCATCTCGTACTAATTCACGGTATTTTTTTTCATACATGGGTTTAATAGCATACCAGTTAGTATCGAGAATTTTAGCTGGGTTTTCATGTTCAATTAACATTTCCTCTAGTTTTGATTCATCAAATTCAGGTGCTTTAATAAAGTCAATAATGGCATCGTCTAGGCTTTCATCAAAACGGTATTCATCTTTAGCAAAGCAGCGTTTAATGTAAGAAACAATAAGTGTTAAAAAGTCATCACTTAAACAAGGACTTTTGGCAATTAAAGTTGTTAACGATAAATTAGCCGAAGCACCAATTACTAAGGCATAGCGCTTTAAGGTCGTGTTAGGGAATAAGTTATTCAAGTGCATTTTTAATTTATTCAAGTCCATATAAGACAGTTTATAGTCTTTGGGTAGTGAAATAATTGAAACGATTGATGAACAATTTTTGAAAAAGTGAAGCTCTTTTAGATGTTTAGCATCAAATCCTGAGCTTTTATACTTCTCTAAGGCTAACTTGTACTCCTCTGACTCAATAGGTAATAAACTTACCCCTTCAATGGCTTGTGTAGCGTCATTAAAGTGCGGTAAATCGATTGACCTAAAAAATAAACCATCAACATCCAATGCCACTTTTTCACCGTTAAAACTGGGTTGTTTTTGTTCTAGGTTTGTCGGTGTTGAGTCGGCTACTACTGATTCAGCATAAGCGATAGCAACGGGTCCGGCTAAACTCATAAATAAATCATTGGCATCTAAGCGAATCGTTTCGCCTATATCTATACCAGCACGACGAAAGTAGTTATCATCATAATCTGTGGTAACAGCTTGCGCGGTTAATATATTGAAAATTTGTTGACTAATATATTGGTTGGCGTGTTTTTCCATGGTATTGACATCTATATATTTAATGTCACCGTTGGTATCACTTTGCTCGGCATAACGCATAATGTCATTTGATATTAACATCATGGCATTCCACGGTCTGATTCGGTATGGGGCTTCGCCGTCGACATGCTCCTTCTCATTATCTAAATTGTACGAGAAGTCCCACTCTTCAGCCAAATACTTACATAATAAACGGCCAGCATTGATATGTAGTGCTTCAGAGACTTCAATGCTTGGATCGTTAATATTTGGCAGGATACAAATACCACTGGTAAAAATAGGTTCAAAAACAAAGTTTTGTCCATGGGTGGCTATTTCTTTTTCTGAGCGAACTTCAAAGGTTTTGCTCATGTAAGAATATTGCTGTGCTAGACCGAATTCTGACGCCATGCCTGAGCCTGTACCGCCACCAGCACTAAAAATATAAAAATATAAACGTGATTGATTGGCTTTAATACCACAAGAGTCAATAAGATAAGAATGAATAAATTGCCAATCGGTATTATTGAAATGCTCAGTTTCTTTATTGAGGATCATTTTGGCTAGGTACTGTCCTAAAATAGGTGCATTACCGGCACCACCAGCGTGAACCTCGGATAAATCCATTATTTTTAATTTGCTATAATCATCGAGAAAATCTTTATCATAGCTTTGTGAAGAATATCTAATTCTACCTTCAATATCTTTATCTAAATCACCCAACATAACTAAGGGTTCAATTAAGAATACTGGTTTGTCTGACTTTTTATTTTGCAGTTTTAAGCTGCGCTTTATCCATTTTAAGGAACTGCCTTCACGTTCCTTGGCCTTTTTCATTTCATTATGAAATTCATTTAAATAATAATTGCGTGCACTGTGTACTAATGAGGCAACATCCAAAGCGATATTTGAGCCACACCGTCCTAACCCTATAAGACAAACAGATGGGAAGGGTTGAGGTTTTTTTTTCTGTGCTTCTTCTTCAAAAGGAACTGGGTAGACTTCATCACGTAAGGTATCTAAATTTGTTAGAATTCGGGATAAGTCTTTTTCAGTAAAATACAGGTGTGTTGCATCTGCAGACCTACTGGAATTACTAACATTCTTATCTTTTTTGACTATGATATCAAAATCATCACTAGGAGTAGTGGCGGATGAATTTGCAATAAGGGCTTTGTTTTTATGGTTAATAGCCGTTTTTTTTGTTGTTGCCTGAGTTGCTTTAGTTACTATTTCCGCAGTAGTTTTCGTTTTCATCCCTAGTCTCCGTGATTTTTAACGTATTAGCACCAACAAATATAGGATACAAAACTGGAAAATGCCTAAAAAAAAGTTAAGTTATTCAAACTATTAATTTGGTTTTTACCGTGAACACTTCCTTGTGTTGGCCATGAATCAAGTCAAAGATAACGATAGTGTAGTCACTTAACTTTTATTGATATTAGCTAAGGTACTCAATAGCTCGGTTATTACTTGGCTATCCTCAATGGTTGAGGGTATTTCAACTTCTTGTCCATCAATCATTTGTCGCAACGTTTTTCGTAAAATTTTACCCGAGCGAGTCTTGGGCAACCTATCAATGATGAATAGATTTTTTAATGATGCAATTGCGCCAATGTCAGTACGAATTTTTTGTTTTAATTCAGTGATTAAATCATTATCGCTGGTGGTAATACCATTTTTTATTACTACTAATCCTAATGGCACTTGCCCTTTTAGCTCATCGTTAACGCCAACAACGGCACATTCAGCTACAGCAGGGTGAGCAGATAATACCTCTTCCATCTCACCCGTTGACAAACGATGGCCGGCCACGTTAATCACATCATCAGTCCGTCCCATGATAAATAGATAGCCACCTTCATCAATATAACCTCCATCACCAGTCATGTAATAACCAGGATAAGTTGATAAATAGCCAGAGGTTAATCGCTGAGGATCACGGTAAATTGTTGCAAGGCAACCTGGCGGAAGCGGTAGTTTTATTACGACACTGCCTTGTTTACCTGCAGGAACTTGTTGGCCATCAACATCAAGGATTTGTACATTGAAGCCTGGGACAGGATAACCAGCAGAGCCTGCTTTGGTTGCTACTATATTGCCATGCCCGTCATCTAAAGGAGTACTGGCAATTGACCAACCTGTTTCTGTTTGCCACCAATGATCAATAACAGGTAATTGTGTTTTCTCTTTAAGCCAATGGTAGGTTGTCGGATCTAAACGCTCCCCTGCTAGGTATAAACGCTTTAATGACGAAAGGTTGTAATTTTTTAGGTAGTCGCCGTTAGGGTCTTCTTTACCGATAGCGCGAAAAGCGGTTGGCGCAGTAAATAATACATTGACTTTATACTCTGCACAGACCCGCCAAAAAGCACCTGCATCGGGTGTTTTAATAGGTTTTCCTTCATAAAAAATGGTGGTACAGCCCGCCATTAAGGTGCCATAAACAATATAAGAGTGGCCAACAACCCAACCAACATCTGAGGCAGCCCAAAAAGTATCACCTTGTTGCATGCCGTAGATATTTTTCATGCTATAGAGCATAGCAACAGCGTGACCACCATTATCTCTAACCACACCTTTAGGTTTTCCTGTGGTACCTGAGGTATATAGAATATATAAAGGATCAGTGCTTTTAACTGCAACAGGAGGGATTTCTACAGCAACATCCATTTGTGTTTGCCAATCAAGATCCCTACCTTTAATTAATGACGCTTGTACTTGCTCCCGCTGATAAATAATACAGTTATTGGGTTTGTGAACGGCTATTTCTATAGCTTGATCAATTAAAGGTTTATAGGCAATTATTTTTGTTATTTCAATACCACAACTGGCACTAACAATGACTTTTGGCTCAGCATCATTGATACGAACGGCAAGTTCGTTGGCAGCAAAGCCACCAAAAACAACTGAGTGAATTGCACCAAGCCGAGCACACGCCAACATAGCAATGGCAGCTTGTGGGATCATTGGCATATATATTAATACGCGATCACCTTTAGTAACTTTTTGAGCTCTTAGAGCATCGGCAAACTTTGCCACTAAGCTAGTGAGTTCAAAATAACTAAATGTTTGTTTTATTCCCGTTACCGGAGAGTCATAGATAAGTGCCGTTTGTGAGCCTCGGCCCTGTTCAACATGATAATCCAAAGCGAGATAACAAGAGTTTAATTCGCCATCGACAAACCAATCATGCCAAGAGTTGTCATTTGTCGACAATATTGTTTCTGGACTTTTGTACCAAGCAACAAGTTTTGCTTGTTCTTGCCAATATTTCTCGGGTGATTTGAGTGATAATTCATGTTGGGCAGAATGTTGCATACTGTTGGCCTTAGTCTTTTTATTGATAGTTTACTTTAAAACTGTCGACAAAATATACCAATTAGACCTTTGGCTAATGTTTGAGCATTTTTTAGTGCTTGTAGAAATACAAACACTATTTCAATAAAGAAGGACGCAGGGGGGATTTGAATTTAAAACCTTGTATTAAGTGTTTGATTATCAGTCAGAGCACAGCTTAACTTGGCAAGCGTAGTTTTCAGGTGATGTGCTGAAAACATTACTCAACCTGTCGCTATTTTCAATGAAGTATCAGTGTAAATATTCGCCAATGTTGTTCGGTTACTAGGTGTGCTTATTCTGTCACCGACATCTGATAATGAACTGCATCAAAATCACCGATTGGATCTGTGTGTAAATATGCTCTGACAAAGCTCATCCCCATTTTTTTCATAACACCAACAGAAGCCAAGTTATCAGCCACTGCAAGCGCGGAGACATGAGTTACATCTGTGTTAGCAACTACTGCGTTTTTAACCGCTATTGCCGCTTCTGTGGCATAACCTTTACCCCAAGTATTTTGGAAAAAACGCCAGCCTAATTCTAAGTCTTGCACGTTTGCTGACTCAGTAAAAAATGCCATCGGGCGGATTAATACCCAGCCGAAATACTCATCGGTTAACTTGTCTGATACTTGCCATATTCCCCAGCCTAAATCGGGATTACGGTACTTTTCCATGCGTGGTATAAATACCGAATTAATTTTTTCCATAGTTGTCGGCTCACCACCGTTAAGAAACTGCATCACTGCTGGGTCTTGGTCTAACTGCCACAACGCTTGAGCATCTTCGATGCCCATTAATCTAAACTTAAGGCGTTCACTATTGTTGATTTTCATAATAAACCTATTAAAAGGGTAGGGGCCAAGCATAATGCAATAGCTTTTGCATTATGCTTGCTTGAATCGGGTTTTATTGTTCCAGTTATGAGAGCTTATGACGACTCCAACAAAGGCTTTAAAAATCTCGCGGTATGGGAGGTTTTATGTTTTGCTACTTGCTCAGGAGTACCAGTCACTAATATCTCACCACCACCAGAGCCACCTTCAAGGCCTAAGTCGATAATCCAATCGGCAGTTTTAACCACATCTAAGTTATGTTCAATCACTACTATGGTGTTGCCATGGTCACGTAATCGATGAATAACCTGCAGTAACTGTTTGATATCGTGAAAATGTAGACCAGTGGTGGGCTCATCTAAAATATATAACGTTTTGCCGGTATCACGTTTGGATAACTCTTTTGAAAGTTTAACACGCTGCGCCTCACCACCTGATAACGTTACCGCAGACTGGCCTAACTTGATATAACCTAAACCAACGTCAAGCAAGGTTTGCAGTTTACGTTTAACCGCAGGAATGGCATTGAAGAACTCATAAGCATCTTCAATGGTCATATCCAATACTTCATGGATATTTTTACCTTTATACAATACTTCGAGGGTTTCACGATTATAACGCTTACTTTTACATACATCACAAGGTACATAAACATCAGGTAAAAAGTGCATCTCTACCTTGATCATGCCATCACCTTGGCAAGCTTCACAGCGACCACCTTTAACGTTAAAGCTAAAGCGGCCAGATTTATAACCACGCGAGCGAGACTCTTGTGTGGCGGAAAATATATCGCGTACAGCGGTAAATATACCTGTATAAGTGGCAGGATTTGAGCGTGGTGTTCTGCCTATAGGGCTTTGATCAATATCGATAACTTTATCTAAATGCTCTAAACCTCGAATGCTTTTATAGGGGGCCGGTTCATCAATGGTGGCACCATTGAGTTCAATATGAGCGAGTTTATATAAGGTGTCGTTAATCAGTGTTGATTTTCCAGAGCCGGAAACACCAGTAACACAAGTCATTAAACCTGTTGGAATAACCAAGTTAACATTTTTTAAATTGTTGCCGCTGGCACCTTTTAGCTCTACCACGGCTTTTTTATCAAAGGCATGACGTTTCTTTGGTATTTCAATGCGCTCGACACCGGAAAGGTATTTGCCAGTGAGAGAATCTTTACAGGCTAAAATATCATCGACTGTGCCTTGGGCGATAATTTCACCACCATGCACACCCGCGCCTGGGCCAATATCAATGACAAAGTCTGCTGCACGAATCGCATCTTCATCATGTTCAACCACTATCACGGTATTCCCTAAATCACGCAGGTGTATTAGGGTGCTAAGTAAGCGTTCATTATCACGCTGATGTAGGCCGATAGACGGCTCATCTAATACGTACATTACGCCCACTAAACCTGCGCCAATTTGGCTAGCTAAACGTATTCGTTGCGCTTCACCACCCGATAGGGTGTTAGCGCCGCGTGATAAGTTGAGGTAATTCAGGCCAACGTTAACCAAAAATCCTAAACGTTCGTTGATCTCTTTTAATATTTTTTCAGCGACTTGTCCCTTTTGCCCGGTTAACGCTAAACATTGAAAAAAGGCCAATGTTTCACTAATTGATAGTTCGGCGATTATGTTTAGCGGCGTATCAGCAATAAAAACATTACGCGCTTCTAATCGTAAGCGACTACCATTACAGTCGGGGCAATGTTGTGAATTAAGGTATTTGCCTAATTCTTCACGCACCGCGTTTGACTCAGTTTCTTTATAACGGCGCTGCATATTATTAATGATGCCTTCAAATGCATGTTTACGCAGCACAACATCACCGCGGTCATTCATATACTTAAATTCAATTTCATCTTCGCCACTGCCATAAAGCACAACTTTTTGAGCTTGTGCGGATAACTTATTAAATGGTTTATCAACTTGAAATTTATAATGTTGGGCAAGGGCTTGTAACATTTGAAAGTAATAAAAGTTACGCTTATCCCAGCCACGCACCGCTCCGGCAGCAAGGCTTAAATCTTTGTTAGCGATAACACGTGAGCTATCGAAGAATTGTTCAATGCCTAAACCATCACATGTTTGACAAGCACCTGCAGGATTATTAAAAGAGAATAAACGCGGCTCTAATTCTTGCATGCTATAACCACAGCGTGAACAAGCAAAGTTTGCAGAAAATAGTAACTCTTCTCTATTAGGTTCATCCATAAAGGCAACTTTGGCAGTACCAGAGGTTAAACCTAAAGTTGTTTCAAAAGATTCAGAAAGGCGTAATTGAATCTCACCACGTACTTTTAGCCGATCAACTACAACTTCTATAGTGTGTTTTTTATGTAATTCTAATGGTGGTGGATCGGACAAGTCACAAACTTCACCATCAATACGGGCTCGAATAAAGCCTTGCGCGGCTAAGTTATCAAGCAACTTTACGTGCTCACCTTTACGGTCTTGAACAATAGGAGCAAGCAGCATTACTTTAGTGCCTTCCTCAAGCTCAAGTACTTTATCTACCATTTGCGACACAGTTTGTGCCGCTAAGGCTTGGCCATGCTCAGGACAACGCGGCTCGCCGACACGGGCATATAACAATCTTAGGTAATCGTAAATTTCAGTGATAGTACCGACGGTTGATCGTGGATTATGTGAGGTTGATTTTTGTTCAATAGAAATTGCCGGCGATAAACCTTCAATATGATCTACATCAGGTTTTTCCATTAAAGATAAAAATTGACGAGCGTAGGCAGAAAGCGATTCTACATAACGGCGCTGACCTTCAGCGTAGAGAGTATCAAAGGCAAGAGATGATTTCCCAGAGCCTGAAAGACCAGTAATTACCACGAGTTTATCTCGAGGAATTGTTAAACTAATGTCTTTGAGGTTGTGAGTGCGGGCCCCTCTAACTTCAATACTTTTCATGCGTTTTTTAACTCAAATGGCGGTAAAATAGAACCGACTATTATGGCATAGAAATAATGGTATAAAAACTAATCTAGGGCATAATAGTAAAATAAACTGTTTATTTTTACAGTGTAGTTTTAGCTACCTAGAAAATAAAAAATAGAGATATGTTGTTATGCAGACGAACCAACAATTATCATGACGTTTGTGCTTAATACCTTGTTTTCATTGTTGGCATTTTTTTGTGTTAGTTTGCATGATAAACTAGCGGCAATTTTTTCCGACTCTTCCATTTTTAGGTTATAGCAACGTTATGAGTGTTTCAGGTTTAAACCGTATTGAGAAAAAAGCCGCCTTTTCCTTAGCCAGTGTCTTTGGCGTGCGTATGTTAGGCTTATTCATGATATTACCGGTATTTGCCATATATGGTGAAGAGCTTACCGGATATAGCCCAATTTGGTTAGGCTTAGCCATTGGCGCATACGGGCTAACACAAGCTTTATTGCAAATACCTATGGGTATTCTGTCAGACAAATTCGGTCGAAAGCCGGTGATACTTGCCGGCTTAGTGATCTTTCTTATTGGTAGTGTTGTCGCGGCAATGTCGGAAACTATTTATGGTGTTGTACTCGGGCGTGCCATTCAAGGAATGGGTGCTATTGCTAGTGCCATATTGGCTTTGGCGGCTGATTTAAGCAGAGAAGAGCAGCGCCCCAAAGTGATGGCCACCATTGGTATGTTTATCGGCTTATCATTCACCTTTGCTATGATTTTAGGGCCAATAGTGGCTGATGCTTTTGGTTTAAGTGGCTTGTTTTGGTTCACGGGACTATTGACTATTTTAGCTATGGCTATGATCCAATTTATGGTGCCAAACTCAGTTAATAAAGCTCCTCGAGGTGATCTGGTTGCCTTACCAGAGCAAATTACCCGATTAATTCGCCATCCGCAGCTATCACGATTAAATTGGGGGGTTTTCATTTTACATATGGCATTAACTGCTTGTTTTATTACCCTGCCTAAACAATTTGTTGCGAGTGGTTTATCCCTTGAAAATCACTGGCAAATATATCTACCGACCTTGTTAGGCTCTTTCTTTTTAATGGTACCGTTTATGATTTTCGCCATTAAAAAACAAAAAGAAAAACCTATGTTCAGCGCAGCTATTACGCTGTTAGCTTCGGCTCTATTTTTACTTTGGTTATTACCAAGTGGTTTCTGGAGTTTAGTACTATCTGTAGTGTTATTTTTTACAGCGTTTAACTATTTAGAGGCTACCATGCCGTCAATCTTATCGCGCATTGCACCTGCAGGTGTTAAAGGTAGTGTTATGGGGATTTACTCAAGTAGCCAGTTTTTAGGCGCTTTTGTTGGTGGTATTATTGGTGGTTATATTGCCAGTCAATACGGTGAGCAAACTATCTTTTTAGTGATGGCCGTAGTCACGGTTATTTGGTTACTGTTAAGTTTTGGTATGCAGCCATTGAAAAAATCAAAAAGCTTTAGTTTTGCCACTAATATTACTTGTGAAGAAGAGGCTGAAAAAATGGCTGAACAGTTAATTAATATGCCTGGTGTTATTGAAGCAACGTTTGTACATACTGAAGCAGTTGCTTATCTGAAAGTAGATGATAAAACGGTTGATTTAATTGCTATTAAAGCTATGTTACAAGGTTAAATTACAAAATATAATTGCCACAGTACGTTGGAGGTATACCTGTTAAATAGCTGTTGCAGCATTAATATGGAACACCTATCAGCAATCTCAAAAAAGCGCGCTACACTAAAGGTTATTCACTCTTAATGTAGCGGTGCCTATCATGTCAGATCATCACACTTACAAAAAAATTGAAATGGTTGGTTCATCTAAAACCAGTATTGAAAATGCCATAGAAAATGCTCTGGCAGAATGTCATAAAACTATAAAAAATATGGATTGGTTTGAGGTAACTGAAACCCGAGGTCATATAGTTGATGGCGCTGTTGGTCATTACCAAGTAACTTTGAAGATAGGTTTTAAAATAGCATCAAGCTAATGTTAGATAACTTTGCTACTTTTGAGTTTATTTTACGCTACTTACTTGAGTCATATTTCTTTAGTGAAATTACTTTAGTGAAGTTATTTAAGTGAACTTACGTAATCTTCTAACTTGTTTGCGCCGAGCATAATTTCTATATCATCATCTTGTTGTTTACCAATTAGTGCAATACCCATGGGTGATTGAGGTGTTATTACTGTGATGCTTTTCTGATCTAGCTGGTAGCGAAAACCACCAGCGGCAGGGCCGATGAAAAACCAGTGATTGGCTTTCTCATCCGCCGATAGCTGTACTAAAGCACCTAAAGTGATATAACTATCAACATTGAACTCAACGAGTTCAAGTGCATTATAAGCGTCGATAGCATGCTGGAATTCAGTCACTCGTCGAGATAGCCCTTCAGCTAAGTAGCTAGCTTCTATTGCTAAGGTATCATATTGCGTTTCAGCAACACTTTGATCGTCAACGGCTGCAGCGTGTGCTTCATTCGCTGCATCAATGGCTTGCTGGAGCTCTTTTTTTAATGCTATGACAATGTGCTCTATTAACTGTTTTTTATTGGACATGAAACTTTATTCTACCGTATTTTTTATTGATTTAAGCAAGTAGTCGTTGTAACTAACTTTTGTGACTCATTAACTCTATTCTTAAGTTAATGCTAACTGGATGATTTTAACATAACTTGTATTTTTAGCTAAATGTCAGTAAATTAATGAATCTATTACAACTGGTACGACCAATAGCAGAGCATAATTATGACAACAACTGCCTACCCAAATTTATTAGCGCCATTAGACCTTGGCTTTACTCAATTAGCTAATCGTGTGCTTATGGGATCTATGCATACAGGATTAGAAGAAGAGCGTGGCGGTTTTGCTAAATTAGCTGCATTTTATCAAGCAAGAGCTAAGGGGGGCGTAGGTTTGATTGTTACCGGTGGTGTTAGCCCTAACCTACGTGGCAGAATAGCACCTTTTGGCAGTGAATTAAGTCACTTTTGGCAAGCAAATAAACATAAACAAGTCACTGATGCTGTACACCAATATCCAACCAAAATTTGTTTGCAACTGTTGCATACCGGCCGGTACGCTTACCACCCTTTCGGCGTAGCGCCAAGTAAAATTAAATCACCTATTTCTCCGTTTACCCCAAAGGCTATGTCGGTTAGGCAAATTAACTCAACCATTAAAGATTACGCATACTCAGCAAAATTAGCAGCTAAAGCAGGTTACGATGGCGTTGAAATTATGGGCTCAGAAGGATATTTGATTAACCAGTTTGCTTGTCTTCGCACCAATAAACGCACCGATGAATGGGGCGGGAGCATTGAAAACAGAATGCGCCTAGGCATTGAAACCATCAAAGCAGTACGTGCTAAAGTAGGCGAAAATTTTATTATAATCTTCCGCTTATCCATGTTGGATTTAGTGGAAGGGGGAAATAGCTGGCAAGAAGTTGTCACTATGGCAAAAGCGGTAGAAAAAGCCGGAGCCACGTTAATTAATACCGGGATTGGTTGGCATGAAGCACGTGTTCCTACCATAGTTACTTCTGTGCCTAGAGCCGCATTTACTTGGGTAACTGAGAAAATGAAAAACGAAGTTTCTATTCCACTTATCACTACAAACCGTATTAATACACCAGATGTTGCCGAAGCCGTATTAGCATCAGGGCAAGCAGATATGGTTTCAATGGCAAGACCTTTCCTTGCTGATGCCGATTTTGTTAATAAAGCTGCGGATAATAAAGCTGATGAAATTAATACCTGTATTGGTTGTAATCAGGCTTGTTTGGATCATGTTTTTGCCCAAAAGCGTGCCTCTTGTTTAGTAAATCCTATGGCATGTTACGAAACTGAGCTGGTTATTGAAAAAACTGAAAAAGTTAAAAAACTAGCGGTAATAGGGGCTGGGCCTGCAGGTTTAGCCTTTAGTGTTTATGCAGCAGAGCGTGGTCATAAAGTTGAGTTATTTGATAAAATAAGTGAAATTGGCGGTCAGTTTAATGTTGCTAAGCAAGTCCCCGGCAAAGAAGAATTCTTTGAGACACTACGTTATTTTAACAAGCAACTCAGTTTGCACGATATTAAAGTACACCTTAATAGTGAACAAAGTGCAGAGAAATTAATTGCTGCAGGCTTTGATGAAGTGGTTCTTGCCACAGGAATTAAACCGAGAAAATTAGACATAACAGGGTTAGATGAGGGGTTTGTTAGTCAAAAAGTACTGACATACTTGCAAGTATTACGCGATAAAGTTGAGGTTGGCAACAATGTGGCGATTATCGGCGCTGGCGGTATTGGTTTTGATGTGGCGACCTATTTGTCTGAAAAATCATTAACCAATGATCCTGATGCCTGGCTTAAAAATTGGGGTGTTGATAAAGATTATCAGCAAAGTGGCGCATTATTAAATAAAAAAGATATCCCGATACATACTCCTCCAAGAAAGATTACTCTGATACAGCGTAAAACTACCAAGGTAGGTAAAGGTTTAGGTAAAACCTCTGGTTGGGTACACCGAGCTAATTTAGTTAAACAAGGTGTAAATATGGTTGCTGGAGCTACTTATAAAGCGATTAACGAGAAAGGTTTATTGATTGAGGTTGATGGTAAAGAGCAACTACTTGAAGTTGATAATATCATAATCTGCGCAGGGCAAGAATCCAATCGAGACTTACAACAAGCATTAGTTGATGGCGGCCTACCGGTGCACCTTATTGGTGGTGCTAATGTTGCCGCAGAGCTTGATGCAAAGCGTGCAATTCGACAAGCAGCCGAATTGGCAGTAAACATTTAGGCGTAATTTGCGCCTATCTACCGAGATATCACAGGGAGCTATTGTTCTTTCGAGGTTGAGTTTTGTTCTAGATAAAAGTGCTTTAATCGCAGCGAGTAGTGTGTAGCCTAGTCACTCTAAGCAAATACTACTCAACAAAGAGTAAAGTGCTTTTAGTCGAATCCTACGGGCAGCGTTTGTTGATTGTTTTTGCTTCGTTATCGCCTTTTTATGTAGCACAACTACATTACAAAGACTCTATCTTGCATAAACCTCCAATAATCGCTGTAAAAACTACCCCAAAAGTTCAAAAGCCCCGAGCTAACCGAAGAAAAACCCTATATTTCTTCGGTTTATTATTGATATACTGTCGCGAATTAATGTTTTTTAGATAGAGCACAGTGCAAGAAATAATTGTCGATGGTGGTGATGTAGAGTTTTTTACCACGCCTAAAGAATACAAACAGCAGTTGTTGTTACTAATTTCAGGTGCGCGCCAGCGTATCTTCATTACTGCCTTGTATTTACAAGATGACGACGCGGGTAGAGAAACCCTGCATGCGTTATATCAAGCGAAAGCAAACTTTCCTGAACTAGAAATTAATATATTTGTTGATTTTAACCGCGGTAAACGGGGTTTAATTGGAGAGAAGGCAAGCTTAGGTAACCGTGCACTTTATTTGCAATTAGCACAAGACTACCCCCAAACGATCAATATTTATGGTGTGGCAGTAAAACGCAAAGAAGTCTTTGGCGTTTTACATCTTAAAGGTATGGTCTTTGATGACATACTTTTCTATACCGGCGCTAGTATTAACGATATTTACCTACATCAAGGTGAACGTTACCGCTTAGACAGATACTGTACTATCAGAAGTTCAGCATTAGCCGATAGCTTTTGTTTATACTTAACTGAAACTTTTATTGACTCCGCTCTTGCGCCGCTGCTTAATCAAGAATGGTTACCTGATGTAGTAGAGCAAAAGAAAACCCTTGTTGCATTAAAACTTCAGTTAAAAAAATCTCATTATAGTGTTGCTCAACAGGCAAACCTCAGTGCATCAAAACTTGTCAGCGATAAAGTTTTTATTACGCCGCTAGTTGGCTTTGGCCGTCGTAAAAACCAGCTAAACCAAGCGACTCGTCATTTAGTGCAAAAAGCTGATAACAATATAGTGTTATTCACACCTTACTTTAACCTACCTCATGCACTAGCCAGAGATGTTATTAGAGCACTAAAACGTGGTGTTAAAACCACTGTTGTTGTTGGTGATAAAACAGCTAATGATTTCTTTATTGGTAACGATGATGATTTTAGTACTATCGGCATCATTCCTTACGTATATGAAATGTTACTTAAACGTTTTGTAAAACGGTATCAGAACTTTATTGATCAAGGTTTATTGAATATTCATTTGTGGAAAGATAAAGATAACAGCTTTCACTTAAAGGGTTTGCGAGTCGATGATCGCTACCATTTGATCACCGGCAGTAATTTAAATCCACGTGCTTGGGCACTTGATTTAGAGAATGGTTTAGTTATCGATGATGCCAATAAACACTTTTTACAAAAAACAGATGATGAATTACTTGGCATCTTAGTGAACACCACTAAAATATCTCATTTTTCTGATATTGATTCAGTTGATGACTACCCAGAAAAGCCACAGAAATTATTGAAAAAAATACGTGTAGCCCAAATTGATAGAGTTTTGAAACGTTTTTTGTAGTTTAGTTAGTTAGTTAGTTAGTTCAAGAAAGAGTTTAAAAAGACTTCTTTGCCTGTACTCTAATTTCAAAACTATTAATATCAGGGTTATCACTTTGTGGAAAAGCAAAGTCGATATGAATAATTGGGTGATTGCCACCAGAGTGAGGGGAGTGCAATCTTAAACCTAATCCAGCAGAGCCTAACCAACCATTTTCTATATTTTTAACCGTCGACTCTCCATAGGTTCGACCGGCATCGACAAAAGCTACACCTGCTATATCAAAGAGTTTAAAAATATTGATTTCAGGATAATATCTGATTTCAGAAGTAACTTTAATACTATTTTGTCCGTGTTGGTATTGCAGAGGAAAGCCACGTAAACCGGTATTTCCGCCCATTGTCACGGGACTATCTAAATATTGATTTTTACTGACCACATTGGCATTGCTTAAATAAAACCCCCAGCTTTTGTTTAGTTGATAAAAATACTCGCCGCTAAGCCTTACCAACAAACGGCTGTTCCTTTCTTGATAAATATCGTTCGCCAATGCGAAATCAAGCAGTAGCAAGGCATTGTCATGCAAGTTAAAGCCTTTTTTTACTCGCATTTTCCATACAGTCCAAGCCGAATTTTCTTTGTTGCCATTACCTATGCCAAGGCGAGAGTTAAGTTGCCAACCATGGTTAAAGTCCTCAATTTGGGTGATCAAATGTACGTTTGTTAACTTCCTAAAATCTTTTTCTATGTATTCAAATGCGAACCATGGGTAGAGTAAATCTCTATCCTCAGGTCGAACAGTGGTTAGCGACTGATTGCCTAATTCACTACTTTGTTCAGTTGATAGTGCCGAGAAAGTATCTTTATCTTGTGTTATACCTAAACGATACCTCAATAAACGACTATCACTGTTAAAATTTAACCAAGCATAGTTGCCTTCTTTAAAGCTAATTTCATGTCCAAACACACTTTGATCTTGACCATTTTGAAAAATAGTATCGTTTCGCGACTCTTCATTAAAACCTAAGTTATAAGATGTTTTTGTATGGAAACTGGCGAACATCTTATGAAGAAATAAGCTATGTTGTTGGCCATCATCGTTGTCAGCAAATTTTAATTTAAGCTCAGTGTTTTGTTTTAGAAAAAGCGGGACGGCGGCGTGTATTTTGTAGCCAGAACGCTGGGTGTTACGGTATGACTGGATTTCAGTATCTATGCCTAGGCCAAGTAAGTTACGCTCTTTGATACCAAAACTGTAAGTGTTTATGCCGCCTTTACGACCAAAACTGATTGTCGGCATGAGCGACCAGTTATCCCAGGTAGTAATAGTAATGTTTTTCACATCAGTATCACTGCTAACTTTGGCATCTCTTAGGTACTTTCTGCTGCGTAAATGACGCTCTAACTCCGCCATATCAGCAAGAGTTTTTGTACACTTTTTAATAAAAAAATGCGCTTCATTTTCTAGCGTCATAATTTTGGTATCAATGTGAATAGCATTGGCCCAGCGATGTAAAAAAGATATGCCCTCTTCATTTTCATCGAAGATGGTTTGTGGTTTAAATGTTATCAAGGGTTGGTTTGTATCACACATTGAAGTGTCATCTGGAGAAACTGTAGCGCTTTTATCGACAGTCAGCTCATTGACTATTTCAGCATGCATTGATTTGGTAAACTTTGCGCTGTTATTGAGAGGTTTAGTCGTTTCTTGACTTGCTTGTTCGATGGCAGATACAGATAAATTAGTGAGTAGCAGACAACCGACTAACAATGATAGTAGTCTAGTTATTGCCTTATCTCGCCAAATAAGTGAGATATATGATATGGATATTGGCGATATGACATTATATTTTTTTATTTTTTTTATGGTTGTTAATAAAAACTGCATCGCTTACCTAAACTAAAGGTTAAAAGAGTGAAATATTGATATATCACTCTTTTAACTATAGCGGTAACTATTATAAACAACATTGTTTATTAAGCTTTTTTGCAAATGTTTGATTTAGTTTCTTGCCCGCTTAACACCGTCAATTTTCTTTATTTTAGCCTGTTCAACCATGGCTCTTACTTGTTCTAGTAGCAATTTAGCATCGTAAACAATGCCGTCTTTTACCGTGTAATTTACCCCACCTGCACGTATGGGTTTGTTATTTTCATCTAAACGAAAATGTCCCGTGCCATAAAGTACTTTGAAGTTACGTAATGGGTTTTCGCCTACTATCACTAGATCTGCTTTTTTACCTACACGGATAGAGCCAATTTCATCCGCCATGCCAAGTGCCTCAGCGCCATTAATGGTTGCTGATTGGATAACTTCTAAAGCATTAAAACCGGCTTCTCTCAATAGCTCTAATTCACGAATATAACTAAAACCATATATTTTAAAGATATAACCAGAATCTGAGCCTACAGTTACTCGACCACCATGATTTTTATAATCATTTACAAAACTCATCCATTGTTGGTAATTTTTCTTCCAGGCAATCTCGTCATCGGTAGTCCAGTCAAACCAATATGAGCCATGAGCATTGCGGTTCGGTTGAAAGAAGTCCCACAATGTTGGCAGGGTGTATTCTTTGTGCCAATCGGCATTCATGTCGCGCATTAAATCGCGATTTGCTTCATAAATGGTAAATGTTGGATTTAAGGTGAAATCTAAACTGAGTAACTCATCACGTACACTTAACCACTTTTCACTATTTTTCTTTGCTGCCTGTTGCCATAACCTACCTGCTTCAGCAAACCTATGTTGTTCATTATTATAATTGTATTCTGGTGAGTAATTTTGAATATGCTGATGTTCAAATAACGCTTCAGGTAAACCATACCAATGTTCCATTGACGTCAAACCTAAACGGGCTGAATCAAGTACGTTCATATTGGTTACATCAAGTTGGGCGTGGTGCATCATACTACCTAAGCCTTGCTTATCAGCTTCGGTGAGTGCTGCTGTCATTATCTCTGGGGTAGCACCAAAAAACTTAATACCTTTTGCGCCTTTTTTAGGAATAGACTTTACCCACGTTTTCGCTTGTTTTGCTGTCGTTATACTTTCATCCAGACCTAAACCAAAGACAAAATATGGCATGATACGAGGGGCAGCAATGCTGTTTTCTTCACTGCGTCTTACGTGGTCCATTACCCAATCAATACCATTAAAACTGCCGGGTTCTCTTACTGTGGTAATACCATGAGCTAACCATAACTTAAATACGTATTCAGCTGGGATATT
The DNA here is from genome assembly GCF_000764185.1 of Colwellia psychrerythraea. GTDB lineage: Bacteria > Pseudomonadota > Gammaproteobacteria > Enterobacterales > Alteromonadaceae > Colwellia > Colwellia psychrerythraea_B. The sequence goes on from NZ_JQEC01000070.1 coordinate 78,559, forward strand.
ATCAGCACTACCGCCAATATGACCATGCATATCAATAAAACCAGGCATTACGTATTGGCCTTCAATGTCTATTTCTTTATCACCAGGGCGAGCTTTAGGGCGACGGTTTGGCTTTATAGGCACTCCAGGGTTACCCACATTGACGATTTTAACAATGCGATCGTTTTCAATAACAATATCCATGGGGCCACGTGCTGGAGCGCCTTCGCCATTGATAATAATACCACCGCGAAGAATTAATCGCTTATAAGGACCATCACCTGTTGTTCGCTCAGGTGCTTTGGCATCAACAGCCGCTATGGCTTCTGAGGAAGTGGTTAGGCTCACGACAAATGAAAGCGCGAAGTAAGTACAAAAGCAGGTAACTAAGGATAAAGATTTATTCATTTATTTATCTCTAATATTTATGATATTTCTGATGTGAGTAAGATACTATATCTTATATTAAAAAGTAATATGAGCTGTAGTTAAATGAGTTACAGTAAAGATAAAAATTAGTTGAAGGTTAATTATGTTCAGTGAAAAAATGATGCCACACTTTAGTGATACCGATGCCTTAGGTCATATTAATAATACTAAGCCACCCATTTGGTTTGAAGGGGCACGAGCACCTATTTTTAAGTTTTTTACCCCGGATTTAGATCCAAAAAAATGGCAGCTTATTATCGCTAAAATAGAAGTTTCTTATCATGGACAGCTCTTTTATGGTCAAGAGATCGAGATAAAAACCTTCATTAGTCGAATTGGTGGTGCCTCGTTTGATGTTTATCAAGAGCTTTGGCAACACGGTGAAAAATGTGTTTCGGGTACCGCTGCTATGGTTAATTTTGATTATAAGGCGCAGAGCTCTAAAAAAATATCTGTTGATATTCGAGCTCAACTTACAGAACATTTGATAGAGCTCGAAGTATCTTGATTGGAAAACTTTAAGCCGATACAGTCAACGTTTTGATGCTTTAGTGCTAAGTTGTTGTGATAACAATTGATTTGTCGGCAATATAATCGCTGGGTATTTACATTATCTCTGCCACACTATTTGCTGTGGCTTTTCTAAAAGATCATAAATTAAAATAAATGGCCTTTTAACAAAAAATCACTCGAATTTGATCGCCGCGCACTATAGAATTACCCTCTTAAACCAAATTTCAAAGACAAACTTTCTTCTAAGTAAATAGATAAAGAGATGGTGTATGTCTTAATAGCTCAATTAATAGGATTTTTTCATGGCGGGTGTAAATAAAGTAATCATAGTAGGTAACTTAGGTAAAGATCCTGAGGTACGTTTTATGCCAAATGGCGGTGCAGTAGCAAATATCACTGTAGCAACGTCAGACTCATGGAAAGATAAACAAACTGGTGAACAAAAAGAAAAAACAGAATGGCATCGTGTTGTTATGTTTGGAAAATTAGCTGAAATTGCTGGTGAGTACCTTAAAAAAGGTTCAAAAGTATATCTTGAAGGTTCTTTACAAACACGTAAGTGGACTAATCAACAAGGTCAAGATCAATACACTACTGAAATAGTATTACAAGGTTTTAACGGTGTAATGCAAATGTTAGATGGAAAATCATCTCAAGGGCAGAGCGGTGGCTTCTCTAACCAAGGGCAGCAGTCAGGTGGTTTCTCAAATCAAGGACAGCAGTCAGGTGGCTTCCAGCAGCAAGCACCAGCACAACAAGGTGGCTTCTCTAACCAAAGTCAGCAAGCAAAAGCTCCTGCTCAACAAGGTGGTTTTACTCCTCAACAACAAGCTCCTGCACAACAAGGTGGTTTTGCTCCTCAACAGCAAGCACCAGCACAACAAGGTGGCTTTGCTAACCAAGGACAGCAACAAGGTGGTTTCTCTAATCAAGGGCAGCAGCAACAGCAAGCTCCGAAAGTAAACCCACAAGAGCCATCAATTGATTTTGATGACGATATCCCTTTTTAGGAAACGTATAATATAAAACTGTAAATTTAAATAGTAAATTACAGTTATTAAACTAAAAACCCAGCAAAAATGCTGGGTTTTTTGTTTTTTACACTTTATTTTAGTTTCTGTTTGTTGCAACTATTGTAGTGGCTAAGTTATTTTGGCCACTAATTTATAGTTTCTATCTCACAATGGGGCACAAAGCGCATTAAAGTTTATGCTCTCTTTATCCCCTTAGAGTGCTAATCATTTAGTAGTTTACAAAGGGCATAAGTTACCACTTTAATGCCATTAACTTATTTTTTCCACAACCTTTCATAAGCAATTTATGTAAATCATTAATACTTTAATTTAACTATCACTCTATAAATCAGCAGGTTAGTGTGGGCATCTATTAAAAATAGTACAATTTAATATTAAATATCGTACAGTTTTGTTAAAAAATGTAGCCAAGGCATAAATTTGAGTGTATTGTTTTTGAGCAATACAATGACAGCGCTGTCACAAAAAAAGACAGCGCTGTCTTATAGGGCAACAGGTTAAGCCAATGATTTATCTAGTTTATAAAAATGGATTTTGGCAACTAGCATCGTTAAAAACGCTTGCTAGCGTAGGCTGTATATTGGCGAAGGTATAAAATTATAAAAATAAATAACCCTAATAAAAGCCAATTAATTGGCCACCACACAGAGGTAAGTATGAAAAGATTATTAACAGCATGCGCAGTAACCGCCGCTTTAGCTTCTACACAAGTAATAGCTGCAGCACCAGGAAAACCAACACTTACAGAACAATACGCCAACTACAACGGTAAGGGCTTTGTTACTGTTTCTGGCGAAGCAGGAGCATACAAATCACTTGTTACACGTGTTGATGTTGTTGACTTACCTGTTACTTGGTCTCCAGCTTGGAGCGGTGATGCAGCGTCATCATGGCAAGTACTTGTTAATGGAGAAGTTGCCGTTTCAGGTACGGGTGCAGGTGGTAGTGCGATTGTTCCAATTACCAGTGGTGGTCTAAAAGAGATCGTTGTGCGTTTATGTAATGACGACGGTTGTACTGACAGTGCTGCTGATCAAGCTGTTATTTCTGATACCGATGGCTCACATCTAATGCCACTTGGCGAACAAGTTGATTCTGCCAATACTAATTATGCACAATCTAAAGACCAGATCGTTGGTACTTATTTTGTTGAGTGGGGCATTTATGGCCGTAAATACTTTGTTGAAAACGTCCCTGCTAATAACTTAACGCATATTATATATGGCTTTATCCCAATGTGTGGTGAAAACAAATCACTTAAAGATGGCAATGCATCAGGTTGGAGTGTACTTCAAGCGGATTGTGCACAAAGTGAAGATTACGAGTTAGTTATTCATGATATGGGTGCAGCTTTTTGGCGTCAAAATGGCGCAGTTAAAGCCATGAAACTTGACGGAACAGCGGTAGGTTATGGTGAAGTTGGTATGGGTAACTTTGGTCATTTAATGGCGCTTAAGCAGGGTAATCCACATCTTAAAATCGTTCCATCAATTGGTGGTTGGACACTTTCGGACCCGTTTTACGGTTTTACAGATAAAGCAAATCGCGATACGTTTGTTGCTTCTTCTAAAGAATTCTTAAAAACTTGGAAATTCTTTGATGGTATTGATATCGACTGGGAATTCCCTGGTGGCGGCGGTGCACAAGCTTCATTAGGTGATCCAGTTAATGACGGTCCAGCTTATGTCGCCTTAATGAAAGAGCTTCGTGCAATGCTAGACGAACTTGCTGCAGAAACAGGTCGTGAATACGAACTAACGTCTGCTATTGGCGTAGGTTGGGATAAAATTCAAGATGTTGATTATGCCGCTGCGGCAGAATACATGGATAACATCTTTATGATGTCATACGACTTTTATGGTGCATGGGGCAGTGAGACTGGCCATCAAACAGGTCTTTACTGTGGTGCCCATATTTCTGCTGATAAATGTGCGGGTACAGGTGAGTTTGGTCCAACAACGGTTACAGATAAAACTAAAGCAGGTAACTTAGGACGTGACTCTTATGCTCCAGCAGGAATGCCTGAGTATACAACAGCTAATGCGACACGTTTATTGTTAGATCAAGGTGTACCAGCCCATAAATTAGTGGTTGGTGCAGCAATGTACGGACGTGGTTGGACTGATGTTCAAATGGTTAATGGCAGCCCAATTGGTGCTGTTGGTAATCACGTAGATAGCTCAGAGAATAACCCTTTAGTTGCTGAAGGTGGTGAAGGAACCTCAGTTGACGAAGCTGCTTGGGCATGGGAAGCAGGTATCATGGATTATCGTGGTGCGTTGAAATTCATGGCCGCAAATTCAAATGCTAAGTATGTTTGGGATAGCCAAGCAGAAGCATCATTTATTTGGGATGAAGTGAGCAGTACGTTAATAACATTAGATACGCCACGTTCAATTGAAGCAAAAGGCGTATACTTGCAAGCACAAGGATTAGGTGGGATTTTCTCTTGGGAAATTGATGGTGATGGTGGCACTGAAGCAGAGCGTACACTAAATGCGATGAATAAAGCGGTAGGTAATGCTGAAGGAATCACTGATTGGGCAGTAACACCAACACCAACTCCGACACCAACTCCGACGCCTACTCCGACGCCTACTCCGACGCCTACTCCGACGCCTACTCCAACACCAACTCCGACGCCT
>NZ_JQEC01000071.1 GCF_000764185.1 Colwellia psychrerythraea
AGATTTGAACTCTAGAAGGGCTACAAACCCTTGCCGGTTTTCAAGACCGGTGCTTTCGACCACTCAGCCATCTCACCTGAAGTTAACAAATAAGCAGGTAAAAACAATGCTTGCTTGAGAACGAGGCGAATACTAAAGTCTCTCTAATAAGTTGTAAAGTACTATTTAAATATTTATGCTTTATTTGCTAAAAAACAACCACCTTGCTTTGTTTTTCAGCAATTTACAGCACATTAAAGGAAAGATAAATATAATGACAACAGAAATTACTTGCACCTGCCCTTGGTTAGACACCACAAAAGCTGATTATGTTAAATACCATGATGAAGAATGGGGAGTTCCCGTTCTTGAAGATAATAAAATGTTTGAATATATAGTACTTGAGTCAGCCCAAGCAGGTTTAAGCTGGTATACCATATTAAAAAGACGTGATGGTTATAGAAAAGCCTTTGCCAACTTTGATGTTGAAAAAGTCGCTCAATTTACTTTAGCAGATGAAGAGCGCTTGGTACTCGACGCAAGCATTATTCGTCATAAAGGCAAGATTGCGGCAACCGTTAACAATGCGAAATGTTTTATCGCTATACAAAAAGAGTTTGGAAGCTTTATTAAATACATTTGGGCATTTGTTGATAACAAGGTGCAAGTGAATGATATAAAGCAACTGGGTGATTACCCCGCGACCTCGCCACTTTCTGATGAATTAAGCAAAGACTTGAAAAAACGAGGCTTTAAATTCGTCGGTTCAACAACTATCTATGCTCATCTCCAAGCCTCTGGTTTGATTAATGATCACAGTAATGACTGTATAAGAAAACAAGAGATTATAGACAGTTACCAAGCTTTAGGGCTAAAGTGGCAGCAATGCTAATTCACTGAATCCAAGGGTAGCCAATTAAACAATAAATAGGTCATGGCATTATCGCTTGTTACAAAAGAAAACAAATTATTGCCACTTTTAAACAAACCTAAGCATGGTATTTTAAAAATCACCGTGCCATAATATGTCATAAGGTACTAGGTTAGCATAAGTCAGTTATTTACTTATATAAATAATAAAAACTTGAACTTATCTAAAATGACCTTATCTTAGCTAGTAACAAGTAAATAGAATTAAATTCTTAAGGAAGTTTTATGCAATCTAATATGAGTTTTCAAACGGCGAGCAAAAGCTCGGCGATAGAGATTAATAAAGTATTGAAAAATACTTACATGTTGTTATCAATGACATTAGCATTTAGTGCGGTTACAGCTGGCGTTTCAATGGCAATGAACCTACCACACGGTGCTGCGCTTATCATGATGCTAGTTGCGTTCGGTTTAATGTTTGTTGTAAATAAAAAAGCAGATTCAGCTAGTGGTGTTTATTGGATTTTTGCTTTCACTGGTTTAATGGGTGCCTCATTAGGTCCTATGCTTAGTGCATATGCTGCAATGCCCGGTGGCCCTGCAATGATAATGCAGGCGCTTGGCGGAACCGCATTAATATTTTTCGCACTTTCAGGTTATGCGCTAACAAGCAAAAAAGACTTCTCATTTATGGGCGGCTTTTTAATGGTTGGTTTAATTGTTGTACTAGTAGCAATGGTTGCCAATTTCTTCTTCGCTATCCCTGCGCTTTCACTCGCGATTAGTGCTGCAGTTATCATGATTATGTCTGGTTTAATTTTGTATGATACAAGCCGTATAATTAATGGTGGTGAACGTAACTACATTCGTGCCACGGTTTCTTTATACTTAAACATCTACAATATCTTTGTACATTTATTAAGTTTATTAGGTGTACTTGGCGGCGACGATTAGTTAACGCTAAAAGTTTAAGTCAAAAAGATTTATAATCCGTTATAATTCTTTATAATAAAAGCCTCGCAATTGCGGGGCTTTTTTTTGCCCTTTATAGCCCTTAATAATTTGGATGTGTTTTGAAGACTCTCGCTGTAGTAGTAACTACTTCCCCCTATAGCCATTTAACGATAACAGCCTTAACCTACGTTGAAGCTGCATTAGTTGCTGGTATTAATGTTATTGGCGTATTCTTTTATCAAGATGGTGTTATGCATGCAAATGAAGACATTAGCATTGCCAGTGATGAATATCAGGCAATCGCACATTGGCAGCGCTTACAGCAAGAATATCAACTACCTTTGCATGTATGTATTACGGCTGCAGAAAAACGAGGTATCGCATGTGATTCAATTGACAACGAGAAAATCAACCAAATCTTTACCGTGTCAGGTTTAGGTGAGTTAGTTGAGTTAACAACAAAAGCATCCCGCTTGGTACAGTTTTAATGACTTCAACAAATCAAATAACAACACCCGATTATCCCAAGGAAACTGGCCTGGCCATTATCAATAGTAAAGCGCCTTTCAGTAGCAACCATGGTAAAGACGCCCTTGATATTGCTTTAATTTTTGGCTCGTTTGAGCAAAAAGTATCGCTGTTTTTTCAAGGCGATGGCGTTTATCAGCTAATTGCAGACCAAGATGGCAGTTTAGTGTCAATTAAAGATTATTTGAAAACATTTTCAGCTTTTGAATTTTACGATATTGAAGACATATATGTTTGCCAACAGTCTTTAGTTAATAGACAGCTTGAAGAAGTATTTCATATAGACGGAGTTCAAGTACAAACAAGTAGTGAATTTAGTGCTGCGCTTAACGCTCACCAGCATGTTTTAAGGTTTTAAAGTTATATATCTTTTAGGTTTAATATTTAAGGCCTTTTATTACAGGAAAAGAACATGAGTACTTTACATTTAGTAAGACAATCCGCCTTCGCCACCAATGACTTCGCACAATGTTTAAGTGTGTTAGATCACCAAGACTCTATCGTGTTGATGGATGATGGCTGCTATAACCTCAAGCACTCTTTAATGGATAGTTTAATCAAACGTGTAGATGGTACGATTAATATTAATGTAATTTCCAGTCATGCACAGGCCAGAGCGATTGAAACGCTAACAGAGATTAACCACATAGAAATGAGCGATGTTGTTGAATTAACCTTTAACCATAAAAAAGTGATCACATGGCAATAATACTAACATTCGAAAACAAGATTATTCCAACAGATAAACACGGATATTTGCTTGACCACCAGTTATGGCATAAAGAACTCGCCCTGGTTATGGCAAAACATGATGAATTTGAACTGACGGGAGCTCATTGGGAAGTAATAAACTTTGTTAGACAGTTTTATTTAACCTATAACACCTCCCCTGCTATCCGTGCATTAACTAAAGCGATGAAGGCTGAGTTTGGCGAGGAAAAAGCCAGTAGTCGATATTTATATAAGTTATTTCCGCAAGGGCCAGCAAAACAAGCAACTAAATACGCAGGTTTACCTAAACCGGCTCGTTGCATTTAGGCTTGACCTTATAGGCAAATCAGGTCTATAAGTTAGAGGTTCTATACCCGTTTAATTAAGTTTGTAATTTTGTAATTTTGTAATTTTGTAATTTTGCTATTACACCTTAATATTGACTTGAAAGCCACTTTTCCCCGTTGGCGCGGCAACATTATTTACATTAGCCGATTGAATCAGCTGTAATGCCATTTGGCCCTCTAACTCTTGCTGGCTTTTAGCGACTGCTGCTATAAGTAATTCTGCACCTGAGCTTGGTTGCGTGGCAACAGAGCTACTTTGACCTAAACTGATAGACATAAACTTACCCTTGTGGATTAATTAGTAATAATCAGTTATCGGCAGGCTTGCTAAAAACATAAGCGTTAAGTTAAATATTAATCTAAGCCTATAAAAATACGCCTCCAGCTAAAACAAAAAAGCGCATATTAATAAATAATATGCGCTTTTTTAATGCTTAATTAAATTAAGCGAGTGCTATTTTAGCGGTAAACTTGGCACTGTAATGCCTGACATTTCAAGCATCACTTGAACAACCTGACAGCTATAACCAAACTCGTTGTCATACCATACGTATAATACTGCTCGATCACCATCAACAATGGTAGCTTGTGAATCAACAACACCAGCATAACGTGAACCAACCAAATCAGTAGAAACGATTTCGGTAGATGCCGTATAATCAATTTGGTTTTGTAAAGGAGAGTTTAATGAGATATTACGTAGGTAATCATTTAACGTTTCTTTATCCGTCGCTTTATTTAAATTCAAGTTCATAATAGCCATTGAAACATTAGGCGTTGGAACACGAATTGCGTTACCTGTTAACAAACCTTTAAGCTCAGGTAATGCTTTAGCTACGGCTTTTGCTGCACCGGTAGTGCTGATAACCATATTTAATGGCGCACTGCGGCCACGACGTGGAGCAGGATGATAATTATCAATTAAGTTTTGATCATTGGTATAAGAATGGATGGTTTCAACATGGCCATTACGAATTCCGTATTCATCATTTAGTGCTTTTAGTACCGGAGTAATAGCATTAGTTGTACAACTCGCGGCAGAAATAATCTTATCTGAAGCTAAGATCATGTCATGGTTAACACCATAAACGATATTTTTGATATCACCTTTAGCTGGAGCTGTTAATAATACTTTAGCAACACCTTTAGATTGCAAATGCTGACCTAAACCATCTTCGTCAGTCCAGATGCCTGTGTTATCAACAACTAGTGCATTATTGATACCGTGCTCAGTGTAATCAACTTCAGCAGGAGACTTTGCATAAATAACTTTAATAAAAGCACCGTTGGCTTTAATTACGTTATTTTCTGTATCGATTGTAATGCTACCGTTAAAAGCACCGTGAACTGAATCACGACGTAATAAACTTGCGCGTTTCTCTAAATCATCACCACCTTTACTTGGTCGTAAAACGATAGCACGAAGATTTAATTTAGCATTTGGTCCGGCACGCTCTATTAATAAGCGCGCTAAAAGACGACCTATTCGACCAAAACCGTAAAGAACAACGTCTTGGCTTTTTTGATCTGAGTTTTCACGACTTTCTACTGTTAACTCTTTATCTAAATATTGCTCAATAGAAAGATCATTGGCTTGGCCAAGGTATAAATAGTTATAAGCTAACTTACCTACATCGATACGAGCAGGAGCTAAATCCATTTTGTTAATTGCTTCAACAAAAGGGAAGCTTTCACGTAAACGTAATTTACTTTCTTCATGTAGAGCAACTGATTTATGTGCTTTAATAATATCAATAGAAGATGCATTTAATAGTGGGCGACCATACACCAATATTTCAATGCCTTTGTTGCGAAAAAGCTGTCCAATAATTGGTTGCATATTTTCAGCGAACGTTTGACGTTCTTGCCAGCTTGCTTGATACTTTTCCTCAAGATGAGAAGTCATTACTTAAACCTTTTATTTCAGTCAATTAAACATTAAGCTATTATCATAGATTACTAAAGTCGATAATAGCTAGTTGAGAGTATTTTTACAGGCGTATTGTAATTCAGTATGAAATATTTCTCTATAGGTTACAAAAAACTTTTTGGTGTTTTTATGATTAATTCTAGAATAATAAAGCTGCTGAAATGGTCATGTGCCAATAAACTTGGCATGGTCCTACTCCTGCTATTTATTAGCGGTTGTGGCGACAAAGTAAATCTGACAAAACTTTGCAATGATAATCCAGAGATATGTAATGAATTTGGCCAGGATAGTTGGTGTAAAACAGAGCGAATAGAGGTGGCATTAAATCGGATTAAGGTTAAAAACAACAATCTTGATGGCGATAAATATAGTTTACTGGTTGCTTATGAAGGTTATATAAAATGTATGTCTTTGGCATCTCAGATCCAGCATATTAAATTAAAAGAAAAAACCACTCTGAGGAAGAATAATTTACTGAAAGCTAAAGCTAATTTATCAGAATTATCTGATAAAAATGTAAACTCTAAACACCCTCATCTCCTATATTATTACTGGTCAAGAGAATCCAACGAGTTGGCGCTAGAAGAATTTCTACAATTGGAAGGTTCACCCGAGCTTGAAAACTCAACGGCTCAGTATCACTTAGCTACTTATTATATTAAACGAGACAATAATAAAACTTTAGGTTTGTTATACCGGGCGCTGGAGCTTCATGAGCCAGGCACTGTGATCTCTGCTGAAGTATTACAAACACTCGTAACAATATTCACTAAGAAAAGACAATATAAACAGGCATATATATGGTTACGTACTTATCAGCTTTCACTCGATAAGCCAGATAAGATGATTGAGAATAGCCTGATTAACTATCAGGAATCAGCAAAGTTAAATGCCGACTTTCTTAATAAAGTTGCAAGTAGTACTTTATCAAAAATTGAAGCTGGTGAATTCACTAGCCCTAATTATTAGCGCGAGTGTACGCCTAAGAACAACTAAAATGAGCTTTATTTTGACTGGAACTTTAAGCTCAGTGAGTTAACACAATAACGTTTACCTGTGGGTTTTGGCCCATCATCAAAAACATGACCCAAGTGAGATTGGCAATTCTCACATTGAATTTCTATTCGTTGCATATGAAGAGAGTCATCTGATTTATATGCAACTTCATTTTCAATTGCAGAAAAGAAACTAGGCCAACCACAACCGGCATCAAATTTACTAGCGCTACTAAACAAAGGTTTGTCACAGCAGGCACAGTGATATGTACCCTGCTGCCAATGATCATTATAAATACCACTAAATGGTTGTTCAGTCGCCGCTAATCGGCACACTTTATAAGCATCTTCGGTTAATTTATCTTTATAATCATCATTGTTATCCATAGTATTTATCCTTTAAGTACGCTGCTATTAAGTATCAACTCGGATTGTTTCTCTTTCCTTTGTTGACCATTGAACATGATATTTTTTGCCCTCGGCCTTATCAATTCGCTCAAAAGTATGGGCGCCAAAGAAATCTCGTTGACCTTGCAATAAATTAGCAGGCAATGTTTCACAGCGCATTGAGTCATAATAGGCAAGTGACGAAGACAATGCACCTACCGGTACACCTTGCATTGTCGCATGGCAAATAGCCTTGCGCCAATTAAGTTGACGTTCGTTAAGCTCCTTAACAAAAAAGTCATCAAGTAATAAATTTTCTAGACCCTCGTTACGCTCATAAGCATTACTAATTGACTGTAAAAATGCAGCGCGGATGATACAGCCCGCACGCCAAATTTTAGCAATACTGGCAAAGTCTAATGTCCAGCCATGTTCTTTCGCGGCAAGTTTCATTAACTGAAAACCTTGCGCATAAGCACAAATTTTAGCGCAGTACATTGCATCATGAAGTTGTTCAACAATTTCTTGTTGCTCAGCGCCAGACAAGGTTTGCTGTGGGCCAGTCAATAATGATGAGGCTTCAGTTCTCAACTCTTTAAATGAAGAAATAGAACGAGCATATACGGCTTGAGCAATAGTGGGCGCTGGACATCCCACTTCCAAGCTGCTCGCTGCAGTCCAAAGGCCTGTGCCTTTTTGCCCTGCCTTATCTAGGATTAACTCAACAAGTGGGGTATTGGTATCCGATGATTTGTGACGCAATACTTCAACAGATATTTCCATTAAATAACTATCTAATGGGCCATCATTCCATTGGGCAAAGATATCGGCAATTTCATCACAAGTTAAATTAAGACTAGATTTTAATACATGATAGGCTTCACAGATAATTTGCATATCCGCATATTCAATACCGTTATGAACCATTTTGACATAATGGCCAGCTCCAGCTGGACCTATATATGCTGCACAAGGTTCACCTTCAGTGATTATTTGTCCTGGTTTAGTGCGCTCGATTGGTTTACCCGTTGTAGCATCTACCTTAGCCGCAATCGCCTCCCAAATAGGTTTTACTCGAGCCCACGCATATGGAGAGCCACTTGGCATTAACGATGGGCCAAAACGTGCGCCGACTTCGCCACCCGAAACAGCAGAAGAAAATAATAAGAAGTTACTTTTGTACTTATCTTCTCTCGCTACAGTATCAATCCACAGACTGTTACCCGTATCAATAATGATATCATCTGGCTGAATACCCGCACCAATTAAGTTTTCACAGACTTGGTCAACTGGAGCCCCCGCTGGCACACTTAAAACAATTAAGTGTGGTGCTTTTAATTGCGATAATAACTCAGTATATGATGAACAACCATAAACTCGCGGAGTAGTTGTAGAGTTTTCAGCTACATCTTGAGCGATAACTCCCTGTACTTTATCATCACTTAAATCGAATGCTGCAATATTAAAACCGTTGTCAGCTAAGTTAAGCACTAGGTTCTTACCCATAACACCTAGGCCAATAAAGCCAATGTCACACAATACTTTATCTTGTGTCATATCTATTTATCCTCTGTCAAATAAGCTTGGTTTTTTTGGACAACCAACGATTATTCAATAATTTTTTGCATTCTATCATGCTATTTCAAAAGTATTATACAAAATGGCTAATTATTTAAGGTAAAAGCTGAAAGTTTAGTAATTTAAACAAAACAAAACAAATAAAATGAAACTTTTAGTCATATTTGCCATGTTTTTCTTGTAATAATCTCAAAATGATGTAATTTTACTACATATTGGATTTAAGAGGTTACCCATGAAAATTAAAGTTGGTATAAATGGTTTTGGCCGTATTGGCCGTTTTGTATTTAGAGCTGCAGCTGCGCGTGATGACATTGAAGTTGTTGGTATTAACGATTTAATGGACATTGAATACATGGCATATATGTTGAAATACGATTCAACACATGGTCGATTCAACGGCACCGTAGATGTAGTAGATGGTCAATTGATTGTCAACGGTAACACTATTCGTGTAACTGCAGAGCGTAATCCTGAAGATTTAAAGTGGAATGATATTGACGTAGACGTAGTTGTTGAATCAACAGGCTTATTCTTAACTGATGAATCTGCTCGTAAACACATTACTGCCGGCGCCAAACAAGTCGTATTAAGTGCTCCATCAAAAGATGACACGCCAATGTTTGTTTGTGGTGTTAACTTAGATAAATATGACGGCCAAGACATAGTTTCAAATGCTTCATGTACAACAAACTGTTTAGCGCCTATTGCTAAAGTATTGAATGATAATTGGGGCATCCAGAATGGCTTGATGACGACAGTACATGCGACAACGGCAACTCAGAAAACTGTTGATAGTCCTTCTGTTAAAGATTGGCGCGGCGGTCGTGGTGCAGGTCAAAATATTATACCTTCATCAACGGGAGCAGCCAAAGCAGTAGGTAAAGTTATTCCTGAATTAAATGGTAAGTTAACCGGTATGGCCTTTCGTGTCCCTACCCCTGATGTATCAGTAGTTGATTTGACGGTTAACTTGAAAAACCCCGCAACTTACGCTGAAATTTGTCAGGCGATGAGCGCTGCCGCTGAAGGCGAGTTGAATGGAATTTTAGATTACACTGAAGATGCTGTTGTTTCTAATGATTTTATCGGTGAAACCTGTACCTCAGTTTTTGATGCTAAAGCAGGTATCGCTTTAACGGATACTTTTGTCAAAGTGGTTGCTTGGTATGACAACGAAATAGGCTATTCAAACAAAGTACTAGATCTAGTAGCTTTCATCAGCCAATACGAAAAATAGCTCATTATTAAAGTTCAATGAACAAAAAAGCTAGATTTTTAATCTAGCTTTTTTGTCTTACTTCCACTAAGAAACGCTTTATTACTTAGCTTATTGAGGCATTAATTTGCTCTAATACAAGTTGCGGGTTTACTGCTTTAGTAATTGGACGTCCGATCACCAAATAATCAACACCAACATCAATTGCTTGGCTTGGAGTCATAATTCGCTGTTGGTCATCTTGTGCTGAGCCAGCTGGTCTGATGCCTGGTGTGATTAGTTTAAACTCTTTACCCAGCGATAGTTTTAATTGCTCGGCTTCCATTGCTGAACAAACCACGCCATCTAAACCACTTTCTTTAGTTAAGTTAGCTAAAAAACTTACTTGCTCAGCGGGTGTTTTAGTAATACCTAAGCCACGAAGATCGGCTTCACTCATACTTGTTAAGACAGTTACTGCGATTAATAATGGTGCATCATTGCCGTAATTATCTAATGCTTGTTTGGCTTTAGTCATCATTTGACTACCGCCACTAGCATGAACATTCACCATCCAAACCCCTAAATCAGCGGCTGCAGTAACTGCTTTTGCAACTGTATTGGGAATATCATGAAACTTTAAATCAAGGAAAACATCAAAGCCCTTCCCTGTTAATTGCTTAACAAATTCAGGACCAAAATAAGTAAACATTTCTTTGCCAACTTTCAAGCGAGCATCACTTGGTTGAATCTTGTCAACAAATGACAAAGCATCAGCTTTTTTATCAAAATCTAAGGCGACTACTACTTTTGGATCGTTCATGGGTTTTCCTGTTTTTAATACTATAGGTCCCCGACAACTCTTCACATGGAAAGTTCGGGAATGACAATAAATTTAGTAATGCTAGTTTACTTAAATTCAAGCTAGCTAATTAAACTAATAATGATTCGTTTCAACGTTGTAAGGTTAAAGAGCAAAGAAAAAGCACGGAGCTAACGAATCTCAGTGAGTACTTTTGATGCCGATATTTATCTTTACAACAACGAAAGGGATTATTATTCCCCTTCGAGACCGCGGATCGGTTTAAGCTGTTCCCACTCATGACAAGATGGACAGGACCAATAATGAATTTGACTATTAAAACCACAACTACGACAACTATATCTGTGTTTAATTTTTAAATATTCACTGATCAGTTCTTTAATTAGATCTAAACTAGCATTATTAACATCATCCGTTTTTGTCATTTGCATATTAACAAAATGTTCAAAGCCACGAATCGTAGGTCTGCGCTTTAAGGCTGACAAAATAAATTCTATTGCTTTTTTCTTACCGTGCTTACTTTCAACATGGCTCAGATAACAAATTAACGCGCCAGAAGATGCGGTTTCATCATATACTTTTTTGATAAATAGGTAGAATTCATCGAGTTCATCTAACCGAGTATAACAAGCTAGCATTTGCTCAATAACATCTGGGAAAAACTCATTATCTTGATGATAAATAGCTTGATAGCACTTGGCTGCTAACTCACATTGTTGGTGATTTTCATAAATCTTTGCCATTAGCCAATTAGCACGACAAGAGTTAGGATCAAGTATTAACGCTTGCTCTAAAAGCTCAATAACTTCAATAAATTCGTCTTGTTCAAAAGCAGTTGTGGCTAGCTCACAATAAAAATTCGCCAGTGTGTGTAATAGTCGCTTATCATTGAATTTTACTATAAGTTTTTGGTGATCAATGCCCTGCTGCCAATCTTTAGTTGATTGAAATATTTTCAATAAATAAGTTAAGGATTTTAGGCCATAGTCTTTTGACTTTAATAACTTAATAAACATGGTTTCAGCACGGTCATATAAACCGGCACTAAGGAAATCTTTTCCTAATTCAAAAACGGCTTGTTGCTTATCCTTGGTTCGAAGATGAGTAAGTCTTACAAGATGCTCATGCACTTTTAACGCACGGTCTAGTTCGCCACGTTTACGAAATAAATTAGCCATAGCAAAATGCGCTTCTACACTATCATCCTCAACTTTTAACGCATCGAGTAGTGAGTCAATAGCTTTATCTTGCTGGTTAGATAATAAGTAATTTAAACCAGTAGAGTATTTTATTGATAAATCTTGCTTAGCTATTTGTTGGTTTTGTTTAATGCTATTACGGCCCATAAACCAGCCATAGGCCATGGCTACGGGCAATAATAAAAAGAGTAATTCAATCATTTGGGCTCTTGAGAGATGTTATATAGAGAAAGAGGAAAACATAGTGCTAATTCAAATATCACTTACGTTTCCTGAGATTTATTTTTCGCAAGGGCTTTCTTACTTTTTCGAACTATACGCCACAAAATAGTTACTAATAAACCTAACAAAAACCCTAGTCCGGTAAATAGACTCATTGCTGCCGCTACAGTCATTTCTGTTCGGGCTATTAAATAATTTAATATCAGTAATTGATCGTTTTGACTACCAAAAATAAACGCTATGGCCAGTAAAACTAAAATAAAAAAGAGTGTTATATATAATCGCACTTTCATCAGCCCTATTAAATTTTGCTCAAAAAAAACGGCATGGTTAACATGCCGTTTATTATCTAATTTTTTAGTTAGCTTTGCAATTTATGCTACAGAAAGATTAACTCTTTCACGTAACTCCTTGCCTGGCTTGAAGTGTGGTACGTATTTACCGCTTAACTCAACCGACTCACCAGTTTTTGGATTTCGACCAACTCTAGGTGCACGATAATGCAATGAAAAACTACCAAAACCTCGGATTTCAATACGCTCCCCTTTTGATAAGGAATGCGCCATTAATTCTAAGATTTCTTTTATAGATTTTTCCACTTCTTTAGCGGATAAATGGCTTAATTTATCGGCTAATTTTTCAATAAGTTCTGACTTAGTCATTCTGACCTCTCAGTATTTACCTAGCACCGCGCAACTTTAATAAAACACAGTAAAAGTTGGCTCCGCCAATGGCGTTAAAAATAAGAAAAGAGTATCACCACGATAGTGATAAATACTCTTTTCACCTGCTGTAGAAATTACAGCACCATTGCAAAGTAAAACTACTTCCTGTTAAGGAAAATTAGTTTTTAGCGTTTTTAAACGCTGCAGCCATAGCACTTAAACCAGTTTCTTCTTCTTGGTTTAGGTTATCCATTGCTTCACGTTCGTCAGCTTGATCTTTTGCTTTGATAGATAAGCTAATAGTACGGTTCTTACGATCCACACCCATAAACTTAGCTTCAACGTCGTCACCAACTTTTAATACTGTAGATGCATCTTCGATACGGTCTACAGAAATGTCGCTAACACGAAGGTAACCTTCAACACTTTCAGCTAACTCGATAGTTGCGCCTTTAGCATCAACTTCAGTTACCTTACCGTTAACAATAGCACCTTTTTTCTTATCTGTCAGATACATATTGAACGGGTCGTCTTCAGCTTGTTTAACGCCTAACGAGATACGCTCACGTTCTGGGTCAACTTGAAGAACGATTGCGTCGATTTCATCGCCTTTCTTATAATCACGAACAGCTTCTTCACCGCCAGCCCATGAAATATCAGATAAGTGAACTAAACCATCAATGCCGCCGTCAAGACCGATGAAGATACCGAAGTCAGTAATTGACTTGATCTTACCTGATACTTTGTCGCCTTTGTTGAAGTTTTTAGCAAACTCTTCCCAAGGATTAGCAATACACTGTTTAAGACCTAAAGAAATACGACGACGTTCTTCGTCAATTTCTAATACTAGTACTTCAACTGTGTCACCTAAGTTAACAACTTTAGATGGGTGGATGTTTTTGTTAGTCCAATCCATTTCAGAAACGTGAACTAAACCTTCAACGCCTTCTTGGATTTCAACAAAACAACCGTAGTCAGTTAAGTTAGTTACGCGACCAGAAAGTTTAGAACCTTCTGGGTAACGGTTAGCAATTGCTACCCATGGATCTTCGCCTAACTGCTTCATACCTAGAGATACACGAGTACGCTCACGGTCGAATTTCAATACTTTAACTTGAATTTCATCGCCAACATTTACGATTTCACTTGGGTGCTTAACACGCTTCCAAGCCATATCTGTGATATGTAATAAACCATCAATGCCGCCTAAATCAACGAATGCACCGTAGTCAGTAAGGTTCTTAACGATACCTTTAACTTCTTGGCCTTCAGCTAATGATTCAAGTAATTCATCACGTTCTGCACTGCCTTCAGCTTCGATCACAGCACGACGTGAAACAACTACGTTATTACGCTTTTGATCAAGCTTAATAACTTTGAATTCTAAATCTTTACCTTCAAGGTGAGCAGTGTCACGTACTGGACGAACATCTACTAATGAACCTGGTAAGAAAGCACGGATATTGCTAACTTCAACAGTGAAACCACCTTTAACTTTACCGTTGATAACACCGATAACAGTTTCTTTTTCTTCATATGCTTTTTCAAGCACTTGCCATGCTTCGTGACGTTTAGCTTTTTCACGAGATAGGATTGTTTCACCGAAACCATCATCTGTTGCATCTAATGCTACGTCAATCTCATCGCCAACAACTACTTCAACTTCACCAGCAGCGTTTTTGAATTGATCAATAGAGATAACACTCTCAGATTTTAAGCCCGCATCAACAATGACATTGTCTTTGTTTACGGCTACGATTGTTCCACGGATAATTGAACCCGGACGTGTTTCGATTTCTTTTAAACTTTCTTCAAAAAGTTCTGCAAAATTTTCAGTCATAACTTGTATATAAACTCAGCTATTAATCCATTCAACGTCATTGTTTCATGGGGTGGTTAAGTATGCCCCGTGTGTCCATACAGTAGGCTTTCTATTAAAAGTTCTTTAATGCTAGCAGCTATTACCGATTTAGCTAACTTAAAGGTGTGTGTATTACGTTTGCTTTACGTTAACTTGCCATTGGCAAACAT
The DNA here is from genome assembly GCF_000764185.1 of Colwellia psychrerythraea. Taxonomy (GTDB): domain Bacteria; phylum Pseudomonadota; class Gammaproteobacteria; order Enterobacterales; family Alteromonadaceae; genus Colwellia; species Colwellia psychrerythraea_B. The sequence goes on from NZ_JQEC01000071.1 coordinate 14,418, forward strand.
AAGGATTTTATTGACCACTTCCGTAATGGAAATATCAGTAGAATCAATAGTTAACGCACCTTCTGCCGCGATAAGTGGAGCAACCTTGCGGTTTTGATCACGCTCATCTCGTTGACGTATGTCAGTCAAAAGGCGCACGATATTAACATCAATTCCCTTTTCTTTCAACTGATTAAATCTTCTTTGCGCTCGTTCTTCAGCGCTAGCAGTTAAAAATATTTTTACTTTTGCTTGTGGGAAAACAACAGTCCCCATATCACGGCCATCGGCGATCAAACCAGGACTAACACTAAAAGCGCGTTGTCTGCGTAATAATGCTTCTCTAACGCGTGGAAATGCCGCTACTTTTGACGCTAATTCACCAATTTCTTCGGTACGTATAATATCGGTAACGTTCTCACCTTCTAAAATAACTTTACTTTCACCTTGGCTATTGATTTCAAATTGTACGTCTAAATGGGCTGCCATAGGAATAAGCGGCTCTTCATCTTCTAAAGCAAGTTGGTGATGTTGAATGGCCACTGCTAATACGCGGTATATTGCACCACTATCAAGCAGATGCCAGCCCAACTGATCCGCAACTATCCTTGCGACGGTCCCTTTACCTGCGCCACTAGGGCCATCAATGGTAATAACGGGTGTGCTTTCCTGCATACATTTTTCTCCTAACATCGAAAATCGGCGAAATTATACGGGATTTAGAATGTAAAATCGCTTAAAAATGTTTTTCTTTATAATAATTAACAAGAAACTTGTGCCAGCTTGTCAAAATAATCAGGAAATGTTTTAGCCGTACACTTAGGATCATTAATGGTAACGGGTGTATCACCCAGTGCAACGAGAGAAAAACACATAGCTACTCTATGATCGTTATAGGTGTCAATCTCTGCATGTTTCAGTGATTTTGGTGGCGTAATTGTTATGTAATCTTCACCTTCAATCACCTCGGCACCCACTTTTCTTAACTCTGTTGCCATCGCATTTAATCGATCAGTTTCTTTTACCCGCCAGTTGTAAATATTCCGGATGGTTGTTGTACCTGTGGCAAAAAGTGCTGTGGTTGCAATGGTCATTGCAGCATCAGGGATATGATTCATGTCCATATCAACTGCCGTTAGGGGCTTGCCGACAACAGTGATTGACTCATCTTGCCAATGAACTTCGGCGCCCATTTTTTCAAGCACATCAGCAAAGTGCTTATCTCCTTGAACACTGAGTTTACCAACACCATGAACTGTGACTTCACCACCTTTAATCGCGCCAGCCGCTAAGAAATATGAGGCAGAAGATGCATCACCTTCCACCATATATTTTTCTAGCGCTTGATATGACTGATTGCCACTAACGCTAAAAGACTTATAGTCATTATTTTGAACATTGACTGCAAATCTACTCATAATATCAAGGGTAATATCAATATAGGGCTTGGAAACTAATTCACCCTCAATCACTATTGTAGTATCGGTGGCTAATAAAGGAGTAATCATCAAGATCGCAGTTAAAAATTGACTCGATATAGAACCATCAATGGTCACTGTATTACCCGTTAACGCCTTTCCTGTAATCCGAACCGGTGGGTAATCTTTATTTTCTAAATATTCTATTTCGCTGCCAAGCTGCGCTAAAGCATCAACTAAATGACCTATTGGGCGCTCTTTCATTCTTTCTTCGCCAGTTAAGATAAATTCACCTTCACTCGCAGCAAGAGCCGCGCACAATGGGCGCATCGCCGTGCCTGCATTACCTAAGTACAACTCCAATGGTTCTTTAGTCTTAAAAAAGCCATTATTGCCGATAACAGTACACTCAGTACCACAATCACTTAAAGAATACTGAATGCCAAGGCTCTTTAACGCATTTAACATATGATTAATGTCATCACTCACTAATAAGTTGGTGATTTTTGTTGTGCCATTCGCTAAAGCAGCAATTAATAATGCACGGTTAGATAAACTTTTTGAGCCCGGTAAAAAAATTTCGCCATTAATTTTAACAATTGGCTTTAATGTTAACTGCTCCACTTTACTTATTCCTCTTTTCAAACTGTTGCATGAAGTCTACCAGAGCCTGCACACCTTCGAGTGGCATTGCATTGTAAATGCTGGCCCGCATACCGCCAACTATCCTATGCCCCTTTAACGCTGTTAGTCCTGCAGCTTCAGACTCACTTAAAAACTTGTCATTTAGACTGTCATCTTTTAGCCAAAAAGGGATATTCATTTTGCTGCGATATTGAGGTTCAATGTGATTCAAGTAAAGCTCACTATTATCAATCGCTTGATAAAGTAACTCTGCTTTAGCTTGATTTACTTTTTCAATGGCTTTAACACCACCTAAATCTTTCAGCCACTCAAAAACCAAGCCGGCAAGATACCAAGCATAGGTTGGTGGTGTGTTATACATAGAGTCATTATCTGCAGCCGTTTTATAATTCATAATACATGGCGTAGCGGTTTGAGCTTGACCCTTCCCTTCACCTAAGAGGTCTTCTCTAACAATGACGATAGTTAACCCCGATGGGCCAATATTTTTTTGTGCACCCGCATAGATCAAGCCAAATTTACTGACATCTATTTCTTGGGATAAAATAGTTGAAGACATATCAGCAACAAGTGGCACACCATTGGTTTCTGGAATAGTATTTATTTCAAGGCCATTAACGGTTTCATTAGGGCAGTAATGTACATAAGCTGCATCAGCGTTCAGAGGCCAGTCTGCGCTAGCTAAAAGGCTTGAGTTATCATCACTGTCTTGATTAATGTTGATAACGTTTATATCACCGAATTTTTTTGCTTCAGCAACGGCAGCTTTTGACCACGAGCCTGAGACGATATAATCAGCAGACTTACCTTGAGGTAATAAATTAAGTGGCACCGCAGAAAATTGTCCTCGTCCACCGCCATGACAAAATAAAACTTTATAATTGTCTGGGATTGACATTAACTCGCGCAAATCTTCTTCAGCTTTTTTAGCCATTGCCATGTAAATAGCACTACGATGGCTTAGTTCCATCACCGAGCTACCCGTACCTTGCCAATTTAGAAACTCTTGCTGTGCTTTTACCATTACAGGTGTTGGTAACATGGCTGGGCCAGCACAAAAATTAAAAACTTCAGACATTATCCTTCCTATTCTCTTAACTGCTATTTGAATTACTGTGTTTATTTACAATGTTCTACTTAAAAAATAACATTAAAAAAGGCGGTTATTAGCCGCCTTTTTAATGTTATTACAACAATTACTCTTGATTGTCGTCTTGTGGGCTATCAGTAGCATCCTGCTGAGCGCTTTGCTCAGGATTATGCTCTTCTTCACCCTCAATAACATTATCACCTTCAACAGCATCTTCAAGCTGCTCCGGCTCTTCTATTTCATCAATTCGTTGCAATGCAACTACATGTTCATCGTCCGCCGTTCGAATCATGCGTACGCCTTGGGTATTACGACCAATAACACTCACTTCATTCACACGAGTACGTACTAATGTTCCATTGTCAGTAATTAACATGATCTCATCAAGGTCTTCTACTTGAACTGCACCAACAACTTTACCATTACGTTCGCTAACTTTAATAGAAACAACACCTTTGGTTGCTCTACTCTTAGCTGGATATTCAGCCAAATCAGTTCGCTTACCAAAACCATTTTCAGTAATAGTTAACACAGGTCCATCATTCTTAGGAACAATAAGTGAAACAACTTTTTGATCACCTTCAAGTTTCATGCCACGGACACCCGTGCCAGTACGACCGATTGGTTTTAATGCCCAACGCTCTTCACCTGTTTCTGAGTCAAGTTTGATTGCACCTGTTTCACTATCACGTACTTTCTCATTAAAGCGTACTACTTTACCTGCATCAGAGAACAACATTATATCGTTAGTACCATCAGTGATATCAACACCTATTAAGGTATCGTCATCACGAAGGTTTAAGGCAATAATACCGTTAGCACGTTGGTTAGAATATGCATCTAAACGTGTTTTCTTCACAGTGCCTGAGGCCGTAGCCATAACAATATATTTATCATCAGCATATTCACGTACTGGTAAAATAGCCGTGATGCGTTCATCACTTTCTAATGGCAGAATATTTACAATTGGGCGTCCACGCGCTGTACGACTAGCTAATGGTAATTGGAAAACTTTCAACCAATATAATTTGCCACGATCTGAGAAACATAAAATAGTGTCATGGGTATTAGCTACTAATAAGCGTTCGATGAAATCTTCTTCTTTCATCTTAGTTGCTGCTTTACCTTTACCACCGCGACGCTGAGCTTCGTAATCACTTAGCACTTGGTATTTAACATAACCTTCATGCGACAATGTTACTACAACATCTTCTTCTGTGATTAAGTCTTCTAAAGATAAATCATGCGAAGCATTCGTTATTTCAGTTCTACGTTCGTCACCAAACTCATCACGGATAGCAATAAGTTCTTCACAAATAACTTCCATTAAACGAGCTGGCGTAGCCAGAATATGCATTAATTCTGCAATAAGGTCTAATAACGCTTTGTACTCGCTTAGAATCTTATCGTGTTCCATGCCAGATAGTTTGTATAACTGTAAGTCTACAATAGCTTTTGCTTGCTCTGCTGTTAAGTAATATAGACCATCACGAATACCATATTCAGGTTCTAACCATTCAGGACGGGCTGCGTCATTACCCGCTTCGCTAAGCATGGCCGCTACATTGCCTAGTTGCCAGCCTTGAGCAATAAGCTTTTCTTCAGACTCTTTTCTATTGTTTGAAGCTTTAATCAATTCGATGATCGGGTCAATATTTGCTAAGGCAATTGATAAACCTTCTAATATATGAGCACGGTCACGAGCTTTTCTTAATTCAAAAATCGTACGACGAGTTACTACTTCACGGCGATGTAATACAAACGCTTCTAACATCTCTTTTATATTAAATATTTTAGGTTGGCCATTGGTTAATGCCACCATATTTAAACCAAAAGAAACCTGCATTTGGGTAAGTTTGTATAAGTTATTTAAAACAACCTCACCCACTTCACCGCGCTTAATTTCAATAACCATACGCATGCCGTCTTTATCAGACTCATCACGTAAAGCAGAAATACCTTCTAGACGTTTATCTTTAACAAGCTCAGCCATTTTTTCAATTAAGCGAGCTTTGTTTACTTGATAAGGCAATTCGTGAACTATTATTGTTTCTTTACCGGTAGTTTCATGTACATCAATACTGGCACGTGCACGAATTTTTATTTTACCACGTCCTGTACGGTAAGCTTCTTCTATCCCCGCACGACCACTAATTATACCGGCGGTTGGAAAGTCAGGACCAGGAATATGCTCTAATATTTCTTCGAAAGATATATCACTATTTTCAATCAGCGCTAAACAGGCATTAATAACTTCAGTTAAGTTATGCGGAGGAATATTAGTAGCCATACCAACAGCAATACCAGAAGTACCATTCACTAATAAATTCGGTACGCGCGTTGGCATAACTGCGGGTATATGCTCTGTGCCATCATAGTTAGGCACAAAATCAACGGTTTCTTTATCTAAGTCGGCAAGAATAGAATGTGCAATTTTAGACATTCTAATTTCGGTATAACGCATTGCTGCTGCACTATCACCATCAACAGAGCCGAAGTTACCTTGCCCGTCTACCAACATATAGCGTAATGAGAATGGCTGAGCCATACGGACAATGGTATCGTAAACAGCCGTATCACCATGCGGGTGATACTTACCAATTACATCACCCACCACACGGGCAGATTTTTTGTAGGCTTTGTTCCAATCATTGCCTAAGACATCCATGGCAAATAATACCCTGCGATGTACAGGCTTTAAGCCATCACGAACATCGGGCAAAGCACGCCCAACTATTACGCTCATGGCATAATCTAAATAGGAGGTTTTTAGTTCATCTTCAATATTAACTGGAACTATTTGTTTTGCCAGATCGGACATAAATCGATGGTATCCCTTAACTAATTCTTTTGCTTAACAATACTACGTTAATAACAGGGTTATTTTCGAGTATCGTATAAACGGTATTTTAAAGATTTTATTGTTATGTAAGTGTTATAGAACAGACACTAATAATAGTAATCAACGCAGCATACTAGCATAAAAATGTTTGATGCCATACAGCTTTATGTAAAGGTTTTTTAACGGGTTATAATCAGCTTAAAAAAACGACTAAAACACGTCAATTTGATCTATACCCTTTGTTTAAAAATAACTTTCGTTTAGAATCGAAACATTGAAAATAAATTTAAAGCAGTAAATATATGTCAAGCAATCCCCTTAACGTGAATGAAGATGAAATTGCAAAATTCGAAAAAGTTGCCAGCCAGTGGTGGGACTTAAACGGTGATTTTAAACCGTTACACCTAATCAATCCTTTACGAGTGCAATTTATAAGTCAGCATATTGCTCTTGAAAATAGCAATACTGATGCTAACAATGGTTTTTTTGATAAAAAATTTGTTGATGTCGGCTGTGGCGGTGGAATTTTGTCAGAGTCATTAGCAAAACTAGGAGCGAAAGTGACGGGTATAGACATGGGCACCGAACCACTCAATGTGGCTAAGTTACATGCGTTAGAATCTAATTTAATAATCAATTATCAAAAAATTACTGCCGAAGAAAAAGCACAAGAAAGTGCTAATACCTTTGATGTAGTAACTTGCATGGAAATGTTAGAGCACGTGCCTGATCCCGCATCGGTTATACAAGCGTGTTCTACCTTGGTTAAACCCGGAGGTTTGGTTTTCTTTTCAACGCTGAATAAAAGTATAAAATCGTATTTGTTGGCAATATTAGCCGCAGAAAAATTGCTAAAAATTGTGCCCGATGGTACACATGACCACGATAAATTCATCCGCCCTTCACAGCTCATTGGCTGGGCAGAGCATAGTGGTTTAAAGTGTATTGATGCTTGTGGCATTCATTACAACCCTCTAACAGGTAATCATAAGTTATATGACTCACTTGATGTGAATTATATATTGTGTTGTCGCAAGCTTTAACAAGCTAAACGATAATAACGGCTAGGGATGATGAAAACTGCGATAACGTTCAAGATTTTGCTAAAGTGTTAGTTGTTGATGCATAAACAATCAAGTTGTTCAAACATTAAACTGCACTTGATGCAAGAACATAAACCACTGAATTTTATACATTTAAATACCTTTAGAATAATTCACTATAGTTAACCTTAAAATTCAATAAAAATAATTTATAAAAATACCAATGGCCTAAAAAAATTAAAATAATCGTTGCTTTTAGTAAATTCCAAAATGAAAAAGTCTTGCTAGGTTAGTCATCACTAACCCTGAAAATACGGCAAAAACAAACACAAAGATCAACTTATTTTATCTCTTGCAAAACAGGTCGAACCTCACTATCTTGTGTCTAGAATTATAAAAAACCCTAGATATTGTGCATTTGATGCCCAGTTGTTATTTCTAATACTACTTGTTTTAGTAATTTATTTCTAAGGCAAGTATGGGGTTTTTATTAGGAACGTTTTTTGATCCTTTTACTAGGATAATAAACAATAACAATAATCGTTTTGCAGGTATTTCATGAATAACAACCTCTTTGTAACTAAACGAAATGGTAAAAAAGAAACCATTGATTTAGAAAAAATTCACCGTGTCATTGCTTGGGCTGCTGATGGCTTAGAACAAGTATCTGTTTCTCAAGTAGAATTAAAATCTCACATTCAGTTTTATGACGGTATAAAAACTGAAGACATTCATGAGACCATTATTAAATCTGCTGCTGATTTGATTTCAGAAGAGACACCTGACTATCAGTATTTAGCTGCACGTTTAGCTGTTTTCCACTTACGTAAAAAAGCTTATGGTCAATTTGAGCCACCGGCTCTTTATGATCATGTGGTAAAATTAGTCGAAGCTGGTAAATATGATCAGCACTTACTTGCCGATTACAGCAAAGATGACTTCGAGCATATGGCCTCTTTCATGGACCATAGTCGTGATCTTAACTTTAGCTACGCCGCGGTTAAACAGCTCGAGGGTAAGTATTTAGTACAAAATCGAGTTAATGGTGAAATATATGAAAGTGCTCAATTTCTCTATATCTTAGTTGCCGCATGTTTATTTGCTAAATACCCAAGTGATACTCGTTTGCGCTACGTAGAAGATTTTTATCACGCTATTTCTCGTTTTAAAATATCATTACCAACCCCAATTATGGCCGGTGTTCGTACACCAACCCGTCAATTTTCATCTTGTGTATTAATTGAATGTGGCGATAGCTTAGATTCAATAAATGCTACATCAAGTGCTATCGTTAAGTATGTATCTCAACGAGCAGGCATTGGTGTTAATGCGGGTAGAATCCGTGCATTAGGTAGTACGATTAGAAACGGTGAAGCATTCCATACTGGTTGTATTCCTTTTTTCAAACACTTCCAAACCGCAGTTAAAAGTTGTTCACAAGGTGGCGTACGTGGCGGCGCTGCAACATTGTTTTATCCTTTGTGGCACTTAGAAGTAGAAAGTTTACTGGTACTTAAAAATAACCGAGGCGTGGAAGAAAATCGTGTACGCCATTTAGACTATGGTGTGCAATTTAACAAGCTGATGTACCAGCGCTTAATTAAAGGTGGCCATATTACCTTATTTAGCCCAAGCGATGTTCCAGGCTTATATGATGCTTTCTTTGAAGACCAAGAAGAATTTGATCGCTTATATGTGCAATATGAGAACGATGAATCGATTCGTAAAAAGCGTATCAAGGCTATTGAATTATTCACCTTGTTTGCACAAGAGCGCGCAAGTACTGGCCGGATTTACTTACAAAATGTCGATCACTGTAATACTCATAGTCCATTTGAGCCAAGTAAAGCCGCTATTCGTCAAAGTAACTTGTGTTTAGAAATTGCTTTACCGACTAAACCAATGAATGACATTAACGATGAAAATGGTGAAGTGGCACTTTGTACACTGTCGGCATTTAACTTAGGTGTTATCGACTCACTAGATGAGTTAGAAGGGTTAGCTGATCTAGCCGTTCGCGCCTTAGATTGCCTATTAGATTATCAAGATTATCCTATTGCTGCAGCAAAAAGCGCAAGTATGGCACGAAGAACACTTGGTATAGGTGTAATTAACTATGCCTACTATCTTGCTAAAAATGGCCTTTACTATTCAAACGGTAGTGCAAACAATTTAACTCACCGCACGTTTGAAGCTATTCAATTCTATTTGTTAAAAGCGTCCAATGAATTAGCTAAAGAGCAAGGTGCTTGTCCTAAATTTCATGAAACTCGCCTAAGCCAAGGTATATTGCCCATTGATACTTATAAAAAGTCTATTGATGATATTACTGGTGAGCCATTACATTTAGATTGGGAAAGTTTACGTGCAAGCATTAAAGAGCATGGCGTAAGAAACTCCACTGTTTCAGCATTAATGCCTTCAGAAACTTCATCACAAATATCAAATGCTACCAATGGCATTGAACCTCCACGCGGCTTGATCAGTATTAAAGCCAGTAAAGACGGGGTATTAAAACAAGTGGTTCCTGAGTATGAAAAGCTTAAAGGTAACTATGAGTTATTATGGAATATTCCTAATAATCAAGGTTATTTGGAATTAGTAGGTATTATGCAAAAGTTTGTTGACCAAGCTATTTCAGCCAATACTAATTATGATCCAAATAAATTTGAAGGTGGCAAGGTACCCGTTAAACAAATATTAAAAGATATTTTAACCGCCTATAAACTGGGTGTTAAAACACTTTATTACCATAACACCCGTGATGGTGCCAGCGATGACATAGAAATAGAAGATGATGGCTGTGCTGGTGGTGCGTGTAAAATCTAAACATCAGAGCTAATAAGTTTACTTAAATACTCTGACACTCAATATAAATACAGAGCCTAGCTAAATACTGGGCTCTGGTCGCTACAGCCATGTAGTCGCCCTAAAGGAATATCACATGACGTATACTACGTTTAACCAAACGCCAAATAATGCTTTGCTAGAACCCATGTTTCTAGGCAATAGCGTAAACGTTTCTCGCTATGACCAGCAACGTTATATTGCCTTTGAAAAGCTGATAGAAAAACAGCTATCCTTCTTTTGGCGTCCAGAGGAAGTTGATGTATCCAAAGATAGAGCCGATTGGCAAAGCCTAACCGACTCTGAAAGACATATTTTTATATCTAACTTAAAATATCAAACGTTATTAGACTCAATGGCCGCCCGTTCGGTTAACGCAGTTTTTCTACCGCTTGTATCTTTACCTGAAGTAGAGACTTGGGTCGAAACGTGGGCGTTTAGTGAAACAATTCACTCTCGCTCTTATACCCATATTTTACGTAATTTGTTTACTAACCCTGGTGAAATTTTTGATGATATTATCGTCAACCCTGCCATATTAAAACGAGCTTCTAGTATTGCTAAATACTTTGATGATGTAATTCTTACCACACAATTATTACAATCACAGGGTGAAGGTACTTATGAAGTTGAAGGTAAAACAATAGAAGTTAATAGCAGAAAACTTAAAGAGCGTTTATTCCTTGCAGTTTGCTCGGTAAACGCCCTAGAAGCTATCCGATTTTACGTTAGCTTTGCTTGCTCATTTGCTTTTGCAGAACGTGAACTGCTTGAAGGTAATGCCAAAATTATTAAATTAATTGCCCGCGATGAAGCTCTGCATTTGACCGGTACGCAACATATTCTAAATAATTGGAAAACTGGAAAAGATGATCCAGAAATGAAAATTATTAGCGAAGAGATGCGAGATGAAGGCTTACAAATTTTCTTAGATGTGGTCGAGCAAGAAAAGGAATGGGCACAATATTTATTTAAAGATGGTTCAATGATTGGCCTAAATGCCGAGATATTAAACCAATATATCGAGTACATTTCAAATCAACGTTTGACTGCTATTGGCTATGAAGCACCTTTTGACATAAAAAGTAATCCATTGCCGTGGATGAATGCTTATCTTGTGAGTGATAACGTTCAGGTCGCTCCTCAAGAGACTGAAATATCAAGCTATTTAGTTGGTCAGGTTGACTCTTCTGTAGATGCTGACGATTTTGATGATTTTGATTTATAGATAATAATTGATGATGATACTAACCTAAATTTAGGCTGGTTTAATACCTATGAAAGTTAAGAAAGCCACTCAAATTGTGAAGGACATCATCAAATTGCAGCCTAAGATTAACGTGCAAGGTAAAGTTGTTCCCTATGATGATAGCGAACAAACTTTACTTGAGTGTTTGGAGTCTGCCGACATAGAAGTTCATTACCATTGTCGTGATGGCTTCTGTGGTGCGTGTCGAGTAACACTGGTGTCAGGTGAAATTAACTATCCACTAGGTGAACCCTTAGCTTTTGTTGGTCAAAACGAAATTTTACCCTGTTGCTGTATTCCAGTTACCGATATAACTTTAATCGTTGATGAGTAACTTTCTTTAGCTAATATCCAAATGTAATTCTATTCCTTTCATTACTCGATTAAGCTCTGGTGACAAAAGAGAAAATAAACCATCAAGATCATTTTTATCATTCTCATTAATCGCTAAGTCAAGCGCTTTTGTTACTTCAAACAAATCCATCGCTCCAACCGAGCATGCAACCCCTTTTAAGGTATGAGCTATATGCTTGGCCGTAACAATATCTTGCTCAAGTATTGCACTTTGCAACTTTTGACCATCAAGGTGATGATCTTGGTAAAACATCACCAAAATTTCTTTAAATAACGCTTCGTCACCTAAGACATTATTTACCCCAATATCAAAATCTATGCCATCATAATTCAATATACCGATCCCCTCTTGTTCTGACAAACTTTTATCCTTAGCAGCTAAAGTAACTTCAATTGCATCTCTTTCTATACCCACGGGGTTGATAAGTGTATTTGCATTTACGACTTGGTTTCGACCATGTGCTTTAGCATAATATAAAGCACTATCCGCTTGTTTAAGTAATTCATCAATGGTTTGGTAATCATCTTGAGCTAAAACTAAACCAACACTCACCGTTATTTTAATATCTAACTCATTACCTTCGTCATTAGTAATTGTGATGCTAAGTTTTTCAACTTGGCTTCGCAATCGCTCACAAGCAATAAAAGCATCATCGCAACTGGTATTAGGTAAACAAACGGCAAACTCTTCCCCACCAATTCGACCCACAATGTCATAGTCTCGAAATACCTCGGTCATGGTTTTACTAAAAGATCGTAATACTTGATCACCCACATCATGACCATAATTATCATTAACTTGTTTGAACAAATCAATATCGAACATTGCCGCAACAAGGGGCTGCTCTGCTCTATTAGCTAAACTAATAGCATTACTACTCAGCTCAAAAAAACTGCCACGATTGTTCATGCCAGTTAGGAAATCTGTTTTTGCTAAGTACTCAAGTTGTGCGGTCTTTTCTTTTAACCGTATAGCCGTTCTAATACGTGCGAGTAGTACCTTAGCAACATAGGGTTTTATTACATAATCGCCAGCACCTAATTCTAAAGCGGCAACAACTTCATCTTCATCCGTTGAAGCTGACAGCATTATCACAGGAATTTGAGCACTTACTGCTTGTGCTTTTATTCTCGTTAAAGTTTCCAAGCCAGAAAGACCAGGCATATACATATCAAGAAGAATAAGGTCAATGACATTGTTTTCTAATAAAGCCAGTGACTGTTCACCACTATCGCAGCTTGTTACATGATAACCCGCAGCACTGAGATCAAATTCTAGTAACATCTGAGTATCTTTAGCATCATCTACCACTAATACTGTATATTCTTTATCTAAAACCATTTAGTAATCACCATACTATAATTAATTCACTATCTATTTTTGGCATAACACACATAGATCATTATCTTTACTTGACATTATATCGCTAGAAATTCAGCAAGCTCTTTTGAATTAAAGGGCTTCCTAAGTACAGGGTAATCCCAACTCCTGTCTTCAATAGCGATATAACCACTAATCGAAAATACATTAATATCTGGATACTTTTCTGTCACCATATTAACCGCTTCTTTACCCGAGAGATCAGGTAAAATCATATCCGTGATAAATATTTCAAATTTGACGTCAGAGTTAATTTTTTCTATCAACTGCTCTTTGTTATTAGCAACAACTACCTTCGCCCCTTTACTCTCTAAAAATAATGCGACAAACTCAGCAATACTGACTTCATCATCAAGCACCAGAATATTAGTATTTTGATACCTTAGCGAGTTTAATTTAGGCTCATTAGGCAAATATTTTTCTTTTAATGTTTTACATTTAAATACTAGGGTAAAATGCGCGCCACCCAAGTCGCTATTTCCTTCAACTTGTATCAGTCCATTATGCTTGTACATAGTACTATAGACATTTGCTAAACCGATACCATTACCTTTATTTACCGATTTTGAGCTATAAAATGGATCAAATATCTTAGTCAAGTTCTCCTTGGCAATACCAATACCACTATCTTTTACATGAATCTCTAATCGGCTATTATCCAGCAAGTTTGCAGAAATTTCGATTTGACCACTAAGCCCCTTTTCTTGAATAGCATCCTGAGCATTAAGAACCAAGTTTAACAGGATATTTATAAACTCACCCTGGGGGAAGTTTATTAAGCAATGCATAGGCTGAAAATTAAAGTTGATATTTATTGTACTTAACAAGAGTTGTTTAAACAGGTACTGATTATCAAAAATATCTTGGATTGGATCAAAGCTAACTACTTTTACTGTAGGTTTACGAGTAAAGGCCAATAAACGCTCAGTTACATCTTTGCCTTTATCAATGGCATTTTTCACTCTATCGATATATGACGATATATCTTGTTCACCACGAGAAAACTTGATTTCTAACATCTCAATAGCGCCAAGAGCTACACCTAGTACATTATTTATATCGTGGGATACATTGCCAAAAGTATTACCTAACAAAGCCAAACGATTGGAAATTACTTGTTGTTGCTCTTTACGAAATTTATCCGTCACATTTTCAACTATCCAAATATAGATGCCTTCATCTGCTTCATAGGTTACCGATAAATCAAATACCGTATTGTATTTATCAAAGCTAACGTTATTTTCTTTAATTTGTCCCTGCGTCTTCGCCAGCTTTTTAAACTCCATATATTCAGTAATACTAAAATTTATATAATTAAAAAGTACAGCGCTAACACCGTCATGATGTGGAGAAATATCCTGATAAACTACATTATCATTATCATCAATAAAAAATATAGGTACTTTTATGGTAAAATTGACCATAGCTAAAAGCTTTAGCTTTTCAAATAAATCTTCACTGCGGGTGATATCTTTATAGACACCAAAAACAGCCATAACAATGCCATTACAATCTCGCTCTACCTCTGCTATAACCTCAACTTTAACTTTTCTACCAGAAGGTTGAGTGAGAGCCGTTTTAAGGTAAAAAGGTTGCTGTTGGTGGATTGCATTATGAAAACAGGTACGAAATTTTGGTCGGTCTTTGGCTAAAATTGGCGCAAGTGCTTGTTCAAAGCTTGGTATTATTGACTTATTAGTCAGTCCATAAATTCGAAATACTTCCGCTGACCAGTCAAGGGTTTGTGATTTTATATCGAAACGCCAATGGCCTGAGTTACTAATACGTTCTGCTAACATTAGCCAATCATTCTGTTTTTTCAATTGAACAATCATGCTTTTAGTTTCAGTAACATCTTTTACTGTACCGAACATTAAACTAGCTCTGCCGTCAATATGTTCTACTACTTTACCAACCGCATGTAACCACAACTGCTCTCCCTGATTATTCGTTATGGGCAGAGTAACATCAAGACGCTCAATGTCCCCTTTTAAATGTTGTTGTATTTTAGCATGGACTTCCTCTAGGCTAGTGCTATCAAGGTGCTTCTCCCATATTATACTTGCCCCTATTTTCTCTTCACTTGCATAGCCCAATAACTTCATCAGCTGAGCCGAGTAAAAAATGCTTTCATTAATAAGATCCCATTGCCAGTAGGCCTCATCAATACCCGTTAATACCTTGTGTGTTAAATCATGTGATTGTGAGTTCAAAATAGTTCATCCTCATCATCAATATCATAAGTATTATTACTTTGATCATTTTCAGTATTTAATTGTTGCAGCTGATCGACACTGTTTAAGGCTTGATCAAGTAGCTGAGTAACTTCTAAAAAATTTATATCATCTTGACTATGCTTTTTAAGTGCACCGTGTACTAAATCAGTAAGGTAATCTTCTTGGTCTTGAGTCATATCCAAAATATGAAAACTGGTGCCCATTTTTTGCACTATTTCATTCATCACTTCTTGTTGATGATGTTTAGATATCTCTACCATTTTTTTAGTGGTACTCACGGCTTGCTTTATTTGCTCTTGAACACTTACCAGAGAGTTTTTATAAGTTATAAAAGCCAATCTAGCACCAATACATTCGATTACTGATGCCAGAGCATCGATATAAATATCGGTATCAACGGTGCCATTTTCGAGGTTTAAAATGAATAATGACACTAAAGAATGATTGAAGATTGTTCTAGAGCCAAAACGATACAGCCGGGGTTTAACTTTTAATAATTCCATCACTTCAATTTCAACTGGGGAGCAAACACCTTTTTGAGCACTATAAAAGCAGGGTTTA
This sequence comes from Colwellia psychrerythraea, assembly GCF_000764185.1. Classification (GTDB taxonomy): domain Bacteria; phylum Pseudomonadota; class Gammaproteobacteria; order Enterobacterales; family Alteromonadaceae; genus Colwellia; species Colwellia psychrerythraea_B. The sequence continues at coordinate 30,064 of NZ_JQEC01000071.1, forward strand.
TCATTAAGTGGATAGAAAGCGATGCAACCATGCAAGTCCATAGCGTGAAAATATGAAAATACCTCATCTCTGATTTGCTCATAGGTAAAGCAGTGATTTAGCTTAGAGGTCAATTGCATGCAGCTGCCGTACTTGGAAGCTTGCGCCATTGATACATTAATGACATTATTTTTAGATTTAATTTCAGCTTCAAAATCATGAATTTTATCTTGATAATCTATTAGCTTATCAAGTTTTGAATGCAGCGCTAATAAGGAGAATGGTTTTGCTAAAAAGTCATCAGCTCCACATTCCAAGCCTTTAAGTATCGCTTCTTCTGTTGCCAAGCCAGAATACAAAACAAAGGAGGTGGGTGATTTTTCATTGCTTTGCTGAGATTTTATCCAATCCGAGCCTTTCTCAATACCAATATTTTCATCAACTAAAGCGATATCAAAATGGATATTCTCTTTGAGCAAATCTTCTGCAACTGAAAGGTTATTCGCGCATTTCACTTCATAAGTATCATTTAAACTTTCAGCTAATAACTTTAAGTAGTCAATGTCATCATCAATAATTAATAAATTATTCTTCATCATCTTACAATTCCTTTTTGTGCTACTTTGGCGCGAGTTTCACTACTTAGTTGTGCCAGATATAGTTTGCTGTCACTGATGTACCTTGCTCTTGATATTCCAAGGTGTCACAGAGCTGACTAACCAGTTCAACACCTCGGCCACTGAGTTTTATGCCGTTATTCATCGCAATACTGTTGTCTTTTATAACGTCCAAAATATCAAAACCCTGACCACTATCTTTGATATTGATGACCATCTTACCTCCTTGTGATAAAGGGAAATATCTCAAAGCGATACGTACATAATCTTGTGTACCATTAGTGCTATTTTCTGCGAGTTTGTCTAACCTGTGTGCCCGCTCATTAAAGTATTGACTAAAACCCTCCGCTGAATCTTTTAGAGATGAATCTAACGCTAATACCCCATGGTCCAGTCCATTTATGAATAACTCTGTTAATATAGTATATAAACTTTGCCAATGCTCACCTGCTCCTTCTAAATCATTAATTTGGTTCATGATTAATGGAATTGGGTTTATTGTTTTCAGTAGCCGTCCGGTTAAATGTAAATGGTAAGACCAAGAAGGTGATGAGTTTGGTATGTTACTTAAATATTCATCATCCTCGCTAACCCCTTCTGGAGTAAGAACTTTATTGCTTAATTTTATTTCTTTCCAACCACTACAAGGTACATCTACCAATGATATATCGTCTTCTTGCTCGCAATTCTGGCAAAAGTCATCAAGACTATTTAAAACTGTATTTGCTAGGTCTTTTTGAGATATGCCATCAATCGCTGCTATTTCAAATCGAGGGAAGCCAAAAAGGTCACCAGCTTTATTTCTAGCTTCTACAATGCCATCAGTAATAAAAACAATACGGTCAGTTTTCATCACCTGTACAACTTCAAGTTGAGCATCGGGTAATAATTGCGGTAAAATCCCTAAAGGGGGGTGTGTAGAAGTAAACTGCCTTTTAATTTTTGCGCTGTCATCAAAGAGGTAACCGTCAGGTAAGCCTGCATTAAATATATAGGCGGATTTATCATGTTCAGATATACAGGCAAATGACGCACAAAAGAATAAATCCCCAGGCAATAAGGTATACATTTGACGGTTTAATTGAGCGACTATTTCCAGAATTGAAAAACCCTTTTTTGTCATTGCTCTAAATGTTTCAGTAACAGGGATAGCGCCAATGGAGGCACGTAAACCATGACCGGTAAAATCCCCCAGTAATACATTAATATCGCCATTTGGGCACAGGGCACTTAACTGGATATCGCCACTAAAAATAGTCGCCGCCTTTTTAATCACACCAATTTTATCTAAAGCAAAATTCCTTGCCTCAATAACCCCTGACATCATTTTTTCAGCGAGTTCAGCATCATTTTGCTGCTCTTGCTGAAGGTTTTTTACTTGATCAACTAAATCACTTATTCTTTGCATAGCCTTTATTTTGGCTTTAAAGACCTTTGGGGTAAAAGGTCTAACCAAAATACTATCGCCGCCGGCTTCAACACTATCAATAAAAGCTTGCTCGCTATCCATGCTGGTAATAAATATTAATGGCGCAAGTGTACCTGCTCCTGAGAGTTTTTTAATCCTCCTTGTTGCTTCGAAACCATCCATAATAGGCATATTAATATCCATTAACACGAGATCTGGCTGGTGTTCTATATACATTTCCACGCCACTTGCGCCATTATTTGCAACCACTACTCGATAGTTTTCTTCTTGTAGCAGTACTGATAACAACTTACATTGCATTTTGGAATCGTCTACAACGAGAGCAAGCTTTTGGCTTTTGGGCATATCATGTCCTTATAACCGTCTGTTTAGGCTAATACTATTAATTAAGTAATTAAATTTTATTCAATGGTCATTAGCCGCTGAAATTGTGCAATCTCTAATATTTTTCTTACTGTCTCACTAGGCCTAGAGATAATGAGTTGCCCAGCATAAAGTTGTACATGATCCTTTAACAACAAAATCATGCCTAGTGCAGAGCTATCCATATATTCTGTTTGGCTTAAATCTAAGGTATAAGTTAAGTCTGGCGTTGTAATGCTATTGTAAATATCACGAAACTGCTGATGTAATGAAAAGTCAAAACGTTGGTCAATTGTAATGACAAGTTGTTTACCATCTCCTGAAAAGTTGCTGCTAACGGTCATAAGTCTTTTCCTTATAGTTTAAAAAATTGAGCCTGTTAAAATAAATCTACTTCACCTTCATCCATGCTTAGTTGTTTAACACTTCGAGAGCCTTCTGATTGCCGAGTTTCGTTATAGACGTCCTGACAAGTCTCTTTTAGCTTGAGCAATTGTTGGTGCACGGCTATGTTTGGATTTTTATCAAATGTTGCCAACACATCACTTATTTCATGAAGACTTTTGGCATTTACTTGTAATGAATCTAATGATTGTCGAGTTAAGTCTTCAAATTGTAACGAACGCACCCCAAGGCTAACCGCATCAGTGATTTTGGGTGCGATGATAGCCAGCTCTTCCACACTGCTATTTGTTTGAATATTGACCTGCTCAACATGACTCATCATCTCCGTCATTTTGTCTTTTGCCTCTAGCGTAGAGGTCATATCTGCTGAGGCCATGGTTTCAACCGAATTACGTAACTTAGCAATAATCCCTTTGGCTTTATTAATTTCGGTACGGATATCTTCATTTAGCTCTGTTGAACCGACTGATAAACTACGCACTTCATTGGCAACTACAGCAAAACCTCGACCCGCTTCTCCCGCTCGAGCAGCTTCTATTGCCGCATTAAGTGCCAATAAGTTAGTTTGACTAGCCAAGCCTTCTACTTGTGACAAAAGTTTAAATATACTGTCAAATTGCATGACCATCTCATCGGTATAGGACATGGTTTCAAGGCTTTGTTTGCTGGTATTAATTATGACACCAACAAAGTCATCAAGAGTTTGATTGGAATTCTTAACAAAGTTTTCTAAAGATGATGACTTATCATTTCCCATACTAGCGGAGTGAGAAATCAGTAATTGAATCATTTTTTGTTGATCTTCACTTAACCCCCGCAAATGTTTAAAGCTATCGGAGATGCCAATAACCGCATCGGAGACTAAAACTTTTGTTCTTTGCAGCTCTTTTTCGACAATAGTTACTTCTTGATGGATAAACTGCTGTAATTCGAAAATAACACTATGGATTAATTCATCATCAACTACGGGCATTATATCCTCATGATTAGATTCTTTACTTGAGGAACTAAATTTACTTATTTGATTTGTTGAGGCTACCAATAAGATGAATAACACCGAGGATAACAGTACAAAAATCGTTTCTTCGTGAATGAAGAAATAGTTGGCCCATATCAAGAGGGTTAATGCACAAGCTATGTACATAGCATTTTTTAAATTACTCATAACGCTGGTCCCACACAGTCTTTTTCTAAAATTTGTTGCATTTCTAAGCGAGTTAAACAGGCATAATCAAGCAGTTGTTTTGCGATTTTATTGAGTGGGTATTGTACGGTATGGGCTGAAACAGCATGTGCCCTACCTGGCATGCCCCAAATAAGACTAGAGTTTTTGTCTTGAATAATTGTCCGCGCGCCAAGCTCTTTTAGCCGTAACATGGCACGGGCACCATCTTGCCCCATCCCTGTCAACAATACAGCTTGTACGTTATCGGCAAAGTCACTTACCGAGTCAAACAACACATCAACAGCGGGTTTATGTCGATTAACCTCTTCACTATCTTTCAAGGTACAAAACAAAACACCATTTTTATGCACAACTTCAAGGTGTTTGTCTCCTGGGGCGATATAAACATGACCCGCTTTAATTTTTTGACCGTGACTTGCTTCATGCACCTCAACTTGACAGTTGTCATTTAAACGTTGCGCAAAACGTAAACTGAACGTTTTAGGAATATGTTGGGTTATAACAATGGCCGGAGAATTACTGGGTAAAGTAACAAGAAGTTTTTTAATCGCTTCGGTTCCTCCTGTAGAAGCACCAATGGCAATAAGGTGGTTTGCACGCTTGCTGCCACTAAAAGCTAAAATATGATGCTTATCTTTAACGACTTTATTACTTGTTAAGGTATCCGATAATTTAAAGTTCTTTTGATCTATGGTGACTGCTTGAGTTATTTTCTCCGTTAACACTTCTTTAAAACTGGCTTGGGTGGCAAGTAACTCTTGTACGGTTGGCTTAGCAATAAAATCAACCGCTCCAATTTCAAGTGCTTGTAAGGTAATGTCTGCGCCTTTAGTCGTTAGCGTCGACAGCATAATGACGGGCATAGGGCGTAAACGCATTAAATTAATTAGAAAAGTAATACCATCCATTTTCGGCATTTCTACATCTAGGGTTAATACATCGGGGTTTAATTTTTTGATCAACTCTCTTGCCACAAGGGGGTCTTCAGCCTCACCAACAACGTTAATATTCGGGCTATGGCTTAATGCTTCCTTGATGATGTTACGAATAACAGTGGAGTCATCAACAATAAGTACTTTAATTATATCCATACAATTTAATTCCTATGTTATATATCTATTACCATTCAAGATGCATGTTTCAGAGTGCACTTTGATTGGTAACGGGTATAACCACTAAAAAAGTTCAACATCGCCACTGACTTCTTTTTTATTAATCTCACTGCGATAATCACTTTCCCGGCGAATAATAGTGTCATTATGTAAGTTATCTAACCGCTTGATAAATACTCGACCGCTAGCTGGCTCAAAAATAACTTTTCTAGGGTAAATATCACCAATATCACTACTTTCAATGATAATTTCTTCTTGATCTAAATAGGCCAAGGCAAAATTAATGTTCTTTTGGCCAACATCAGACATTTGATTCAGTACTTTCGCCCCACCAAACAGTTTTGCTCTTAAATTGGCTTTTCGACCACCCGATCTTAAAATAGTATTAATAAGATGTTCCATAGCAAAGTTGCCATAACGGGTAGCGTCTGTGGTCTTATCCCTTTGCCCCCAATTTACCTCATGGGCCTCTTTATTGGTGATCGGTAACATAAAGTGATTCATCCCCCCAATGCGACTGCGATCATCCCAAATACAAGCGGAAATACATGATCCCAGTGTTGTTGCTATCGCCACATTTTTAGTGGTCATATAAAATTCACCCGGTAAAATTTTGGCAACCACCATATCCCTTTGTTTATCCCAATAATGATTAATCTGCGTAAATTCCGGCAGGCACTGCGCCATATATTCAGATATTTGAGGATGATTATTTCTCAGCACATAACTTCCTTATTCAATAGAAATTCAGTGGGCTAATTAAGGCTTTCTAAAAATGGTTCGACCAACATTACTAAAATACTGTTGATAGTTACCTAAATTCTCACTGTGACCTAGAAAAAGTAAACCACCCGGTGCAAGCATTTCATAATAACGAGAAAATAATTCTTGCTGGGTTTTTTTATCAAAATAGATGATGACATTTCGACAGAAAATGACATCAAAAGGGCCTTTCATTGGCCAGTCATGTAATAAATTAAGGTGCTTAAAGGTAATTGTACTTTTTAACTTGTCATGCACTTTGACACTTTGGCTACTTTTTCCACTGCCCTGAAAAAAATAGCTTTTTTTAAGTTTTTTAGGAATTTCCTCGATACGATTCATATCATATATACCGGTTTTTCCTTTCGCTAAAACATTACTATCAATGTCAGTAGCAAGAATTTTTATGTCCCACTGTGCCAGCTCATTTTTCAACGCTTCAAGGATAGTAATAGCAATACTGTAAGGCTCTTCTCCGGTAGAGCTTGCTGAAGACCACACTCGAAGTCGTTTTTTTCCGTTAGCACTCACTGTTTTATTTTTTATTAAAGCCGGCAGCTCTTCACTCGTTAGATATTCAAAGTGATGATTTTCGCGAAAGAAGCTGGTTAAATTAGTGGTTATGGCATTAATAAAATAATCCTCCTCTTGCTCACCATGCTCTCTCAATAACTGGCAATACTCTGCGAATGAATTTAGTTTACGCTCCCGGATAATGCGGGTTAACCGTCGGTATAACATCTCCCTTTTGCTATCGTTAAGTACAATACCTGTGGTCCGATAAACAAACTGACAGATAAACTTAAAATCTTCTGTGGTCAGTTGCATTGACTGGTCCCGATTAACCCTTCGATCTTGAGGATGACCTTGCAAATTATTACTCCTTCTAAGCTCAGTCATTCTCATCATTCTCCTCATTCTCCATTAAATAATTATCGTCCTGTTTATTATGATCTAGCTTTACTGTTTAGAACTCCTCCCATTCTTTATCAATCGCTGTACTTGGACGTCTGGCACTGCGAGTTGGCGCAGGTGCTTTTGCCGGTCTAAAGTTTGACTGTCTTGCTGCTGGTGCCGCTTGTCTTTGAGCAGGTCTTCTTTGGCGTTGCTCTTCTACCGGTTGTTGGCCGTCATCGCCATTATTGAAAAAGGCTACTTGATCTAATAATGATTGCGACTGCTCTTCCATCGATTTACTTGAGGCAGATGCTTCTTCCACCAATGCCGCATTTTGTTGCGTCATTTCATCCATTTGACTCACCGCCGCACTCACTTCACCAATGCCTGCAGATTGCTCTTTACCGGCACTATCAATATCAGCAATCATTTTACTAACATCTTCAATAGCGGTTACTAATTCGGTAAAGGTTTGTCCTGTTTCATCAACTAACTTAGTCCCTTGACCAACTGCCTCGACACTATCGTTAATCAGGCCTTTAATTTCTTTCGCTGCACCTGCTGAGCGTTGTGCTAGATTCCTTACCTCGGCAGCAACTACCGCAAAGCCCCGTCCTTGTTCACCAGCTCTAGCAGCTTCCACCGCAGCATTTAATGCCAGTAGATTGGTTTGGAAGGCGATTTCATCAATAACACTAATAATGTCAGCGATTTTTTTACTGGATTTATTAATATCACTCATCGCAGTAATGGCATTACGTACCACGCCACCGCCACTGCTGGCTTTTTCCATAACAGACATTGATAACTTACTTGCCTCCGTTGAGTTCTCAGCATTTTGTTGCACCGTACTGGTTAATTCCTCCATCGCTGAAGCCGTTTCTTCTAAGCTAGAAGCTTGTGATTCGGTGCGATGACTTAACTCATTATTACCTGCGGCAATTTCGCGGGCTGAATCAAACACATTGGTGGAAGCATCACGTATTTCATCAACCATTTTACTTAGGTTTTCAATGGAGCCGTTCATCGCATTTGACAGGGCCAGGAATTCGCCACCATAATCACTACGCATATTTTGAGTTAAATCACCATCAGCAAGGGCTTGTGCAACTTGAATAGCATCATTAATGGGTTCAACAATAGAGTCCATCAAATTATTGATATTATTACCTAACTCCTTCATGAAACCTTGATATTCATCGGTAGTAATACGGCTATCTAACTTACCGGCGATAGCATCGGTAATTAAGCTATCTATTTGACCTTGTGCATCTTTTTCTTCGGTTAAATCTACCCATTGCACCCCGGTGCCAACATGATTTCCTTCTACATCCCGCAAGGCAATGGCAATAAGTTGAAAGGTTAAACCCGCAACCGCTATTTCAGTGGTATAGGGTAAATTATCAGGATTGCCTAATAGGTTTTGTTGATGTGCTGGATTTTTATGGAAAGTATCAAAGTTAGTACCCACCATAGTATCAACATTAAAAGAAGGTAAGACAGAACGTAGTACCGTTTCTCGACGACGTAACATCGTGGTAACAGCTGGGTTGGCATAAACAATATTACCGTGAGTATCTGCCATCATAACATTGGTGGTCATGCCTTCCATTGCCGAGGTTAAGCGCCCTACTTCTACAGAATTAGCACGGGCAGCAGTAACATCTTGCCATTCTAGGGCATTGCCTATGTACTCGCCGCTAGCATCCAAAATGGCGGTAACATTAAGCTCAAACGATAAATGTTTGATTTGTATATCGGTTTTATATGGCAGATTATTTGGATCAGCCAGCAACTTACGTTGATGACTTGGGTTCTTATGGAAACTATCAATATTGGTACCAATAATTACTTCCGGATCTGCTTTAAAACCAGGCCAATTCTCGGCAAAGGTTGCTTCATGTTCTTTCAGTAATGCTAAGGTCGCCGCATTAGCGTAGGTAATATTAAATTCTCTATCGATCATAATATTAGCGGTACCCGATTGGTCAATAGCGCCTTGTAACTGGGCGGTTTTGTTTTCTTGGGCACGCGCCGCTGTTACATCTTGCCATTCCAAGGCATTACCTATGTACTCACCACTGGTATCCAAAATGGCGGTAACATTAAGCTCAAACGATAAATGTTTAATTTGAATATCAGTTTTGTAGGGCAGATTATCTGGATCAGCCAGTAACTTACGTTGATGGGTCGGATTCTTATGGAAAGTATCAATATTGGTGCCAATAATGACTTCAGGATCGGCTTTAAAACCGGGCCAATTCTCAGCAAAAGTAGCTTCATGTTCTTTCAATATATCTAAAGTGGCTTTATTGGCATAGGTAATAACAAAGTCCCTATCGATCATAATATTGGCGGTACCGGATTGGTCAAGAGCGCCCTGTAATCGCAGGGAATTATTTTCTTGCGCGCGCGCCTCGGTTACATCTTGCCATTCCAGCGCATTACCTATGTACTCACCACTGGTATCCAAAATGGCGGTAACATTAAGCTCAAAGGATAAATGTTTGATTTGAATATCGGTTTTATAGGGCAGATTATTTGGATCGCTAAGTAACTTACGTTGATGTTCTGGGGCTTTATGAAAGCTATCAATGTTGGTGCCAATAATCACTTCAGGGTCGGCTTTAAAACCAGGCCAATTCTCGGCAAAGGTCACTTCATGTTCTTTCAATAACGCTAAAGTCGCCGCATTAGCGTAGGTAATATTAAAATCTCTGTCGATCATAATATTTGCAGTACCCGATTGATCTATAGCACCTTGTAACTGCGTAGTTTTGTTTTCTTGTGCTCGCGCTGCGGTGACATCTTGCCATTCTAATGAATTACCCATGTACTCGCCGCTCGAGTCCAAAATCGCGGTAACATTAAGCTCAAACGATAAATGTTTAATTTTAATATCGGTTTTATACGGTAAGTTACTTGGGTCACTCAGCAATTTACGTTGGTGCTCTGGCGTCTTATGGAAACTATCAATATTGGTGCCAATAATCACCTCAGGATCGGCTTTAAAACCAGGCCAGTTTTCAGCAAACGTTGCTTCATGTTCTTTCAGTAAAGCTAGGGTGGCAGGATTGGCATAGGTAATATTAAAATCTCGATCGATCATGATATTAGCAGTACCTGATTGATCAAGAGCACCTTGTAAGCGAACGCTTTGGTTTTCTTGTGCTCGCGCTGCCGTTACCTCTTGCCATTCAAGCGCATTACCTATGTAATCACCCTTAGCATCTAAAATAGCGCTAACATTGAGTTCAAAGGATAAATGTTTAACTTGAATATCGGTTTTATAAGGTAAGTTACTTGGGTCATCGAGTAATTTACGTTGATGTGACGGCACTTTATGAAAACCATCAATATTGGCCCCGATAAGCGCCTCTTTATTCGCTTCAAAACCAGGCCAGTTTTCGGCAAAGGTCTGTTCATGCTTTTTCAGTAAAGCGAGGGTGGCTTCATTGGCGTAAGTGACTTCGAAGTCTCGATTAATCATCATAAACGCAGTCGCTGATTGATCGAGTGCTCCTTGCAGTTGCACGGATAAATCGTTGCTTTGCTCATTTTTGACAGTTTTCGTTTCCATGGTAGATCCTTTTGCTGACTGAGTTGTTGCGGCGGCATCAGCTGCGGCAATCATAGTAGTTGCTAAGGTTTGGTATACCACTGTCCAAGCCTTTTTAACGGGGGTGGTAAAGTCATCACCTAAACCTAGTGCTAAGGTTTTTAGTAATGCGGCACCAACCGTATCGTAATGTTCAGGCTCAGCACCGTATTGTCTATGCTTAGCACCTAATTTTTGCACTGCAGGAATTAATTTATCCGGGTTATCAAGTAACTTAACGGCGGTATCAAGCATTGCCATTAATTTTTTGCCTTGCTCTGCCATTTCATTGGGAAATAATGCTTTTAATGAAGGGTCCATTTCAAACAAAGTGGTATAAAATATATCTGCGGCTTGTGGCGCGATAGGTAATACTTTTTGCCAACTTTTTTGCACTAAACTTATTTGCTTCGGGTTCATAAGTTATTTTCCTGTGTAGTTATTTTTAATTTATTTTTAATTAAATTTTAATTGAACTTTAATAATGGCTGATGGTGTAGTAGCTCTCTTTTACCTTTGATTTACCGGTTTACCTTAGCTAGAAATTTTCTAGTTAAGCACTTGATAAGGTGGGTGCAGAGGTTGTTGTCACTTGTCTAGCCTCTACGTTAGCTGTCTCGGGCTCAGTTCTTGCCTCACTTTGATGAACAGTGCGATATAAGTCGTCTTCATTTAATAGCGAGTCACTATCTAGTAAAATAATTAATTTCTCATCGACTGACGCTAGCCCTTTTAAGAAGCAGCTATCTATATTACTGCCAAAAGCAGGTGCTTGGCTTATAGACTGACTGGTAAACTTGTAAACCTCTGAAACTGCATCAACAACAATACCGACTACCATAGTGGTTGCCTTAGACTGTTGGCGTAAAATAATGGTGACTGTTTGCTCATTGTATTCAAGGTTTGGCTGACCAAAGCGCAAACGTAAATCAATAATGGGAATGATTACCCCACGTAAATTAATTACCCCTTTGATATAACACGGTTTATTAGGAAGTTCGGTAACAGAGCTCCAGACACGAATCTCTTGCACACATAGAATGTCAACGCCATACTCTTCACCTTGTAGTATGAAAGTAAGATATTCTTGCTCTATATCAGTCATGCTCTTTCCTTAAACAAAATAGTTACGGTATTACTCACTGTTATATAAATAACGGAGAAATTTGTACTGCTGTTTACAGCTGATGCCTTGATAAAAACTAACTATGCAGAGAACTAACTATGCAGTCTGTGCTTTTCTACTTTTTGCAAATGATTAACATTCAGTATGGTGACGACCTTTTGTTCACTATTTATTAAGCCATCGATATATTGTTGACCTACACAGCCGCCAAATGCTGGCGCTGCTTTAATATCACCATTTTCAACATTAAGCACATCAGACACAGCATCAACCACAAAACCAATGGTACGTGTTGACTCTTCACTTTGATAAGTAAGGACAATAACCACCGTTGTTTCTAAGTAGGTCGCTTCACCAATACTAAATTTGAGGCGTAAGTCGACAATGGGTACGATAATTCCTCTCATATTAATGACACCTTTAATATAACTGGGTGCATTAGGAATTTTTGTCGGTTGCTCCCAACTTCTGATCTCTTCGACACACAAAATATCAACGGCATATTGCTCTTGAGCTAATAGAAAGGTTAGATACTGATCGCCGCTGGTGATAAAGTCGACGCCTTCAATAGCGTGTTCACCCTCAGCGGGAATATCTTGTGCCATCTCTTGAATATTCATAAACAAACCTCCGCTGTTACACTGCTATTGCCATCAGTTTTTACTCGTTGGGCTTGTTGAGCTTGTTCTAACGCCATGTGAATAATACCCGGTATATCTAGAATCATAGCGACGGAGCCATCGCCCAGAATTGTTGCCCCCGAAATACCTGCAACCTGCTGATAATTATCTTTTAAACTTTTAATCACTACCTGCTGCTGAGCCAGTAAATCATCAACCATCAAACCAATTTTTTGACCATCTGCTTCAACCACAACAAGTAGCGCGTTGTCTATCTCAGTGCATTCGGTGGCTAAATTAAACAGTTGATAAATAGGCAGAATGGGCACATTGTCATCACGTAATCGATAAAGCACCATATCGCCAGAAACACGATTAATGAGCTTGTTATCGATTTGCAGTGATTCAACAATGGCAATAAGTGGAATGATGTAGGTTTCAGTGCCTACCTTAACCAGCTGACCGTCTAAAATGGCCAATGTGAGTGGTAAATGCACCTTAAACGAGCTGCCTTTACCTAAAGTAGATTGAACTTGAATGCGACCGCCAAGTGCTTGAATATTACGCTTAACAACATCCATACCCACACCACGACCAGAGATATCGGTGACTTCTGCAGCGGTTGAGAAACCTGGTTCAAATAATAAGTCATATACTTGGCTATCCGTTAAGACAGCATTAGCATCAACAAGGCCTTTTTCTACCGCTTTCGCTAACACAATTTCGCGGTTGATCCCGGCGCCATCATCGTTAATTTCAATAACAATATTGCCACCTTGATGATAAGCATCTAAAGAAATGGTGCCCTTTCCTGGTTTGCCATTAGCCAATCTAACTGCACTTTGTTCGATACCATGGTCGGCAGCATTTCTCACTAAATGTACTAACGGATCGCCAATTTGTTCCATTACCGTTTTATCTAATTCGGTTTGTTCACCTTTGATCACTAACTCCATTTCTTTACCCGTTTTTATTGCTAGATCATGAACAAGGCGGGGAAAACGATTAAAAGCAAAACTAATCGGCAGCATACGAATACGCATGACACTTTCTTGTAACTCTTTGGTATTTTGTAATAACTGCTCAAGACCACTGGTGAGGCGTTCAACCTTTTCCATTTCAAAATCGTTGCCCAATTCTGATAACATAGACTGGGTGATAACTAATTCGCCTACGAGGTTAATTAAGCTATCGACTTTATCTACGCCAACCCTAATGGAACCAACCTCGGCTTTACCTTTAGTTTTAGTTTTAGTTTTAGAGATTATATTTTCATCTTCAATAGTAGGCTCAATAACCAATTCTGTTTCAGGAGGCTGCACTTCAATATCTTGAATAGACTTTTGACTGGTCTCTGGCTCTGTTTGCTGTTCATCATTTTTGATAGTGCTTGATGACGTGGTTGATGAAAGACTCGCTGAGGTATTTGATGGTGCTTTGATTGGCACCAACTCTAATAAACATTCATCTTCAACCCATTCAAAAATTTCTATAATCTCAGCTTTACTCGCTTCAGTGTGCAGTGTTAATTGCCAGCTTAAATAGAGCTCTTGGGCATCAATATCTGTTAGTGCCGGTAAATCTTGGGTGTCGGCACAAAGTGTTAATTGACCTAGCTCTGCTAAAGCACTGAAGAGAAAAATGGGATCATTGCCCGTTTTTGCTAAACTATGCTCTGGAATGAAATTAATGGTATAGCCACAGATGTTTGTTGCTTCGACATCAACTTTAATCAGACTTTCATCTACCGAGGTCGGCTCATTACCAAGGGTTTCAGATAAGCGCTTAGATGTTTGCGCAACCTTAACCTGATCATACTCTTCATCATCCCGAGCGGCCTCAATCAACAATCGCATACAATCGACAGATTCGAGCAATATCTCGGTATCTTTACTAGAGACTTCTCGTCGGCCATCACGCATTTCATCAAGTAAGGTTTCTACTAGATGAGTAAACTCGGTGACGTTATCAAAACCAAAAGTTCCTGCCCCGCCTTTAATCGAGTGCGCGGCTCTAAAAATTGAGTGAATTGTTTCATTATCACCCCGCTGTAAATCTAATAATCCAGACTCCATTAATTCGAGTCCTTCAAAGCTCTCTTCTAAGAAACTTGGAATAAATTGCGATAAATCAACACTCATAACTGATTACCTACTCTTCCTTGTCAAAATTCAGGACATTATCACGACAGGCTACTTACATAATAAGTACCTAAGATAAATATGATACTTAACCAATAAACAGAATTTTTATACTAACAAAGTCACTTAACCACTCGTTTAATGGTGGCTAACAACTTTTCGGGGTTAAAGGGTTTAACCAACCAACCAGTGGCCCCTGCCGATTTGCCGCGCATTTTCATGTCTGTGGAGCTTTCGGTCGTTAACATCAAAATAGGGGTAAACTTGAATTCAACTAGCTTACGCAGCTCAGTGCATAAGCTGATACCATCCATATTTGGCATATTTACATCTGAAATAACTAAGTCGAAGCCACCACTTTGCGCTTTAGTTAAACCATCTTGGCCATCTTTCGCTTCAACAGTCTGATAACCTGCACTTTTTAGGGTAAAACTGACCATGTCTCTTATTGAGTTTGAGTCATCAACAACTAACACTTTAGTCATACTAGTTTCCTCATCGTTTAATGCATCGTAGTTCGGTATTTGTAGGTAGTTTTTTCTTATAAAAACAAAGTTCTCAATCCATGATGTATTGCAATAAAATGGCATCACTGATGCCAAGTTGCTGAATGCTTTCCTTTAAAACGCTAGATTTTGATTGCCACTTAATTTCTTTACCTTGGGCAATAATGTAGGTGATAACCGCGAGGATAAATTGCACTCCAATAGTATCAATACGTGCTAACTCACTGTCATCAATGGTTATCACATCTAGATTATCGATTAATGGAATGATTTGAGTTTGATACTCGTTAACCTGAGCAATCGTTAAGTCACTGGGGAATTTGATCATTTTTTATAAATATCCGTATTTTTATTATTTTACCTTGTGACTTAAAGCATATGACAGATTTAACGGAAAGCAAGAAAGTGTATTCAAAAAGAATAATATTGCGTAACCAATTGAAATATAATTAATTAATATTAACTAAAAAAGACATGTGTAAAAGTTTTTTACTCCATTACAGCTAGCATAAAATATTGAAAGTGCAAGGAAAAATACTTTCCCTTACACTTTATAAGGAATTACCGATAAGTAAGCTTGCCTTGTTCTTGCCAAATCAAGGGTATTAACGGGGTAAATAGAAGACCATAACCAAGAAAAAAAGCGCTATAAGCCAGAATGCTTTAACAAAAAACATGGCTTTAATATTTCTATCATTGGGATGTTTATCAAGTAGCGCCAGAGCCCAGCAACACACTCTCCCATAACCTTAATTATTCATTCAGTTAAATAATAGTAAGCTTGTATCAACAAAGTTTTTACTTGTTGTGATCTGGGTCAACATAGAGCTATTAATCTGGGCTGAGGTTATTCAGGTTTAGCAAAATTTAAAATAGGGTCGGTGTTAAAGCAAGGTTTACATTCAGTAGGAAATTTTTTCACCAATATGCGACGAAAAGATTCATCAAGGATCAGCCACTGGTCAATCAACTCTGGGTGGGTATTGGTTTCTTTAAAGGTATCTAAAAGTAGTTGCCTTCTAATATCAAATAACTCGTCCGGAATAAACATATGTTTATGCGCTATTGGAGGCGCTTTGCCTATGTAGTGATTTTCGCCACCCAGGACTTTTTGCATAAAATTAACTTGCTGGTCTTCAATATGCTGCTGTGAAATATTAAGAAAATACTGCTTTAACCATGGATGTTGATAAACTTTATCGTAAAAGACTTTGTTAATTATAATTAGGCTAGCGCGCCCGCCTATTCGGTTAAAGTTTTCACTTCTTGTCATTACACAATAGCCCCTATAGCCGTTAAAAGAATAGATAGCTTGCTAAACTATAGGGTAAAATTTAATAGGCATAAAAAATAAATACTTTATTTGCCATCGCTCGATAAAGGTTAAACATACCAATAAGTACAAACCCTGCATTGTAGGGTAACTAAATAGACTAATAGCTAACTTTGAGCTAAATGACATAAATCAACGGAAATTAAATAATCCACAACAATTCGACCATATGCCAGTTGCTAGCACCTGCTTCAAAACCGGAAGATTATTTTAGTGATATTTTTTTCCCAAGCACTGTGAGCAATCATTACCAAAATAACCATGCCCAATAAGACATGCATTAAATAAAGAGCGGTAATTAAACTTAACTCCTAAGCTAGCCTGATCGTTATAAAAGTACAAATGCTCAACGCCGGGTCGTTGATAAGGATCAACGACCAAGGTGAAATAAAACATTTTTAGTTTACTGATATGGAAATATAAGCTTGGCTATTAAACTCGCATTCGTTAAAATTGTCTTATTCGTACTATGGTGATTGTGAATATCACCCTAATGTCACTTTTAACAATGGTTTTTTATGCAGTTATTTATTGAATACTTCCCTCTGTTTATTTTTTTCATTGTAAATTCAATAGCAGGAATTTACTGGGCTACAGGTAGTTTAATTGTCGCCGCTTTTGTGCAAATTATTTACTATAAAATTAAAAAAGAAAAAATCCCCGCTAAGCAGTGGGTAATATTTGGCTTGGTGGTTGTCTTTGGTGGGCTTACTATTTATTTGCAAAATGATGCTTTTCTCAAATGGAAAGTAACCATTATTAATGCTTTTTTCGCCGTTGCGTTAATAGTGAGTGATAGTATTTTCAAAAACAATATTATTAAAAAACTTTTAGGTGAGTCATTGTCACTGCCAGAGAAGATATGGACTAGATTAAACTTTGCTTGGGCAATGTTCTTCCTATTTTGTGCGGGATTAAATTATTACGTCGCTTTTAATTTTGACCTTGATACCTGGGTAAATTTTAAGGTTTTTGGTTTAACCGGCTTGATGTTTATTTTCACTATTACGTCTATTTTATCACTTTACAAGTATTTACCTCTTGAAGAAGACGATAGCGAAGAAGTGACTGATGACAAAAGTAGTAAATCTAATTAAATTGTCCATCTTAATAACGCATTAGCTCAAACTATTATTTAAAGGAATACACCTCATGTTTTATCTTATATACAGTGAAGATGTTGAAAACTCACTCAGCTTACGCCTATCAGTACGCGATAAACATATTGAACGTTTAAAAGCGCTACAAGCACAAGGAAAACTATTATTGGCAGGGCCTTGTCCCGCTATCGATAGTGAAGACCCAGGCGAGTCGGGTTTCACGGGATCATTAATTGTTGCGGAGTTTGATAACCTGCCAGCGGCACAAGCCTGGGCTGATGAAGACCCTTACATCAGTGCCGGTGTTTATAAAAAAGTGACTGTAAAACCATATAAAAAGGTTTTACCTGCTTAATAATAAGAAATTATCAACTAAACTTACCGTTAATAATGGCTAACTACTGCATACTGTACTTTGCCTTTAATTTACTGTGTATTTGTAACTACTTGAGTTTGTAGCCGAAAATGATCCGTAATAAATTACTTTTAGCATGCGCACTATCATCAACTTTACTGATGAATAATTCTGCCCATGCCGTGAAAACAATTGAAAAATGTCAAAAACAAACCGCTGATGATGTGTCATCTGCTTCCATGTCACGGTGTTTAGACGGTGTTATTTCTTATGTGGATAGGGAGTTACAAACTTGGGTAAATTTACATACTTTTAATTTAGAAGAAAAAGCCTTAGTTAACGGCCGTTATTCAGCATTAAAAATGTTTAAACGCTCACAAAGTAATTTTATAACTTACCGAGAAAATGATTGTAGATGGCAATATTTGGCGATATCGCCTGAAAGAGGTGCCGACTTAGCTTATAAAACTTGTTATGTTTTATTAAGTCAAAGTAGGATAACAGCGCTCAGTAATATAAAAACGACTAACACTTCGCTATAAGATTTAACTAAAATTATATTACCGAGCATGTATGTTCCTATTAAGTATAACTACTTAATATTAATCAAGTAATGCTTGCTCGGTTTTATCATCCAAGCCATCTTCATCACTTAGCATCACAGCTAACCAACGACCTTCTGGAGAGCTTTCTAAACCTATCTTCAATATCATTGTTAGCGGAACACTTAATAACATACCGACGGTACCAAGTAACCAGCCCCAAAAGATCAGTGATAAGAAAACCACTAAAGTCGATAAACCTAAACCTTTGCCTAAATATCTCGGCTCAATAATATTACCCATCACCATGTTGATAAAGACGAAGCCTAAACCTATGGCGCCAGCTTCACCAATTCCTAATTGTAAAATAGCTAGCGTCATTGGCGGTACCGCAGCAATTATAGAGCCTATATTGGGGATGTAATTGAGTAAAAAGGCTAAGACCCCCCATAATAAAAAGAAGTCTAAACCAAAGGCCCATAACATCAGAGACACAATACAGCCGGTAGCAATACTGACCAAAGTTTTAATGGCGATATAATGGTTTACTGAAGAGAGAAAGCGCTCAATTTGCTTTAAACGCATTTGTGGGTCATCTAACGCTAAGTGTAACTTATGCGGGAAAGATGAGGATTCAAACAACATAAACACTACAGTTAAGACAATCAAAAACAAATTTGCCATCACTGAGCCAAAGCTTGATAACATTTCCGCCGCTAACCCCATAGCTGCAGCAGGATCAAAATACTCTGTCATTATAGCAGTCGAAAGTTGAATATCGTGTTCGGCAAAAAAATCGGTTAACCAGACAAATTGCTCTTTGAGTTGCACTCGGTATTGAGGAATATACCGTGAAAGCTCATTTAACGAACTACCCACTAAACTTGTTAAAAAAACAGCCATAGTAACAATAACGGCAATGACAAAAATAATGGAAATTGCTTTCGGTATTTTAAATTCACTGGCTTTATTGATTAGTGGATTGCAGATGATGGCAATAAATACAGAAAGTAAGAATGGCACAAGTATATTAGCTGCCGTTTTAATTCCCGCAAAAATAATAAAAATGGCAGCAACGGTGACAAACGCTTTAACGATAGAGCTATGATTTGAACTTGAAACCATGAAAAGTATTCCTTAAATTTCTATGGTCTCAATATACCTTAAATACCTTAGTTACACTAGTTGATTAGTTATGCTGTAGGCTTAACCTAGCGTAGTTTTCCTATATTATTAACCTAGGATTACGACCCCACTCTATGCTGAAGCCGTTACCGGTGATTAACCAAGTTTTCTTAGCAATCCTTGGGTGTTTTGTCTCATCGTGTTAGCAACCATAAAATAACCAATACTTGAAACAAACAGTGCACCACTTACCGGTCCTAACAACCATATATAAGGGTGAAGGCGCCCTGCGATATCAAAGAGTTGCTGTTGAATAACCAGTAAAGCAATATCACTTACTATCGCAGCAACTAAGCCAGCAATAGCCCCTAACAGCATAAATTCATAAAGCGTCGCTAGTTTTATTAGTCGACTTTTAGCGCCTAAAGTCCTCAATATAACCACTTCTTGCATGCGCTCAGCCAAGCTGGCTTGCACTTGAGAAATAAGTACTAACGCACCACTGACTAAGACAATAGATAAAACAAAACCTATCGCTAATGAAACCTGGGCAATAATTGATTGAGCTTGCTCAATTTGAGACTTAATATCAATCATACTTATGGTAGGGTGACGCTGTAATAACTGACTAATATCTTTGGTATGTTGGTCTTCAAGTTTTGCAGCACTAAAGTAGGTAACGGGAACTTTTCCGGCCATATTAGGACTCAAAATCATAACAAAATTAGGTTTCAATGTGCCCCAGTCTACTTTTCTAAAACTAGTGACTTTTGCATCTATTGGCTGCTCATTCACTAGGAGTGTAATGGTGTCACCTAATTCGAGGCCGAGAACTTCTTGCCAACCTTCAAAAACAGACACTTCAATATCATCACCACCAGTACCTGCATCAGTGAACCACTGCCCTGCTGTTATTTCATTGCCTTCAGGTAAATCCTCTAACCAGGTTAAATTAGGCTCTCTACTAACACCTTCTCTCGCATCTTCGTCTTTTTCTTCACCTTCTTGTTTTGATACTCGTCGGGCGAATTCTTCACCATTTACCGCATCAACACGGCCACTAAAAACCGGGTAAAAAGCTTCATGAACTATATTATTGTCGGTAAAGAACTGCTTGATTGGCTCTACTTCTTGCTCACTAATATTAATGATAAACATATTAGGTGCGCCTTGAGGTACTTGCATTTGCCAGTCTGTAATAATGTCATTTTTTAAAACAACCAAAAATAACATTAGCTTAATTGCTAAGGCAAAACTGATCAGCTGAATAGCATTAGCATTAGCTCTTTTTTGTAATGTCGCTATCGCTAAAGACCAGCTAGAACCTGGTCTAAGTCCTAACTTCCGACCTGCAGAAAATAGTAACCGAGATATAACAAATAATACGCCAATAACTAATAACGTTGAGGCAAACAAAATTAACGTCGTAACTATCTCACCGCTAAATATCCACATTAAAACGAAAATAGTCATAAATGATAAAGCAAGATGAATTCGGCTCACAGCTAAAGTATCACCTAAGTTACGGCGTAATACCCTCAGTGGCGGAATATCGAATAAGTCCAGTAACGGTTTTAATGAAAACATCATGGCGCAAACAAGACCAATAAGGCTAGATAACAACCAAGGGCGGATGCCAGCTTGAGGTAATGCTGTGCCCATAAAAGTTGCCAAATAATCCGCGCCAAGAGTTTGCAAGATAAAACCAATGAGTAGACCTGCCACTATAGAAAATGAGGTGACTAAGCTAAGGTGTAAAAGAAAGATATTACGGATAACCTTACGACTACCACCCAGAGTTTTCATCATGGCAACGGGATCATATTGACGTTCACAATAACGTTTCGCAGAAACTGCCATAGCTACTGCTGCTAACATAATGCCAAAGAGGCCTGCTAATAATAGAAAGCGTTCAGCTCGATCTAAATTATTACCAAGGGGAGATTGCCGATCTTTAATGCCCTCCCAAGTCTGATTACTTTTTAATTGTGGCTTTAACCAGCCATAATAATCGCTTAACTGCTGCTCATTACCTGCAAACAGTAAGCGATGAAATACTCTGCTACCCGCTTGCACAGCCTGTGTTGTTGGGATATCAGCATAACTTAATAATACGCGTTTATTGCCCGATAACGAGAAAAAGGGTGCATCTGGCTCTTTTACCAATACTTTACTGACTTGAAAGTTGCCTGCACCCAGCTCAACCGTATCACCTACTTTGACATTAAGTGTATAAAACAAACCTTCACTAAGCCATACATTACCAGCCTTAGGACCTGAATCGA
Source organism: Colwellia psychrerythraea (assembly GCF_000764185.1). Classification (GTDB taxonomy): domain Bacteria; phylum Pseudomonadota; class Gammaproteobacteria; order Enterobacterales; family Alteromonadaceae; genus Colwellia; species Colwellia psychrerythraea_B. The sequence continues at coordinate 51,545 of NZ_JQEC01000071.1, forward strand.
CTTCATAATCCAAGCCTGTAAGGTTGTCCTTGATGGTAACTTTTCCTCTTAAGGGATAAGTAGCCGTTGTTGCTTTTACTGAGCCTAAAACTAATTCATCGTTGGCAAACAACATAGAATCAAAATAAAGCATTTTGGCTGTTTTTAAACCAAACTGCTTGGCTTGTGTGAGTACTTGCTGATCGAAAGCATGATTACTTGATAAGCGACGATCACCGGCTATAAAATCACTACTTTTTTGTGCAATATTTAAACTAATGCGTTCAGTAATTGAAGATAAACTAAAGACAGTAAGTACTGCTAGGGCAATAGCAGAAAAAATAATGGTTAACTCACCACGCCTAAATTCTCGTGAAAATAACTTAAAAGCCAGTTTAACCCACATTAGCAGCTGCCCCTTCACTGATTTTTTCTAGTTGTCCACCTTCAATATGGATAATGCGTTGGCATTTTTTTGCTAATTGTTCATCATGAGTCACTAGTACTAAGGTAGTGCCATTTTGCTTATTTAAATCAAAAAGTAGCGTTTCAATAAGGTGACCATTTTTACTGTCTAAGTTGGCAGAAGGTTCATCAGCAAAAAGTATCTTGGGTGAGCCAATAAATGCCCGGGCGATAGCAACTCTTTGTTGCTCTCCTCCTGATAATTGTGATGGATAATGTTCAAGGCGATGTGACAGCCCCACTTTATCAAGCAACTCAATAGCTTGGTCTTTTGCATCATGGTCGCCTGCAAGTTCAGCGGGTAGCATAACATTTTCCAGTGCGGTTAAACTTTGCACCAACATAAATGACTGAAAGACAAAGCCAATTTTCTGGGCCCTAACCCGAGCACGAGCTTCTTCATCAAGTGTACTCAGGGCTTCACCATCGAGGTGAACATCGCCTTCGCTCGCCACATCTAAACCAGCCAATAAACTCAATAAGGTTGACTTGCCTGAGCCTGACGCGCCAACAATAGCTACTGACTCTCCTGACTTGACAGAAAAGTTAATATCGCTAAGGATAGTGAGGCTTCCTTCGAGCGTACTAACACGCTTAGTAAGACTCGATACTTGAATAACATTTAACTGAGAAAGTACTGACATGACACGCTGTTTCCTAAAATCTATTATTATCTTAATTTTGACAAACCTGTCTTTTACAAGTTATGCAAATGACAAAATTTTACTTATTGGTGACAGCTTAAGCGCTGGCTATGGGCTTGAGCAAGCCCAAGCTTGGGTTCATTTGTTACAAAATAAATATAAAGAGGATAATAAACCTATCACCATCATCAATACCGCTATTAGTGGTCAAACTACTGATAACGCTTTATTAAAAATAGATGCTTGGCTTAACACGCACAAACCGAGTCATGTGCTCATTGAATTGGGTGGCAATGATGGTATCAGAGGCTTTCCGGTTAAATTGTTGCAAAAACATTTAACTCAATTGGTTACCAAAAGCCAGCAGCATGGGGCAAAAGTGGCTTTAATGGAAATTCAAATACCACCCAATTTAGGGCCAAGATATCGTCAAATGTTTACCGATAGTTATAACAAGGTAACAAAACAAACCAACGCTTACCTAATGCCCTATTTCATGACAGACATTGCCGTAGACAATGCTTTAATGCTCAATGATAACTTGCATCCAAATGCTAAAGCTCAGCCAATCATTCGTGACTTTATGTATAGTGAAATTGATAAGTGGCTAAGCCGTGAAAAGTAATAGCTGAATAGATTCGCGTACTAAGAGCCAAGATCTAACAATTAGGAAAAACCCTCCATTTTTCAGCGAAAACCACCATACCCCCTTGTACTACTTAAACAATTTAATTGGTATAAGGGCTTGTATTTAAGGTAAACTTCATACTAATAAAAAGAGTGTTTGCTTATACATTTACCAATACAGAGTATTATCTTTTAGGCTTACAATTGTCGAAACATACGCTGGCATTTTTCAAAATACTCAATCGGCTTAGTACAACAACCTTAATTAGAGCAATGCTATGGACTTTATCTGGATACTTTTCGCTTTTATCTGCGGCTTAGCGGCAAAAACAATTCTATTACCCCCTTCAATTGGTTTCTTAGCCGCTGGATTTATTCTAAACATAGCCGGGTATCAAGCGGATGAAAGCTTAAGTTTATTAAGCGATCTTGGTATTACCATCATGTTATTTACCATTGGTTTGAAGCTCAACGTAAAAAATCTTTTTAAAACAGAAGTTTGGTTAGGCTGCTCTTTACATACTCTATTATGGATAGTTGTTACCGTAACATTTGTTAAGTTACTGGCCTTTATGTCTGTGAGTTACTTTAGTGATTTAGATTTAATGACAGCGGCTTTAATCGCTTTTGCTTTAAGTTTTAGCAGCACCGTCTGCGTGATTAAATTACTAGAAGAAAATGGTGAAATGCGAACTCGCCACGGTAAGTTAGCCGTCAGTATTTTGGTTATTCAAGATATTATTGCTGTTGCTTTTTTAGTTGTCGCTACAGGTAAAATACCGTCAGTTTGGGCATTTTCATTATTTGGCTTATTTCTAATAAAGCCCCTTATTAATAGACTTATTAGTCATGTTGGCCACGGTGAGTTAATTCCTTTAATGGGTTTCTTCTTGGCTTTAGGTAGTTATGAGTTATTTGAATTAGTGAATATCAAAGGCGATTTAGGCGCCTTGCTTGTTGGTATGTTCTTGGCTTCGCACATTAAAGCGACTGAAATTAATAAAGCCTTAATGAGTTTTAAAGACATTTTTTTAATCGGTTTCTTTTTATCCATAGGCTTTACCGCTATACCAACATTAGAGATGTTAGGGTTAGCGAGTTTACTAGTCTTATTAATCCCTATTAAATTTATGATGTTCTATGGAATTTTCAGTTTATTAAAAATGCGTTGTCGTAGTGCATTTCTCGGCGCTTTATCGTTAAGTAATTTCAGTGAGTTTGGTTTAATTGTTGGCGCGCTGAGTGTAACTGCTGGCTGGCTAAGTAATGATTGGCTGGTGATCTTAGCGTTAAGCGTAGCCATTTCATTTATTTTAACCAATGTCATTTATCGATTTGCCCATACACTTTTCGCTAAACATAGAGGTTTTTTATCTCGCTTTGAGCGCCAAATCAAACTTGCAGAGGATAGCTTTTGTCAACCTTGTCAGCGACCTATCGTTATAGTCGGTATGGGAAGAGTTGGTATGGGAGCTTATCAAGCCATTAATAGCCATAGTACTAACCCTGCGTGGGGCTTAGATGCCGATAAAGAAAAAATAACATGGTTAACCAGCAAAGGAGTGGAAGCCTATTATGGTGATGCTGAAGATATTCACTTTTGGGAGAGTATCGATGTTTCGCAACTCGAATTAGTGTTACTCGCCCTGCCTTCAGTACAAGATGCCATTAGCATTACAACACAGCTAAATGCAGCTAATTATAAAGGTAAAATTGCAGCAGTAGCACGTTACGATGATGAGCGTTTACAACTTGAAGAATTCGGCATTGATAAAGTATTTAACTTTTATACTGAAGCGGGAGTTGGTTTTGCTGAGGAAAGCTTAGCTTTATTACCCAAAACGGCGTAAAAGTAGCTCAACCTTGGTAGCCGATGACTTTTGTTGTGTTGTGATAATCAACGATGAATATCGTAATTTATGATGCAAATAAGTTTATTAATGAGTAATGAATTGATCTGTGAAAAACCTGTGTAAAAGGTGTGAAAAAGCAGTGCTACGGCTGTTAATAAAAACCACTTCGAAAGCACAATTACAGAGTAAAAAACAAGCTAACTTATTGTATTAATAACAGATATAAAATAATAAAAAAAACATTCGCTATTTAAAAAACTTACACTACACTTAATTACACAAGCTTAGCAAGAAGTAAAGTTTTTCTTGCTAAGGTGTTAGTAAACAGGATGATAAACCCTAGTTTATTTTTGTTTTTGTTTTTATCTTATTTACCAGATAATGGTTAATTAGCGCACGGCTCAAACCCCTTGAGCCAATCCTTGAGCCCAAACATATGTTTGGGCATTTTTTTAGCTAAAATTAACTAAAAAAGTGTCATTACCCATCCCTTATAACTTAAAAAGGCGATTAAAATTATCGCTAGAAAGCTTCGCTATCTGTTCTACCGATTGCCCTCGAATACTCGCCAAGTGTTTAGCTACTTCAACCACAAAAGCGGGTTGGTTTTCTTTACCGCGGTGAGGTACTGGTGCCAGATAAGGTGCATCAGTTTCAATTAAAAATTTATCATCGGGTACTAATGCGGCGACTTCTCTTAATGCTGTAGCATTTTTAAAAGTCACTATCCCTGAAAATGAAATATAAAAGCCAAGTGCTATCGCTTGCTCAGCCATCTCCCAACTTTCAGTAAAGCAATGCAGAATGCCACCTACCTGCTCTGCCCCCTCACTACGCAGTAATGTTAAAGTATCTTCTTGCGCTGCTCGGGTATGAATAATAAGTGGTTTATTCAATGCTTTAGCAACCTGAATATGTTTTTTAAATGAATCGAGTTGCAGTGCTTTTGTTTCAGGCGCGTAATGATAATCTAGCCCTGTTTCACCAATAGCAATAACACGTTCATCTTTACTCAGTGCTAATAACTGCTCAGGCACTATTTCGTCTTCTTGATTTAATGGATGAGCCCCACAGGTAAGATAAACATTGTTATAATGAGCCGTTTTTTCGGCCATTTCAGGAAAGTCAGCCAATGTTACGCTAACACAAAGGAGTTTATCTACTTTAGCTACGGCTGCATTCTGGATAACATTATCCAAATTGTTATCATATAGAGATAAATTAAGGCGATCTAAATGGCAATGAGAATCTATAAACAACGAGGAACTCCTGTGTTTTAAAAGGTTTAGTTATGATTTTAATTTTTGTCATTTACTTATATTATGACAAAGAAACCAAATTACATGGTTAAGGTTGGCTCTGAAGAGTTTAAGTGTCGAGCAATTATTTGCTCAATTTGATGGCGAACCTTTTCAGGGTCTTTAACAAAAGTAACACCAACACCTGGGGGAGTACCGTTTTGTGCGCCAATAGGGGTCAACCAACACACTTCACCTTGAACCGTTGATTCTTCCAACGCATCTGGTAATAGTATATGTAATTCAACTTCATCGCCTAGTTCATACTGGCGTGGTGTACGGACAAAAACACCACCTTCCTTAAGGAAAGGCATAAAACCAAGATATAAATCACGCTCTGAATGAAACTCTACATTTAATGGAACCAAGTTGCTCTCCTATGTCGATGGTCTAACGATATCATTTATCGTCATAAGTAGCTGTTCACCGACAAATTGTCGGTTAGTTTGCGTATAAGACTTTATCAGTTTATGACTACTGATGATAGCTTGATATACTTGATTAAGTAACTGTACAGGAATTTTTTGATGTGCCACTGCTTCAGCCTTATTACTGTCACTGGTAAGATAGCTTTGTCTGACAAGGTTACAAATTATTTTTTCTAACCAACGTAATGCATGTTTATTATCAATGAGTTGACTAAGTACTTTACTCTCACTTTGACCATATGCTAAATAGTCTAAAAAATATTCATTAAAGTCTTGAAACTCTTGAAAAATCACTTCATCAGTTAATTCTGGCAATTGGGATAAGTTAATAAAAGCAGTGGAGTTGACTGTAATTACGTTATTTTCAGCATTCGATAACAATAGTTGATTATTGGATGATATTTTAAGTTGGGCTAGTAGCGCCGCACCAACCATAGGTCGAATAGCATACACTGCACACCGACTAACAATAGTAGGTAATAAACACTCAAGGTCATCGGTAATTAAAACAATATAACTGTTCGCGCTTGGCTCTTCTAATGTCTTTAATAAAGCGTTGGCAGCAGCAATAGTCATTAGTTGGCCTTGCGGTATTAATATGGTTTTCACTAGACCAAGGTGTGCTGTTTTTTCTAAAAAAGCATTACCGCGGCGAATATCATCAACCCCTAAGGTTTTATTCTCACTGGTAAGTAATAAGTGATCTGGGTGACTACCGCTGTTTTTTAGCAAGCAGGCTTTACATTGCCCACAAGCTTGACTAATACTGCCTTCATCAACTGAATCATTTGTTGCTATAGGCTGTTGGCATATTAATAACTCAATTAGCCACTTTGCCAAAGCGTCTTTACCCGTGCCAGCTATACCTTGCAATATAATCGCATGAGCCAAGGTGTTTTGCTGATATTGTCGGCTTAATTGTACCTGCTTTTCGCGGCAAATCGGTAACATGTTAACTCTCTAATCCAAGTCTGTTTTCGTGATAAATTCGATCACAGCTTGTTCTATATCTTGATGCACTTGTAACATTGCTTGCGCAGCATCAACTGTCACAATAGATGTATCTTGTGCGGCTAACTCACGGTATTTATTATGAACACGAATAAAAAACTCCATCTGCTCTAATTCAATACGATCGAGATCACCTCGTGCTTTAGCACGAGATAGACCAATATGTGGGTCTATATCTAAATAGAGAGTGATATCAGGACGAAAGCCTTTTAAAGTAATATCAGCAATGGTATTCATAATCTTTTCATCAAAGCCTCGACCGCCGCCTTGATAGGCACGAGAACTTAAATCATGGCGATCACCAATTACCCACTTCCCTGCGGCTAATGCTGGCAATATTTTGTTGGCAAGCAATTGACTACGGCTAGCATACATAAGTAACAATTCTGTTTCTACCGTCAGTTTTTCTTGGTGATCAACCGACTTAACCATGTCACGTAAGGATTCAGCCAAAGGCGTGCCACCTGGCTCTCTGGTATTAACATAGTCAATACCTTGTTTATTTAGAGTATTTTCTATTACTGCGATAGCCGAGGATTTACCAGCACCTTCCATGCCTTCAATGACAATAAATTTTCCTGTAGACATATTCTTGCTTTTACCTTGGTCAGTTATATTTTAAATTGAATTAATTGTGTAATTTACCAAAACGAACAGTCTTGTTAATTTTGTTCTGTTCTTTTTTGTCTTTGTTTCTTTAAGTAATCCCTAACAGCGCGATTGTGCTCAGCTAAATTTTTACTAAATACATGCTTGCCGTAAGCATTACTAACGAAATAGAAATAATCACTTGTTGCTGGGTGTAAAGTAGCTTTAATCGCTGACAGACCTGACAATGCAATCGGTGTTGGTGGCAAACCATTTATTCTATAGGTGTTATAAGCGGTTTTTTCTCGTTTATGTGCGCGAGTAATGTCACCTTTATAACGATCCCCCAAACCATAAATGATCGTCGGATCTGTTTGTAAACGCATTTTCTTTCGCAATCGATTAACAAAAACCGATGATATTAACGGTTGCTCTGCCACATAACTGGTTTCTTTTTCTATTATCGAGGCCATAATCAAGGCTTGATAAGGCGTTTTATAGGGTAAGTTATCCGCTCTTTGTTGCCATAATTCATTTAATTGTGCCTGCATATTTGTGTAGGCGCGTTTTAATAATGTTAAATCTAAAGTATCTGCGGTGAAGGCATAAGTATCTGGAAATAACCAACCTTCTGGGTTTATTGAATCAATCCCCAGCTCTGTTGCTATTTCAGTAACCGTTTTATCTTGAACACTTTGTTTAATTTGCGGGTGTTCTGCCAGAATAACTAAGGCATCTTTAAAGCGAGTTCCTTCAATAAAAGTAACTGAAAACTGATACTCTTTACCCTCAACAAGCTGGACTAATAATTGCCCTAAATTTGTGCCTTTAGCGACTAGATAGGTACCCGCTTTAATATTAGCTTTTTGTGGAAATAATCGACCATAATTTCTCAGCCAAAAGCGCGTAGTTATCCACTGTTTTTGTTCTAATTGCTTAGCAAAAGAACTGATAGAGCTGCCTGAAGACACTTTTAAAAAGTTATCTTGGACAATGGCTAGCGGTGTAGTCAGAGCTTTATCAAATTGGTAAGCTAAAGTCGCCGCTACGCTAAGCAATGCTAACAAAATAAGAAGAATTAGTTTTTTGAGCACACCCTGTCCTTTTTAAAAATATATGTGATGGATACCTAGAGATAGATCGGTTAGATAAAGCCTTTCATTTGCTTTTGCATTCGCTGCACATCATCAATTGTTAGTATGCGATTATTGTACGTTTTTACGGGGATAATGCCCATCAAAGAATTACAGATAAACATTGCTTGTGCTTGTTTAAGCTCAGCTAACTTAGTGTTGCAGATATTAATTTGTGGGTATTTGGCTAAAATAGCCTGCCTAATAATACCATTGACTCCAGAAATTGATAAATCCGGGGTGTATAATTGTCCATCTAACCAGTAAAATAAATTAGCACTGATTGCCTCTATGACATTACCTTGGCAATTAGTTACTACTAGGTCATCTTCAATACGGTCATCAAGCTCAGCCTTTAATAACACTTGTTCGAGTCTATTGAGGTGCTTTAATCCCGCGAGCATTGGGCTAGTCGATAGCTGTTGTTTACTATCCCCTAAACTAATGCCATTTTGTGCTAGTTCTTCATAATGGCTGGGGAAATCTGACACTATGATAATGACATTAGTGGCATTTTCACTTAATCCTACTCTTGAGTAACCTCTGCCACCACTACCTGCAGTAATCATCACTTTTAAGACCGCAAGCGGATAAGTTGCAGCAACCGCTTGCAATTGTGTAGTTAAGTTTGCCATTGGTGGCGCTGTAAACTTTAATTGCTGACAACCTAACGTTAATCTTTCAATATGTTTATCGAGTAATATTACTTGGCCATTAACAACCTTTGCCGTGGTAAATAGTCCATCACCGTAAGCTAAACCGCGTTCGGTTACCGCTATTTCTGTTTGTTGTTGACCATTTATCGAGCAATATTTCATTGGTTGTCACTATATTAATAATTAATATGACATAAAAAAGCCTGAAGACTTCCTCAAAGTTGAGGCTAGTATTCAGGCTTACTTATTCTTTTTCAAGTAATTTATATTACTTTTATGTCGCTACATTATACTTTCTTAAATATTAAGGAGCCGTTAGTACCGCCAAAACCAAAGGAGTTACAAAGCACATACTCAAGTTCAACATCACGCGCTGCACCGGCAATATAATCTAAATCACAACCCACATCTGGGTTATCTAGGTTTATCGTCGGCGGGACTTGGTTATTCATTAATGCTTGAATACTAAAAATGGCTTCAACTGAACCTGCCGCACCTAATAAATGTCCGGTCATAGATTTAGTAGAGCCCATCATAACGTTCTTTGCTTCCGCGCCAAAGATAGTTTTAACAGCATTCGTTTCAGCTATATCGCCCGCAGGTGTAGAAGTACCATGAGCATTGATATAGCCAATTTTGCTGATATCAATTTTTGCATCATTAATAGCATTTTGCATAGCTCGCGCTGCTCCATCACCATTTTCAGGTGGTGATGTCATGTGATAAGCATCACCGCTCATACCAAAACCCACCAGCTCAGCATAAATTTTTGCGCCACGTGCTTTAGCATGTTCATATTCTTCGACAACAATAACACCCGCGCCATCACCAAGAACAAAACCATCTCGGTCTTTATCCCAAGGACGCGATGCAGCCTCTGGATCATCGTTACGACGCGATAAAGCGCGAGCTGCACCAAAACCGCCCATACCCAGGGTAGTAGATGCTTTCTCAGCACCACCTGCAACCATTGCATCGGCATCTCCATAAGCAATCATACGCGCTGCATGGCCAATATTATGAACACCACTAGTACATGCAGTGGTGATAGCAATATTTGGACCTTGCAGACCAAACATAATAGAGATGTGACCTGCAATCATATTAATGATGGTAGATGGTACAAAAAATGGCGATAATTTACGTGGATTACCATCAGCTTTTAACAACTTATTATGGTTTTGTTCAATTAATCCTAGACCGCCAATACCAGAGCCTACAGCAACACCAATACGAGGAGCATTTTGCTCCGTTACTTCCAGACCTGAATCTTTAAAAGCTTGCACACCAGCAGCAACACCATATTGAATAAAAAGATCCATTTTCTTGGCTTCTTTTCGTTCCATATAGTTTTGAGCATCGAAATCTTTTATTAAACCAGCAAACTTAGTTGGATAATCTGTGGCATCAAAATGGTCAATATTAGCTATACCACTTTTACCAAGTAGTAAATTTTGCCAAGTTTCTTCTGCGGTGTTGGCTAAAGGGCTAAGCATACCCATACCAGTAACTACTACACGTCTCATAACAGAGCGGCCTCCGAAAATTAATTTTATTACCCAAATTAAGGCTTAAATTACCCTTAAATTAAGTATTATCGTCATATTAAAGATAAAAAAAAAGCGGTCACTTACAATTAAGTATACCGCTTTTATTATTTTACTAAGCCCGATCAAATCGAACTTATTAACAATTACTGGTTAGCAGTAACGTAATCGATTGCTGCTTGAACTGTAGTGATCTTTTCAGCTTCTTCGTCAGGAATTTCAGTATCAAATTCTTCTTCTAACGCCATAACTAATTCTACAGTGTCTAATGAGTCAGCACCTAAATCATCAACGAATGATGAATCAATTTTTACTTCTGCTTCACTAACACCTAGTTGTTCAACTGTGATTTTTTTTACGCGTTCTTCGATATTACTCATTTTTTTTCCTTTACTGAAAGTGCATTTTTTCAAATTGTGTGTAGTGTATTCGTCAACAGCTCGCCATGCAAGCTTCTAATTCACTTTTTTATCTGGTCTAACCTGTTGAACTATTGAAAAATATTATTAAAAAACAATGTAGGCCATAATAAATGTGGCTTACACCATGTACATACCACCATTGACATGTATTGTTTCACCCGTCACATAAGCTGCTGCATCTGAGGCTAAAAACGCCACTGTGCTGGCTATTTCTTCAGGTTTACCTAAACGATTTGCAGGAACTTGAGCGAAAATACCCTCTTTTTGCTCATCAGTTAACGTTTGTGTCATATCAGTATCAATAAAGCCTGGTGAAACAGTATTTACTGTAATACCGCGAGAAGCAACTTCACGTGCCAACGCTTTTGTAAAGCCTAATAGGCCTGCTTTAGCAGCTGCATAGTTTACTTGCCCAGCATTACCCATAGTACCTACAACAGAGCCTATATTTATGATTCGACCAGTGCGTTTTTTCATCATAGGACGAATTGCCGCTTTACTGACTTTAAATACAGAAGTTAAGTTAGTATCAATAATATCCGACCATTCTTCGTCTTTCATTCGCATGAATAAATTATCACGAGTGATGCCAGCATTATTCACTAAAATATCAATGCTACCATGTGCTTCTTTAATAGCAGCAAACATTGCCTTGATTGATTCATCATTTGTTACATTTAATACTAAACCCATGCCACTGCCATTATCTGCAGTTAAATATTCAGCGATGTTATTTGCGCCATTTTCTGATGTCGCTGTGCCAATAACCGTTGCACCAAGTGCTTGTAATTGTACTGCTATAGCTTTACCTATACCGCGACTTGCGCCAGTAACTAAAGCGACTTTACCTTCTAATGAAAACATATGTATACCTACTATTTTTTGTTTTATAACGCTAACTGGCAGAACAAGTTAACGAGTTATGTGCATTAATAATATTTTGCTAATACCTGACACTTATTGCATCAATATTTAGCAACGATTTAAAATTAACTGTTTTGTTATTTAACTATTAATAAGATCTTTTACTTGTTGCAAAGTATCGTTACTGTTGAAGCTAACACTTTTTAGTGATTTGTTAATGCGTTTATTTAAGCCTTGTAATACTTTACCCGGACCTACTTCAACGACTTTATCGATACCTTCACTGGCAAGTTGACTGATAGTCTCGCTCCAACGTACAGGTGAATATAATTGCTTAACCAGCGCGGCTTTGATTGCTTCGCTTGTTATTTCTTTAGCAACATCAACATTATTTACCACATTTATGACCGGCACGTTAAAGGTAACTTTATCTAGCTCAACAGCTAACTTAGTAGCCGCATCATTCATTAAAGCACAATGTGATGGTACACTTACCGGTAAAGGTAAAACACGTTTAGCACCCGCTTCTTTACACAATATCCCAGCACGCTCAACTGCTTCTTTATGACCAGCGATGACTACTTGCCCTGGAGAATTAAAATTAACAGCTGATACAACTTGTGCTTCTTTTGCCATTTCACAGGCATTAATAATTTCATCATCAGCAAGACCAATAACCGCTGCCATTGCGCCAGTACCTGCTGGAACACAGGCTTGCATGAATTCACCACGTTTTTCAACAAGTACTACGGCTTCACTAAGAGAAAAAACACCCGCACAAACCAGTGCTGAATATTCACCTAAACTATGGCCAGCCATAACGTCAGGAGTTACATCCGACTCAGCTTGCCAAACGCGCCATAAAGCAACACTGGCGGTTAATAATGCTGGCTGGGTAAAATTGGTTTGATTAAGCTTTTCGGCTGGGCCTTGCGCAACCAATTGCCATAAATCATAACCTAATGCCTTAGAGGCTTCTTCAAAAGTCGCTTGTACTAAAGTATTTTCGGTAAAATCACTGAGCATGGCAACAGTTTGTGAGCCCTGTCCAGGAAAAACGAATGCTAATTTGTTTTGCATATTGATACTCTTATTTAAGTTCTTTTCAGTGAATCTGATTATTTGTTGTTTTATTTAAAATGAAAAGCGATGTAGTGGAATATATTTGTTCTTTTGATTAAGAATCGTTATCGAGCAGAAAAACCATGTTCTAAAGAGCTTTTTATTTTTTCAGGCACTTGCCTTTCCACTTCTTTGACTGCTTCCATAATAGCGGCAAAAAAAGCTCCTGTATTGGCATTACCATGGCTTTTAACCACTATACCGCGTAATCCTATCAAACTTGCGCCATTGTACTGGTCGGGGTTCATAGTTTTAAATAGTTTTTTAAAGCTAGGCTTTAACAGGGAGCCGAACAATTTAGCTAATAAGCTTGCACTAAAGGCTGTTTTTGATTTTTGATAAACTAAGCGGGCCACACCCTCACAAGTTTTTAAAGTGACATTGCCAACAAAACCGTCACAGACGATAACATCTGCTTTATTAGAAAAAATGTCATTACCTTCAATAAAGCCAACGTAATTGATATCTTTATTGTCAGTTAATTCCAATGCCGCCAACTTTATATGGTCGCTGCCCTTGATGGCTTCTTCACCCATATTGAGTAAGGCTATTCGTGGTTTACTAATGCCATCTACTTGCTCGGCCATTACCGAGCCCATTACACCAAATTGATATAATACATGGGAGTCACAAAAGACATTAGCGCCCAAATCAAGCATAAAGACATGTTTGTCTTTATCATGGGTAGGCAATGATGAAATAAGTGCTGGGCGCTCTACCCCTGGTAAGTTCTTTAAGACAAAATGTGCCATGGAAAATAGTGCACCAGTATTGCCAGCACTGACGCAAGCTTGTGCCTGCCCATCATGAACAAGATCAAGTGCTTTACGCATTGATGAGTCTTTTTTGGTACGCAAAGCTACAATAGGTTTATCTGTCATTAAGACAACTTGTGAAGTCGCAAAAAGGCTTAATTGTTTATGATTAGCAAATTTTTCTTTGGAGATTTTAAGACGAGCAAGAGTTTCTGTAATGATGATTTCATCACCACATAAAATGAGGTGCAATTTAGGCTGATGTTTTATTGCCATTATTGCTGAAGAAATAGTTATAAAGGGGCCTTGATCGCCCCCCATAACATCTAACGCTATGGTTAGATTAGTATTTAAGCTCAAGCTAGTTAGCCCAAACTATTTTACTATAACGAAGTAATCGCTTAAACAGCGATTACTTTAACGCCTTTGTAAAAGCCATCAGCAGTTACATGGTGACGACGATGCGTTTCACCTGATACTGGATCTACTGATAAGTTTTCTGGTGTAACTGCATCATGTGAACGGCGCATGCCACGTCTTGAACGAGACTTTTTGCTTTTTTGAACTGCCATGAGTTTCTCCTAAATCGGTTATTAGTTAAAGGGCTATATGCTTATTAACTACTTGAATTGTTTTAATATATCAAATGGATTTGGCTTCTCAAGCTCTTCTGGCAATTCACCCCAAACTGAATCAGCATCTGCTGGACAGTCTTGAATTTTATGCCGTGGAATTAATGGAATCATGAGCATGAACTCTTCCTCTATTAATTCGCGTAAGTTTACTTCACCATTTTCATCTAATTCTACTACGTCATAATATGACGGAATTTTTTCAGCGGCTTCCTCATTTTTGGCCGGACTAAAAGTAAACTCTACTTTTAGTAAATGGTCAAAATTTTCGTTACACCGCTGACAAGTTAATGCAACTAACGCCGAGCTCGTACCTGACATTACTGTCAAACCACGTTCATCAACATCAAACTTAACACTAACTTTGACTTCATCGCTTCGGCTTTCGCATTCAGCAAGTAATCGAGTCATATCTGACAATTTAAACACACCTTCACACACAAGTCTTCTTTGTGCACTACGGGATGGGCTAATTGTTATTGGAAGTTTAAGATTCTGCATAAGGCGCGCATATTATAGTCCCTATAAGCAAGTGTCAAAAGAAAATTGCACTATTTCGTTTAAAAGCTCAAGATAGCCCCAATAATAGCAATAATTACATAATAATTGTTTATTTAAAAAACGTTTGTTCGCTAAATAAGCAATGTCATTATCATTACAGACTCACCCATTTATCACCCTTTAAAAGGCTAAATATGAAACCCTTAGTACTCGGCTCTACTTCCCCTTATCGTAAATCCATTTTAGAAAAGCTGCAATTACCTTTTAACTGTGCAAAACCTAATATCGATGAAAGTGCGTTACCTGGAGAACTTCCGCAAAATTTAGTGCAACGCCTCGCTATTGAAAAAGCAAAAGCGGTTAAAGCAGAATATCCAAGTGCTCTCATTATTGGCTCTGATCAAGTTGCCGTATGTGAAGGAGAAATTTTAGGTAAACCTCATAATTTTGATAACGGCGTTAGCCAATTAACTAAATTCAGTGGTAAAAGTATTACCTTTTATACTGGCCTTTGTGTTTATGACAGTGAAAATGATAAAGCTGCCTCATTAGTTGAACCTTTCACTGTGCACTTTAATGCTTTAAGCCAAGAGGAAATAGCAAACTACCTTAATGCAGAGCAGCCATATAATTGTGCAGGTAGTTTCAAAAGTGAAGGATTAGGTATATGTTTATTTAGCAAACTTGAAGGAGATGATCCAAATACCTTAATAGGTTTACCTTTAATTAAGCTTGTTGGCTTATTAAAGCAACAGGGGATCGATGTATTAGCTGAGCAAAAAAACACACCATAGTGTATGTCCAGTGCTGAGAAGCGTTAGACAATAATAAGAAAAAGGCAGTATCGTTAATGGTACTGCCTTTTTTTCTATTTCAAGTGTTATTTCAAGTGCCATTGAAAACGATAAGGAGTTAGCTTTCTCACCGTTACAGCTAACGCACTTAATCCCTTATCAGTGATCTTTGAACATATAGCCTTTAAAATAGGCTATATCCTTAACTTCTTTGACCTTGTGATGGCGCCCTGCACCCAAAAAAGAAAAAGAACTATCCTACCTAACAACTATGAAATGTAGAAAACCCTATAAACTTTGGTGCTCAAGTGCGCTTGCTCTAGCTCACATCCTAAACTGGTAATAATAACTGTTGTAACTCACTGAGTGAATCAACAATAGCTTTAGGCTGATAGTTATTTAATATCGCTCTATCATGAACGCCTAATGTAATACCTATACTATCAACACCTGCAGCTTGAGCCATTTCCAAATCATGTTGACTATCGCCAATCATAACAGCTTGCTCAGCTCGCACATTTAGCTCAGCTAATAAGCTTAATAACATTTGAGGATCTGGTTTAGAAAGTGTTTCATCAGCGCAGCGTGATGCATGAAAGAAGTGTTCCGTATGCGTAGCACCAAAAACACGCTGTAAACCTTGTCGACCTTTACCGGTTGCAACAGCGAGTAACCTATCATCACCTTTAAGTGCCTTTAATAATTCTAGCGCATTATCAAATAAAGGTGTTGGTGTATTATCACCTTCTATATATTGATATTTATATTGGTCAAGCATCGCGTTTATTTCATCTTCTACGCAATGAGGAAATAAAATCCTAAGTGCTTTAGGTAAACTTAAGCCAATTATATCTTTTACTTGTATCACTGTCGGAATATCTAACTGACAAACGTGAGCTGCTGCTTGCATTGATGAGACTATTTTGCCGATAGAGTCCATCAAGGTACCATCCCAATCAAAAATAACTAATTTGTATTCAGGGATAAGCATTATTCCTTTACCAACTTAGAGAGTAATCGTTCTAAACTTGACTCAAGTGGCGCTTCAATTTTCAATCGTTGTTCAGTTTTAGGGTGAGTAAACTCAATACTAGCGGCATGTAAGAACAACCTTTTCAGACCTTTGCTTTTCATCTGTTCATCAAACTCTTCATGGCCATATTTTGCATCCATAGCAATGCAATGGCCACTCGTTTGACAATGAACACGTATTTGATGTGTTCTTCCTGTGACAGGGAAAGCTCTTACTAAGGTTGCGCCACGGTATCGTTCTAATACTCTAAAACGAGTTTCAGACTCTTTACCTTGTTGGTTATCAACAACGACAACACGTTCGCCTGACTTTAAATCATTTTTCTTTAATGCTTCAGTAACACGAGTCAATTTAGTTGGCCAATGCCCCTTAACTAATGCGTGATAAAATTTCTGTACATTTTTATCACGAAATTGTTCATGCAAATTTCGCAAGGCTGAACGTTTTTTAGCAACAAGTAAGCAGCCTGAAGTGTCTCGATCTAATCGATGAACTAATTCTAACATGCGCGCTTCTGGTCTTAATGCACGAAGTGCCTCTATTAGACCAAAACTTAAACCGCTACCGCCATGCACAGCCATACCCGAAGGTTTATTGATAACAATCAATCTATCATCTTCAAACAGTATTTGCTTTTCTAAATTAGCAACAATAGTTAACCCGGTAGAAACTGCATCTTTTTGTTCAGAAACTCTGATGGGAGCAATGCGTAATTCATCATTAATGGCTAACTTATAAACTGGTTTAATTCGTTTTTTATTAACCCTGATTTCACCTTTACGCATAAGGCGATAAAGATGGCTTTTAGGAACACCTTTAAGGGTTCTTAATAGAAAATTGTCGATTCGTTGCCCTGCATCTTCACTATCTATAGTGATATAGCGCACTTTAGGTCTTTCCACTTCTTCTGCACTGTTAATATGCGCAGTATTTTCAACAGGTTTTTTTTCATGCTGGGTATTTCTTACAACAGGTTTACTTGCTTGCTGCGTCTTTTGTGCAGCAGGCTTATTTGAATGCTTTATCTTCTTTACAACAGGTTTATTGGCATGCTGAGTCTTTTTTTCAACTGAGCGGTGTTGAGTCTTTGCTTTGTTTTTATGCACGTGATTGGCTTTTTGGCTATTAATTTCTTTCATAACGGCAGTTTAACACATTTTATTTAGCGAATAATGCAATTAACTTCCTTTATTATTAGCTAATAAACAAAGATAGTGGGATAATAAAAGGGTTATTAGTTGATATTTAACGCTAACACCGTATTAAACAGCCATATGAAAAAACTAACATTAGGCTAATCAACGTAACAATTTAACCCTAGAAGCTTTAAAGAGAGACGTAAGAGGCAAACTGCGGCCACATTAGTATGCGACATTTTATTTTGTTAACTGTACCTTTTTAGGCGTTAACATCATAAAAATAAGACATGCTGATAGTACGGCCTATTGCATTAATTGACACAGGTAGTTATCACTTTGATGGCTACTCGCTATAGATTGTCAAAAAAGCATAAACAGTTTTAACAATTTGATTTATGAAATGTTATTAGCCCAGCACCATAAAGCAATTTTATAAAATAATACCAAAGCGATATTAAGCTGGTATTTTGCACAGCACACACGCTGAGCACATAAAGAAATGAATTAGCATTGCCTAGCTTGATTAAGGCAGTGATATTGAGAAACAATCAGAATTTATAACAGCTTAACCTGGTTTTATGACAGGTTAACCGTGACAACCGTGAGGCTGACAAACTGCTGTTACCAGAAAAACAGATTGCTTTGTGTCCTAAGCAAATGGTGTGTTGTGACTAAAAATGAGTCCGACAAACTATGAAACGTATGTTAATTAACGCTACCCAATCAGAAGAATTGCGCGTAGCACTAGTAGATGGCCAAAAACTTTACGATTTAGATATTGAAAGCCCTGGTCACGAGCAAAAAAAATCTAATATTTATAAAGCAAAAATCACCCGTATCGAGCCTTCTTTAGAAGCAGCTTTTGTTGATTATGGCGCTGATCGCCATGGTTTCTTACCAATGAAAGAAATTGCGCGTGAATACTTCCCTAAAGGTTATACCTTCCAAGGCCGACCGAACATTAAAGAAGTTTTGCGTGAAGGCCAAGAAGTTATCGTTCAAATAGATAAAGAAGAACGTGGCCAAAAAGGTGCTGCACTGACTACATTTATCAGTCTCGCCGGTAGTTATCTCGTTTTAATGCCAAATAATCCTCGAGCAGGTGGTATATCACGACGTATCGAAGGTGATGAACGTACTGAACTAAAAACGTCTTTAAGTAAGTTAGAATTGCCAAAAGGCATGGGGTTAATAGTAAGAACCGCTGGCGTAGGTAAAGATTACGACGAACTTGAATGGGATTTAAATGTACTTTTACATCACTGGCAAGCAATTAGTGATGCAGCAAAAACCCGCCCAGCGCCCTTCTTAATCCACCAAGAAACAAATCTTATTTTACGTGCGATTCGTGACTATTTACGTCGTGATATTGGTGAAGTATTAATTGATCGCCCTAAAACTTTCGAAAGTGTTAAAAAACACATTGAAGTGGTACGCCCTGATTTCTTAAACAAAATAAAACTTTACACCAGTGATGTGCCTTTATTCACGCATTACCAAATTGAAACGCAAATCGAAACAGCATTTCAACGTGAAGTACGTCTACCTTCTGGCGGCTCAATTGTTATTGATCCTACCGAAGCTATGACCTCGATTGATATCAACTCTGCGCGTGCAACTAAAGGTAGTGACATTGAAGAAACTGCTTTTAATACTAACTTAGAAGCTGCAGAAGAAATTGCTCGTCAATTACGTTTACGTGATTTAGGTGGTTTGGTCGTTATTGATTTTATCGATATGACGCCAGTACGCCATCAACGTGAAGTTGAAAACAGAATGCGTGATTCAGTTCATCAAGATAGAGCTCGTATTCAACTAGGTAAAATCTCTCGCTTTGGCTTATTAGAAATGTCTCGCCAACGCTTACGTCCTTCTATTGGTGAAACAAGCCAGGGTGTATGTCCTCGCTGTAGCGGCACAGGTCATGTACGCGGCGTTGAGTCTTTAGCTTTATCAGTATTACGTTTAATGGAAGAAGAAGCCATTAAAGACAATACCTTGCACGTTCAAGCGCAAGTACCAGTACCTGTGGCCACCTACTTATTAAATGAGAAACGCCGTTCAGTTATGCATGTTGAAAAACATCATAACGTTAGAGTCTTAATCATTCCTAATCCTCATATGGATACGCCGCAATACGAAGTATTACGTGTGAAGAATGATGAAACTGTCGTTGAAGCGAGTTATGAACTCCCCGTAAAACAAGCTGAACTTGAAGAAGCTAAGATGCCTAAGTTTGATAAAGCGGCAACGAAGCGCGATGAACCATTGATTCAAGGCATGACATCTCCTACAAGGGCACCTAAATCTAAAAGTGCGCCGGTAAAAGCTGAAACTACTGTAACTAAACAAACTAAGCAAATTAAGCAAATTAAGCAAACTAAGCCTACCGGCTTATTTTCTTGGTTGAAGAGCCTTTTTGTGACGACAGAAGTCGTTGAAGAAGTAAAAGAGACAGACACAACTCAAAAACCTAGACGTTCACAGGGAAGACGCGACAGTCAACAAGGTAATCGTCGTAATAACCGAGGTGGTAACCGTAACCGTAATGAACGTACTGATCGCAATGGTGAGGGTTCAGCTAGCAAGCAAAATGAAACAAGAAATGCTCGCCCTAGCCGTGAAGTGGAACAAAACAAAACGAAGAGGCAGCCACGTAAAAATGACAATCAGGCTAACGAAAAAGTCGTAAGAGAAGAAAAGGTCGCTGAACGTCGTCAACGTAGAACTAATCGGAAGAACGTACGTATAAAACCTACAGATAAAGCTGTTGTAAGTGCCGAAGTTGTAACAGAAATTAAAGCTATTAATAATGAAAGCCTTAATAGTTCAGCTGTAACTAATGACACGAATAATGAAGATAGACCACGGAATAGACGTTCACCTAGACATTTAAGAGCAAATGGACAACGTCGTCGTCGCAATAATACTGAAGCTTCACCAGAAAATCAGCCATTAGCCGCTGAACAAGTAACGGCTAATGAATCAGTAGAAGCACGTTATCCAGCTACAGTTGAAGTTGAAGCTGTAACAGTTGAGACAGCAGAGCAACAGCAAGTTAATACCTCATCAAATGACGTAGTAACTGAACGTATAACTACTGAAGAAGTTGTTATTGAAAATGTAGCTGTTGAAGAAGTCCTTGTGCCAGAGGTAAAAGTAACAGCTGTTGAAGAAGTTCTTGTGCCAGAGATAAAAGTAGCAGCAGTTGAAGAAGTTCTTGTGCCAGAGGTAAAAGTAGCAGCAGTTGAAGAAGTTCTTGTGCCAGAGGTAAAAGTAACAGCAATTGAAGTATCTGTTGATGAGCAAGTAGAGACTACAACAGACATGCCTATCGTTGAAGAAGTGTCTATAGACGATAATGCTAAGCCTGTAACAGAAGTTCAACAAGAGCTACCTTTAGAGCAAAAAGAAGAACCGGCTCTTGTGCAAGAGCTAGTTGAAACAAAGGCACAAGTTGTTGACGATACTATCGAAGTTAAAACGGAATCAGAAGTAAAAAGTCCATCACCTGAAACTACTGAACCAAAAGCCGCGGAAGATATTATCGTTGAAATTTCTGATAGCAATACTAAAGCCCCAGTAGAAAAAACTAAGCCACAAGCTAAGAAAACAGTTCCAACAGCTAAGAAGTCGGCTCCTAAAGATAAAAAACTGGCTAGGCAAGTTAAGAAAGCCAACCGTCTTTCGGGCCGCGCAACAGCGCCTATGACAAAAACGCAAACCATCACTACTATTAATGAGATACCAACAAGCTCTATGGCAGATAGTGACAGGGTAGCCCATCAGTCATCAGGTAGAACTGCTATAACTGCTGATGTAGTAAATCGTAGTGGTGCGCTGGCAACTAAACCGTAACAATACGCGTACCGTACCACCTTAAAGCCAGTTATCATTATTATAACTGGCTTTTTTATGTCTTTTAATTAGCTTTTAACTGATATCATCATTATAAAAACCTTACAAGTACTAATAATGTACTCGTTCTTTAGTAGTTAATAATACCAACGTTGTTATTCAAAAATCACATAAATATTACGAAGTATGTACAAGGTTTCTAGTAAAGATTATACAAGACTATAACTTAGCATTAACAAAGGACTTGACTGTTAGCTTTGGCTAACGTTAAATGGTGTAAGCTAAAAGGCCAACTGTTAATAAATTTGATATGTCGTTACTGTTATTTATTAATAGTAAGGTGACAGATAAAAAAGAGAGTAATAATTATTATGAAAAAATGGTTTTTTTCTGACAATGGTGAAGTAACAGGGCCTTTAGGGCTAAAAGAGTCAAATAAATTAATTGCAAAAAATCCTGACTTATATGCATGGCATCCCTCTTATACCCATTGGGTACCGGTTAGTTGCATCGATGAATTTGAAATATCTATTACCCCGCCGCCGCCACCAATTGAAATACCAAGTGGCCTTATAGATGATTTAATTGGCGAAGAAAAAGAATTACTTACCACATTGGATCGTATCGACAAAACAATTAAGATCACTTCAGACTCTTTATATGAAATAGACACCGAGTTAGATAATTATGGCCAAACTGCTCATAACTTAACAGAAGAAGTTAGAGTGGTAGTCAAGACAATTGAAGAGCAATATGCTTCGCTACAAAAGAACCTAGCTAACGTAATTAAAACTGATTACTAATAACTTTTACTGTTTAAATATCAGCTAAGTTGTACATCGTATTAATTATAGAACCGAAGTTAACAGATAAGAGTACTTACAATGAAAAAATGGTTTTTTTCAAATAATGGTGAAGTAACTGCCCCATTAGATTTAGACGCAGCAAAAGATTATTTAGCCAGCAACCCTAATGTTTATGGTTGGCACCCATCATTTAATCAATGGAAGCCTGTCAATTGTATCAGTGAGTTTGTCGATGTACTGCCCCCAACAGTGCAGGCACCATTAATTCCAAAAGAAATTTCTGATAAATTTTTAGCTAAGAAGCAACGTTTAGAGACAAAATTAACCTCTATTGACGATAGTATTAACCATAGTCAGTCATCTCTTGTTAAGTTCGAACAGCAAATAGTTGATTATAAAGACCTAACTAAAAACTTAAATGAAGATGTTCAAGGTGCTATCGATAACATTGAGAGAAAATATAAAAGTTTAAGTCGTAAGTTATCTCAAGTTAAAGATGCTGTACATATTGCAGAAAAAGAAATGTCTGAAGTAGTTGACGATTTTGATCATAGAATGAGCTCAAATGACATTTTCATGCCTTCATGTAACCAAAGTACAGCAATGCCATACGACACTGAAAATAGAGCATCTGCAGAGAGTGCTCAAGGTAGTAAAGCAAAGCTAGCTCAAGCAAAGTTAGCAACACCCCATAGACGTATTGAGCCTGAAGAAACAAAAGTTGAAGATGCTCCCGCTGCCGTAAAAACAGAGAAAAAAGAAGTTGGAAAAGCTGAAAAGCCTGCTTCTCAATCACTTTTATATGATACACACGAAGCCAATCACTCACCTAAAGATAGCTTCAATGGCATGAAAAACATGATGAAATCTGTATTTAAAGGTGACTCTAAAGTAGAGAAAACAGAGAAAGTTCAGAAAGTAGAAAAAGCTCAGAAAGCAGATAAAGTTGAAGTTAAAAAATCTAAAGATGAGCCACTATCAATGGCTGAACGTTTAAAAATGGCACAAAACAATCAATAAGCCGGCTAATATTTGAAATAATTAGTTCGAAGCTAAGGTTTAAAAAAAGCCAGTCATTATTTATAATGACTGGCTTTTTTAATGCTTAAAATTGTAAATGATGACCAAGGCTTTACATTAACAGTTTATTTATCTCACATGTGTTAGCGCTTGCCGAGCTAATTTAGTAATTTCAGACCAATTTTTATTATCAACAATATGACTTGATACCAACCATGAGCCACCACAACAAACAACATTAGGTAAAGCTAAATAGTCTCGAACATTATTTAAATTAATACCGCCAGTTGGACAAAAGCGAATACCGGGGAAAGGCCCGCCAATAGATTTAATCGCATTAACACCACCAGAGGCTTCTGCTGGAAAAAATTTCAAATGATCATAACCATAATCCGCGCCATCCATAAGCTCTGAGATGGATGAGATTCCAGGAATTAAAGCGATATTACCTTCATTACCTGCTTGTAACAAATCTTTGGTTAAACCTGGACTGATAGCAAACTTAGCGCCGGCATCATATGACTGTTGTAACTGCTGACGATTGGTCACTGTACCTGAGCCAATAATTGCTTCAGGCAGTTCTTTGGCAATGATACTAATCACATCAAGTGCCGCAGGTGTACGTAAAGTTACTTCTAATACTTTTACATCAGCAGCTAATAGCGCTTCAGCAATAGGAATTGCTTCTTCAACCTTGTTAATTACCAGTACAGGAACAATAGGTCCCATGTTGAAAAGGTCCTTTGGCATGATTTTCCAATTTTTTGATACTGTCATAATTCCTCTTTATTTTCTTGGCGGTAGTTAACCAAAAGGCTAAATAAACGCTGAATTTTATATATTATTAATTTTGATAAGTAGTTAAATATTCGACTGCTTAAGCGTTTGCTGTTCTTCACTCTTATTGCTAGTGATTATGAGTCGAACAACGAACACGCACCCGTTTCAGCTGAACTCAAGTTACGGCGCATAAAGCCAAATAACTCACGCCCCATACCTTCATGGTGGCCATTAACTTGAAATATAGCAGCCTTGCGATTGGCTAATTCCTGCTCATCAACAAGCAATGTTAACTCACCAGTTTCACCATTGAGATTAATCATGTCACCTGCTTGAACCTTAGCAATCAAGCCTCCATCAAGTGCCTCAGGGCATAAATGAATGGCTGCAGGTACCTTACCTGATGCGCCAGACATACGTCCGTCAGTAAGCAGGGCAACTTTAAAACCTTTGTCTTGCAGCACACCTAACAATGGCGTTAATTTATGTAGTTCAGGCATACCACGCGCTTTAGGCCCTTGGAATCTTACTACGGCAACAAAATCTTTTTCGAGTTCACCTGCGTCAAATGCCGTCTGTAATTCATGTTGATCTTCAAAAACAACTGCAGGAGCGTTAATAGCAAAGCTGCCCTCTCTAAGTGATGAAGTTTTAATAACAGAAACACCTAAATTACCTTTCATCACGCGTAAACCACCATGAGAACTGAATGGCTTAGCAACGGTTGCAATAATTGCATCATCAAGTGACTTTTCAACGCAATCAACCCACTTAAGCTCTCCATTATCTAGCACAGGCTTCTTAGTGTATCGAGTTAAACCGCGACCACAGATGGTTTCTACATCCTCAAAGACCAATCCGCCTTCAATAAGTTCACGGAACAGTAACGCCATACCACCAGCTTCTTGGAATTGATTGATGTCAGCATGACCATTAGGATAAATGCGTGTTAATAAAGGAACGCTTTCAGAAAGGTCATTAAAATCTTGGAAGTTAATAATAATGCCCGCCGCTTTAGCAAAAGCAATAATATGCATGACTAAGTTCGTTGAGCCCCCCGTAGCTAATAAGGCAACAATTGCGTTAACAATTGAACGTTCATCGACCATTTTCCCAATCGGCATATAGTTACCCGATTGCTGGGTTAAACGCGTCGCCTGACGAGCAGCAGCCTTTGTTAATTCTTCACGAAGTTGTGTATTAGGTGCAATAAACGATGCACCGGGTAAATGTAAACCCATCACTTCAACAACTAGCTGGTTAGAGTTTGCTGTGCCGAAGAAAGTACAAGTACCGGCAGAATGATAGGATGCAGATTCAGCCTCAAGTAACGCTACCTCATCTACTTCACCCTTGGCATGCTGTTGACGCACACGGGCTTTTTCTTTGTTTGGCAGACCTGAAGGCATCGGCCCCGCAGGAACAAATACTGTAGGTAAATGACCAAATGTCATACTTGCGATCAGTAAACCCGGGACAATTTTGTCACAGATACCTAACATTAATGCACCATCAAACATATTGTGAGATAAACCTACAGCCGTTGACATGGCGATTACATCACGACTCATCAGACTAAGATCCATACCTGGTTGACCTTGCGTAACACCATCACACATGGCAGGAACACCTGCAGCAACTTGTGCCACGCCACCGGAATCTTTAACTGCAGCTTTGATAATATCTGGGTATGCTTGGTACGGTTGATGGGCACTAAGCATATCGTTGTAAGAGGTGACAATAGCGATATCTGAGTGTTGAATGCCGCGTAACGATGCTTTATCTTCTTTGCCACAGGCAGCGAAACCGTGAGCTAAGTTACCACATGATAATCCTGCACGATGTACTGTGTCTGATTTTGCCACATCAATTTTCGCTAAATATTCAGCACGCGTTTTAGCACTACGTTTTATAATTCTGTCGGTTATATCTACTATTTGCTGTTTCATTTACTCTCTCAACTTATATACTTTTACTTTTAATATAATTTTATTTAATACTTAAACTTATACCAATTTCATTGAATTATTGCTCAATCGAGTGCCTTGCCCTGATTTATTTTCCTATGCACAACAAGATCACGAACTTAATGTTATTGGTATTATTTTACAAGTGAGTTATGGAGCCCAAAAAATTTGAGTGTTTAAGCTAGGGTGTTGTAAAAATGCTCTGATCGGCATTTCAAGCAAATCATCACCATTTAACGCTTGTGTTAATACCGTCTTCTTTCCTTCTCCACATGAATGAAGGAAAATGTTTTTGCTGGTGATTAAGCTAGCAAAAGTAAAGCTGATACGTTGATGCGGCGCTGTTTTAGGTTGAACTTTCAGCAGTGCTGCATCGTTTGTCTCATTAAGAGCCACATTAATTTCGTCGCTACACGGGAATAGTGATGCAGTATGTCCGTCTTCTCCCATACCTAAAATCAACACATCAAGCGGCAATAAAGTTGCTTTAGCAGCAATATTTAAATCGTTGAGCGTCTCATCACTAAACTCTTCACCTTGTTTTAAATGGAAAAAATTCGCTGCTGCAGCATTATTTTGTAGTAAATTTTCATGTACTAAACGGGTATTGCTGTCTTGACTATCAATTGCCACCCAACGTTCATCTGCTAAAGTGATGGTCACTTTTGACCAGTCAATATCACTTTGTGATAACACCTTAAAAAATCCTTTCGGTGTAGAACCACCTGATACGGCGATACTTGCTTTACCTTTACGTTTAATTGCTTGTGCAAGTATTTCACTCACTGATTGTGCCAAAGAGACATCTAAATCATTACGTGTTGAGAATTCTGTTAACTGGTGCATTATTCAACCCACTGGCGATCATCACGCGCGATTAGAGAAATAGAAGATACTGGCCCCCAAGAACCTGCAGCATAAGGCTTAGGTGTTTCATTAGTGGTTTTCCAAGACTCAATGATGCTGTCAGCCCAAATCCAAGCGGCTTCCACCTCATCACGACTTACAAACAATGATTGATTACCATTTAACACTTCTAGCATTAAGCGCTCATAAGCATCAACTACACGTTCGTCGCCATAGGTATCAGAGAAACTTAAATCTAATTTGTTTTCCTGAATATTCATCTGTGAAGCAATACCAGGGATCTTATTCATCATTTGTAACTCAACCCCTTCATCCGGTTGCAAACGAATAGTTAATTTATTGGCGGGTAAATCACTGTAACTGTCTTTAAAAATATTATGAGGTTGTTGTTTAAAGTGCACCACTATTTCACTGTGTTTCTTAGGCATACGTTTACCGGTGCGAAGGTAGAATGGTACGCCTTTCCAGCGCCAGTTATCTATTTCGGCCTTTATCGCAACAAATGTTTCGGTATTACTGTTGGTATTAGCCCCTTCTTCATTTAAGTAACCAGGTACAGGTGCGCCCTCTAAAAAACCATCACTGTATTGTCCACGAACAACTTTATCTTTAATGTTGTCTCGATTAATTGCTTTTAAGGCTTTAACAACTTTAAGTTTCTCCGCGCGAACACTTTCTGCACTTAAGTCCGCAGGTGGCTCCATGGCCAATAGCGACAAGATTTGCAATAAGTGATTTTGCACCATATCGCGCAATTGCCCAGCTTCGTCATAAAAGCCCCAACGTCCTTCAATACCGACACTTTCCGCTACGGTAATTTGCACATGATCAATACTGTTACGATCCCAGTTATTAGTAAATAATGAATTGGCAAAGCGAAGTACTAATAGGTTTAATACGGTTTCTTTACCTAAATAGTGATCGATACGGTAGGTTTGATTTTCTTTAAAATAATCAGAAACTTGATTATTAATGGCAATGGAAGATTCTAGGGAGTGCCCAATGGGCTTTTCCATAACAACACGATCAGCATCGTTAATTAAACTGGCGTGAGCTAAGCCCTGGCAGATATCACCATAGATAGCAGGTGGTGTTGAAAAGTAATAAACTCGAGTATCATTACCGTTGGCAAGTGCATCACCTAAGTGATTAAATGAACTACTGTCTTTAAAGTCTAATTGTTGATAAACCAAACGATTAATGAAACGTGCTAGTACTTGTTCATCTATTTTTTCTTTAACAAAGTCATTTAAATTTTCGACAACAATATTTTTGAATTCTTCAAGACTATGATCTTGTCTTGCGGCACCTACTATACGACTATATTTATTGATTAAACCACAGACTTCCAATTGATAAAGTGCGGGTAATAGCTTACGTCGTGATAAGTCACCTAAGGCGCCAAAAATGACGATTTCACTCGCTGCTTGACCATTTAACTTACTCATAGCATTTCTCTTATATAAAATTTATTGCTTTAATTTTACTTAAACCTTCACTCAAGCCTAGGCGCTAGTGAACTTACCGTAAAACAATTAGTTGTAACTAAACTACATATACAGCTAATTTAGCGCTTGTTTAACTGACAGTAAAGAACTTTTTGTAATTTTACTACATAAATAACTATCTCAAAGAATAATTGGCTTATATACTAGATGAGAAAGGTAATAATAACGATATTACTGCTATTGAGGTAAGTACTGTGCAGTTTAAAGAGTAAATATCCTGCAAACTTTACCAGTTTTGACTTAATACCATCTTTTATTATGAAATAAAATTTCATTTTTTCTGTTCCTTAGGCAGAAAATAAATTACAGTATAGATAAAATAGCCTCTAAATTGATGCAGGCTATCATTGAAATATCGTTTAAAACTTACTTTGAAAGTGAGATTAACAAGCTTTATAAATGAAGATAAACAAGATCTAGGATCAATCCATAATGAACATATTAGAAAAGATCACTAACGAACTAGACATGCTCAGTAAATCTGAACGTAAAGTAGCAGAAGTCATTTTAGCGTCACCAAGCACCGTTATACACTCTAGTATTGCAGCACTTGCCAAACAAGCTAATATCAGTGAGCCTACCGTTAATCGGTTTTGTCGTCGTTTAGACACTAAAGGTTACCCTGACTTTAAATTACATCTAGCGCAAAGCTTAGCCAATGGTACGCCTTACGTTAACCGTCATGTCGATGAAAATGATAGCGCGGAAGAATATACCGACAAGATTTTTGAATCTACCATGGCCAGCCTTGAATTAGCCCGTAAAAGCTTAGACGCAAATGATGTCAATCGTTCGGTTGATCTATTAACCCAAGCTAACAAAATTTCATTTTTTGGTTTAGGTGCTTCGGCCATTGTTGCCCATGATGCGCAAAATAAGTTTTTCCGCTTTAATGTGCCTGTGGTTTATTTTGATGACATATTAATGCAACGTATGAGTGCTATAAATAGTCGCCAGGGTGATGTGGTTATTGTGATTTCGCACACTGGTCGGACAAAATCACTTGTTGAAGTGGCCAGTTTAGCAAAAGAAAACGACGCCACTGTTATTGGTATTACCACTAAAGGTACACCACTGGCTAAGGAATGTAGCATAGTGCTTACTGTTGATGTCTGTGAAGATACTGACCTTTATATGCCGATGTCATCACGTATCGCTCAACTCGCCCTAATTGATGTTTTAGCCACCGGCTTTACTTTACGTCGTGGTAGCAAATTTAGAGACAACTTGAAAAAAGTAAAAGATAGCTTAAGAAGTTCGCGCTTTGAAAGAAAAGATTAACAAGAAAAGACCAAATATATAGTCGCTGATATTTGAAACTATCTTTCAACCATCAGTACTACCATCGATAAACCTATTTAAACGTAATCAAAAACGTAAGAGGATTAACATGCCTAGAAGAACAAAAATTGTTGCTACCTTAGGTCCTGCAACTGACGATAGAGAAGTTTTAAAAAATGTATTAGCTGCCGGTGTAAACGTGGTTAGACTTAATTTTTCTCATGGTATTCCGCAAGATCACATTGATAGGGCAAACAATGTCAGAGAAATAGCAAAAGAACTTGGCATTTATGTTGGTATATTGGGTGATTTACAAGGGCCTAAAATCCGTGTTTCTACCTTTAAAAGTGGCCCGATTAAATTGGCCATTGGTGATAAATTTGAATTAAATGCCAACCTAGAAAAAGGTCAAGGCTGCCAAGAAAAAGTAGGTATTGATTATAAAAAATTAGTACAAGATGTTAATACCGGTGACATATTATTACTAGACGATGGTCGCGTACAATTAAAAGTGTTATCAACCTCTGAGTCTTCAGTGTTCACAATAGTCACTGTTGGCGGTCCATTATCAAATAATAAGGGCATTAACCGCCAAGGTGGTGGTTTAACAGCACCTGCGTTAACACTCAAAGATAAAGAAGATATTAAGCTTGCTGCCAAAATTGATGTCGACTTCTTAGCGGTATCATTTCCTCGTGATGCAGCAGATATGCGCGAAGCTCGTTTACTTGCCCAAGAAGCTGGCTGTGATGCTCGTTTAGTCTCAAAAATTGAACGTGCGGAAGCGGTAAATGATGACGCTATTCTTGATGGAATAATTTTAGCCTCCGATGTCGTTATGGTCGCTCGTGGTGACTTAGGTGTTGAAATTGGTGATGCTGCATTAGTCGGTAAACAAAAACATATTATTGCTCGCTCTCGCCAGCTTAACCGCGTAGTGATCACGGCAACGCAAATGATGGAAACTATGATTGAGCAGCCTATGCCAACGCGTGCTGAGGTAATGGATGTAGCAAACGCTGTATTAGATGGTACAGATGCGGTGATGTTATCGGCAGAGACTGCTGCAGGTAAATACCCTGTAGAAACCGTGACAGCTATGGCCAATGTTTGTCTAGGTGCTGAACAACATCGCTCAGTAAATTCGTCTAGTCACAGAATTGAACTGACTTTTAGTGAAGTATCGGAAACCATCGCCCTATCAGCTATGTATGCCGCCAACCACTTAAACGGCGTTAAAGCGATTATAGCACTGACAGAGTCCGGTCAGACCAGTAAAATAATGTCTCGCATTACCTCGGGCTTGCCTATTTTCTCTTTGTCTCGCCATAGTAAAACATTGAACAAAACAGCAATTTATCGTGGTGTTTATCCCATTGAATTCGATTCAACTGATGTGAACAATGACAATTTATCTAATGAGATATTAAAAGCGGTAAGTGGCAATATTGATTTAGTTATTGGTGATAAATTGATTTTAACTTACGGTGATATCATGGAAACTGTTGGTGCTTCAAACACCTTAAAAGTGTTAACAGTCACTAAAAAGCACCTTAACTAATAAGTAATAGTTATGACTCAAAAAGGCCCTATGTTATCGACATAGGGCCTTTTTATTTTCAATGTCTTTGTCGAAAATGCATCTGCATTTTTATTATTCCGAACTATTAACTATTAACAGCTTGTTTGACTTTATCTTTATAACTACGACTCACTTTCAATTCTTTGCCATTTTTCAATACTAAAAAATACTCACCATTAACTTGGCTACAAAATTTATCAATAACATTTTTATTAACTATGGTAGATCTATGATTACGAATGAACTGCTTTGGATCTAAACAGGCCTCGAGTTCTTTCATAGTTTTTCTAAGAATGTAAGTATTTTCTTTAATTATATTTTGCTTGTTTTCCAAGGTATGCACACACATATAATCACCAGCAGCGTCAATCCAAAGAATATCTTTTACTGGTACTCGGCTAACTTCGCCAGCATCCTTTATCGCCAATACATCAGAATAGCTTGATAAGGATAATTCTTGATTATTTTCTAACTCTGTTAAAATTTTCTGATAATCGTTGCCCGTAACATCGCTCACTAAGCGTACTAATTTAGACTTATGAGCGGTGTCAGCACTACTTTTAAAGTAATGTTGTATTTTATCAATTGTTTGTGCGAGCCTTTCTTCATCGGCGGGCTTTAATAAATAATCAAGTGCGTGTACTTCAAACGCCTTTAATGCGTATTGATCAAATGCGGTAACAAAGACAACCACCGGCATAGCTAAGCCCTGTTCAATAATACTCTCTAGTACTTGAAAGCCATTAAGGCCTGGCATTTGAATATCAAGAAACATTAAGTCAACTTGGTAAGCCCGTACTGCTTCAAGTGCTTCTCTGCCATTAGAGCATTGCTCAATAACGTCAATGTCATCATGTGCTTTTAAACGTATTGCCAAACCTTTACGAGCGAGCGGCTCATCATCAACGATAATGGTTGATAGCGACATAAAACTTCCTAATTAATGGGTCCACCTAAACTATCTCAGCGCTTCAGAAAAAACTAGATAATGCTTGCTTATTATAGTTAGCTTAACTGAAATGGCATTCGAATATTTACTTTAACACCAGTAGGTTGATTATGGGAAACAACTAATGAAAATCTTTCATGATATAAGGCTTGTAAACGTTCACGCGTATTGACTAAACCGACCCCGCTTTCACGGTGCAAATTTCCGTTTATGATATCAGCGCCCGGGCCATTATCAGCAACTTCAATTAATAAGTCGTCGGCAAAGCGATAAACTGAAATGGTAATACTACCACCCTGCTCCTGCACGGCTATTGCATGTTTTATCGCATTTTCAGCTAAGGGTTGTAAAATCATGCTAGGGACTAATGCTTGTTGACAGTCATCGTTTATTTGAAAATCCAGCTGTAACCTATCCTCAAAACGAACCTTTTCAATTGCTAAATACAACTGTAATGCTTGTATTTCAGTTTGCAGAGTCACCTTCTTCAGAGGGTCTTTATCTAAAGAATAACGTAAAAATTCGCTGAGTTTAGTTACCATAGAATTAGCGGTTTTGTTTTCTTCGACCAAAATCAAGGTTGAAATAGCATTAAGTGTATTAAACAAAAAGTGTGGATTGAGTTGATAACGCAACATCTTTAATTGAGCTTGATGTGCCACGGCATTCGCTTTAAGTACATTTTGCTTTGCAATCTGTAACATTTGATAGTATTTACTACCAAAATAAAGACCACTCCAACTTAAAATAATGTAAAAGGAGCCTAAGGTCGATTGGGTATACATATACCAAAATTTAGGTTCATAGCCGTGCTTATAGATTTCCCAATAGTTGATATTTTTAACTATTTGCCACAATACACCAGTAAAGTAGGAAGAAAGTATCACAACTAAGGCGATTTTGATGGGAGGAAAGTTCCATGCTTTACGATAGATATAACGTAGCGGTACAGTAAACAACCAACCGGCATAAGCGTTCAGAAAAATGATTACCACAAAAATATCACGCAAATCATGCTGCAATGAGCCGAGGTAATGCACAAAAGCAAAACCAAACCAACCCGCAGTATGCGCTAGCCAAAATAAGCGGTTTCTATTTTCTAGTAATTCTTTCCAATTCACAAAATTAACCATTTAAAGGGTACTAAGTCAAAGTATGCGCTAATAATTAGATGATTTCATTGCCTTTGACCTTAGTATTCCGACGACTTATCGCATACTCACCATGATATGTAGCGATATATTGTGAATTTTTAAACACAAAGCATAGGACCTAACGGCTGGCCACCTAATAGATGCATGTGAATATGGTAAACCTCTTGACCACCATCACTGTTGCAATTAATGATTAATCGGTAACCATTTTCATCAATACCTTCTTCTTTAGCTAACTTCTTAGCAACTGTAATCATACGCCCTAACGTTAATTCATCTTCATTGGTGACATCATTAATAGTGGCAATAAGTTTATTCGGCACGATTAAAATATGACTATCAACTCTTGGACTTATATCTCGAAAAGCTGTAACTAGTTCATCTTGGTACAGCAATGGTGTTGGGATTTCTTGTCGAATAATTTTAGAAAATATAGTTTCTTCACTCATAGTGATAGCTCTAAATACGTTATTAGTTAATGAGCCTTTAGTTTACCGTCAAAAAAATATAAATCACCCCTTTACTACAATTTATTGACCTTAATCAACATCCTAGTTATTACAACTGTGACATGCTTAGTAGATCGAAGATGTAAATGCATCAGTCAAAAAATAACATAGGCAAAACTATGGATATAGATTTTAGCGAAATAAACTATTTACAAGATCCAACGTGGCGAGATTTACATGCGGATTATGAACAATTCCTGCTATCTATGACTGGCCCAACCGTGATCGATGTTACAGGAGAAAACCAAGATAAGTGCCGTGTATTTACCACCTTACTCCATGGTAATGAACCTTCCGGTTTAATCGCTCTGCATCGCTATTTAACTGAAATAGTCCCACAAAAAAAACCAGCGACAAACTTACGTTTTATTATCTGCTCAATTGAAGCTGCGACTTCTCGCCCGCTCTTTAGTAAACGATTTATTGATGGTGGCATGGATATTAATCGGTGTTTTGGTAAAAATTGTTATTTTGAATACCTTGATGCGCAAAAAGGTTACTGCCAACGCGCTTCTTTAATCGAGCAAGCAATAAGTGAAGTAAAACCAGAAATGGTGATCGACCTTCACAATTCGTCAAGCTCAGGGCCAACTTTCGCAATAAGCTCTGTTGTGACCACAGAAACATTGTCATTAGCTTCTCTTTTTTGCCAAACGTTAATTTTATCTGACTTAAAAATAGGTTCTATAATGGAGCAAGACTTCAAATGCCCATTTATTACCATTGAATGTGGTGGCTGTCAGGATGAACAAGCTCATGAAATTGCTTTTTCTGGCATAAGCCAAGTAGCAAGCTGTGAGAGTATTGGCTATATCCACCAAGAAAAACCAGTAGAAGTTATTTATCGCCCGTTGAGGTTACAACTTAAACCCGATATTAAACTTTCATACGCCCAACATGACGAAGGATATAGCGGCGTTACCCTTAAAGATAATATTGAATGTTTTAATTTTGGTAGCGCTCTCCAAGATGAAATGCTGGGCTGGATTGATGGTAATGGCCTAAACAGCTTACAACTTATCGATAAAGTCGGCACTGATGTGTTGAATGAGTATTTTTATGCTCGTGAAAATCAGTTAGTTTGCCGACATAACTTACGTTTATTTAAAGCCACTACCAATAAAAATACAGCAATAAATGACTGTTTGTTTTATGTCGTTAAATTAGCTTCAACCAACAACGCTTAAAATATATCACTGAAAACAGATAAACATGTAAAAAAGCTAGTGCGAATGGTATCGACCTAGCTTTTAATCACTTAAGTTAATCAATCTAAGTGAAGTGTTTTTAAGTCATTGCTGCGTTAGTGAGCACGTGGTTAAACTCGATAAAGCCTTGCTCTAAGTCACTGATCAGATCATCAACATCCTCTAAACCTATATGCAATCGTATTAATGGAAACTCACAATCAAAGGTTGTTGCACTACGAATAGCATTTACATTAGTAATACCTAAAATTAAACTTTCAAACCCCCCCCATGAATAACCCATCTTAAAGTGATGCAAGCCATCTAGAAATGCAGTTAATGCCGCTTTATTACCGCAATTTAGCACAAAAGAAAACAAACCATTTGAGCCTTCAAAGTCACGTTGAAAAAATTCATGACCCGGACAGGACTCAAACGCTGGGTGCAGTATTTTAGCCACCTCTGGACGCTGCTGTAACCATTGCGCTACTTTCATAGCACTTTGTTGGTGCTGCTTTAATCTAACACCAAGTGTGCGAACACCGCGCAAAGCAAGGTATAAATCATCTGGAGATGTACATTGCCCCATCAAATAACTGTAATCACGAAGTTGTGGCCAATGCTTTTCAACAGCGGTTGCTGTTCCTAACATGACGTCAGAGTGACCTACGATATATTTGGTTGCCGCTTGTACGCTAACATCTACGCCATAATCAAATGGTTTAAAGTTAATACCTGCGCCCCAAGTATTATCAAGCATAACAATACAATCGTGTTTATGGGCAACAGCGCTGATGGCTGGCACATCTTGTACTTCCATGGTAATTGATCCAGGGGACTCTAAGAAAATAAGACTGGTATTATCTTGAATCAGCGCTTCAATATCAGCGCCAAGCATAGGGTCATAATAGGTAGTACTTACTCCCATTTTAGCTAATATTTTATCACAGTAATCTCGCGTTGGCTCATATGCACTATCTACCATTAAGATATGATCGCCTTGTTTAACAAAAGCTAAGATAGCATTGGTAATTGCTGCTGTACCTGATGGGTATAATGCACAACCTACTCCGCCTTCTAATTCAGTCATAGCGTCACTGAAAGCAAACGATGTATTAGTACCACGGCGACCATAAACCATGGTTTGCTTATGTCGGTTGGCAACGGCGTTATTCATTTCAGCTACAGTATTAAATACCACAGTCGAAGCGCGTGTTACTGGCGGATTTACCACACCATTAGTCCATTTAGCACTACGTCCGGCATTAATTATTTTAGTATCTTGTTTCATATATTTATCATCATTATAATTGGCGCTAAAAAGTGGAGCTATAAAATGAACCTAGAAATAAAGCTAAAAAATACGCCTTGTCATTTCAGCTATCTAGCCATCTAAAACTAAGTAAAGTATTTATAACCTGAATAAGGGAAACTGGCTAGACATTGTTAAGAAAAATTAGAAATAAGATATTTACTTATCATTTGTGATTACACATTTTTTAAAATAACTATTTCAATAAATGTTGCAATAAACATTAAAACAGTCCTAGTTGATCTCCTGAAATTGATTCAAAATCGCGGCCAATAAAGGGTAAAATATCATCGGCAATGGGCTTGAGCTGTTTTTCAACATAAAAATCATAATCAAGTTTACTCTCATTAAATTCTAGCGGTTGAACGCCATCTAGAGTAATAACATAGCGAATAGTGCTTCTATGTTTATATTTTGGCTTTTTCCCTTGCTCATCTAGCTTAATATTGGCTATCAATGCGGCTTTAATGTGAGGAGGAGTATTGACGTAATCATTTAACTTGCGTCTTATTTTTTTCTGATAAATCAGTTTATCATCATAGAGGCCTGCCTTTAAATCTGTTACTACACTTTGAATATATTCTTCGATAGGTTCATCGTTAAAAACTAATCTATATAACTCTTGTTGGAAATCCTTACTTAATTCAGTCCAGTCGCTTCTAACTGTTTCTAAGCCCTTAAAAATCATTATTTCATTAGAGATACCCGCATAACGTTTTTTTGTTCCAATGACTTTTTGATCTTTGAGATTATTAAGACCACGAATTTTTGGCATTAAAAATTTTGTGAAGTGTGTTTCAAATTCAATGTCTAATTGACTGGTGATTTTAAAGTCTTGCTGTAAAGTAGCCCGCCACTTTTTATTGATAAAACTTTGTAATGATAAACCTAACTGTTGTGCCTGCTGTTTTGATTTATCTGCACCTATAAAGACAAATATTGAGTCGGTATCACCATAGATAACTTGATGTCCCTGCTCCGATATCCAGTTACTCGTGGTTTTTAAAATCTCATGACTACGTTTAGTAATAGACCCCGATAACCTAGGATCAAAAAAACGGCAACCGGTAGAGCCAAGCACACCATAAAAACTATTCATAATAATTTTTATGGCTTGTGATAACGCGGCATTCTTTTGTAATTTAGCTTTATCACGTTCTAACCAAAGTGACTCAATAATGTCAGGTAAAAAATGTGCTGTTCTTGAAAAATAAGCACCGTCAAAGCCTTTAATCACATAATTACGATTATCTTTATCATCTTGCTCAGTATTATCCTTATTCGAACTTGGCTCATTTACAACGGCTAATCCTTCAATTAATCCCATAGGGTCAATTTTAAAGGTGCGGATAATACTTGGATACAAGGACTTAAAATCTAGTACTAATACATTCTCATAAAGCCCCGGAATAGAGTCCATCACATAACCACCTGGAGAGACCAAATCCGAGACACCATCCCCCATATTAGGAGCGATGTAACCACTGCGATGTAATTTCGGTAAATATAAATTGGTAAATGCCGCCACCGAACCACCTATTCTATCGATAGCTAAGCCAGTAAGCTGCGCCCTGAGTTGCGCAAAAGCCAATAACTGAGTTTTTTCAAAAATAAGCCAGACTAAGCGACAATCTTCTAAGTTATACGCGGCGAGTTCGGCTTTATTATGATAAAAATTATCGGTAATTTCTTGTACTCTATTTTCAACGTCGCTTACCTTTTTACCAATGCCAAGTAGGGTATGAGCAACATTATCAAGAGAAAAACTAGGAAAACTATATGTGGCTGTCTTTAACAAATCTATACCATCAAGCACAACACGCCCAGCAATTTCAATAAAATTTTGCTCAGTGTTATTGGCATTTTTACGCCAATATGGCTTACTGCCATCACGGCCAATAGCAAACTTGACACCATGTAAATCGCATCTTTTTTGTAATAAGTAAAAATCAAAATTTATAACATTCCAGCCGATAAAAATATCAGCATCGAATAAGGTCACTTCATCAATAAACTGCTGTAATAATTGTTTTTCATCGGCTAACCAGTGGATATAACTTTCGCAATTCAATTGTGCTTTACCGATCATCAGCACTCGTTTAAATTCCTCTTTAGTACCCGAAGCAGTGCTATTACAAGCATATAAACCAATGGAGTAAAGCTCACCATTCATAGAGCATTCAATGTCAATAGATAACATAGTCAACTGAATTTCATCTGCCGTTGTGGCACGCTTACACTTAGCTTGTTTGACTAATTGATAATCTTTGCGAGGTTTATCATTTTTAAAACTTTCATTACTAACAATATAATCACCGCCCACTCTACCTATACTGTCGCTAATAAAATCACCTGTATAGGTGATGTCTGCAGTAATATGGCGCTCCATTAAGAATCTATCGTCGGCACGAATATCATCTTCATAACATTTAATTTGTTGATATTTTAAGGCGTCTCTAGCACGGTAAAAACTGCGCATAGAAGTAAAGTATAGCGCTGCAACCTTTTGTTGAGCGAATGTCTTTAATGATAACTGCTTAGATTTTTCAAGCGGTATTTGTTGGTTTACCAATATCCGTTGTGCTGATTCTAGCTGATGATTTTCAATAAAAAAAACAGCTAATTCATTATTTATTTGCAGCTGTGCTACTCCACAATGACTTTTAAGCCATAGGGTTATTTGCAAGCCCTTTGCAGTGTCTTGCACTTGCCGAGTCAATAAAAAACCACAATTGATATCAGTTGCCTTAAAATTTGTCATTTTATAGTTAAATTTTTCGTGTAACTCAGTCAAACCTGTTAATATATACAGCAGTGTAACCGATCTTCTGTTTTTTGGAAACTAGTAACAATGTTATCTGATAAGTTAAAACAAGCTATTCGCCAAGCCTATAAAGCCATCGGCGAGAATTTAACGCACTTTAATCCCCGTAAGCAACAAACACTACTCATTGCCGAAATAGCCAAGACTTTAGCTGGTGAATACAATAAAGATAGAAAAATAATTACCATTGAAGCGGGTACTGGTACAGGAAAGTCACTCGCCTACTGCTTAGGCGCTATACCGCTGGCATTAGCTAAAGATAAAAAAGTGTGTATTTCAACCGCTACCGTTGCTTTACAAGAGCAACTTGTTGACAAGGACTTACCCTTTCTAAAAAAACATGCTGGAATAGACTTTCAGTTCACTTTAGTCAAAGGCAGGCAGCGTTACGTTTGTCGACAAAAATTGACTCAAGCAGTAACGACAAGCTCTGATAGCGAACCTACCCAAGTAGGCTTTACCTTTGCTGAAAAACCTGACGCTAAAGATGTTAGAACCTTGAATTCGATGCATAAAGCGTTACTTGATGGTTCTTGGTTAGGTGATATCGATTCATGGGAAACCCACTTGCCTCAGCATATTTGGCAACAAGTACAAAGTGATAAACATAGCTGTTTAAAAAATTTATCAGAGCATACTCATTGTCCCTTTCACAAAGCACGTGAAACTATGGACCAAGCACATGTGCTCGTGATAAATCATAGCTTGTTACTAGCAGATCTTGAATTAGGCGGCGGTAGGATACTATCCTCACCTGAAGATACCTTTTATATTATTGATGAAGCACATCACCTACCTAAAGTAACACGTGATTTCTCCAGCGCTGGTATTACCTTAAAAGGCTCAATAGAGTGGTTAACGAAACTGCGAGAAACCGGCGATAAAATGGCGAAGTTAATTAAATCGCAAAACGCTATTTCTCCTGCGATGAAGTTAGGTGATAATTGTCAAGAGCTACTGATAGAAATGCAAAAGGTGCTTAATTTCATAGAAGTAAATGCCAAGAGTTATTTTCTAGAAAATGATAAGCAAGCTCAAAATAGTAAATTCACTAAAAAGTCTCAACACGATGAACAAGTCTACCGCTTTGAAAATGGCCTTATCCCACAAACGTTAAAAAATTGGGCCGAAGATTTACAAAGCCTAAGCAAAAAATCATTATCGCATTTAAATAAACTTTATAACGGCCTGATAGAATCTGTAAAAGATGGCGATACACAGATGTATTTAGCAGAGCCTCTACTTGCCGAAGCCGGTTTTATGCTACAGCGATTAGAGAATTTACAAGCACTTTGGTACATGTATGCTAAAACTGATAGTGACAAAGGTGCACCAATGGCCCGATGGTTAGAGCATCTAACCAGTAAACGCCAAGATTACCTGCTCAGTGCATCACCTATTGAAGTTGGTTTTACCTTAGAGAATATGTTGTGGAGCCAGTGTGAAGGTGCAGTGTTATGTTCTGCCACCTTGCGGGCGTTAAATTCTTTCGACCACTTCCGTTTTCAAGTGGGTCTAAGAAATAATGACGGTAGTCAATATCAGCAGGTAGACTCCCCTTTTGATTATCAAAATAATGCTCAGTTAGTTATCGCAAATATGGATAATGAAGCCAGTGCTCCAGACTTTACTGATGAGGTAATTTCGAAATTACCAAAATACCTCGAGCAAGGCAATGCCAGTTTAGTGCTATTTTCTTCCTATTGGCAGATGAACAAAGTAGCACAAACCTTAAGGGATGAGCATAAACTTGAAATTATGGTGCAAGGCGAATTATCACGTCAGCAAATAATTGAGCAGCATAAAAAGCGTTGTGATGAGAAAAAAGGTAGTGTCATTTTTGGTACACAGAGTTTCTCTGAAGGGCTTGATTTACCGGGGGATTACCTGAACAATTTAATTATTACCAAATTGCCTTTTTCTGTACCAACCTCTCCGGTTGAACAAGCGCAAGCGGAATACGTTACTGCTAAAGGTGGTAATCCATTTATGACCTTGTCTGTACCTGATACCTCTAAAAAACTTGTGCAAGCATGTGGCAGGTTATTACGAAATGAGATGGATAAAGGAGTTATTACTTTGTTAGATAAACGTGTAGTGACTAAACGATATGGTAAACAGTTACTTGACTCACTGCCGCCCTTTAGTCGAGTATTCGAAAAATAAACCTAGTGAGTTGGCTCTGTAGATTTTTACTCTTCTCTATAAATCTATTTTTATAACAGACATAAAAAAGGCTTAAAATAAATTTTAAGCCTTAATTCAATCCAAAAAGAGGATATTACTTTTTAGCATCCTCTAAAGCTTTTTCAAAAGCCTTTGTTGTAGCTCTAACATCAGCTTGTTTAGTAAATTCAATATTTACACCTGCTTTAACTAATTCCTCGTAAAAATCCGCAACAGCACAACTTTCAACTTGCTGACAAACTATTTCGTATTTTAAAATTGCTGGTTCATAAGCTTGTAAAGCGGCTTTTTTAAGCCAAGCTAGCGACTCGTGTAAGTCCTTTTGAACAGCCATACCGTTAAGGTACATTTGAGCCAGGTTTACTTGACCTTTAGCAAAACCTAAATCAGCAGACTCTTCAAATTTGATTAATGCTGACTCCATTTTATCACCATCTGTAGCAAACTTTAAATATTCTAAACCACTGAAGTTTTCTTTTTTACCTGGAATAAATACTGAACTAGATTCAAAATGAGAATCCGGAACAACAACGTTCCCATCAAGCATATTACCCTCTGGGCGTCGAGCTAAAACGATAGCACCAGACTCAATCATGGTTTGGAGTTCTGAGATTTTATAGTTATGACGCTTTTCTTGGAAAAACTTTTCGTATCTAAGTTGCGCATAACGAATAGCTTCATTTAATTCATGCTCTTGAAAATAGAAATAGCTACTAAAATTAATCGTTACGACATCACCAGTGATATCTTTAACTTTAGCCATTCGAAATTTTTCTGCCGGGCGGAGGTTATCTTTAATAACTCGAAAATCTACATAGTAGAAATCGTTAAGTTGGGGTGCAGCGATAATAGCTTTAGTCTGTTCACTTAACTTCATATCTTTATAAAACATACCACCTGCCACAGCTGCTGCGGCAAAGATAACAAGAACAATTATCTTAGTTTTATGTACAATCAACCATGGATCGGGATCCTTGGTATCTACTGTGTAGTGGTAATAGGGTTCGTCTTGAACGTTGTCAGTGGTCGGAGATTCCACAATTGCTACTGCTTCTTCTGCTTCTTCAGTTTCCGCTTCTGATACAGCTTGTTGATCAACTTCTGCACTGGGCAAGTGTTCATCTTCCTCATATTGGCGAATTGCTGATTGTGGCATAACCGCTCCTTTTTTTATTTTTTTTATTAATATCATTTGAGCATAAAATAAACAAGCGTTAATTTTTGTTATTTTGCTTTAACATTTGTATTATCAACGCTAAAATCGCGCTAATAAGCCCCGTACTAATGACTTTCATTAACATCGCAAGCAATTGAGTTTATTAAAAATAATTTAAACAATTTATGATGCCAATTTTCGTTATCACGAGTATACCTTTTTATTTAAATTAAAACAATCGTTTGATTGTTAGCCTAAAAAAAGTTTTTTTTAAGTCAAAAAACGTACTTTTTTTAGGGAATGTAACTTTTAGTTAACTATATTTTTATATTGGCTTCACTAAACATATCACGATATGATTCCTATCACTTCCTGTTATCGGACCTGTTGTCAACAAATGAAAAAATCAACCAAAGTTACCTTATTATCCGCGCTAGTTTTCCCTGGTCTCGGTCATTTTTTATTAAAAAAATATATCATCGCCTTTGCATTTATTTTAAGTTTCTCTTACTTGTTGCTGGGTGTTATTTCAGAAGTGCTCGATAAAACACAACAAGTCATGGATAGTATCATCCGAGGTGACATTTCCATGGACGTTTCGGCGATACGCCAAGCATTAATTGAACAAGGTGTTTTAGAAAGCTCTGATCTTTCTATCAGCACTTTTTTGTTGTTGATCATTTGGGTAATCGCGGCTTTTGATGCTTATAGACTTGCCAAAAAAGACCCGCAGGACAACATTGACTAATGCTCATTACTCTCTCAAATAGCTGTTTATAAGTTTGT
Organism: Colwellia psychrerythraea; assembly: GCF_000764185.1. Taxonomy (GTDB): domain Bacteria; phylum Pseudomonadota; class Gammaproteobacteria; order Enterobacterales; family Alteromonadaceae; genus Colwellia; species Colwellia psychrerythraea_B. The sequence goes on from NZ_JQEC01000071.1 coordinate 94,769, forward strand.
TACTTTATGTAGCGCTTTTTTATTTAGCTTTTGCTGGGTATAATTAGCGTGTTTTCCTTTTTGAGCAATATTAATGAATTACCTGCCACTAGAGAGTTTGAAAAATTCTTGGATCTTCAAGCATAAAAGTTTACCCATTGCAGAGCCTGATCTAGCAAAGATTAAACCTATGACTGTTGAACGAGCGAACACAGTTTGGGATACTTTTATTTCTCGGCAAGTCGACCACCCTGACTTTTTCAAAAAAGGCGATTGGCCATCTGACAACAATAACTGGTCAGAACAAGGAAAATGGGAAGACCTTTGGGATAGTAATGAAGAAGCGCTACCTGAGCTAATTTCTGAGCATTTGGATTGGGATCAAAATACCGTAGTCTATTACTGTAGCTCTAGAGATAATGTCATAGAAACTAATTGGTTAATGTTTAAACGCCATTGGAAAAACTTTTTATTCATGGATGACGGACCTATTTTACTGGGTAAGAAACGTCAACAAGTTGTACAATTTACTAGTAATGGCCATTTTAAAATTGGCCAAAAGCCAAATAGTAATTAATTCAACACCTTTAAATATCACCTTTATATTATAGCGGTCCTCCCTTGCATAAAAAAAATCGCCACAAACAGGGTTATAACTTCACAGATTTAGTTAAAGCTCTCCCTAAGTTATCTGCTTTTATTATAAAAAATAAATACAATAATCAAGATACTATAGACTTTTCGAATTCTGAAGCAGTTAAAACACTTAACTTTGCTTTACTAAAAAATGGCTACCAGATTAACTTTTGGGACATACCTAATAATTACTTATGCCCACCAATTCCCGGAAGAGTAGACTATATACACCACCTCAAAGATTTACTGACAACTACACCCAAAAACCTACTAGCGATGCAAAATCCGGTTAATGTACTCGATATAGGCACTGGTGCAAGTTGTATATATCCTATTTTAGGTCAAAGAGTATATGGTTGGCATTTTGTTGGCTCTGATGTTGACCCCGTTTCTATTAAAGTAGCAAAACACATAACAGCTGCTGATAAAGCCCTCAATAAAGCGATTACTTGTCGCTTGCAACCTAATAGCCATCATATTTTTAATGGTGTTATCACTGAAGACGAGTTCTATCATTTAACCCTATGCAACCCACCCTTTCATCGCTCTTTAGCTGAAGCAAGTCAAGGTTCTACTCGTAAATGGAAAAACTTGAATAAAGCTAAAGCTGGCTCGAAAGTACCAGAAAAGCAACTTAATTTTGGCGGTCAAAAAGCTGAACTCTGGTGCCCCGGTGGAGAATTAGCGTTTATTGACAAAATGATTAAGGAAAGTAAAACTTACCAAAAACAAGTACTTTGGTTTACTTGTTTAGTCTCGAAAAAAGAGCATATTGGCAAATTAAAACTTAGTCTCAAAAAATCATCAGCAAAAAATTTTAAAGTCATTAATATGGCTCAGGGACAAAAGGTCAGTCGCTTCATCGCTTGGACCTTCTATGATATGAGTTAAAGTTAACTAAAATTTACTCACGACTTTCCTTTGCACTGGCTAACTCACCTGCGACCATTTCCCCCAAGCAAAACAACTGCCATTGACCTGGCTTCATTTTATGCCAGGTCTCGTCACCCGTTAATGGTTTTGTCGCAATAACTGTGACAACGTCATTACTAGTGGTTTCTTTCTTAAAATCAACCGCCATTTCAGCGTCAATAAGGCTTGCTTGACCAAAAGGAGCTTTGCGAGTTAACCAATGTAGATTGTTAGAGCAATAGGCAAATAAGTATTCACCATCGGTAATAATAATATTTGCAACACCAAGCAAGTCTATTTTTTCGGCAAGTGAAGCAATAAAACTAAATAAAACCTTAGCACCAACTTGTTTAGCGCCAAACTCAAGATGCAATTGATCAAGTATCCAACAAAAGGCATGTTCACTATCCGTTGTACCAATAGGTAGATGAAATTGAACTGGTAGTTCCTTAGCAAAATCTTTTAACTGACCATTGTGGGCATAAGTCCAGTTTCTTCCCCACATTTGCCTGACAAATGGGTGGGTATTCTCCAAACAGACTTCACCTGAATTAGCCTGACGAATATGACAAACTACTGCCTCACTTTTCATTGGGTACTTGGTAACCAATTCAGCAATAGGAGATTGAGCGCTTGGCATGGGATCCTTAAAACTACGACAGCCCTTGCCTTCATAAAATGTCACTCCCCAACCATCGCTATGCGGCCCGGTATTACCCCCTCGTTGCATTAAACCACTAAAACTAAAGCAGATATCCGTTGGTACATTGGCACTCATTGCTAATAGTTCACACATAATACATTTAAACCCTAATTATCAAATAGATACACGTAAAATAGACATTCACTATCACAGCAGAGGCCGTAAAAGAGTCATTATAGAAAACAAAAAGCTAAACGAATTAAAAACCCGTTTAGCTTTCATTTATATTAAGCTGTAATTGGCTTTAAGTCACTAGATAACTTAATTGCACTGGCCTTTTGAGTAGTAAAAACAGCGGCTTGTTGTGTGGGTCCAACACTTAGGTGGGTATTAAAAAATAAAGTCTATAAATTCCATTTAGTATCCCTACTGCGATATGACCTGTTTTTTAATTTCTAAAATAGATATTGTTGCCAAAGTAATTATTATTGTAAATTCAACCAATAAAATGCTAGGTGTATACCATGTCCATAACCACCAAGCTTCTCTGTTTTCTAATACCATAATATCAATATGCATTGATAAATATGTAACCGTATTAATAGCCAATAAATACATGATTGCAGAAGTAGCTTTGTGAAATCTAACACGGGTAATTAAATGAACAGAAATAATTGCAATGATTGCTAATACATCAAACTGAAGCCATGTGAGATAAAAGTTATAGTCTGGCTGGGTATTATCAGACAACCAAAAATATTCAAAGGTGTTGTTTGCAACCACAAAACAGCCAAATAGAATAATACTAGTTATAAAAACTGACGGATTAACACGCCAGTTTTTATAACTTAAAATAAGGACACCGATAAAACCTAACATGACCCAAAGGTCTATTGTCTGTGCCGTTTCAGGGTTGTTTAGTAAATCGAAGTACATTCATCAAAGTCCTTATTTATGCTGAGTTCTCTTTCTTTGGTGGAACGTATACACCACCGCCACCATGATAAGTCTTAACCAGCTCATCATTTAGCGCTTTTGAAGCTTCAGCACTTATTGTCACTGAATCATTAGTTTTGGGAGGAACATAGACACCACCGCCACCGTGTTCAGGTGTTACGATTGAGTCTGCTTTCTTGGTCGTTGGAGTTTGTTCAGAACTTTGAAATTTATTGATATCAACACCGGATAATTCCATTATAATTTAATCCTTATGATTAAAAGTTAATAAAAGGTTAATAAAAAGCAGTTAATAATTTTCAGGTTTTAACAAAAACCTTCAATTATTAACTGTAAAAATAATCAGTACAATTAACCTGATTACACTCTAAAAAACAAGTACAACAGGTAAATTGTAACTCCTTGTTGCTGATAACAACATTACATGCCATTACGCGCTCTTGTAAGTAGAGTTAACATAGTGCTAACTTACTGTATATTATTGCGTTTGTTATTATTTTTTGTTTTTACACTTTCCATTAAAAATGCTTGTCCACATATTCAGTGCCGCTCGCTTCTCTTTTATATAGCTATATCTATCATAATGAATCGCTGATACGTCTGATTTATCATGTTGTTGCAAAATATCCCGCATTTCCTTACTTATACCAGCCTCAACGATTAATGTTTTACAAGTTCGCCTAAAATCACGCGGGGCAATGATAGGCATTTTATGTTTTTACACCAACGTTGTAGTGACATTCTTAAAGTAGATAAACTGGCATGTTCATTAACATCATCACGATGGGGCCATAAATACCCTGATCTATTTATCAATAAAGCTAATTAAGTTATCAGTGATTTTGCAAGTTGTGGAATAGGTAGCAGGTGATCACAACGTTTTCTATTTTTTATACGCTCTTTAGGTATCGTAAGAATTTCTTTACATCATCAGATGACGATAAGGCCGCATAAGGACCAACTCCCCTAACATCACTATCAGCCGTAACAACATAGGGCTTATCTTTAGGCTTAAGTGCCTTAATACTTTTATCTGTAAAGTACATAGTGTCAGTTAAGCCCAAAATAAGAGTGACTATGAGACAATATAAACAGAAAAAACTTGAAGCAAGCATATTTACTGGGGTATGTGAGATACAGAGGTGTTAATTGAGAGTTACTAAAGAATCATCACTAACAATTCACACATATTTTAACCTCATAAACAGGCAAGCACTTAAAAGTAAAATATGCTTGGCTAAATCAACAATTTACTCTATAAATAGAATATATCATTGACTAAAAATTATTTTAAATTCAAATACTTTTTCTCTCATTCAATACCACATCAAAAAACTTTAAAAGGGACTCCTTGTGGACATAATTATTTGGTTACTTGTTGCATTTACACTAACTTGGTTTATGAGCTATTCACGGGCATCATTATCAAGTTATACCTTGACTTTTGCAGCGTTAATGGCATTAGGATCATTTTTCAATACTATTGGTATTGTTTCTTGGTTACTTTTTGGTGTGATCGCATTGCCACTGAATATAGACAGTATTCGCCAACAATTTATTAGTATGCCGTTGTTGGCCCTATTTAAAAAAATAATGCCAAAAATGTCATCAACAGAACAAGAAGCTATCGACGCAGGAACCACCTGGTTCGATGCTGATTTATTTCGCGGCGACCCAGACTGGAAAAAGCTTCATAATTTCCCTAGGCCAAGATTAAGTACTGCAGAGCAAGAATTTTTAGATGGTCCTGTTGAGCAAGTATGTGCCATGACTAACGATTGGCACATTACCCATGAAATAGCCGATCTTCCACCAGAAATATGGCAATTTTTAAAAGAAAATAAATTTTTTGCCATGATCATTAAAAAACAATACGGTGGTTTAGAGTTCTCAGCTTTTGCCCAATCACGTGTATTACAAAAACTAACGGGGGTAAGTTCAGTACTTGCCAGTACTGTAGGCGTGCCTAACTCTTTAGGACCCGGTGAGTTGTTGCAAGAATACGGCACGAAAGAGCAGCAAGATTATTACTTGCCACGTTTGGCTATCGGTGAAGAAATCCCTTGTTTTGCTCTCACAAGTCCTGAAGCCGGCTCAGATGCTGGTGCTATACCAGACGTTGGTATTATTTGTCGTGGTGAATTTGAAGGAAAAGATGTTCTAGGTATGAAACTAACTTGGGATAAACGTTATATAACTTTAGCCCCTATTGCTACGGTCTTAGGCTTAGCATTTAAATTGAAAGACCCTGACCATTTGCTTTCAGATAAAGAAGACTTAGGCATTACCTGTGCGCTTATCCCAACAAACTTAGATGGTATTGCCATCGGCCGCAGGCATTTTCCACTTAATGTTCCCTTTCAAAATGGCCCAACGCAAGGTAATGATGTCTTTGTACCCTTAAGTTTTATTATTGGTGGCTCCGACATGGCCGGACAAGGTTGGCGTATGTTAGTTGAATGCCTTTCTGTAGGCCGAGCGATTACCCTACCTTCCAATAGCGCTGGTGGTATTAAAACAACAGCCTTAGCAACGGGTGCATATAGTCGTATAAGACGACAATTTAAAATGCCCATTGGTAAAATGGAAGGTATTGAAGAGCCTCTTGCCCGTATTGGCGCTAATGCCTATCTAATGGATGCAGTAACCATTATGTCAACAGGAGCAATTGATCTTGGGGAAAAACCTTCTGTAATTTCAGCCATAGCAAAATACCACCTTACCGAAAAAATGCGCTCTTCAATTACCGATGCCATGGACATTCATGGTGGTAAAGGCATTTGCATGGGTCCCAATAATTACTTAGCGCGAGGTTATCAAGGTGCGCCTATTGCTGTCACTGTTGAAGGGGCTAATATATTAACCCGCAGTATGATTATTTACGGACAAGGTGCTATCCGCTGTCACCCATACGTACTTGCCGAATTAGAAGCTGCCAACAATAGCAATAATGAGCAAGCGCTTAATGATTTTGACCACGCTCTTTTTGGTCATATTGGCTTTAGCATCAGCAACATTAGCCGTAGCCTATGGTGCTCAATCACTGGTTCACGTCTTTTAAATAGTCCATTTAATGACGAAACGCGTCGTTATTACCAATTACTCACTCGTTTTAGCGCCAACTTGGCTATGTTATCCGATATCGCCATGTTAACCCTCGGTGCAGACTTGAAACGTAAAGAGCGGATTTCAGCGAGACTTGGCGATGTGCTAAGCCAATTGTACTTAGCTAGCGCGACCTTAAAACGATATAATGATGAGGGCCGTAAAAGTGCCGATTTACCACTAGTTCAATGGGCCGTTGAAGATTGTCTTTATAACATGCAGCATGCCATTGACGAGCTTATCAACAACTTCCCAAATAAAGCGGTTGCAATACTATTACGCTCGGTCATCTTTCCATTAGGAACGTGGTTAAACAAACCAAGTGACGAGACTTCACACAAAGTAGCGCAATTATTACAAACACCTTCAGCCACCCGAACCCGTTTAGGGCAAGGGCAATATTTAACCCAAAACGAAACTAATATTTTTGGAAAGTTGGAGAAAGTTTTTGAAGATATTATCAATTGTGAACCAATTTTCGACAAAGTATGCCTAGCGGTTAATGAAAAATTACCTTTTTATCAATTAAATAAAGTTGCTGAACTTGGTTTATCCCAAAACATCATTTCAAAAGCTGAAGCTGAGTTGTTAAGCACTGCCGAGAGTGGCCGTCAATGGGTCATTGCTGTAGATGATTTTGATAGTAAAGAGTTAGCTGTATTTACTCCTGAATTAGATTCGTAAAGAAAAATATCCTTATTACCAAGTGTTTGGGTGGTAATAAGGATATATAAAGTGCTTTTTTAATACTATCACTAAGCTAAAATAATGTTAATATAAAGTAAATGCCATGCTAATTACATTAACAGAGTTATACATGCCCATAAAAGATATCGTTAATCCAGACCTTACGGAACAACATAATAGCATGCCGGTAAAGCGTCGCTCTAAAGGGGAGAAAACCCGTGAGAAAATTTTAATTGCAGCGATTGAGGTTTTAGCACTCAATGGTGTAAAAGGTACCACTCATCGGGCGATTGCCAGCCATGCGCAATTACAACTTTCATTAACTACTTACTACTTTAAAGACATTCAAGAGCTGATCCATCAAGCGTTTAAATTAAATTCAGCGCATATTTTATCTCGTGCTGACACCATTCTTGAAGTCGCATTTACACAAATCACTAAAATAGAGAAAAAAGAGCTAAGAAAAACAGCAGTTAAGGAAGTCTTGTGTCAACAATTAAGTGAAATAACTTCACTGCACTTAATTGAAAATATCAAACATTACGCTATATCACTTGCTGTGGAGCAATTGATGTTCACAGAAATTCAAGTAACGCCTGTATTACGTCTACTTGTTGAAGAGCATGAGTTAGCTCAATTAGTACCCTATGAACAACTTTGTCGCTTTTTTAACAAAGTAAATCCTGAACTTGATGCTAAAATAATGTACACGGTTTTCTCACAACTTCAATATGGCCAGCTAGCAAAGCAAGTGAACATAGATAACTTACTGATTGAGCAAACAACACGCAGAGTTATTGCTTGGATTATGTCATTAAAATAATGTCGCTAAGATAATGAGTTAAATCTAGTAAAAAAATGCACGGTAACTATTATTTCAAGTTACCGTGCATTTTTGTTTGTACTAAAAATTAAAAGCTAACGTTTTTCTTAAAGAAATGACATTAACTCTTGGTCAAGTTGCATTAAACTTTTTGGGTCTGCCATCATAGTTTTAGCTAAAGACTTAGTTCTAGGTAACATACGTTCAAAATAAAACTCAGCTGTTTTGATTTTAGCACGATAAAAGTCTCTATTTTCTACATCTCCGGCAAGTTTTTCATAGGCTGACTGTGCCATCTTCGCCCAAAAGTAACCCATGACGACATAACCCGAATACATTAAAAAGTCTACCGACGCCGAACCAACTACATCGCGATCAGACTTAGCTTTTAATGCAAGGCGAACCGAATATTGTTGCCAGTTGGCAATAGATTTACTTAAAGGCCAGATAAAGCGGTTCATTTGACGTTTGTGTGGGTTACTTGAAATCAAACTATGGTTTTTACAAAAACCAAGTACTTCTTTAGAGAAGTCATTTAACGACTTACCGCGAGTCATTAATATTTTACGGCCTAATAAATCAAGGGCTTGTATGCCCGTAGTACCTTCATAAAGCGTAGAGATTCGTGCATCTCGTACTATTTGCTCCATGCCCCACTCTTTTATATAACCGTGACCACCAAAGATTTGTAAGCCATGATTTGCACTTTCAGAGCCAAGCTCAGTTAAAAATGCTTTTAATATCGGCGTTATAAAACCTAAACGATCATCGGCTGCTTGACGCTCTTCTTCGGTTTTTGCCATTGAAATATCATCAACAATTTTAGCTGTATAATAAATCATGGCTCTGCCGCCTTCAGAAATTGCTTTCTGGGTCATCAGCATTTTACGCACATCCGGGTGAACAATAATTGGGTCAGCAATTTGTTCAGGATATTTTTTACCCGTTAAAGAACGCATTGATAAACGTTCCTTGGCATAAATCAAAGAGTTTTGAAAGGCAAGTTCAGCTGAGCAAATCCCTTGTAACGCAGTGCCAATTCTTGCCGTATTCATAAAGGTGAACATACATTCTAAACCTTTATTTTCTGGGCCAATTAAAGTACCAATGGAATTGTCAAAATTCAGAACCGCTGTCGCAGAAGCTTTTATACCCATTTTGTCTTCTATTGAACCACAGGTAACCTTGTTAGCTTCCCCTAAAGTTCCGTTTTGCTCAGTTTTTATTTTTGGTACTATAAATAGTGAAATACCACGAGTGCCTTTTGGCGCATCAGGTAACCTTGCAAGTACAATATGGATAATGTTATCCGTTAAGTCATGTTCACCTGCAGAAATAAATATTTTTGTACCGGTAATATTGTATGTACCATCGCCGTTTGGCTCTGCTTTAGTTTTAACTTGCCCTAAATCAGTACCACATTGAGGCTCTGTTAAACACATAGTACCTGTCCAAGTACCCTGAATTAACCGTGTTAAATACAATTCTTTTTGCTTGTCATTACCATGAGTAGTAATAGTGTTCATAGCGCCATGGCTTAAACCTGGATACATTGCCCAAGACCAGTTAGCTGTGCCTGTCATTTCTGATTGCACCATGCCTAGTGAAGGAGGAAGACCTTGTCCGCCATGCTCTGATGAATGCGACAACGAAGACCACCCACCATCTATGTACTGTTGATATGCTTCTTTGAAGCCTTTAGGCGTGGTAACTTTACCATTATCGAACTTACAACCTTCTTTATCACCGCTTTGGTATAAAGGCAGTAATTCATTTTCACAAAACTTGGCACACTCTTGCAGAATAGCATCCACTAAATCAGGACTAGCTTCTTCAAATTCTTCATATTTCTTATAATGATCATAATATTTAAAAACATCTTCAATCAAAAACTTAATATCTGCTATTGGTGCTTTATAACTTAGCATTACCCTACTCCGACTACTTTAGTGATCTATTTATATCTAGATTAAAGCACTGGTCGTACCACTAATTCAAGTTGTTTTTTCAATTTTTTATAAAGACAGTAAAAACAAAGCAATAATAAATAAAATAAACACGTTAATTAACAAATTGTTATCGATTATTGATAGAGATAAATATTTCAATCATTTAGCTAGCTTATAGCAACAGGATTAAATAAGTGACACTTAGCAAAAAATAAAAGGCTCAAAGGCAAGGAATTGATTGAAAAGAATAGTTACTCAAGAGTATATACTCATGCTTTCTCTAATAAGTTAGGTCCTTGTATCATTATTGTCAAAATAAAATATTGAGTAAACTAAGACATCTGGTTTGCTCTAAGCTCGATAATGCAGCTGTAAGTTGCTCAGTTAACTAGTTTGTATCATATCGGTAAGTGCTGTTTATTGATGGTTAATGCTCTAGATAAAATGAGAAACCTAAGGAAAGGTTTAATAAGTTATTAGCTAAGATTTGTAGATCTTATTCTTATAAATCGAACAAAATATGATGGATAATAATATAAACGCAGTCAATTAATAAAAAATTTATGCTGATAAATTAGAAGTACAGATTTAATATTTATAAATTAAGAGGTTTTTTATATTTAGATTGTATTAAATACAGAAGGGGTATATCTCATTCTACTTTGACATGGCGTTAAAGTAATCTATAAAACTAACTATGCTGTTAGCCTTATTATTTCTTTCTTTATACTTAACAAAATTGGCGGAGTGGACGGGACTCGAACCCGCGACCCCCGGCGTGACAGGCCGGTATTCTAACCAACTGAACTACCACTCCGCATATTTTGTTTACTTTGAGTTTTTAACGAAGCTCTCTTCGCATCAACTATGATGATTCAAACAAAATTGGCGGAGTGGACGGGACTCGAACCCGCGACCCCCGGCGTGACAGGCCGGTATTCTAACCAACTGAACTACCACTCCGCATATCTTGCTTACTTTGAGTTTTCACTTGGGGAAGTGATCGGGACTCTACCCGTGAAATTTTAACGAAGTTCAGTTCGCATCAACTATGATGATTCTAAATCAAAATTGGCGGAGTGGACGGGACTCGAACCCGCGACCCCCGGCGTGACAGGCCGGTATTCTAACCAACTGAACTACCACTCCGCTGTATTTCGCTTTGAAACTTTAACGAATTTCACTTCGCATCAACTATGATGATTTTAAACAAAATTGGCGGAGTGGACGGGACTCGAACCCGCGACCCCCGGCGTGACAGGCCGGTATTCTAACCAACTGAACTACCACTCCGCTGTATTTCGCTTTGAAATTTTAACGAATTTCACTTCGCATCAACTATGATGATTTTAACAAAATTGGCGGAGTGGACGGGACTCGAACCCGCGACCCCCGGCGTGACAGGCCGGTATTCTAACCAACTGAACTACCACTCCGCTACCTTTTGCTATAAGTAAAATAATTAATCTAAATTAATCATAGTAACTTATGTCTTGCTTCAACAACATGTCGTTGAATGCGGCGAGATAATACGGTTATGACGCGGCGCAGTCAACCACTTTTTTAATAAAATTTACTGCGTGCGCATTTGGCGAGCAATCTGATGAAAATCAAAGCATATTTCACCACTTTTCATAGAATACAAACTAAATAGCTTTAAAATCATTTAGTTTTCACTTTCTTCCTTCGCAAAGAAAAATACAAAACAAGTGCAATTATTATAATGACACTGTTGCCGGCTATTATCATTAACATTGTTTCTTGCTCTTTTTCTTCTAGGGCCTGTTGCTGAGCTAATAAAGCCTGTTCTTTTTCTTCCTGTGCTTTCATAAGTAAATCATCAGCCGATTCAATTATCACAATGGTGCCGTCCTCAGCCACTGTGTTCATCACGTAATTGGACGCTTCAACATTAAAGGTGAATTCTGGTACGACTAAACGAAACTCCCTACCAGTAATAGTTTTACCAAAAGCACTAACATTAATACGGTAAATACCTGGCTCGGTATTAGTAATGTTGGTAGTCCTTGTTTCACCCACGCTCTCCATAATTGAAAAAGGTTCAAGTTGTCGGTCAGGGAAAGTAAATTTACCTTGAAAGACAAGACTATTTGGATCAACATAACTCGGATCAATAGTTAGGATAACTTGATGGGGTTTATCTGAGTCTTCTGATTTGACAACACTCATTTCTACCGGTGTCTTTTTTAATAATATAGGGGTTTGTCTAAGCTCACGCGTAGCCATTGGTAGTTTCACTAAGTAGACAGGCTGCCATTCACCAGGAGCAAAGTCTAAAATAAACTCACCAGTGAAGGTATTGTCATTAGCATATTCATCTAACGCACGGCCATCATCTCGAAAAGACGTGACTTTTATAGCATCAGCACCGAAGTTATCATAGAGTGAGTTATTAGTGCTGTAAAAGTTAACATCTAATTTTACAACTTTTTTAAAGTGTGGGCTTTCTATCGCCTCATCACCATTAAATAGCCGCCCTTCAACTTTAAGGGTCTCACCTGAAAATGCAAGTTCCGGTAAAGGTTCTACAGCAATCTTTACATCGGAGACCACCAGTATTTGACTATTAGGTAAGATATCTCCTACCGCTTGCCAAGGACCTGGCATAGGCTTCTTTATCTTAATCATGTCAAAGGTACTGTCATCAAACCATTGCACTTTATCATGGTCAAATTTATTAACCCTTATTTTACTGCCATCAGGCCTAATAAGGATAATGGGTTTACTGCCACTTTTACGATAAAAAATTAATGTTATTTCATCTAAGTTTGCATCAAGACGGAATCGATTATCAAAATAGGGTACTTGATTCGTTAGATTGTCTTGTTGATAATATTCAACTTTAGTTTTATTTAGTTTATTTCCGATTTTTTCTATATCATTATTTTCAGCGGCCTCTGCATTAAATGATGCGAAACAAATGCTCATAGCCAAAAAAAATATCAGTACGGTATATTTCTGAACGTTAAAATAAAGCTGCTTATTTATTTCCAAAGTGGCTCTCCTCCTTTTTTAGCAATAACGGCAACGCGCTCCGCGTGCGCATCTAATTCATCGGCCGAGGCGGTAATAACCTTTAATTTATTCCGTGTTGATGACAATCGCCTAATGGCATTCGCATCAGCATTGCTGCCATCACCGACAGAAAAGTCTAATGTAGACTGCAGACGTGTCATTTCTACATAAACGAATGCCAATAGTTGCGCATCAATCAATGCCCCGTGATAAGTACGGTCGATTAATTTATCTACTCGATAAAACCGTGCTAAGTAATCTAGGGTTTTAGGTGAGCCAAGTTTCTCTTTTGACACCTTCAACGTATCTGTAATAGTACAGATATCTTCAGTCATCGGAACTTTATCTTGGCTACGGTTCATTGAGTTAAACAGTGAAAACTCATGGTCCATAAAGCCAACATCAAACTTTGAGTTATGAATAACTAACTCAGCGCCTCGAATAAATTCAATAAACTCATGAACTACTTGCGAAAATATAGGTTTATCATTAAGAAATTCATTCGTTAAGCCATGAATATTTATAACCTCTTGCTCCATCTCGAACACTTGCCCGCGTTGATCAAGAGGTTTTATATACGCGTGATAAGTTCGCCCTGTTAATTGACGGTTGATCATTTCAACGCAGCCAATTTCAACTATTCTGTGCCCTTCTCTTGGATTGATACCTGTGGTTTCAGTATCGAGAATGATTAATCGTTGGTCTTCTTTAATCTCTTGGTTATCGGGTAGATTATTCACTAACAAGCCTTATTTTATTGACGACACAATTGCGCGTATTTGATAACTATTTTTCTGGTAACGTTTGAGGAAACTCACTTAAATTAATTTGCAAACGTTTACTGGTAAAGCATAAAATTATTAACGCAAAAACAATAGCCCCTTGGCAAACAAGCCAAGGTATCGATGATAGTTGCCAATAAAAAAAGCCAATGAGGTTGATGATAAAATCAAAAATTAACGCGCCCACTAAAAGTGTTCGGCAATAAGGCCAAAGCTGTTGTATCCATTTTGGCGCATCAGGCCTTCGTAAGCTAATAATTAGCACTACAAACAAACCAATAACACCCGATATTAAACTTAAAAAAAACAAGTTTGTCTCAGGATAAATCCATTGCATGGTGCCGACCCTATCTTTCATGTTCGTGACCGACATTAGCCAAACTAAATAGCCACGCAAAACAAACAGTAAAACAATATAAAATCGTTTTGATAACTTTAGGCAATCAAACTTATCAAAATCTTCGATGGAGTATTCTTGATACGTTTTAGGTGCTTGACTAGTGCTCATTTTTTAACTGGCGCTCATGATTTAAAAGGTTCTGAGCTGTTGTAATAGCTTTTACTGCTTTTGAATTAAACTCTCGTGTATATAAAGTATAAACGACCCATAAACTCATCAATACTAATAACAATGGATGAAAAAACCAACACATTGCCGCTATTGCAAAATAATATGACCTTAAACCATAGTTATAAGAATGCGCGGCCTGATCTTGCACTATCGCCATTTGCTTAGCATATGCCTTTAGGTTTTCATTGGTACCTGAAAGATCAATGGGTGCAGCGCCTATCATTACATTTAAAAACCCATACTGACGCATAGACCAAGTGAATTGAAAAAAGGAAATAACAAAAATAAAGGCTAATAAGCTGAGTTTAAGTTGTATAGCTAGGTGGTTAACATCGGTAGCAAATGGCAATGAGGCAATAACCACCTCTAATGTTGCTACTTTAGCGAATAAGGTAAAAATACCGGCAAGAATTAGCAAGGTACTCGAAGCAAAAAAAGCAATGTTACGCTCTAAATTAGCCAATAACGACGCTTCTGAAACTCTTATTTCGCGTGTTATTACCTCATACATCCAATGAATTCTGTGTTGATGTAAGGACCGAGCGATACAATCAGTTGTTTTAGCTTTTTTCCTTGCAAAGACGGTATACCCATACCAAGCGACAATGAAAATAGATAAAGCTAACATATCAACTAGGGCGAAGGGCAAAGTCAATTCCTTAATAGGTAGCGGGAAGATGAATAATTTGATTATACGCCAACAATTTTTATAGACCAACAACTTCATTTGTTTAGCGAAAGCACTTTCACTTTCGATTAGATATTTAATGCCTCAATGAATGTAAAAATGTATTAATAAAGTAAGCGCTTGAGTTCCATAGTTAATTGAATGACACTAAGATTAATATAACCTACCAGTTTGGGCATTTCAGCCGCCTGGAAAATATATAGAGATTTTTATGAATAACACTATAAATATTAAACGACTCACGTTGATTTTGGCACTATCAACACAACTGATAGCTTGTAATAGCTCCACCACTCTTCCTACCCCTGAAACATTATCCGGTAGTTGGCTTGTTCAATCGATTAAAAATAAACCGGTTATAAGTCAAAGTTCTGCTCGGTTAACATTTGATCAGAAAAATAAGTTAAGTGGCTCAGCATCTTGTAATAATATTTCGACCAGTTACAGCTTACAAAATAACTCGATAAGTATTGGTCCTATCGCTACCACTCGTAAAATGTGTTTGCCTGCATTAATGCAGCAAGAGTCTTTATTATTACAAGCACTGGGTAAGGTAAAACGCTTTCAATTGAATAATGACCAGCTGTCAATGTACGATCACCAAGGTAGTTTGCAAATTAAAGCGACAAAAACAAAACCATAACTCACATTTTGTAATATCAAAAAATGAGCTTTTTATATTTTTTTGATATATAGCAATATAAGTTATAACAAAATATCACTTCATTTTTTACCGCAACTAGCTACTCTTAGGCTGTTAAAGTAACTCATTCACAGGATCCAATATGTCTAAAATTTTCGAAGACAACACCACAACCATAGGTAATACGCCTCTGGTTAAACTAAACCGCGTGATTAATGCTGAAAATGGCGCAAATGTTTACGCCAAAATTGAAGCGAGAAACCCAAGTTTCAGCGTTAAATGTCGTATTGGCGCGAGTATGGTTTGGGATGCTGAAGAAAAAGGTTTATTAAGCCCAGGAAAAGAAATTGTCGAGCCTACCAGTGGTAATACCGGTATTGCCTTAGCATTTGTTGCTGCCGCACGCGGTTACGCCATAACTTTAACGATGCCAAGCACTATGAGCTTAGAGCGCCGTAAACTACTAACGGCTTTAGGTGCAAAAGTTGAATTAACTGACGGTGCCAAGGGCATGGGTGGCGCAATTGCTAAAGCCCAAGAGCTGAAAGATTCGGATCCAGATAAATATGTTTTATTAGGCCAGTTTGATAATCCCGCTAACCCGAAAATTCATGAAGAAACTACAGGGCCTGAAATCTGGAATGATACAGATGGTAATATAGACATTTTTGTTGCTGGTGTTGGCACTGGTGGTACGCTCACAGGTACTAGTCGCTATATAAAACTTACCAAAGGAAAAGCTATCACTACGGTAGCTGTAGAGCCGACTGACTCACCAGTAATTACTCAAGCACTTGCTGGTGAACCATTAACGCCAGGTCCTCACAAAATTCAAGGTATAGGTGCCGGCTTTATTCCAGGTAACTTAGATCTTGAAATGGTTGATGCCGTTGAACTTGTTTCAAATGATGATGCCTTTGCAATGACGCACCGTTTAATGAAAGAAGAAGGTATCCTTGCTGGTATTTCTTCTGGCGCAGCAGTTATTGCCGCCAAGCGTCTGGCAGAGCTTCCTGAGAACAAAGGTAAAAATATTGTTGTTATATTGCCAAGTTCAGCTGAGCGTTATTTATCTAGTGCATTATTTAGTGAGAGCTTTAGCGATAAAGAACTTGTTCAATAAAATATTACGAATTTAACTTCAGTTTTGATTAAAGGCACTTCGGTGCCTTTTTTGTTGATAAATCCCCCCCTAAAAAAGCGCTTAGATATTTCGCTTCGCTTTAGCAAACTAATTACGTTACTATTGCATTAACGTCTCATTTTTTGACTAAACTTCAATGCATTATTTAAAAATCGTTCTATTTTCATTGCTATCTTGTTCAGTTCTTTTGCTAGCAGCTTGCGGTGAAGATGACCCTAAAAAAATCACCACCGTTGATAACCCAGAAACAGTTGCTGTGGCTTTTTTTGATGCGCTTTATAATGAAAAAAATGTTGAGAAGGCGGCCTCTGTTTGTAACCCTAAACTAGCGCGTTTAATTCTTCATTACCGCTCTTCAGAAGCGGTTGCTCGTCACTTATTTAATATGTCGTACGACAAAGTTGAGATAAAACCCGATGGTGCTGGTGTGAAAATACGTGAACAATTTAAAGGTAGCGCTAATATAACTATCTACTTTGATGGTTATTATCAAGAGAACCGGATTAAAGAAGTTAAACGCCTAGCAATTATCCAACGTGATGGTAAGTGGTATATTGATAAAATACTAAAAGACCCATTTTAAAATTTCCCGTCAATGACCCCGAAGGTAAAACAATGATAAAAACAGGAACCTACCAGCATTTTAAAGGTAATTACTACCAAGTACTTTATATTGCAAGGCATAGTGAAACTGAAGAATATTTGGTTGTGTATCACCCTAAAGATAATGCAGAAGATATTTGGTTGCGCCCGCTAGCCATGTTTGATGAAACTATCGAACGAGAGGGGAAAACATTAAAGCGTTTCAGTTTTATTAAACCATAACGCCCTAACAGCGATAAAAAATAATTTAGAGCGATTGGTGACTACCCTATAGAGAAAAAGTTATGCTGTTGCCATGGCACTTGTTTATGCTGTATGTCGGTCACTTGTGCTTGCTCTGGCCCATGGGCAAGCCATACTAACATTTTGTTAATATTGTCTTGCTCACCACAAAGCAAGACTTCTACATCACCATCGGCTAAATTTCGAGCATAACCACTTAAGCTATATTCAATGGCTTGTTGTTGAGATGAAGCTCGAAAATACACCCCTTGTACCCTACCTGAAATATGCGCAATATAGCTAACATTCATAGATGTTTCTCTTGTTAAATCACTATTATTACCAGTAAAGTTTGCACCTTAGGCAGTCATTGTCTAAAATCGGCACAAATTTCTCTTTCAACGAATAAAGCCTCGTTTAATGCTTGGTATTTATTCATTAAAAATAAGTATAGACCTATGTCAGCAAGAATTTCTTTAAATGTTGGTCGTGAAAAATCTTTATTGCGTAAACACCCGTGGATTTTCTCGAAAGCTATAAATAAAATCAAAGGAAAACCAATGCTTGGGGATACTGTTGATGTATTCGATAGTAAAGGTAACTGGTTAGCCAAAGGAGCTTATTCACCTGAGTCTCAAATTAGAATTAGGGTGTGGAGCTTTGATGAAAACCAAGAAATTGATCATAATTTTTTCCTTAATAAGTTACAGAACGCACAAGTAAGGCGTGATTGGTTTATCGAACAAGGAAAATTAACAGGCTATCGATTAATTGCTGGTGAGTCTGATGGTTTACCCGGCGTTACTATTGATAAGTATGATAACTTTCTAGTTTGTCAATTACTTAGCGCTGGTGCAGACTTTCATCGTTACACGCTAGTGAGTTGTTTAAAGCAGCTTTACCCTGATTGTCATATTTATGAGCGCTCTGATGTTGATGTCCGCAAAAAAGAGGGCTTAGAGCCCGTAACCGGTTGGTTAACTGAGCCACAGGATTCTACCGAGTGTGTTATTGAAGAACACGGTATCAAAATTCATGTTGATGTCGCTACTGGCCACAAAACAGGTTTTTATCTCGATCAACGCGACTCTCGATTAACTGCAGGTAAATTTGCCAAAGATAAAACTATTCTAAATTGTTTTTCTTATACCAGTACTTTTGCACTACATTGCGCAGCAAATAATGCCAAAGAAGTGATTAATGTCGATGTATCGCAAGCAGCACTTGATATGGGGCAACGTAACCTTGAATTAAATGGTTTAACTGATGCTAATGTATCTTTTGTCAAAGAAGATGTTTTTAAACTATTAAGACGGTACCGTGAAGAAAAGCGCCGTTTTGATATGATTATCCTTGATCCGCCTAAATTTGTTGAATCAAAAGCACAACTAACCGGCGCTTGTCGTGGTTATAAAGACATCAACATGCTTGCCATGCAGTTATTGAACCCTGGTGGTCTTTTATTAACCTTTTCTTGCTCAGGCTTGATGGAAGCAAGCTTATTTCAAAAAGTGGTAGCCGATGCGGCTCTAGATGCTAAAAGAAAAGTCTATTTTGTTGAACGTTTACAACAGGCAGCAGATCATCCTATATCTTCAAATTATCCTGAAGGTTATTATTTAAAAGGTTTAGTTTGCCAAGTTGAATAATTGCTTTATTTTCAATAAAAAAAAGATGTAATTTGATGCGCCATGGATGGCCATTTAAATGACAAATATTTCGTTGCCTCGGACACATAAGATAGACAATTAATTTCACATTTATTTTAGTATTTCTATTCAAAAATCTTACCTTGCCTCTCTATCGAACAAATAAATTACTTTTTTTTAATTTATTTCACCTTAAAAAACATCATTAACCAATATGCACTTAACACTAGCTTTACATTTAATTAACATAAAACAATCAATTAGTTAAAATTAAATCAAACATAAAAACAACCTTACCTGCTTTAATTTCACCCGTTATTTGTTCGTATTTTGATCTAAATAACGATTGTATACGATATAAAGTATATGGTAGGTTTTATTTGCTATACGGATGTGGCTGATTTTCATAAAGGAATTCATGCTCTAAGGAAGAATATAAAAATACTAAAAATATAAAGGAAGATAGATATGAAGCTTAATAAGATCTTTATTGCTAGCTGTACTTTGCTAACAATAGCCTCAGCACAGGCTGCACATATTCCGCAAGCCCCACAACAAGCACCTCAACAATCAAAGGTGCAAGCTGTTGACCTACACAATGGCCATGCAAATAAAAACACGCAAGATATTAAGGCACCAACTCCTCGAAGAGAAATACAGGAAACCACTAAATCGTTAGCAAGTTTGAATTCAAAGTCAGTCCAACCCATGTCGTTACAAGTCTCAGCATCCGCTAGTTGTAATGTTAATGCCTTTGCTACTTCAAACTCTTCAACCTTGATTAATGAAATTAAAACTCAAGGTCCTAATTGTGTTAACGAATTGTTTAATGCTTCAACTAGCATTCAAAGTAGCGCATATAGTTCAGACAACATGTATGCTGTTGCTAATCATGTAAAAAACTTATCTCAATCTTATGCCGGTGGCGGTGATGTTAATATTGAAGCGATGTTTTTATATTTACGCGCTGGCTATTATGTAGAGTTTTACAATAATAGCGTCAGCTTTATTTCTTGGGTAAAACCCTCAGTTAAAGGCGCCATTGATGCCTTTGTTAACAATGCCAATTTTTATCAAGATAACGATGGCCATGGTAAAACCTTATCTGAAGTTATCATCACTATGGATAGCTCTGAACAACAAGACATATATTTACCCGTTGTTAAAGAGTGGTTAAACCGCTGGAATCAAAGCTACGCTAATAAATGGAATATGCGCAGTGCCGTTAATGGTATTTTCACTATTTTATTTCGCGGACAATACAATACTAACTTTAAAAACTTAGTAAACACCGATACCACGTTAATAAGTCGCTTAAATAATTTTACTCAGCAAAACTGGATGATTAACAGTGAGTCTGAATATCTTATTGCTAATGCGGCTCGTGAGTTAGGTCGAATGAAAATGTATGGCACTGCCATTCAGTCTACGGTTGATTCAGGCCTAAATAGCATTTTCTCCAATTATGTTATGTTTGGTAATGGCGACGCTGTCTGGTTAGGCGCTGCTGATACGGCCACTTACTACGGTAAATGTAATGACTACGGTATTTGTGGTTATGAAACACAACTAGAAACACAAGCATTAGCGCAAACTTATACTTGTAGCTCCACACTTAAAATCCGTTCACAAAACCTAACCTCTGCACAGCAATCATCCGCTTGTTCAACATTAGGTGCTGAGGAAAGCTATTTTCATAACAAAACACAATCTGGCAATGTGCCAATTCCTGGTGATACCAACAATCAATTGCAAATTAATATTTTCGACAGCAGTAATGATTATGGTAAATATGCCGGTCCTATCTTTGATATAAACACCAATAATGGCGGTATGTATTTAGAAGGCGACCCATCAGTTGCTGGAAACATACCTAATTTTGTTGCTTATGAGGCTTCTTATGCTGAAGCTCCGCATTATGTTTGGAACTTAGAACATGAATACGTACATTACCTAGATGGTCGCTTTGATTTATTTGGTAACTTTAATACACCAACAGAAAAAGTTGTTTGGTGGGCTGAAGGTGTTGCCGAATACGTTGCTAATGAAAATAATAACCCATCGGCAATTGATACCATTCATGATGGATCTACTTATACTTTAAGCACTATTTTTGAAACCACTTATGATGGTTTTGATCAAGATAGAATTTACCAATGGGGTTACCTAGCAGTTCGCTTTATGTTTGAAAACCACTTTAACGAAGTTAAAGCAATGATAGGGGAAACTCGTGCTGGCAACTGGACAGCCTATAAAACACGTTTAAATTCTTGGGTAAATAATTACAGCAACGAATTTACCACTTGGACACAAACCGTTAAAAGTGACGGTAGCACTACGCCAAATAATGCCGCCCCGTCAGCCAACGCAAATGGACCATATGCGGGTCAAGCCGGTGAAGTTATTAACTTTACTAGTAATGGCTCAGTAGATTCTGACGGCTCTATTGTTAGTTATAGTTGGAACTTTGGTGACGGTACAACAGGCACTGGTGCTAACGCTAGCCACAGTTACGCAAATGCGAATAATTATACTGCAACATTAACTGTTACAGATGATCAAGGTGCAATGGGTAGCTCAACCGCAGCAGTAACGATATCCTCAGGCGCCAGTCTAGAAATTGTTAATGGTGGTTCAAAGTCAGGCTTATCAGCAAGTACCAATCAAACCACTGATAGCTACTTTATTAATGTTCCTGTTGGCGCAACAAACTTAGTGGTAAATATTAGTGGCGGTAGCGGCGACGCTGACTTATTCATTAAACAAGGTACTGCTCCTTCTTCTAGTAGCTACGATTGCCGTCCTTATCAATCAGGTAATAGTGAAACTTGTACCGTTTCAAGTCCAACTGCTGGCCTTTGGTATATGAATGTTAATGCCTATAGTGCCTTTGCCAATGTTACCCTCACAGCAAGTTTTGATGAAGGTCAAGGCACACCCAATGTAGCACCTGTTGTTCATATTAATGGTCCATATACCGCTGATGAAGGTGTATCAGTAAGCTTTAGTAGTGCTGGCAGTTACGATTCGGATGGTTCAATTGCTACATATAATTGGAACTTTGGTGATGGCACAAGCAGCTCTTCAGCAAACCCAAGCCATATCTATTCTTCAGCAAATAATTATACAGTAACCTTGAGCATTACTGATAATCAAGGCTTAACAGAAACTGCAACTACAATGGCTGATATAAGTGCAACAACAATTCCTGGTGGCAATGTTCCGGATATGTGTGCCATACAAGGCTCACAATCTAGTGGTCAAGTAGCTGATGGAGAAGCCATTTGTCTTGGAAATGTAAGTACTAGTTGGTTAAGCGTTGCTGATGTAAGTGGCCATAGCAGTATAGCTATCACTACAGGTAACGGTACCGGTAATTTGAATATAGAATTTAGCAATACGGGCTGGCCAAATGGTTCAAATCATAATGGAACTTCATATAATGCAGGAAATAGTGAGTGTATTTACTTAACTAATCTATCAGAGTATTGGGGATACATTAAAGTAACGGGTGATAGTAATAATGCATCATTAGTTATTGATTTTGACACTAATGCTTGCCGTTAACACTTTCAATGAAGCTTAGCATTCAAAATTAGACATGTTAACCCCGTGACAGCTAGCGATTTGAAAGTGAGAGCTGTGACTGAATACAACGGGGAAGGTAAAAACTAAAAAGCCAGATTAACTCTGGCTTTTTCTATCATTTCAAAGCAAATAATATAGAGCTAATCTATTTCTTCAATGGCAATACCGATAAGATAACAATTGACGTTTTCTTCTTCAATGCGAACTACACGTCCACGGATATCAAGCGTTTGTACCTGACTACTCGCTGAGTCGACTTTTATCCTCACATGAGTAGAAATCGCTAAAGGATGTTCCATTTCAAACGCCATGCCTGTAGCACTCAAGTCCCGACAAGTAGCAGTCAGTTGACTATTTACTTCATCATCTATAACGGTAACAGTCACTTCACTGTTTAACATCATGCGGTAAAAATCACGTTTATCATCAAAACCGTTCATTCGCTCTCCAAAGCAGACTATTTACGACGCTATTATTTATACTGAGCAAAACCATAAGTGTCAACTAGTGCTCATAAATAATTCAAATTTTTATTGAACAGTTAAGCAATATTATGGTTTAGATGTCGATAATCGCTTAAACATATTACTTAAGCATAGGCTTTTAAATGATTTAAAATTCGTTTTACCGATATAGGTGCTGCAGTACCTAAATTTTGTGCAAATAAAGAAATCCGAAGCTCTTCAATTAACCAACGAGTTGCAAGTAAGTCATTTTCAATGGGCTTATCTTTTCGCTGTTTCTTTATAATGCTCTGGAAAACGTCATTTACTTTATTCACTTCAATCAGTTTTAACCTGTCTTGATTAGGGTCAATGGGCAGTTTTTCTAATCGACGTAACATGCCTTGTAAATAGCGAGTAATATCATCTAATTTAGTTAAACCTGAATAGCTTACAAAACCTTTGAACACTAACTGCTGGCATTGTTGCTTGATATCACCATGGGATTGGATGACATTTAACGGTACGCTACCTTTCATTTTTTTAGTGACTTCATGACGTAAACTTAAGGTGCGTTCAACTTTAATGGCTGCTGCTAAAACACAGTCTGCAATTTCAGCGCGCACATAATCACAACATAGAGAAAATTGTGCTTGCTCTCGTGGTAATTGTCCATCGTTTTGCTGCGATGAAAACTGCTGTACCAAAGACAAACAGGCACCTTGGATACAGTCCTGTAACAGATCGTTGATTGAGCCAAATGGGTTAAAATATAAACCAAGTTTGGCCTTATTAGGTAATTTTTCCTGTAAATACTTTAGTGGTGTAGGGATATTCAGCAAAATGAGTCGGCTGATACCTTTGAGCATAGCTTCTTGGGCATGTTGCTCTTGCTCAAATAACTCAATGGCAACACTGCTTTTATGGTCAACTAACGCCGGAAATGCCTTAATGGTTATATTAGCAACTTTCTTTTCATAACCTACAGGCAATTTTCCAAAATTCCATTGAGTTAAATCTACTTGTTCTATCCCCTTTTCTGCCACCTTTTTTATCGATGCTTTCACTTTTCCTTGCAAATCAGCTTTAAGATCGTTTAGATCTCGACCTTGCTTTAATAACTTACCTTTGTCATCCACCACTTGAAAATTCATGGTTAAATGTACCGGCAGTGAAATATCTTGCCAAGCCTCTTCAGGTAAACGCACACCCGTCATACGTAATAGTTGTTTCGCCAGTGCCGCTTGTAAATGGCCCTCATCACTTGGCATTGCTGCTAAACAAGCCTGTGCGTAATTAGGTGCCGGCACGAAGTTACGTCTTAAAGTTTTAGGAAGGGCTTTAATTAAAGCGATAGCAAGCTCTTCACGCAATGCAGGAATTAACCAGTCAAAACCAATATCATGTACCTGATTTAATAAGGCAATAGGTACAATAATGCTTATGCCATCATCAACATCCCCTGGGCTAAAATGATATTTTAGCGGTAAAGTTATAGCATCTTGTTGCCAAAAATCAGGATATTCCTTAGTACTTAATTTATTGGATGATTCATTCAATAAAAAAGCTTCACTAAAGTCTAATAATTGACCGTCGTCTTGTTTAGCTTTTTTCCACCAAGCGAGAAAACTTCGCTGACAGATAATGGTTTCAGGTAATTTATCACTGTAAAAATCAACCAACTGTTGTTCGTCAATCAAAAAGTCTTTGCGGCGTGCTTTTTGCTCTAACGCTTCAATGCTTGCTACCAATTGTTGATTTTTACTTAAGAATTTTTCTTTAATAACACAATCACCATTAACCAGCGCTTCGCGAATAAATATCTCACGACAAGTAGCGGGTTCAATGGTATTAAAATTAATTTTACGTTTACTGACAATACTTAAGCCATATAAGGTGACTTGCTCAAAGGCCATCACCGCACCTTGCTTTTTCTCCCAGTGCGGCTCACTGTAATTACGTTTAACAAGGTGTTGTGCCAGCGGCTCAAGCCATAGAGGGTCAATTTTAGCGTTCATACGAGCAAATAACCGGCTAGTTTCCACTAATTCTGCCGACATCAGCCACTTTGGTGATTTTTTGGTTAACGCTGAGCCAGGGAAAATAAAGAATTTCATACCGCGAGCACCTTTATACTCGCGGTTTTCATCTTGCTGTCCAATATGGCTAAGCAAACCTGATAATAAGGCTTGATGTACTGGTGTTAATGCCGAGTCCTGTTCACTTTCTTTAGCCTTGCCCTCTGCTTCGTTAGCTTGTTGAGAACTTGGTATTGAGAAGCGGTAATTAACCGAGCTTAACTGTATGTTTTGCTCTTTTAGTGTTAGCTTTAATTGACTAAAAATATCCTGCCATTCACGTAAACGCACATAGGATAGGAACTCACGCTGACATAATTTCCTGAAATGGTTTTGCGTTAAATCTTTTTTCTGCTCATTAATATACTGCCAAAGATTTAGTAAACTTATGAAATCAGAACTCTTGTTTTTAAAACGATTATGCTTTTCATCACTAAGTTGCTGCTTTTCATGGGGCCTTTCACGCGGGTCTTGAATGCTTAAAGCACTAACAATAATAAGTATTTGCTCAATACAACCAAACTCAATGGCAGAGATAACCATCTTAGCTAAACGGGGATCTATGGGGAATTTTGCTAATAAACGGCCTGACTTAGTCAACTGTGTCGTTGTTGGTTTTAGCGCACCTTTCGAAAATTTAGTTTTACTCGATGAATTAACTTTGTCTGGCTTCCCGGGACTTTCAATCGCAGCAATTTCTTCTAATAAACGGACGCCATCGCTAATATTACGATTATCTGGCGCTTCAACAAATGGGAAGTCAGCAATATCACCTAAATCAAGGGCATGCATTTGCAATATTACTGTGGCCAAATTAGTACGTAGAATTTCAGGATCAGTAAACTCAGCGCGACTGTTGTAATCATCTTCTGAATATAAACGAATACAAATACCTTCAGAAACACGGCCACAGCGGCCGGAGCGTTGATTAGCACTTGCCTGTGATACAGCTTCAATAGGTAAACGTTGTACTTTAGTACGATAACTGTAACGAGAAATCCGCGCTGTACCTGGGTCAATAACATACTTAATACCAGGGACAGTTAAAGACGTTTCGGCGACATTGGTCGCTAAGACAATATTTCGACCACTATGGGGTTTAAATATTTGGTTTTGCTCGCTGACAGTTAAACGTGCATACAGTGGTAAAACATGAGTATGTCTTAAATTGGCTTTGTTGAGCGCAGCGGCTGTGTCGCGTATTTCACGCTCACCATTGAGGAAAACAAGAATGTCACCTTGCCCACAATCACTAAGCTCATCAACTGCCGACAAAATACCACTAATAACATCAACCTCTTGAGGTGATTGCTCGTCATCGTCACTGACTACCCGATCATTTAATGGTCGATAGCGCATTTCAACAGGGAAAGTCCTACCTGATACTTCAATAATTGGCGCTGACCCCCCTGTTTTGCTGGAAAAATGCTGAGCAAAACGTTCTGGGTCAATGGTCGCTGAGGTGATTATTAACTTAAGATCAGGGCGTTTAGCCAGAACTTGTTTTAAATAACCTAAGATAAAATCGATATTTAAACTGCGTTCATGGGCTTCATCGATAATGATAGTATCGTATTGACGTAATAATCTATCTCTTTGCATTTCCGCCAGCAAAATACCGTCAGTCATTAATTTAATATAACTGCGGTCACTGACTTGATCATTAAAACGAACTTTATAACCTACCTGATCGCCAAGCGTTGTTCCTAACTCTTCAGCAATACGATTAGCAACGGTTCTTGCCGCAATTCGCCTAGGTTGGGTATGACCAATTAGACCATCCACGCCTCGGCCAAGTTCAAGACAAATTTTCGGGATTTGGGTAGTTTTCCCTGAGCCTGTTTCACCAGCAATAATGACGACTTGATTATCTTGAATAGCTTTGGAGATTTGCTCGGCATTATCTGAAATGGGTAAACCATCTGGATAGGTTATTTTTGGCAGGTTTCTAATTTTTTGTTGTTTATCATTGATTGATTTAAGGATATGTTGTTGTAACTGCTCAACCAATTTAATTTGTTTTATTGATAATAGCAAAGCCGCTATTTCAGTTGATGATTGTTGCCCAGCCTCTTTAACTATTGATTTTTTAAGATTTACTAACCTCTTTTTAAAGCGAAAAGCATCACAATTTTTCGCTTGCGGCATTAGCTCAAAAAGGTTTTGTAAATGGGAAAACGAAGTAATAACAGGCTCAATTGAAACAGACAAAGCAAACTCGGATAGGAAATCAAAAAAGTTATTTTAACAGTAAAATATCGTAATTACAGCGAGTAATAGCAAACGCATTAATTTATTGTTCTGCTTAGCGCTACGTTGGCAAGATTAAAACAAGCAAAAGAAGCTTTACAGCTCCTTTTAAAAAAAGACTACTTATTATAGGTGAGCACCTTAGCTATCAAACTGCCGCGTGCTCTTTCTCTATAGAGGCTCTTGCCTTTCCGTGTTTATAACAAGCTTGTAAAACTTCATTTCGAGAGATAGTGCCAAGTAAATTACCATCATCATCAATTACTGGATAAACTTTAGGTTTATCCTTTATCATGGTTTGGCCTAACTCAATAATACTGTCATAAGGTTTCACTGACAGCACTTTTTTGTTCATAATATCTTTAATAATCGCGACATTTTCATTGAAATAAATGGTTTCTAACATTTTCTCTAAAACATCACCTTCTGAAATAAAGCCAAGCACTTTATAGTTTTGATCTATCACTGGCCCACCAATCTGCTTGGTTTTTAAAAAGCGTAATGACGCCTCCTCCACAGACATACTTTCGGTAAAAGTGACTGGGTAATGATTCATATATTCTTGTATTTTTAGACTCTGCATATGATATTCCTTTTTAACCCCTGACTAAATTGTTATTTAGTTCTTTTATTATTATAAAAACACGAATGATATTATTAATAACTGTAGGTAAGCCTTTGCCAAAAAACCACTTTTTGACTGTCTTTATTGAGAGTTTATAACAAATATATTGAAAATTTATTAATAGACTTAGACACTGTAATGAACAACAATCACTAAAGTGTTAATAGTTATAACAAACGGATTACTTATTTATTTTTGTCCGATTGCTATTTTTACAAGGAATTAAATATGCCCGCTAATTTTTTATCAATTACGACCCTAACCTGTTTTGTATTCATAGTAACCAACAGCATAACGTCCGTGGCTTTTGCACATCAAAATGAACAAAAAAAGTTAGATAAAGCTTGTGAAGCAGCAAGAAAAATTGCGTTAAAACCCAGAAGAAGTGAAATCTTTCAAGAATGTCGGCAAAAATTCAAAAAAAGTGAATCGGTCTGCCACAATGAAGCGAAAGCATATAATGGCAACCGCATAAATGGCGCACCAATGTTCTATGAACTGCCCGCTTGTGAGAAAGCTTTTGCATTTAGGAAAAAGAACACCGAATAATAAGCCTGCCTTTTACAAGGGGCTTGTTTAAATAACTTTAGTTAAGCGGTTATATCCACTGAACGACCTTTTCTATCATCTGGGTCATTTCGGCTTGGCTCAACAGAGCTACTTTCTTGATCTTGGCGATTAACCTCTTGTTGTTGCTCTTTTACCCTTTGCTCGTCTTGCTGAGCCGCTACTTGTTGACGCTGTTGTTGCAATACTTTTGCTACAGAGCCTCCGCCATCAACTGAAGAAACCATTTCAACCTCCTAACACAATGCAAACTAGCAAAAAACAATTAGCTAATAGTGCTGCTTAATACCTCTTATAATTATAGCAGTGTATTTGAACAAGCTAACATCTCTGCAAATTTAGCCACGCTTAACGTATTCGTTATTACTTTGCTATTGCTCAGGTATGGGCAGTAATACTGAATTAGTAATTAGCAGAGCATAAAAACACATCAAAGCTTGCTGCTTTTTAGCAAATAAGAAAGCAGCACACCTACAATTAGAGACAAGAGCAACACCGTGCTATTTCTTTAGGTTTTGCTTCTCCTTACTATTAGACAAACCTCCAACGCCAATAAGATTACCAATAAGCATTAATGCCCCACCAATTAGTAAAGGCAATTCAAATGATTCATTATAAAAGCCCACCCCAACCAATGCGATAAGTGGCAACCTGAAAAAATCCAAAGTAATAATGGTAGTAATTTCAGCATATTGCATTGTTTTAGCTAAACAAAAATGTGCGAATAATGCGCTAAGGCCAATAACTACAAGCCAGAGCCACTGTTCTCCTTTCGGCCAAAGCCAATTTGACCATGATAATAATAAGCCAATGGGTAGTTGAATAACGCACATGTAGAGTAAAATAGTTAAGGGTGACTCTGTTTTTGCTAAATACTTTGTTGTGCTATGTGAGATGGCAAAACAAACTGCAGAGCCCAACACTACCATAGCGGCAAAATCAATTAAGGCATATCCAGGTTGAACAATCGCTATCACGCCTAGAGTACCCAAAAAAATCGCTATCAGTTTATTTACGGTAACTTTTTCATTAAGAAAAATACTGGCAATTAACATCGTCCAAATAGGTACTGTGAACTCTAAAGCAAATACTTCCGCCAACGGCAACAAGCCAATACCAAAAAACCAGCCGTATTGAGCAAGAAAATGAGATACATTGCGAAATAAGTGAAGTTTGAATACGTTAAGCGCTGGCTTAGGCTTTATTTTTAAAGACTGAACTTTAAAAAATCGTGCACGGATAAAGTACACCACAGATAAAAATACCAGTCCAATTGCACTACGAATGGCTAAAGACTGGCTGATACTAAGCACACCGCTGAGCTCCCGTGCGCCAATGGCGAGAATGCAAAAAGAAGCCAGTGCACCTGACATCCATAATAAAAGCGAAATAATAGTTATCCCTTAAGTTTTGCAAATATGAGTGATTCAAACAGAACGTAATAAATTGTAAGCGTATTTATTTAATATATACAATCTGTTATGGTTTAAAAAGTATAATTTACTGGTTGAACACTCTTTGAATTGGATATATTAGCATTGCAAACCTCAATTAGGTTCAAATCATATTCATCAATGGGTCATAACCCATTGTTCACAAATAAAGGGGGACTTTATCATAGGAAATACCTAGATAAAGCCAAGCCATTTTATTTGAAAGTATTCTATTTAAACGATTTTTATTTAAAATAACGTTCTACTTCAAAGATCTTTATTTTAAAGCTCTTTACTTTAAAGTAAGTCAAATACCTAGTTATAACCCAATACATACATAGCATTATCTTCCTGCTCACCAAATTGCTCAGTTAGTAGGGCTAAATTTTGCTCGTGGTTTTGTTCAACGACATCAATACAGTGATCTGTTATCTGGTTATTACTCTTGTATAAAGACAGTAACTCTGCCGGCATTATCATTCGCCTATTGCTGAAATTAGAATTGTTACTCATATGACTACCCTCACTTAGTAAATGGCTCTACCTACTTTTAAGCTTACTCCTGTAGTAATGCATCATCGATGCCAACAGAAGGTTATTGATATACCATTGAAAAATATTAAGCTATTTTAATGACGTTAGAATTTAGCTAGGATGTTTGCATTTTGCAAAAAGAATTCATAGCAAAATAGGACGGAAAGTTACGCCGTTTCAGCGGTAGTTGCTAGATGTAAATGTAGTCAGTAAATTATATTTTATGCTAGCTAGTGTACTCAAAAAATAAAAACGCTTTAGTTGATACTACTCAAAGTGAGATCAGCTAAAGCGTTACATTTTCTAGTTATAGACAGCTAATTATTTTTTATTTGACTCATTAGCGATTTTTTCTTCTGCCGCTTTTAAAGCGTTTTCATGCCAATACTGCCAGTGCATATGTAACTTATCTTCAGTTAAATGTGATGGCTGTAAATAGTCTTTGTAGGTATAACGATAAAATTGACGTGGCTTTTGCGGATTACTATCTTCGGCTTCAGCAACAAAACTGTTGTTATGTTCTACCAACCACTGATTAAATTCATCATTAAATTTTTCACCTGATTCGTCCAATAATTTTTTATAGCCGGCAAAAAAATCTGTTTGTAAGTAATGAGCCATTTTTCTATATTCATCTTGATGATGTTCATTCATAAAACGCACTGCTAGATAACCCCAGCGATAAACTCTGTCAGTACCGTCTTTATATTCAGTATTGAATACATCAGATAGACTTGGCCAATCTTTTGCTTTAGTTTCATTGACCAGCTTAAAGGCCCTTGGGTTATCATCTTCATTAGCCACGTATTCTGCTAGACCTTCAGACCACCACACCATATGACTTGGAAAGTGATTAAAAGTATCATATTTAACGAAACGGCCATCTAAGTAATGAACAAATTCATGATTTAAGTTCCAAACAGCAAATTCAGGTCTTACCCAAAAATGCTCAAATGAATAGAAAGTGGCAATATTATCGGGGTCTTGAGTGGTACCCTCTATGTACATACCGCCATTATCGGTATTAATATCAAAAACTAATTGTCCATATTTATTATATTCAGCATGATTATCGAAAATAACTACACGTAATTTATCATTAAAATCATTTGCTACCGGCTGATTATTCGTTGCTAAGATGTCATGAAAGTTACTTTCTTGAGAGATGAGTTGCTGACAAGAATCATTTAATTGTGCTTTTGTCATCGCTTGCGTCAGAATATATATTCTGTCAGAGCACTCATGATTTATCGGCAGGGCTTGCGCTATTGTTGGTGTTATACAGCGCCCTGCTAAGGTGCCCTCTTCGCATTCTGACTTTCCGCGAAAGGTATTCACTACATAGGGAATACTAAAAAGCGTTTTATTTTGTTCATTCGAAACTTGTTTATGGGTAGTTAATGCAGCCCATACATTATTATCTAGCGCATCCATTTTCTCTTCAACGTTAAGTGATAATTTATCATCATCTAAAAGTTTCTGATCATCGCTTGAGCGTTCATAGTATTCATTCCAATAGTCTTTAGTATACAAGTTATAATATTGTGCTAACGCCCATAACGCATTTTGTTTAGGCCAGTCATCGCCAACTAGAGAATTATTTTTAGCCGTAATGAATTGTATTAACGCCTGTTGTAACTCACCTTCGCCGTGAACTGCCTTAGTAAAAACCTCTTCATTTTTTCTTCTTGCCTCATAGGGCAAAATGGCGCCCGCACGTAATATTTCCCAAAGCGCATAATCTACTGCCTTATCATTTACACTACTGGTTAAATCAGCATTAGCATAAAGGGTAATTAACTGGCTTAACGGTTTAACTTGATCAGTAGTAAACGGTTGTAATGGCGCTAAGAAATACAACCGATATAAAGCAACTGCGTAGTTTTCATGTAAACGTGCGGTAGTTGAATTAACGTCAAAAAATCCAGTCATATTGTGCAAGTTAATTAATGCGCTATTAACGGATTTTGCTGTTTGCTCTGGCCAGTCTTTATCAGCACCAAAACTACTATAAACTCTAAGATAAAAGGTAAGCTTTTCTAAATTATCGCTCGCTAAGTCACCTTTTAATGCTTCAACTGAAATTGCATCAGCAACGGCTTTAAGCATACCTTCTTGGTAATGGTTGAAGTCTTGGCTCCACAACTGGTCAATATCGGTCGCTAATATTTGCGCCACGATAGGGTCAACCTGACTCATTGAAATGCTTTGATTTGAGGTATTAACATCACCACTGACGTTATTGCTACAAGCTGAAATAACCGAAGAGATAGCAATGGCCGCAATTGACATCGATAATTTATTCATAAAGGTTTCTTTATTGTTATATTGAGTGAAAACATTATTGCATACAATATACCAACAGTGTACTGACTATTTAAGTAAGTTGTAACTAACTATGTAACCTAAACCCTGGGTAACGAGTGCCTTATATTTCAATAAAAACAATAACTTACAGCTATTAATAATATAATTTACCGAATTAAATAGCGATATACGCTATCAATGTTTCAATTTATTCGATTATCAAGGCAAAAAGTTTATGAATAACGGGGGATTTATCGACGTTTTAACGCTGATAATTTGATAAAGGGGAATATTGAGCAAATGCTACTTATCCAGAGTTCAGGTTATGAAGATACAAATAGCGTTAATACAAATGGTTTTCTACATTCATTAACTTATTGACTGACTTAATGACTGAGTGAGTGGATAGATAGGTGGCTCAATAAGTGACTAAATGCCCTCTTGCAGAGCCCTTAATGTAAATAGCTATTAACTGTTCAATATTATTGGGGTAAAATCAGCCAACTTAAAAATATATAACACGTTTAATTGAATCTTATGAACATAGTCTGTGGCAACTGCTTTACTACCAATCGTATCCCTGATGATAAAGACTACACCAAAGGAAAGTGTGGTAAATGTCAGCAAGGCGTTTATTCGCCTAAACCGGTGGAGCTCACAAGTAATACTTTTTATGCCTTTGTTGAGCGTAATGACTTACCGGTAATCGTTGATTTCTGGGCTAGTTGGTGCGGCCCATGTCAAAGTATGGCACCTATCTATAACAAAGTAGCCATAGCTTCTCCTTCATTATTATTTGCTAAAATTAACACTGAAAAAGTTCAACAAATTTTCACGGAGGCTAACATTCGTAGTTTACCTACTTTAGTTTTTTTTCACCAAGGTGAAGAGCTTGATAGAATTTCTGGTGGTTTGAATGAAATGCAAATGAAACAATGGATAGTTCAGTGTCTACAGAAGGTAAGCTAAATAGGAGTGATAATATTTAGTAAACCACATAAAGTAAAAGCCGCAATTGCGGCTTTTACTTATCATTTCACAGGGTAAACTACTTACCAAATACTACTGTACTGGAATGGTAATGGTACCTGTTGAAACTTCACCTGTTTTAGTTTCTAAAGAATAATCGAAGCTGATACTATTAGTTTCAGTACTCGTATTATCTGAAATATATACCCAAGTATTAAATCGATAAACCTTTTGAGTTTCTATTTGAGCTGACTTCATTATAACCGGTCTATAAAATGCTTGATTAATTACCGATTCATTTTCAGCTAAGTGAACAATACCTACATCTGCTGCATTTATTATCCCATCGACAACCACACTATATTCTTGAAAATCAACTGATGAAATTCCATTTCTGATGACAGACGTTTGACGTAACGTTAACTTCTGTAACGCATTAATATTCAATGGAAAATATAGCTGGGCGTAATTACTCCAGTTATTAGGGTTAGCAACATCACCTGCCGAATTATTAGCAATAATCGCAACACCATTAGTGGTGTAGTTTTCATTGTCTAATTTAATATCTGCCGCGGAAAAAATGCCATCGGAATTGGCATTAATTTGAAAGGTTAACTCATCATTGTATATATCAGCCTTCTCAAGCGTGGCTTTATTCATCACCGACTTGATATTGTAGTGATATGAATCAGCAATGGTCAACGGAGTCAATGGCGTTACAGTTAAACGTGTATCGTTTAAGCTCAGCGCAAAAGTAACAGGAAAAGATATACCACCAGTAATTAAAGTTGTTCCTGCAGAAATTTGATCATTTTCATCTGCATCCCCCTTTAACACAGTAAAAGCGTGGTCATTGGTTAATAATATATTTTCAACGTCAATTGCTATCCCTTGAGAATAAAAGACACTAAAACTAGAATCTACTAAGTTAACATCAGCAGCAGCAAGCACAACTTCAACTGCTGTTTCGCTTTCAATAATTGCTTGTGGAGCAAGTGCAAAATTGATCACTTCAGTCATTGGAATAACAACACAGCAGTTATTATAAACGCCGTTTTTAACAATACGTAAATTACCATCGTCTAACTTACTGACAGTAAAAGCACTACTTTGATATTTATTACCATTATTAATAAAAGCGGGTAATTGAAGACTAAGGCTATCTTTGATTTGTGTACGAATTACATATTGGTTAGTTGACTCATCATAAGTACTATCAACAACACTGTCCTCTCTATAAAAAGTTGCGCCAAGCAGAGGCTGCGCCGTTTCATCGACTAAGGAAAGTCTTATCTCAAGGTCTGAAGCAGCGTGCACTTCATTAATATAAACTGTTGAGAACTCTTTTGTGTTTGCAGAGCCTATGTATAAATCACGACCGCGTAAAAGATTATTAAGTTCGGGTAAATAATCGACCTCACCGTCTTTATCAATATCTAAGTTAGCACGAATACTGGTATCGATAAATTTTGGTAAGGTAATGGTGTAGATACCCGTATCCGCATTAAATGTTGATACATGCTGATACTTATAAGCCGATGAATTAGTACCTGAGTGCGAAAAAGCAACAAACTCTAATGTAGTTAAAGCACTACTTTTTTCATTGTCTATAACAGAAATTTCAACATCAACTGATTCAGAAACAGCAAAATTACCAAAGTCATCAACGCTATCTTTGCTACCATAGAAAGTTTGGGTAAAGAAAGTTCTTGCAAGGAATTGATTATCCGGACTAGAAATTATGATATCTATATCTGAAGATTGAGGTAAACCCGTTAATTCAAAGTCACCATTGGTAACTTCAAAATTTGAAATGAGCTCTGTAGAGCCAACTTTCACAGTTATTAATGCGTTATCTACAGGTTTTAAATCAAGGGCATCAACAACGACACCTTTGATAGTCATTTTATTATCTTCGGTGATAATTTGAGTTTGATTATCAATTAATGCTTGAATATCGGAGTTGTCGTTGTCTTCCACTTCCAAACAACCATTTAACAGCACTATGGCTAGGAGCGACGTGGCAAGATTTGAATACTTCAATTTTTCTTCCTTTTTTAATAATAAAGCAAAGGAAGTAAGCAATATAAGGTAACGCACTCCTTTACATGGTAATACCAATTAACACTGATAAAAATCGGAATGGATTTTACCCAATACATCAAGAATGCACAAGTATTCATGAACTTAAAAATATTGATATATATTAATACTTTCTAAATATTAGATTTATTAAAAGGTGTATCTTCATCACCTCAATTAGATAATGATTTGTTGCTTTAAGAAGCAAAGGTTCCCTACTTAATCTCATGAGTCGGCAATAACTCCACTCTCATTAATCGACATCTCCGTAAAACTTTTCAAATATTGCATTAACTCATCAAAGAAAATTCAATTATTTAAGGTTACCCATAAACTATTGATTAGCTCTGTTATCTCTTAATTTTGCTAGATTTCAACATTAAATAAAACAAGGACAAAAGATTTTAGGGAGGCACTATAGTGATTTCTTGAATTTAGGGATATTCAATAAAAGTAGTCCTAGACGAATAAAATCGACTATCTAGGACATAGGTTAGTAACTCTAAAGCTCAGCCATAAGGACAATTTTTCTTTAGCAATATTACTCAACTTTGGCTTAAATCAGTGATTGATTACTAACTTTTAATCTTTGCAATTACAGCCGTTACACGCTCTTTATTCATAACTACACCCGCCTGTAAGGTTTGCCACTGCGCTTTAACATCATCTATATTGACTGCATTACCCACTTGGATAACGCCGAGCATACCCAGAGCGAAATGTGGTGTACATTTATATAGGTAAGCGCCTTCTTGTTTGAATTCTACCACTGCAGCTTTTCCCATAGGAGTATTAAACGTAACCCCCCCTTTTGGACTAACTAAAGATTGAGCATTGTGGGATGCATCAGAGGGAATGAAACGCACAGTATCACCTTGCTCTATTTTTAAAAAATTAGGCTCCATGATCATAGTTTGACCGCTTGCATCTGTTGTTAATAATTTTACTTGGTGTTCTTTGGCCGCGAGTACAGTAGGCATTAATAATACCAAGGCAAGAATTAGTTTTTTCATTTTGTTCTTCTTTAGGTTGTTTATGAGTCACAGATGATAACAATTCTCATTATCGATAACAATGACGTTTAAGTACAAATATATGCACAGGTTATGAATCATATTCACGAAGAAGCAAATAGCTCTATCACATCTTTTAGTAAGCTAATCGGCAAGCACTACGGCAACAATATGCCACTTAGCGGATCAATGTTGTTAACTGAACAACTACTAACCTTAAATGAGGCGTAAGATAGTTTAAATAATCAACTAACTATTTACTTAGATCTCCTATAGCCATGTATTTATCAATGCTTAACTTTATTTTACTGTCTCGGTAATCTCCCCCTAAGTACTGGCACAAAATATGCTCTGTGAATATTATTAAGCGTAAAACACCTTAAAATATAAGCAAAGGACGCCTTATTATGATGATTAACAGTAATTATGCTCAACAGGTAGAGCGAGCAAAAAATGATAATGCATTAATAGTTAATTTTGAAAATAACTCTCCTGCAGTACAAGCTACTCCTGGTGAAAAAGATACCTTAACATTATCCGATAAAGCCCTAGCCATGATGAGCGGTAATAAAATTAAAGAAGTAGTCCCAATTTATGTAAGACCCCAAACTGCAAGGGCGTTATTAGCTGAAAGTGAAGAAATCAACTCAAAAAAAACGAATGTCAACAAAGAGCAGCAAGTTGTTGATAAAGGTTTTAGCCAAATAATGCAAAATATTTTGGATCAACGATTGGGTGTCGACCGTGAAAGACTTGCAGAGCTAGAAGCCATGATGGAAGAAATTGGCAACAACGAAAATATGAGCTCCGAAGAAAAAGCAGCGGCCTTAGAGAAATTGGCTGAGATGAGAGAAAAGATAATTGAAGAAAGTAGAGATATTCGAGAAATAGTGCAACAAAAAGATTAATCTTTTATCGGCTCACGTTAACATTAACTAATGGCTAATGCTTTTATCTTTATTTATATTTGAGCTAATGGGTGTCATATTTATATGAAAAAAATAAAAGCTTCTTTAAAACCCCTGATGCAGACCTAGAGTCTCATTTATCAAAATACTTACTTAAGTCTCATAAAGAAGACTTGCTTGCCGCGAAAGAGATAACGGCAGATATCACTGATTGGAGTTTTGCCGATTTATATGGTTCAACCAGAAGCTATGGTGGTAGTGTTTCAAATAACTCGGCAGCATTAATAGACGCATTTGTTGCTCTACCGGGTGCAGGTGTTTCATTTACGAATTCAGGTGCATTTAATGGCCAAATCAGTAACATTTCTCCTTTGCAAAGATTATCACCTAAACACCGTAGCCATTTAATGGAAATTTTAAGGGTAAGAGAAATAAAGAAAGGAAGCGTGACTGTTCAGGACTTAGAGGATACTGAAGAACAGGGTAAATAAGCCCTTATTCATTATCAGCCCTAACACCTGCAATTCGCTTTAAAACAAAAACCGCTAATAAGGCGGTTTTTTATTTTGCTTAAAAAAAGTGACTAACAAATCATCTAACAGAGGCTGCCAGTTATCCCAATTATGGCCAAAACGAACAACCTTATAGTTAACATCGTGGCCATTGCTGACTAAGACGTTTTTGAAATGTCTAATGGCAGATAAGTTATCATTTTTTCTACCTCCAGAAATAAACACTTTAAGTTTTTTAATATCGGCTTGCTCGTATGAGTTCGATACGATTTTTAAGAACTTAGTATTGGCTGGAGACAACATAGCAATACCGCCAAAAACATGTGACGCCCCGCGGCCAAAACACGCCGCATTTAGACCGCCAAATGAAACACCCGCAATAACTCTACTCTCTCTAGTTGACATGACAGAATAGTCTTCTTCAACGCTAGGCATTAATTCATTAACAAAAAAACCTAAATATTTAGCATTACAAAAAAACTCCTGATTGCGTCTGTTATTCCTTAAATCTTCAGGGTTTCGGCTATCAATAAATACAACAACAATAGGTTTTATTTTTCCTTGATTAATTTCGTTATTGATAACCTTAATAATGTTCCCGTATTTAATAAACCATTGGCCATCAACAACATACAAAGTCGAAACTTTTATGTTTTTATCAGAAATCTCAGGAAGATAAACTCTATAATGCAACGAGTAACCTAAGGTTTTACTTTTAAAGAGCATATTAGGCGATAACGAGCCATTGGCATGGCTATATTCAGTACCGAGAAAGGACAACAATATTAGTACAAAAATACGCATTATAAGTTTTGTAATCACAAGGAGTGTTAATAGTAAATATAATGGAGATAAAGATATATAGAAACTAAAAACCGATAATGAATGGCTGTTATTAACAACTGCCAAGTGTATTTTAATTATCAAGTCACTAACCAAACAACTTGTTTGTAAATTTTCTGTGAGGCCGCTACTTTGCTTTCATGTAAAATATAAAAGACATAAGCTAACTGAAATTATCTTCATTAGTATGCTAGCATTACAACTTATTTAGCTGTTCCTGCGATTTAAATGAAAAATATACTTTGTTTTGGTGACTCAAATACTTGGGGCTACACACCTATTACCGGCGAGAGATATGAACGAAGTAACCGCTGGCCTGGTGCTTTACATAACTTCCTTGGCAAGCTATTTCACATTTATGAAGAAGGTTTATGTGGCAGAACCATTGCTAACAACATTGAGGGTAGAGCTCCACGTAGTGGTAAAGAGATATTGCCGGTATTACTTGAAAGTCACCAACCTCTTGATTTAGTCATTGTTGCACTAGGTACTAATGATCTTATGCATAGTTTTGCTCATTCAGCAAAAGGCATTGCCGAAAACATGAAAGAGTTATGCCTTTTAATCAGCGATAACCAATTTATTACACAACATCAACCCAAGACAAAAATACTGATAATATCCCCGCCGCATTTAGCTGCTTTACCAGCAGAAGATCAACTGCTATTTCAATATGGAGTTGAGAAGTCAAAACAATTAGCCGCTCACTATCAACATATTGCCCAGGAACTCGGCATTGCTTTCCTCGATGCACAAACCATTATTCAAACAACTGATTTAGACGGTATTCACTGGACAGTCGAACAACAAAAGCAACTTGCACGAGCGTTGAGCTTTAAAGTTAAGAGCTTATTAACCGATTAACACTGCGCCAAAAAAGATTTCTACTCTAACCACAGGTTACTGACAGTTGTCAAAATGACAATTTCATCACTGAAATGGCCTATGAATATTTCACTTTTCTCTGTCCCGTTAATTTATTTTCATGTCGTTTTGATGATACACAAAACACTTCAATTTTATTTAATTTAACCTGAACTCTGGATAATGAGTGCTTGATGTTTAAATAAATACAAAAACTTGCGGTTATCAAAAATAAAATTTACCAGATTAAATAGCTATATACTCTATCAATATTTCAATTTATTCGATTATCAAGGCAAAACGTTTATGAATAATGGGTTATTTATCGACGTTTTAACGCTAAGAATGGGATAAAGGGGAATATTGAGCCAATGCTGCTTATCCATAGTTCAGGTTAATTTATACTGAACCCGTATATTTTCTATTATTGTTTTTTATTTTTCTTTTAAGCTTCTACACTTAACTGGTGTAATATCGAACAAGGAAGATGTCATGAGTAAAGATATTTGGTTTTATGAACCTTTTAATGCCGATGGATATTTATCCAATTTTGCTAATTACCCCATAAACTTCGAACAACAAGTATGGCAAACCAGTGAACATTGCTATCAAGCAAGTAAATTCACAGATACCAAAATAATTAATCAAATTAAAAAGTCGAAAACACCTAAAGAAACATTTGAGCTAAGCCGAAAATTTTCTGCTCAAGTACGTGATGACTGGCTTGAAATCCGCTACCAACGCATGCTCGACATTGTCAGCGCTAAGTTCGCCCAGCATACTCGACTCGCCTATTACTTAGTTGCCACTGAAGATAAAATCATCAAAGAGCACTCTCATAAAGATGATTACTGGGGTGATGGCGGTGATGGCCATGGCAAAAATGCTCTGGGTAAAATATTAATGCAGGTCAGAGAAGAGCTCAAACAAACCGCACGTTTTTCATTATTACGTTATTCAGAATCAACCAAATTACCAACCCAATATGGTGAGTTTAAAATGCACGGTTTTTTTGAACCAAACACAGGTAAAGAACACGTGGCATTAAGTTTAGGTAACTGGCAACAAGATGAAGCTGTTTTACTTCGTATCCACTCAGAGTGCTTAACTGGTGATGCATTTTCCAGTTTACGTTGTGACTGCGGAGCACAGCTACAGTTTGCCATGAAAAAAATTGCCGAAAATGGCTCAGGTCTTCTTATATACCTTCGCCAAGAAGGCAGAGGCATAGGTTTACTCAACAAAATAAAAGCTTACAACTTGCAAGATAGAGGCGCTGATACTGTAGAAGCTAATGTTTTATTAGGATTTGAATCCGACCAACGCAGCTACTTCTTTTGCAAGGGTATATTTGAATTTTTTAACATAAATACAGTTAATGTAATGACAAATAACCCACTTAAGTTACAAGCACTTGATGAAATAGGTATCAAGGTAAATAAACGCGTACCGTTAAATGATGGCCATAACAGTCATAATAAACATTATCTCACCACTAAGAAAAACAAAATGGGTCATATATTAACTATTGAAGATGTGTAACTTGTGCGTATAAATAATGACTTTTAAGTTGTCGCTGTGATCGTGTATAGCCAAAAGTAAAGACCGTTCTTCTTTTCAAGAGCGGCTAATGCAACTAGGTATTTAATAGAAACTTTATGCGATTACAGGTTTTTGTATAATCGACCTTCACAGTTACGATTACACACAAGGGTTGCTATGTTAAGTAAAATACGAGAGGTTAATAATCACGGTTAATGTTTATATCTGTTAAATCCCCTATAATTATCAAGGTTGATGACAAGCTAATAAAATAAATAACTCTGATGAAT
The DNA here is from genome assembly GCF_000764185.1 of Colwellia psychrerythraea. GTDB lineage: Bacteria > Pseudomonadota > Gammaproteobacteria > Enterobacterales > Alteromonadaceae > Colwellia > Colwellia psychrerythraea_B. The sequence continues at coordinate 136,646 of NZ_JQEC01000071.1, forward strand.
TTTCGGGATTACGGCTCTGAACTTGACAACTTTATTAAAAAATTACTGCCCGTGTGAGTTTAGATATGATGAGGTTTATCTTTTATCGCCACTACCCACGAGATTGCGCTTTCAATAGCTGCTGCTCGGTGTGTTTAAAGCTATCAAATAGCATATTGCGCGCCTTTATAACTTCAGGATGTTTTAAGGCTTGCTGTAAGGCAAGTTTACTCTTTTTGTCGGTGCCTAATGTTAATGTTAGATATAACCCCTGACTGCCAAATCCTGCTTCATCAAATACCGCGAGCTGCTCTAGCATATTTAATTCGTAACCTAGGGACTCTAATTTCCCCGAAACGGCAAAAGTAGTACCAACAAAGCGGTCAACACGGCCTTTAATCAGTGCATTTAATGCTTGGGTTGAATTAAGGAACTCAAACACATTATCAGGATGAAAGTATGATCTGATTCCTTTAGCTTTATGAGAGTTTCTCTCCATTGAAACCCGAAGAATCATATTTCTCGGGTCAATAGCATTTCTTTTTTTCCAAATATATTGCTGCCCGGCATATACCGTGGTTAGCCAAATAAAATTATCTATGCGCTGCGGAGTTTTAGAAATAGATAGGATGAGCTTATTGGGTAGCTTAGCATCTTTAATTATGATCCTCGCCCAAGGTTTCGCAGTAAAGCGAGCTGGGATTTGTGCATGTTTTATTAACTTTTTTGCAAAATCATAAACAGGCCCATAACCTTTCCCATTATGATCAACCATTTGAAATGGTGGGTTATGCTCAAAAATAACTTCTAAGGTTTTAGCCTCTAATGACAAAGATAAAATTGGTAAAACAAATAATATAATGTTAAGCATTCTACGCCACGAACGTTTATCAATAGTTAAGTATAATATGAAATCTTTATGAACCCCTGCCATGTTCTCGAGGTTACCTTAGTGATAACCTCGAGAAAATGGCGTTTCTCCTTTTAAATTAGAGCTAAGCCTTAAGTAAAGGGTATGTAAATAAATATAGATGAATCATGTTCAAACAGAAATGGATTAAAATCGCATACCAAAGTTTACCTGTCTTTAGATAAACAAAGCCGTATAAAAAACCTGCCAAGGTAGCGACAAATACATAACTAAAACCGCCCGAAAAATGTGCAATACCAAACAGAAAACTAGCAACAATAAGCCCTGCCATAGGGTTAAATAATTGTACTAATTTATTCTGGATTACCCCTCTAAAGAATACCTCTTCAATAACACAGGTTAGTAATAAATTATTTAACGCAAACAGCCACCACCAGCTTGGTAACTTAGGCTCAATAGTAATTAATGACAGGAAAGTGGCTAAGCTAAAGATCACCAATAAAGTAGCCGATATCACAGTAATAACATGCAGTTTAGTTTCTATTTTAAATAGTCTAATTTTTTTATTATTCATCAACACTGTCGGATACAATATCAAAAGAACAAATAGAATCATCGGTTTATCAAAATTAAGATACATTGTAAAAGGCATACTGTTGATACTTTTTTCTACATTATATAATACTGGTAAGTTATTAAAGCCCGGTAATAAGTGCGCAGCCAATGCAATACAGCATATGAAAATTAACACTGTAATGACCGTTTTAATGCCTTGATTCCACGCATTTTTTGAGGGCATATTTGCAAAATAAGCCAGAGTAAATAACAGTGTAACTACGCCAAGACCTACCAAGTCTATCGCGTTATAAAGCAGTCCGCTCACTAGAGTACAAAGTAAACCAAAAGGCCATAACTTAGGCTTTACAAAAGCTGCTACTAAGGTGATTACTAAGAATAGCCATGGGTATACTGCAGGGAAAATATCTTGTGTTAAAAGCATAGAATAGATCATTAATGTAAATTTTAGCTAAGTTAACATAATGTTAACTTAGCTAAAATGATTTAATAACAATAACATCACGGTGATAGCCTCAGGGATTGTAATTTGAGTTACCATGTACTGTTTATAAAACAACCAGAACCATCTATAATAAACATTGAGTTTAGCTAACTAGGAAACCTTACAATGAATGCTGTGAATTCAACTGCGTCTAATTATGTGGGTCTAGTACAAAAAGCGGTTACAAGGAATACAGTCCATCAAGTTGTTGATGCGAAACAATCTGGTACGCCAATAAACAAAGAAGAGATTAAAGAGTCAAACCAAGAAATTAAAGATAAATCGGTTCAAGCGGGAATTTCTGTTTATCAAGCTAATTTAAAGAAGCAAACTGTAGATACCTATATTCAGTCAACTGAAAAAGCCAATGACATATACGGTACTGATTCATCAGACTCCACAGATACTGAGATTAACAGTTTTGATGCTCAAGCCGTTAACGATGCGCGTTCAACCGTTCACAAACGAGCCATTGGAATATCAGTATATGAACAAGTGCAATCGACTAAAGACGATAAACAAACATTATAATATCTTCCTTTCCGATGGGGCATAACGTGCCTCCCTTCTTCCCTATTAGCCAAAATTTAGCAGAACATTCAATAACAAACGAAGCCTGAGGCTAGGTTATCTTGGTGATAACTTCGAGAGCACGGAGTTTGATTTTCTGCTTGGCGTCGCGGTGGCGACTACACCCAAAGGGAGTCTGCCTCCGGCCTCCCCTTGGAACCCCACGGAGTCCCTACTCAGTGAAAACATGAATAACCATTTTGAGTTTACAGTCAATACCTGCGTTTATTACTCAACAAAAGTCGTCCATGAAAAGCGGCAGTCTTCGCCATCAGGACAATATGCTCCTGCATTGTCTAATAAATCACATCCATGTGACGTCATGGCTCAGCTTGACTGACACTTTTCAAAATGGCCATTCATTCACTGAGATGGGAGTTAGAATACTTGGCACTGATTGATTGACTAATTTCTGTTATCCTCGTGGTGGGTTAGTCGAGGATCCATAGACCTAAAAACTAGATTACCGATTAGACACTTCGGGAATGACAACTTCAAATTCCAATGTCTAACAGCACAAGCACCTACCCCATCAACAAACTTCAAGCCTGCTTTAATCAAGTGCCTAAATGAAAGGCAATATTCACGTATGTTCATCATGACGGTACAGGATGTACCTTATTAGACAATGCAGGAGCATATTGTCCTGATGATGAACAAAGCGATGTAGGCACATGGATGTGCCTTCATTACTGTTACGTCGAAGATATTGCTTTGAATGGAGGATTACACTTGATTAGCAGCGACGGGAGAGTCCAGAGAGGGTTCGTCGTTCAACCCTCTTTGGGTGTCGTCGCCACAGCGACAATATATGAGAAAAAAACTTAGGTATAGTACTAATGAAAAAACTTACTTTAAAAGTTTCTTTATGCCATCTTGTGCTTGTTTGTAACGTAAGTTTATTAGTGTCATGGCAACTTGACCAACATCCTCATAGAGATTGTCTGCAAACTCATGTAGATTTAACGAGGGGTCATAATTTTTTGATAGAACAAAATCTAATATTTTTCGCTCTCTTGATTGAAAGTTAACTCCAGCTTTAACTTCTAAGAAACCTCTCCAAGGCTTTTGTTGCTTTTCATTATTACAGGGCTGACAACAAGGAACTACGTTTCCCCATGCGTGCAAACCTAAAGTAGATTTATTCATTGGTATTAAGTGATCTTGTGACAATGACTTGCGATTGATAATTTCTCCACAAAAACAGCATTGATTCTCAAAGTAATCTAATAACTCATCTTTTTGCGCTATTTTTGGACCGAAAGGCTCAAAACCTCGTTCTTCATCATAGAACTTGCCTACATTTTGTAAAAAGATTCTAATTGCACTATTGGAGATATCTGATTTACTTCTAGCCATAACTTTCCCTACTGACATATAAACAAAAAACCCGCATTCTCTATTAGAAAATACGGGTTTTTATTAAGATTTACAAGCTGTAAGCTACTAGCTTACCATCCTGTTTTCTCTTTAAGTGCTGAGCCAATTTCAGCTAAAGAACGTACAGTTTTAACACCGGCCGCTTCTAGTGCTGCAAATTTCTCATCAGCTGTACCTTTACCACCGGCGATAATCGCGCCAGCGTGACCCATACGCTTACCTTCTGGTGCAGTAACACCAGCAATGTAAGATACTACAGGTTTAGTAACGTTAGCTTTGATATATTCCGCAGCTTCTTCTTCAGCAGTTCCGCCAATTTCACCAATCATTACGATTGCTTCAGTTTGTGGATCGTTTTGGAACATTTCCAATACGTCGATGAAGTTAGTACCTGGAATTGGATCACCACCAATACCTACACAAGTAGATTGGCCGAAACCAAAATCAGTAGTTTGTTTAACGGCTTCGTACGTAAGCGTACCAGAACGTGAAACAATACCAACTTTACCTGGTAAATGGATGTGACCTGGCATGATACCAATCTTAGTCTCGCCCGGCGTGATAACACCTGGACAGTTAGGACCGATCATACGAACGCCAGTTTGGTTAAGCTTAGCTTTAACGTCAACCATATCTAAAGTTGGAATACCTTCAGTAATAGTGATGATAATTTTAATGCCCGCATCGATAGCTTCTAAGATTGCATCTTTACAGAATGGAGCTGGAACGTAGATAACTGTAGCTGTTGCGCCAGTTGCTTCTACTGCTTCACGTACTGTGTTGAATACTGGTAAACCAAGATGCGTTTGACCGCCTTTACCTGGGCTTACGCCACCAACCATTTGTGTACCGTAATCAATAGCTTGTTCTGAATGGAAAGTACCTTGACCACCAGTGAAACCTTGACAGATAACTTTAGTATCTTTATTAATTAATACAGACATTATTTGCCCTCCGCAGCAGCTACAACTTTTTCTGCAGCATCAGTTAATGATTCAGCAGCAATGATGTCTAAGCCAGAGTTTTTAAGAACTTCACGACCTAATTCAGCATTTGTACCTTCTAAACGTACAACTACAGGTACTTTAACGCCAACTTCTTTAACAGCGCCAATAATACCTTCAGCAATCATGTCACAACGAACGATGCCACCAAAGATGTTAACTAAAACAGCTTTAACGTTTTCGTCAGATAAAATGATTTTGAATGCTTCAGAAACACGTTCTTTGTTTGCTCCGCCGCCAACATCTAGGAAGTTAGCTGGCTTGCCGCCGTGTAAATTAACGATATCCATAGTACCCATTGCTAGGCCTGCACCGTTAACCATACAACCTACAGTACCATCAAGAGCTACATAGTTAAGCTCCCATTGTGCTGCATGTGCTTCACGTTCATCTTCTTGAGATGGATCATGGAAAGCGCGCATTTTAGGTTGACGGTAGATAGCATTGCCATCGATACCAATTTTTCCGTCTAAACAGTGAAGATTACCTTCGTCAGTAATTACTAACGGGTTGATTTCAAGTAATGCGAAATCACAATCTTCAAACATTTTAGCAAGACCCATGAAGATCTTAACAAACTGCTTCATTTGCGTAGCGTTTAAGCCTAATTTGAAACCTAATTCGCGTGCTTGGTAAGGTTGAGCGCCAACTAGTGGGTCAATCTCTGCTTGGTGAATTAATTCAGGAGTCTCTTCAGCAATCTTTTCAATGTCAACACCGCCTTCGGTAGATGCCATGAAAACAACTTTTTGTGAAGCTCTGTCAACAACAGCGCCAAGATATAACTCGTTAGCGATGTCAGTACAGCTTTCAACTAAAATTTTAGCTACTGGCTGACCATTAGCGTCTGTTTGATAAGTAACTAAGTTCTTACCTAACCATTGTTGTGCGAAGTCTTTGATTTCTTCTTTAGACTTAACTAGCTTAACACCGCCAGCTTTACCACGGCCGCCCGCGTGTACTTGAGTTTTAACAACCCACATATCGCCGCCGATTTTATCAGCCGCTTCTGCAGCTTCTTGAGGTGTATCGCAAGCGAAACCTTCAGAAACTGGTAAACCATATTCAGCGAATAATTGTTTCGCTTGATACTCATGCAAATTCATGGTGTTTTATCCATTTATCTGTAAATAATGACAGTCAATTGCACTTCAAAGAAATACTTAAAGTCTGCCCGTGAAAAGTATCCCGATTATAGTACAAATGCTCTAGTGACGGTAGTCATAAGAGCTAATACTATAGTCGAGTACCAAATTTTTATAGCTTGATTTTTTACTTAGAAAATACCTAAGAAAACGACTTAGATATCAATTTATATATCTAAAAGAAGACGTGTTGGATCTTCTAACAAATCTTTGATGGTTACTAAGAAACCAACAGACTCTTTACCATCAACTAAACGATGATCATAAGACAATGCTAAGTACATCATTGGTAAAATTTCTACTTTACCGTCAACCGCCATAGGGCGGTCTTGTATCTTATGCATACCTAAAATTGCCGCTTGCGGTAAGTTTAGGATTGGTGTTGAAAGCAATGAACCAAATACACCACCGTTAGTGATAGTGAAGTTACCGCCAGTCATATCTGCAATTGAAAGCTTGCCGTCACGACCTTTAATCGCTAATGCACGAATACCGTTTTCAATACCGGCCATGCTTAGTTGATCAGAGTCGCGTAATACTGGTGTTACTAAACCACGTGGCGTAGATACCGCAATAGAGATATCGAAGAAATTATGATAAACAATATCATCACCATCAATTGAAGCATTGATTGCTGGATAGCGTTTTAACGCTTCCGTTACTGCTTTCACGTAAAAAGACATGAAACCAAGACGAGTATCATGAGTTTTCTCGAACAAGTCTTTATACTGCTTACGAAGATCCATAATTGGCTTCATGTTAACTTCGTTAAACGTTGTTAACATCGCGGTAGAGTTTTTCGCTTCTAATAAACGTGTGGCAATCGTTTTACGTAAACGTGTCATTGGCACACGTTTTTGTGTACGTTCACCTAGCTCTTGAACCGCTGGAGCAGGCGCTGCGGCTTTCGCTACTGGCGCTGCTTTTGGCTTATTCGCTGCGGCTTCCACGTCTTCTTTAGAAATACGACCGCCTTTGCCCGTACCAACCACATCAGATGCTGTTAGGCCTTTTTCAGTCATTAAACGACGTACTGAAGGGCTAGCAAGTTCATCAGAACTTACTGCTTCTTCTGACGTTGCAGTCGCTGTTGTATTCGCTGTAGCGCCGGCATTAAGCTCACCAATTTTTTGAGCGCCTAAAACAGTATCGCCTTCAACATGGATAATTTTACCAATTACGCCATTGTCTTGAGCAACAACTTCAAGTACTACTTTATCAGTTTCAATATCAACTAAATTTTGGTCAACTGATACTGTATCGCCTTCGGCAACATGCCATGTAGCAACTGTTGCATCAGCTACAGATTCAGGTAAAACCGGTACTACGATGTCGATTACGTTAACAGAAGCTGTTGCCGCTGCTGGAGCACTTGCTGCTGCAACAGGTGCAGGAGCTGCTTCGCTTCCTTCAGAGAAAGTACCAATTACTTGATCGCCTAAGACAGTCGCGCCATCAGCTTGGCTGATATCAGTCATAACACCATCGCAAGTCGCTGGTACTTCTAATACGACTTTGTCAGTCTCAATATCAACAAGTACTTGGTCACGTGTAAATTTTTCACCAACTTGTACATGCCAAGTTGCCACTGTTGCATCAGCAACTGATTCTGGTAATACCGGAACTTTGATTTCGGTTGTCATTTTTTATTCCTTACAAACTTTCTTTGCGCTTACTTTCAGTAAAATAAGCGCACCAAAGAGTTAATCTACTGTTAATGCTTGAGTGACAAGCGCTTGCTGTTCTTTAACATGAAGTGACATATAACCAACAGCTGGTGCTGCTGAAGCCTTGCGGCCTGCATAAGTCAAATAAGTACCTTCAGGAATGGCAGCTCTAAAGTGATGCTGCGAACAATACCAAGCACCTTGGTTTTGCGGCTCTTCCTGACACCAAACAAATTGCTTAACATGTTGGTATTCTTTCAATACCGCTTGAAGCTCTTGTTCGGGGAATGGATAAAGTTGCTCAATACGCACAATAGCAACATTATTTAGCTCATTTTTACGACGTTGGTCAAGTAGCTCGTAATAAACTTTACCACTACAGAAAACAACACGTTCAACCGCTTTGGCATCAAGCTCGTCAACTTCACCAATAACACTGTGGAATATACCTGTAGACATTTCTTCTAGTGAAGAAACCGCTAATGGGTGACGTAACAGTGATTTAGGTGACATAACGACAAGAGGACGACGCATAGGACGAACAACCTGACGACGCAGCATATTAAATACTTGCGCGGGTGTTGATGGTACACATACTTGCATATTGTGATCAGCACAAAGTTGTAAGAAGCGCTCTAAACGGGCTGATGAATGCTCAGGACCCTGACCTTCGTAGCCATGTGGTAACAACATAGTTAAACCACATAAACGGCCCCACTTTTGCTCACCTGAACTAATGAATTGATCAAAAACTACTTGTGCACAGTTAGCAAAATCACCAAATTGCGCTTCCCAAATAGTTAAGCCAGCTGGCTCAGCGGTGGTATAGCCATATTCAAAGGCTAATACAGATACTTCAGATAACACAGAATCATGCACATCAAATGGGCCTTGGTCTGCTCTGATATTTTGCAGTGGTAAATAAGTGCTACCATCGTCTTGGTTATGTAAAACCGCATGACGATGGAAGAATGTACCACGCCCTGAATCTTGGCCGGTAATACGCACTCTATCGCCACGATCAACGATGGATGCATAGGCTAAGTTTTCAGCCATCCCCCAATCTAGTAATTTCTCACCTGTTGCCATTTTCAAACGGTCATCGTAAATCTTTTTAACACGAGAATGTATTGGATGACTTTCTGGGTACGTTGACAACTTAAGTGCTAATTCTTTTAGCTTCTCAAGGGAAATCTCTTTGTCGTAGTCATCATCCCACTCATGGCCTAAGTATGGAGTCCAATCAACTGAGTGCTCAGTCATTGGGCGCCATTGCTCAACCGTGCATTGACCTTCATCAAGTAACTTACGGTAGTAGGCTGTTAACTCATCAATTTTTCCGGTAGTTAAACTACCTTCAGCCGCTAATTTATCAGCATACAATTGACGTGGTGTAGGATGTTTTTTAACGATTTTGTACATAAGGGGCTGTGTGGCACTTGGCTCATCAGCTTCGTTATGACCATGACGTCGGTAACAAACTAAATCGATGACAACGTCACGTTTAAATTCATTACGATAATCAAGCGCAACTTGCGTTGCTAAAATAACAGCTTCAGGATCGTCACCATTAACGTGAATGATAGGAGCCTGCACCATTTTAGCAATTTCAGTACAATATTCGCCTGAGCGAGTATCTTCGGCAACGGAGGTAGTAAAACCTACTTGGTTATTCACTACAATACGTACAGTACCGCCAACTTTAAATGCGCGTGCCTGTGACATATTAAAAGTTTCTTGTACTACACCTTGACCAGCTATCGCTGAATCACCATGAATAGTGATAGGTAATACTAAGTCGCCTTGGTCACCTTCAACACCGCCGCGTCTATCTTGTCTCGCTCTTACCGAGCCAATAACAACAGGATTAACGATTTCAAGATGCGAAGGGTTAAACGCAAGGGCTAAATGAACATTACCGCCAGGAGTAACAAAATCTGAAGAATAACCTTGATGGTATTTCACATCACCTGAGCTTGATATTTCATCATGTTTACCGGCAAATTCATCAAATAATTTTGATGGATTTTTACCCATAACATTAACCAGTACATTTAAACGACCACGATGTGCCATGCCCATAACCACTTCTTTGGTACCAGCAGCACCAGCACGTGTGATCAATTCTTTAAGCATGGGAACGAGTGCGTCACCACCTTCTAATGAAAAGCGTTTTGCACCGGGGAATTTTGCACCTAGATATTTCTCTAAACCATCAGCGGCAATTAAACCTTTAAAAACTTCGGTCTTCTCTTCAACGCTTAAATTAGCTTGTGACTGAACTGATTCAAGACGTTGTTGTATCCAACGCTTTTCATCAGTTGAGGTCATGTGCATATATTCTGCGCCAATTGAACCACAATAAGTTGCTTTTAAAGTTTTATATAACTCACCTAACTTCATGGTCTCTTTGCCAACAGCAAATGAGCCTAAATTAAATTCTTTATCAAAGTCGTTTTCTGATAAGTCATGATGTGACAATTGTAAATCACGTACTTTATCACGTTGCCATAAACCCAATGGATCTAAGTTGGCGTTTTGATGACCGCGAAATCTAAAAGCATTAATAAGCTGTAAAACTTTTACCTGTTTAGCATCGCCACCAGAAACTACAACTTGTTTTTGGGTTTGTTTTGCTAAGGTTTTAAATTCATCACGGATAGCACTGTGGCGGTATTCCACCTCACTGCCTTCGACTTTAGGGAGTTGACCGAAGATTTCTTGCCATTCTGTAGATACAGAGGCAGAGTTATCTAAGTATGATTCGTACAATTCTTCAATATAAACGATGTTGCCACCGTTTAAGTGGGAAGACTCTAGCCAAGCCTTCATTACACCTTCTGGCATTGCCTTGTTCCTTTGCTGGTCTGTAGCAAAAAAAATAACGTAATAATTATTTTTTACACTTTGTGAAACTATTTGCTTAAAGTATCTATATATAGAATAAAATCAATACTTTTGCATCAAGATAAACAAATTGCTAATAAAAATCATTACAATGTTTAAAATTATTATAAATAAATACAGAGTATTAACGTAATAGTAACTAATATTTGCAACTATTATAGTGCTTATTAAAGCTCTTTTTAAAGATAGTACTCTGCTTATTCTGTCATAAAAAACAATTAAGTAAATTTAGACTAAAGCAGTAGTTAGATAACTTTAGCTAAGTTTAAGGTTAATTAAACCGCGCGGTTTAATAACATTGATTTAATATGACCAATTGCTTTTGTTGGGTTTAATCCTTTAGGACAAACATCAACACAGTTCATGATACCGTGACAGCGGAAAACACTGTAGGCATCTTGTAAATCATCTAATCGCTCTTCGGTAGCTGTATCACGGCTATCGATTAAAAAACGATAGGCATGTAATAATCCAGCTGGACCGATGAACTTATCAGGATTCCACCAGAAAGACGGACATGATGTTGAACAACAAGCACATAAAATACACTCATAAAGACCGTCTAATTTGTCACGTTCTTCAATAGATTGTATGTTTTCACGGGCTGGCTGCTGAGCATCGTTAATCAAGTATGGTTTAATTTTTTCATATTGCTGATAAAATTGTGTCATATCAATAATTAAGTCACGCACTACCGGTAAACCTGGTAACGGACGTAAAACAATAGTTTTTGCTTTTAATTCTGATAATGGCGTAATACATGCTAAACCATTTTTACCGTTCATGTTCAAGCCATCCGAGCCACAAACACCCTCACGACAAGAACGACGGAATGATAATGTTGAGTCTTCTTCTTTCAAAAGAATAAGCGCATCAAGGATCATCATGTCAGAGCCTTCAGGCACTTCTAGTTGATAATCTTTCATGTATGGCTTAGCGTCTACATCAGGATTGTAGCGGTAAATCGAAAAATTTTGTTTCATCGTATATCTCCTACAATTAAGTCCTTAGTAAACACGTGCTTTCGGTGGGAAAGCTTCGCGGTGAACAGGTTTCATATTAACATCACGTTTAGACATTGCTTCAGTCTCAGGCGTGTAAACCGAGTGACATAACCAGTTTTCATCATCACGTTCGGTGAAGTCTTGACGAGCATGAGCTCCACGAGATTCCGTACGGAAGTTCGCTGCTTTTGCACTACAGAAAGCTGTTTCCATCAAGTTGTCTAATTCTAAACACTCAATACGCTGAGTATTAAACTCAGAAGACTTGTCATCTAAACGTGCATCTTTAAGACGATCACGAATTTCAGATAATTCTTTCATGCCTTGCGCCATAGCTTCACCTTCACGGAATACCGAGAAGTTCATCTGCATACACTGTTGCAAGTCTTTGCGAATTTGTACTGGGTCTTCACCTTTAGTAGATGATTCCCAACGGTTAGTACGGGCAAGTGAGGCTTCTAAATCAGACTCTGAGGCATCAATGCCTGATTGAGTTTCATTTAAGTAAGTGCCTAAGAAGTTACCGGCAGCGCGGCCAAACACCACTAAATCAAGTAATGAGTTACCACCTAATCGGTTGGCACCATGTACAGATACACAAGCAATTTCACCAACAGCGAATAGACCTTCAACGATAGTTTCTTTACCATCAGTGCCAATGTTAAGCGCTTGACCATTAACGTTAGTCGGTACACCACCCATTTGATAATGACAGGTAGGAATTACTGGAATAGGCTCTTCTGCTGGATCAACATGAGCAAAAGTCTTAGATAAGTCACAAACACCTGGTAAACGTTTGTATAAAGTTTCGCGACCTAAGTGATCAAGTTTTAACTTAATATGTGGACCGTATTGAGGATGATCACAACCACGACCTTCACGAATCTCTGTCATCATTGAACGAGCAACAACATCACGACCAGCTAAATCTTTAGCGTTTGGCGCGTAGCGCTCCATGAAACGTTCGCCGTCTTTGTTAAGTAGATAACCACCTTCACCACGACAACCTTCTGTAACTAATACACCCGCACCAGCAATACCGGTTGGGTGGAACTGCCACATTTCCATGTCTTGCATTTGAATGCCAGCACGAAGTGACATACCAACACCGTCACCAGTATTGATATGTGCATTGGTAGTCGAGGCGAAAATACGACCTGCTCCACCGGTAGCTAAAACAGTTGCGCGCGCTTTAAAATAAACGATTTCGCCAGTTTCAATACAAATAGCTGTGGTACCTACAACAGCACCATCATTATTTTTAACTAAATCTAAGGCATACCATTCTGAATAGACGTTAGTTTTATTTTTAACGTTTTGTTGATACAAACAATGAAGTAGCGCATGACCAGTACGGTCAGCGGCAGCCGCAGTACGTGCTGCTTGTTCACCACCAAAGTTTTTAGACTGACCACCAAACGGACGTTGGTAAATTTTACCTTCTTCTGTACGAGAAAAAGGTAAACCCATTTTCTCTAACTCAATGACAGATTCAGGACCCACTTTACACATGTATTCAATAGCGTCTTGGTCACCAATATAATCAGAGCCTTTAACGGTATCGTACATATGCTGTTCCCAGTGATCTTCATGGGCATTACCTAAAGCAACGGTAATACCACCCTGAGCAGATACTGTATGAGAACGAGTTGGAAATACTTTAGAAATCAGGGCACAAGACTTGCCTGACTCAGAAATTGCTAATGCAGCGCGCATACCTGCGCCGCCTGCGCCAATAACTATGGCGTCAAATTCACGAATTGGAACGCTCACTTATACACCCCACACGGTTAAAAAGCCAAACACTAGGTAGGCTAGTAAGATAACTGAAAATACAAATTGCAAAGCACCGCGTAAAAACGCAGGTTTAACGTAATCTGACAATACTTGCCATACGCCAATTTTAGCGTGAGTAAGCAACGCTAACAATGCTACGATTGTCGCTACCTTAACGCTGGTACATGCAAAAAAACCTTGCCATTGTTCAAAGGTAACAGTTGGTGTTACTACAAAGAAACCGGCAAGCAGTAAAGTGTATAGCGCAAGAATAATTGCACTAGCTCTCAAAAGAATAAAATCATGTACGCCATTACGGCCTACTGATGCGACGACGTTTACCATAACCAAACTCCTATTACTGCCGATACTGCTAACCACATAATCATGATTAATTTAGCTGTGGCATTACCTGAAGCTAATTCTTCAAAATAACCCATATCCATAAACAAGTGACGAACACCGGCTAATAAATGGTAGGTTAATGCTGAAAGACAGCCAAAGATAATGAAACTAAAGAATAAGCCATCAAGATAACCTTGTATTTGGGCAAATCCAGCAGCAGAAGAAAGAGAGGTTGAAAGGGTAAACAATAAAATACCGATAGCAAAAACCATAATAACACCAGATATACGGTGTAAAATGGAAGCGTTAGCAGCGGGATGCATCTTTATTGTAGTTAAATCTAGGTTTACAGGACGTTGTTTTTTCACAATTGTTGCCTAAAGAGCTCGAAAGCCTTCAACTTTTATTATTGTTACTCATGAACTACCTTTATTTACTCGACTTTAAACTTAATTGAAACTAAAAAATCAATATAAAAAAAGCAATTCCCGAAAGTGAACGGTAACTTTACACTAGCTTTTATGCGAGCGTACCAATTCGCTTACAATTCTAACCAACTTTATGGCACGATTCTAGTTAGATTTTGTAATAAGACTCAAAAAAATAAAGCTAAAATGAATCTATAATCAAATAGTAGAAAGTTACAGCACGTTAATATTATATAATCGATAACAGTGAATTACAATTTCACTTAGCGCACATAAGTTGACTCTGGATGATTTTTAAACAGTTTGTTGTTCTGTATTAAACTTTAGTATAATTACTCTTACAATTTAAATTCATTTCAGGGTAGAATGGCGCCAGTTTGAAAAACCCAAGAAAAATCACAAAAACTGACTATTTATTCACTACGCTTAGTATGGGAATTGAGCAATTTAGTTGAATGTCAGTAAATGTAAATTAATTATAATTTGATAGGGGAAAACATTATGGCTGAATCAAAAGCCTCTCTGAGTATTGATGGCAAAGAAATTGGCGTATTTCCAGTTTTAAAAGGTACTGCTGGTACTGACGTGATTGATATTAGAACTTTAGGTAGCCATGGCTATTTCACCTACGACCCGGGCTTTCTAGCGACGGGTTCTTGTGAATCATCTATAACCTTCATCGATGGTGCCAAAGGTATCTTACAACATCGCGGTTACCCTATAGATAGCCTTGCCAAGCAAGCAGATTACTTAGAAGTTTGTTATATCTTATTAAATGGTGATGCACCAACTCAGTCTGAATATGATAAATTCAAGTCCATCATTACCACACATACTATGGTACATGAAAAGCTAGCGCATTTTTTCCAAGGTTTCTTACCTGATGCGCATCCAATGGCTATGGTATGTGGTGTTGTTGGCGCTATGTCATCTTTCTATCACAGTGACTTAGATATCACGGATCCGGCTCAGCGTAAGCGTAGTGCCCATAGATTGATTGCTAAAATGCCGACAATTGCAGCAATGGCTTATAAATACAGTGTTGGTCAACCATTTGTTTACCCGCGTAATGAGCTTTCATTTGCTGAAAACTTCCTTCATATGATGTTCTCAGTACCTGCTGAAGAATATATTGTAAGTCCTACAATTGCTAATGCAATGGACAGAATATTTACTTTACATGCTGATCACGAGCAAAATGCTTCTACCTCGACAGTACGTTTAGCGGGTTCTTCTGGCGCTAACCCGTATGCTTGTATCGCAGCAGGTGTTGCCTCTTTATGGGGCCCAGCACATGGCGGCGCGAATGAAGCATGCCTAACTATGCTTGAAGAAATTGGTAGCTTAGATAGAGTTGACGAATATGTTGCTAAAGCTAAAGACAAAAACGACTCATTTCGTTTAATGGGCTTTGGTCATCGTGTTTATAAAAACTTCGACCCTCGTGCAACGGTGATGCGTGAAACATGTCATGAAGTATTGAAAGAGCTAGGCATCAGCGATCCATTACTTGATGTTGCTATGGCTTTAGAGAAAGTAGCACTTGAAGACCCATACTTTATCGAAAAGAAATTATACCCTAACGTAGACTTCTACTCAGGCATCATTCTTAAAGCTATTGGTATCCCTACCAGCATGTTCACAGTAATATTTGCTATGTCTAGAACAGTAGGTTGGATTGCCCACTGGGATGAAATGTTATCTCAGCCGGGTCAAAAAATCGGTCGTCCTCGCCAGAAGTATACTGGTGAAATTAACCGTGAATTTGTACCATTAAACAAAAGATAATGACTTAACTAAGTCATCTTAGTTTTAAAAGGCAGCATTCGCTGCCTTTTTTATGCTTGTTTTAAGGGAAATCCCCTACCCAACCCATAACCCTAGGGTATACCTATCATTCACAAAAGAAATAAAGATAATTGGTATTAGCTAGATATAAAGCCACTTTTTTCGATGTAATATCAAGCCCAATTAAGTTTTTATCTTGTTGTGCTCAGAAAGTCACATCAAAGTAAGGCGCTCGATTAACTAATAACTGGCTATTGTGGTTTAGAGCAAAATCGACTTCGAGTATTTTAACCAGCACAAGTGGCAATTTTTTAATGAAATTGGGATAGGCAGTTAAATTTCATTTCACTCCCTGAAGCTAGCCGTTATAATGTCGTGCTAAAACCTTTCACTTTCACAATAAGACCCCTTTTTACTTATGTCTGAATACTCTTTACGATTCGGCGGTATTAGCCGATTATATGGCGTACATGGCGCTAGCATATTACAACAGTCCCACTTTTGTATTATTGGTATTGGCGGCGTTGGCTCTTGGGCTGCTGAAGCTATTGCCCGTAATGGTATTGGAAAAATCACGTTGATCGATTTAGATGATATTTGTACTACCAACATAAATCGTCAAATCCATGCATTAAGCCAAACTGTTGGTCAGAGTAAAGTTGAGGTAATGGCTGAGCGAATTAAACAGATTAATCCTGAATGCCAAGTCAATATTATTGAAGACTTCGTCACCATGGAGAATTTATCCAGTCTAATTACTAAAGATTTAGATTATGTGATTGATGCTATTGATTCTGTTGACATAAAATCACGTCTCATTGCTTTTTGTAGGGGAAGTAAACTACCCATTATCACTATTGGTGGTGCTGGTGGTCAGGTTGACCCAAGTAAAATAGCAATAACTGACTTGAGTAAAACCTATCAAGATCCTTTACTTGCTAAGGTAAAAAATCAACTACGCCGAGAGTTTAACTTCCCTCGCGCGGATCTTAAAACAGCCGGTAAAAGAAAGTTCTCAATTGATGCTGTATATTCAACAGAGCAATTACGCTATCCAGCTGATAATAACGCAGGTGAAGTTTGTTTGGCAAAACCAGATATCAGTAAAGGTGAAAATACCAGCTCACGACTAGATTGCCATAGCGGTTTTGGTGCCACCACACATGTTACTGCAACCTTTGCCTTTTTCGCCGTTGGTAGGGCAATTGACAAGCTGTTGAAAAAGCGTCAAAAGTAGATTGGTTATGAATAATAGTTACGAATAATTATTCGTAACTATTATTCTTTAGCCAATAATTTAATTTTATCTACAATGGCCAATAAACCATTTCCTCGAGAAGGGCTTAAATGCTGAATCAAACCTAACTGATTAAAATATTCTTTGATATCAAAATTATGAATTTGCTCTGCTGTTTTATGATTAAAAGCAGCAAGTACGATAACCAACAACCCACGAATAATCTTTGCATCACTGTCTGCAGAAAAAAAATATACACCTTGTCTGGTTTGTTCTACTTTCAGCCAAGCAAGACTTTCACAGCCCGTTATAATTGTTTGCTCATTCCGTAGTGCTTGTTCCATACGAGGAAGGTTTTTACCTAACAACATAATTTCTCTATGTCGACTGTCCCACCCTTTAACTGTCGTAAAAAGAGTAATAATATCTTTCATCTCTTTTGTTCTTAAGTTTATTAACTGCTCTGTTTTAGCGTGATTTTTTTGTTGTAACTCTACTTGTACACCTGCTTGGCTGAAATCTTCAAGTAAAACCTCTCTTAAGCAATTGATGAAATAATCAATTTCTTCAATGGTATTATAGGCCGCCAACGAAACTCTCAAACAACCATCAATATTCAAATGCGCCATTAATGGCATAGCGCAATGATGGCCAGAGCGAATAGCAATACCTGATGCATCAAGAGATGTAGCGACATCATGATTATGGTGTCCGGCTATAGTAAAAGCGATCACCCCAATATCAGGTATACCCTCAACAATGAAATTGACTTGCGCTATTTTAGCGAGTTCTTGATAACAATGATTAACCATTTTCTGCTCATAAAGATTATAACCTTTTTGAATATCAGCTAACAAAGGCGCTAAAAAAGTAATGCTTTCACCAAAACCGATAACAGCGGCAATATTGGGAGTTCCGGCTTCAAACTTAAAGGGTAATGAGTTAAACGTCGTTGTTTGAGTAAAACTAACTGTTTTAATCATCTCCCCTCCCCCTTGATATGGAGGCATATTTTCAAGTAATGCTTGTTTACCATAGAGCACGCCAATGCCTGTTGGTCCATACATTTTGTGCGCTGAGAACACATAAAAATCACAATCAAGTGCTCGTACATCTACAGCAATGTGCGCTACTGCTTGGGCACCATCAATCAAACTTATGGCACCTACAGATTTTGCTTTTGCTATCACTGCCTTAATCGGATTTATCCGTCCTAGAACATTGGAAATATGAGCGCAAGCGACAAATTTTGTTTTTTTGCTAATAAACTCATCGAGGTTACTAACATCAATAAAACCTTGCTCATTTAAAGGTAGGATTTTGATCACTGCGCCCGTTTGCTCAGCTACAATTTGCCATGGCACAATATTGGCGTGGTGTTCGCTTGCACAAAGTACTATTTCATCTGCTGATGTTAAGGTATTTCTAGCTAAGCTTTGCACGACAAGGTTAATGCTTTCTGTTGTACCTTTGGTCCAGATAATTTCTTTAATACTGTTCGCACCGATAAATTTTTGAACCAAGGTACGTGCCTTTTCAAAAGCAAAAGTAGCGTTAGTACTTAATTGATGTGAGGCTCTATGCACATTTGCGTTGTACTCACCATAATAACGTTGTTGGCAAGCAATGACTTGTTCTGGCTTTTGCGTTGTGGCCGCGTTATCGAAATAAACAATTGAAGACTTTGACTGACTTTTATCAGTCGAGTATTTAGCATAACGTGTTATCAATGGGAATTTTTGACGAAATTGTTGAGGTACAAAAAGGTTCATATTTAGGATGAAAAACTTATAAAATTAATAAATAAACTGTCTTTTATTATAACTTACTTTCCCTCAGTAATTTAAGTACTTAGTTGAGGAGAAATTTTTTAGCTATGCCTGTAGAACAAGTGTAAGTCTGCTTTGTACTGGGTGAAAACGTAAAGTTTAGGCTATAACTAATAAGGTGTCCTCTAGGAAGGGTATTTAAAATGAGTTTTTTTGCCTATCTTTATCAAGTCAAAGCAAGCTTTAGAAGGTTTTTTTATTCAAGTACCTCTGTTACGCCCGAACAGGAAACGACCCAATATGCGCAAGAAGTTAACGACGAGATAAAGCACAACCTTAAAATAAAATGTCGAAGAGCTGCACAAGAGATACAGTACCTCAGATGCTTTAGTCATTGGCCAATTGCTAGAGCTAAAATAAAAATAGAAAAAAATTCTTTAGTCTACCTAGATATTAGCCGCAGTAAACGCAGTAATTTTGAACATATCGACCAACATAGGGATAAAGTTATCGCACTTAATAAAACAGTACGTCCTAATAAAATAGTGAAGAAGATCCCCTAATATATACTGATAGCATATTTCAAAAAGCCCCTTTGAAAATTCTCGACTTTTTCATCGGGTCATTTTCCCATTTTGATGCTTGTAGCAACCAATATTTAGCATCAACTATATTACCTTGTTTAAATAAAGCTAAGGCAATATTGTAGTGAAAACTAGGCATTAAATATGTCGACGGCTTTGCCTCTAGCAACGTTAGGTATTCTTCAGGAAAATCATTGGCAAAATACCTGAGCTGTGTGCGTCGACTCAAGGGTTTAAAGGCGGTAATATTTGATGATAAGTTATTGACAAAACTTGAATTCTGACAACTTTCAGAAAAATGCAATCCTACGTGTTGTTTAAATTCTATCGGTGTCCCTAATTGCCAGTTTTTCTGCATATTTGAGTTGATATACACTCGTTGCATAATAGGTGTGTCAGCTTTAATACTGGCCGACCAGGGGATTTCCTTCAATATCCTTGCTCTTAATTCTTGTTGCTCTCCTTGATAGTAGCTCTGTAATACCGCAATATTATGCGCAAAAGGGCGTTGCTGTATACGTTGACACTTCTTATGACCTTTTCTTAAGGGGTATTCATCGACAAAACCGAGTAAGTGACTAACTTCATGGCTAAAGACGTTAACATTATCCTCTATATCGAAATAAAGGATGCCTAGATGGACATTAGCACCGCCTTTATTGAGCATTAAACCTATGTGCCGACTATCCACTTCTGTTGCGATACTTTGCCATTTTGTTTCATCACAATTAATGGCTTTGTTTGAGTAAGTCATACAGTCAAGTTGTTTAACACTAATATATCTTGGGGCTGGCAAACATATATATTTCGCTAGGGGTAATTTCTCTTTGAAGGCTTTAATCAATTGATCAAGATGCTTTAAATGTGAAAGGTTAGTAGCAAAAAGCTGTAAACTAGTAGTACAACTCAATGAAGCGCTGAGCTGAAGACTCTTATTACCTCTCACATTGCTTTTCATTAATGTTTTGTTTTTTATTACTGCATATCGTTTTAGGTCATAAAAAAGACTCTTTATTTGGTTAGTATCAGCTATATTAAACACGTAAGAGCCTATCAACTTTTCAACTTGGTCCACATTTCCTAACGCTACAGCGATCTTAATACGTAAAACCAATGCAGTTGTTACTAAGTGATTTTCATTTATATTTACAGACAAACGTTGCAATGTCGCTTGTGCCTTTGATAACTTACCTTGCTGAAAATATAGCTGAGCGAGCGTGACTACACCTTGCTGAGAATTTAATCGAATAGCTTGCTCAAACCACATAATAGCAGTGTTAAATAGTGTAGTGCTTGATTTATACTGATCCTGTTGCTCATACCAATAACCAAGTTCTAATGCGGAACTCTTTTTGCTTTTCGCTAACGCTTGATTTAGAGCAAGCCAATTCATACTGCCATAGTCTGCTTTATCTTCGGCTAAAGTTAATGCTGCTATGTTCTTACTCTTTAGCGCATAATTAAATTGTCCTATACGATAATTATTTCCCTCTAGTTGTTCTGTTAAATAATCAGATAAAAAAAATGAGCTTGTGGACAAAAATGTCATCAAACTCATGAGGGTTATCACTATTAATACTTTTCGCGAGAACATGTACACTGGTTTAACGTTTAAGGCTGAGTATTATTAGCTTTTTGAATACGCATAAGATCTAATTCAAGCTTAGCGTATCTATGTTCAACAAATTCATAAACATTAGTGCCTAATGCTAGTTTAAAGAAGTTAGCCGCACTTCCCTGATAACCGAGTGTTTGGTTATACTTGCCTAAGTAAAAATAGGCTTCGCATAACCGCTCGGTCAGCTCTTTGTTTGAACGAACGTTTTTAGTCAAGTTTTTAACAAATTGACCTTGTGAAATTTCACCTAGATAAAGATATATTACCTGTTTCGCCCAAATACGATCATCAACTAACTCTGCTCGCTGTTTTAATGAGTATTTTGCTGCCAGCGGGTCAACTTCATATTCAGTTAAATACAACCATAATAGACGATATGGGTCATCTTGTTGCTTTTGATGAAAGGCTTTAAAATCAAGACTAGCCAGCTCTGGCCTTTCGCCATAATAAAGGGCTATGCCACGATTTAAATAAGCATACTCATGTTCAGGAGCTAACTCTAATGCAGAATCAAATTTTTCATAGGCTTGGGAAAACTCCTGCAACTGTGTGTAATGTATACCTAAGAAATTATAAGCATCAATTAGATCAGGTTTTAATCGAAGCGCATGAGTAAAGTCGAACCTTGCTAACGAACGTAAGCCAACACTGTCGTATAAAACACCACGGTCATAAAAAAGTTGTGCCCTTTGCTCATCAGATATTTGGGCATTATTTATCACTTCCGATAAACGTGCGATGGCAATTTCACTTTTGAAGTTAACCGTGAGCGGCTCAGCGATAACAAGGTTATTCATTATTGCTGAGGAAGTATCTCCCCCTCCTTGGCTTGAAGCACAACCTTGGGTCAGCAGTGTACTAGTTAACAATAAAATTAGAAGCGTTGTTTTGAGAAGTGAATGCACAAAAATGCCTTATAAATAAATAACTAACAATAAGAATTAATTCATTATAAACAAAAAAGGAGCCGTATGGCTCCTTTTTTACTGAATGAAATGTAAAAGTTTTTTACTTTATCAGTAAACTATTACTCAGCAGCAGGTGTTTCTGTTGTTGCTGGTTTTTCCATTGCTTCTTTAATACTTAAACGTACACGACCTTGGCGATCAACTTCAAGTACTTTAACTTTCACTTCTTGACCTTCTGTTAAGACTTCGCTTACGTTATTAACACGCTCTTCAGAGATTTGTGAAATATGAACTAAACCATCTTTACCCGGAAGTACGTTAACAAAGGCACCGAAGTCAACGATACGCACTACTTTACCAGTGTAAAGTGTACCTACTTCAATTTCAGCTGTTAATGCTTTAATACGGTTGATAGCATCTTGTGCTTGATCATTCGAGGTTGCGGCAATTTTAACAGTACCGTCATCTTCAATTTCAATCGTTGTACCCGTTTCTTCAGTAAGTTGACGAATTGTTGCGCCGCCTTTACCGATGATGTCACGAATTTTATCTTGGCTTACTTTCATAGTATGAATGCGTGGAGCGAATTCAGAGATATCATCTCTGTGGCCACCGATTGCTTCATCCATTACAGATAAGATGTGAGTACGTGCAGCTTTTGCTTGGTTTAAAGCAATTTGCATGATTTCTTGGGTAATGCCTTCAATTTTGATATCCATTTGAAGTGCAGTAATACCACCTGTAGTACCGGCTACTTTAAAGTCCATGTCACCTAAGTGATCTTCATCACCTAAAATGTCAGAAAGAACCACGAATTTCTCGCCTTCTTTAACTAGACCCATTGCGATACCAGCAACAGAAGCTTTGATTGGTACACCCGCATCCATTAGTGCTAATGAAGTACCACAAACAGAAGCCATTGAAGAAGAACCATTTGATTCAGTGATTTCAGAAACAACACGTACTGCGTACGGGAATTCTTCAAGTGAAGGCATAACAGCTAACATGCCGCGTTTTGCTAAACGGCCATGGCCGATTTCACGACGCTTAGGGCTGCCAACAAAACCAGTTTCGCCTACACAGTAAGGAGGGAAGTTGTAATGAAGCATGAATGGGTCAGTTTTATCACCCATTAAAGTATCAAGACGTTGTGCATCACGTTGAGTACCAAGTGTAGCAGTAACTAATGCTTGAGTTTCACCACGAGTGAATACAGCAGAGCCGTGAGTTCTTGGTAATACACCTGTCATTACGTCTAACGCACGGATTGACTCAGGATCGCGACCATCAATACGAGGGTTGCCATCAGTGATACGGCCACGTACAACAGTTTTTTCTAGGTCGTGAAATAAATCTTTAGTTTCTTGCACGTCTAAGTCAGCATCTTGTGCTAATAACGTTTCAACTACTGAGTTACGAATTTCTTTAATTTTTTCATAACGAACAGCTTTTTCAGTAATTTGGTAAGCTTCGTTTACTTGCGCTTCACTTAACTCAGCGATTTTTGCTAATAACTCAGCGTTTTTAACTGGTGCAGTCCATTCCCATACAGGCGTGTTTACTTCAGCTTTAAATTCTTTAATTGCTGAAACAGCTACTTGCATTTGCTCATGGCCGTACATTACCGCGCCAAGCATGACTTCTTCAGATAATACATCGGCTTCAGACTCAACCATTAATACCGCTGAATCAGTACCTGATACCACTAAGTCTAATTGACTTGTCGGTAATTCAGCTTGTAGTGGGTTAAGTATGTATTGACCATCAACATAACCAACACGTGCAGCGCCAACAGGACCATTAAATGGAGCTCCTGAAATAGCTAATGCCGCAGAAGCACCGATTAATGAAATGATGTCAGGGGCAATTTCAGGATTAACTGAAACAACCGTGATGATAACTTGAACTTCGTTAATAAACCCTGCAGGGAATAATGGGCGAAGTGGACGGTCAATTAAACGAGCAATCAATGTTTCTTCTTCTGAAGGGCGACCTTCACGTTTGAAGAAACTACCTGGGATTTTACCCGCGGCGTAGGCACGCTCTTGATAGTTTATTGTTAGTGGGAAAAAGTCTTGGCCTGCTTTTGCTTCTTTCTTAGCAACAACACTCACTAATACACAAGTATCATCCATGCTTGCCATTACAGCACCAGATGCTTGACGAGCAATAGCGCCAGTTTCAAGTGTCACGGTATGTTTACCGTATTGGAATTTTTTAGTAATTGGATTTAACATCTAATTAGTTTCCTTAAATTTTGTCTTTATTAATAATATTTACCAATCTGTACAATTATTTATTCACTGGATATTTTATGCCAAAAGTATGGCTACCAAGTCGAACAAAAAATTATACAGTTTGGATTGGTTAGTGTTTTAAAAAATAACTATGCCGCTTTCAAGTTTATGCAAAGAACAACACAGGTAAATTTTCACCGACATTATACTAAGTAAGCAGGTGAATACTAGCGTCAAAGCGTAATTAGTACTGTAAAGCATAGATTAACTGACATTTATTTTTCAATTGATAAAAGCATAAGCGTCAGAAAACAAAAAAGGAGCCAATAGGCTCCTTTTCAAGTCGTTTAAGTTACGTTCTTTAGCAAGCTGCTATTAACGACGTAGACCTAATTTACCGATTAACGCGCCGTAACGGTCAACGTTTTTACCTTTTAAGTAATCAAGTAATTTACGACGTTGAGCAACCATGCGTAATAAACCACGACGTGAATGGTGATCATGGATGTGTGCTTTAAAGTGACCTTGTAAGTGGTTGATTTGTGTAGTTAACAAAGCAACTTGAACTTCTGGAGAACCAGTATCACCTTCTGATTGAGCATATTCTGCAACGATTGCAGCTTTTTCTGTAGCATTTAAAGACATAATTAATCCTTAGTGTGTTAACCCTGACTCAATTACATTGAGATGAGAGTATTGAAATACGCATCAAGCCGAACACTAATTCAGCTTTGATGACGAAAGAGCGCGTATTCTAGCAGCCAATAACTAAAATGCAAGCGAATAGTACGTTGGAACGCCATATATATTCACCTGCCAAAAATTACAGCCTGCCTCGCTAGTACTGTTCTATAACTACGATGCGTTTAGGTGCAAGTAAACCATCATCATTGATAAAACCAACACCAATGAATTCAGCATTAGCATCATTTTCATCCTCACCAAGATACACCTGTACACTACCTGATTCAGGTTGATTATAGGCTTGAACAGGATTACCGTGGCGTAAGAAGTTTGCCGACATATCATCAACATACACGCAGTGCATACCATCAACTGCACTATTCATTGGTAATAATAATGGGTCAAGTACATCTGACGGTGTTATTTTATCTTCATTAGCTTGTTCAAGTAATGCTTCAAGCTCTGGTAAGGTAATCATTTTATCAACAGGATAATTACCTACCGCTGAACGTCTAAGATGAGCAACATGTGCACCACAACCTAATAACTCGCCTAAATCATCTACAATAGTGCGAATATAAGTGCCTTTAGAAACATGAATACTCAGTTCAACGTCATCACCTTCGAAGCGTAATAGCTCAAGGTTAAAGACGGTTATAGCTCTTGATTCACGAGGTACTTCAATGCCTTCTCTTGCATATTTATACAAAGGTTGGCCTTTGTGTTTAAGCGCTGAATACATTGAAGGTACTTGCTGAGTTGTACCGCGAAAACTATCTAATGCTTCTTCTAACTGCTCACTTGATACATCAACTGACTTTTCACTAACTACTTCACCACCAGCATCACTGGTTGTTGTACGAACGCCTAACCTAGCAGTCACTTGATAAGTTTTATCCGTATCAAGTAAATACTGTGAGAACTTGGTACCTTCACCTAAGCAAATGGGTAACATACCCGTTGCTAAAGGATCTAGTGCACCGGTATGCCCAGCTTTTTGGGCAAAATAGATGCGCTTAACAGTTTGTAATGCATGGTTTGATGACAGTCCATGAGGCTTATCTAATAACAAAACACCATTGACCGGACGGCCTTTTCTACGTTTTGCCATGACTTATTCGCCTTTCTCACTATCAGTATTTTTGTCTATATTTTCTGATTCATCGTCAGCTGGTGATTCATTATTTTGATCACTCGCAACCGCTTGATCAACTAAAGCGCTCATGCGTACACCTTCACTCATTGAACTATCATAAACAAAGCGTAAGTGCGGCATAATACGAGCACGTAAGCGTTTGCCTAATAATGAGCGAATATAACCTTCAGCTTCAGCAAGTACTTCTAGTGATGCTTTAATTTCATCTGCATTGTCGTTAAAAAAGGTAACAAATATTTTTGCGTAAGCTAAGTCACGAGTAACTTCAACAGCAGAAACAGTCGTCATACTTAAACGTGGATCTTTAATTTCGCGCATTAAAATAACGGCGATTTCTTTTTGGATTTGCTGACCAACTCGGTCAGTACGGGCGAATTCTCTAGCCATCGTATACTCCTATGAAGCTATTATTTATAACAGCTTTCAATTATCAATAATTAACACAAAAGGGGCATAAGCCCCTTTTGAAAAATAGTTAACTATTAGCTCGAAGCTAGTTGGTTCAAGTATAAGGCGGAAGCACGGAGTTGACGCATGTCAATGAGTACTTCCAACGTAATAGTTGATTCTACTAGCAATGAGTTAATAGTTATAATGAACGTTTTATTTCAACCGTTTCAAATACTTCTATTTGATCGCCTACACGTACATCATTGTAGTTCTTAACGCCGATACCACACTCAGTACCGTTGCGAACTTCTTGCACGTCATCTTTAAAGCGACGTAATGACTCAAGTTCACCTTCGTAGATAACAACGTTTTCACGTAATACACGAATTGGCGCTGAACGTTTGATAATACCTTCAGTAACCATACAACCAGCAATTGCACCAATTTTAGGTGATTTGAATACATCACGAACTTGCGCAAGACCAATAATTTCTTGTTTAAATTCTGGCGCTAACATACCACTCATGGCTTGTTTAACTTCTTCGATTAATGCGTAAATAACGCTGTAATAACGCAAGTCGATATTTTCAGTTTCAATCACTTTACGGGCAGCAACATCAGCACGTACGTTAAAACCAACCATGATAGCATTTGATGCAGCAGCAAGAGTTGCATCAGTTTCAGTGATAGCACCAACACCTGAGCCGATGATTTTAACTTTTACTTCATCCGTTGAAAGTTTAAGTAAAGAGTCGGTGATTGCTTCAAGTGAACCTTGAACGTCTGATTTAAGTACCACATTAACTTCTGATATTTCACCAGATGCCATACTAGCAAACATATTTTCAAGTTTAGCTTTTTGCTGACGAGCAAGTTTCACATCACGGAATTTACCTTGACGGAATAAAGCAACTTCACGTGCTTTTTTCTCATCTTTCACGACAGTAGCTTCATCACCTGAAATTGGTACACCGCTAAGACCGATAATCTCTACAGGAATCGAAGGACCCGCTGATTGAATTGCCTTACCATTTTCATCGCGCATTGCACGTACACGGCCGTATTCCAGACCACACAAAACGATATCGCCTTGATTTATAGTACCTTCTTGAATCAGAACTGTTGCAACAGGACCGCGGCCTTTATCTAGTTTAGACTCAACCACAACACCGCTTGCCATCTTATCAACAACAGCCGTTAATTCTAAAACTTCTGATTGTAATAATATTGCATCGAGTAATTCATCAATACCTAAACCAGTTTTGGCTGATACATGACAGAATTGAACGTCACCGCCCCACTCTTCTGAAAGTACATCGTGTTGTGATAACTCACTCTTAACGCGATCTGGATCAGCTGACTCTTTATCCATTTTGTTAACAGCAATAATGATTGGCGCATCAGATGCTTTAGCATGTTGAATTGCTTCAATGGTTTGTGGCATAACGCCATCATCGGCAGCAACAACAATAATAACGATATCAGTCGCTTTAGCACCACGAGAACGCATTGCAGTAAAGGCAGCATGACCTGGAGTATCTAAGAAAGTGATCATACCATGACCCGTTTCTACGTGATAAGCACCTATATGCTGAGTAATACCGCCAGCTTCGCCATCTGCCACTTTCGCTTCACGAATGTGATCAAGTAGTGATGTTTTACCATGATCAACGTGACCCATGATAGTAACAACTGGTGCACGAGTAATCGCATCACCTGTATCACCACGATCAGCAAGTACCGCTTCTTCCAAGGCATTTTCTTTAACAAGTACTACGTTAAAGCCCATTTCTTCAGACACTAACGCGGCAGTTTCTTGGTCAATAACTTGGTTAATGGTCGCCATAGCACCCATTTTAAACATAGCTTTAACAACTTCAGCGCCTTTCTTTGCCATTTTATTAGCAAGTTCAGCAACAGAGATTGTTTCGCCAATGCGAATGTCTTGTAATTTCGTTTCAACTGGCTTAGTAAAGCCATGTTTTAAACTTTGTGGGGCAGATAAAGTAGCTTTGCGGCCACCTCGAGCATTACGTCCACCACGAGCATTACGATCTGCTGGTTTTTTCTTCTTACGGCGTCGACCTGCTGTTTCATCGGCAGCATCAACTTTATCTTCTGCTTCTTGCGCATATACTGAAGAAGTTACATGAACAACTTCTTTTTCTTTCACTTTACGCTCAGCTTCTTGTTCTTTCCAGCGACCTTCATTTTCTTCGGCTAATTTCTTAGCAGCATCACTAGCTTCTTTCGCCTCAGCTTCAATCTTAGCTGTAGCTTCTTTTTCTTGTATTAGACGAAGTTTTTTAGCTTCTTCAGTTTCAGCAACTTTTTCAGGCGCTTTTTCAATATTCTTAGCTTTTTCTACTGCTACTTGTTTAGCTTTAGCTGCTGCTTCAACTTTAGCTTCTGCTTTCTTTTCTGCAGCAACTTCAGCCTTAACGACCGCTACGGCTTTAGCATTTTCAGCTTCTTTTGCTGCAGCTTCAGCTTTAAGCTTTGCATCAGCTTCGGCCAAAATAGCTGCTTCAGCTGCTGCTTTCTCCGCTTCTTCAGCTAACTTCTGATCTTCTACGTCACTACGTTTTACATAAGTGCGCTTTTTGCGAACCTCAACATTAACCGATTTAGCTTTACTACCATGACCCATGGTCAAAGTTGATTTAGTTTTACGGTTTAAAGTGAGTTTGTTCGGTTTTGCTTCCGACTCATCACCATGTTGCTTTTTAAGGTGTCCTAATAAGGATTCTTTTTCATCTTGCGAAATAGCATCGGTAGCCGATTTATTCACGCCTGAGTCAGCTAACTGACTTACTAAGCGATCCACCGGTGTTCCGATTTCTTTGGCAAGTTCTGCTACAGTTATATCTGCCATCTATTATATTCTCCGGTGTTATTATTCTTCGTTAAACCAACAAATGTTACGAGCAGCCATGATTAGCTCACCCGCTTTGGTTTCAGTTAATTCTTCAATATCACTTATTTCATCAAGACCTTGCTCAGCTAAGTCTTCAAGAGTGCGAACACCTCGGCTAGCTAAAACAAATGCTAAATGACGCTCTAAACCTTCAAGGTCAAGTAAGTCTTGCGCAGGCTCTGCACCTTCTAAAGTCTCTTCGCTAGCAAGGGCTTGTGTAGTCAACGCTTCTTTAGCGCGTTCCCTTAGCTCTTCAATAATTTCTTCATTCAAGCCGTCAATGTCTAACATTTCAGCTGCAGGTACGTAAGCAATCTCTTCTAGTGAAGTGAAACCTTCCTCTGCAAGTAATGTAGCAAAATCTTCATCAAGGTCTAACTTGTCGATAAATAAGTTTAATACTTTATCGTTTTCAGCTTGATGTTTCTCTTTCATGTCAGCAACAGTCATAACATTTAGTTCCCAGCCAGTTAACTGACTTGCTAAACGAATGTTTTGACCACTACGGCCAATGGCCATCGCTAAATTGCTTTCTTCAACAGCAATATCCATGGTGCCTTTGTCTTCATCAACAATGATTGAGGCTACTTCAGCAGGTGACATAGCGTTAATGACATATTGAGCAGCGTTGTCGTCATATAAAACGATGTCAACACGTTCGCCACCTAGCTCGCCAGATACTGCTTGGACACGTGAACCACGCATACCAACACAAGCACCAACAGGGTCAATGCGCTTATCATTACTTTTAACAGCAATTTTAGCACGTGAACCTGGATCGCGAGCAGCACCCTTAATTTCTAACATCTCTTCGCCAATTTCTGGCACTTCAACGCGGAAAAGCTCTATTAACATTTCAGGCTTAGTACGACTTACAAAAAGTTGTGCGCCGCGTGCTTCTGGTTTGATTTCATATAACAAACCACGGACACGATCACCTGGACGAAATGATTCTCGTGGCAACATATCATCGCGGTAAATAACGGCTTCAGCGTTATTACCTAGATCAATGATGACACTTTCACGGCTTGCCTTTTTAACAACACCGGTAACAATCTCACCTAATTGATCTTGATACGCTTCCGTTATCAAAGCACGTTCAGCTTCACGTATCTTTTGAACGATAACTTGCTTAGCTGTTTGCGTAGTAACACGGTCAAATTTTACTGACTCAATTTGATCCTCCGAATAATCACCTAAGTTTAACGTAGGATCATCGTATTGTGCTGCAGCTAAACCAATTTCAGCATATGGGTTTTCCATTGGCATACTGCCATCTTCAACGATTAACCAACGACGAAAAGTTTCAAATTCACCACTTACACGGTCAATAGAAACACGTACTTCAATGTCACCTTCGTATTTTTTCTTGGTAGCCGTTTCTAAAGCGGTTTCCATCGCTTCAAAAATGCTTTCTCGTGGTAATGCTTTTTCATTAGAAACCGCATCAACAACCAGTAATATTTCCTTACTCATGCTACTTAGCCTTTAATTTATGTTAACTGTTCTTAAAATTATTTAACGTTTAAAACTTTGCGACAAGATTCGCTTTATCTACGTTGTTGATAGCTAGTTCGTAATCAATGCTGTCAACTTCTACAATTAAGGTATCGTTTTCTATAGCAACTAATGGCCCTTTAAATTTGCGACGACCATTTAATGGCATCGATAATTTTACATTAATCGTTTCACCAATCACTTCTTGAAAATGTGCCAACTCAAATAAAGGACGGTCAACACCAGGTGATGAAACTTCTAAGTTGTATTCACTGCTAATAGGGTCTTCTACATCTAATAGTGCACCAACTTGACGACTCACTTCTGCACAATCATCAACATTAATGCCATTTTCATGGTCAATAAACAAACGTAAAACCGAGTTGTTACCCGCACTGATAAATTCAATACCTAGTAATGTTTTGCCTGTTTCTTCAACTGCAGGTCTTATTAATTCAGTTAGTTTTTGCTCAAATTTAGCCAAGCGTTATCTCCTATTATCTACGCTTATGATAAATTCATAAGCAGTACAATCAAAAATTTAGATATAAAAAAAGGGCATATAGCCCAGCGAAATTTTTACTACATTCGCTTTTATCACAAAATTATCAGGCAATAAAAACAAAAAAACCCCAATTGAGGGGCTTATTTCACTGCTTTCCCCCTAGATTAAACGGTTTACGCTGTTTAATCTGGTTATTATTAGCTGAGCTAACAATAATATTAATAAGAATATAAACCACACAACACTTGTGAGCTTATTCAGTGACATCTTACTAAGTTCTATTGCCGCAAATTATATAGTGGTGCGCTACTAAGCGCAAGGGGCATTAAGCAATATCGATTAGAAAAGTACATTATTTTACTACCCTCTGACGAATAAATGACCGTAAAACATTTGCTATAATTAATTTATATTTTACAATGCGTTAGTATTGAACCTATAATATAGCTATCATTTCCAGCAAAAAATTTGCAAATAGGAGCGAGCCCTTGCTTCTTGGTAGGATTTAAACGGAGCATTTAATTTCATCATGTATAAGTTTTCTAAGCTATTCATCAAAAACATATTATTTGCGTTAATATTTATTATGGCTCTTGCAGTCATAACATTCTTATTATTATCTACCTATATAGATAATAAAACCCAAGAGCACCAGCAAAGCATACAAGCTATTAGTCAGCAACTTGCTAGCAATGATGTTTCTATCGAAGAAATGGCGTCAAAACTCGCTGCCATATTAACCGCCAGCACAGATTACCAGACATTAATTATAAAAAATAATTCTAAAATTTTATTCAATTATAAAAATAACCAAGTGCAACCGCTTGATTTCGGCTTTACAAAACGTAAAACAACCTCTGCTGGTAGACTGAACCTACAGGTTCAATACCAACTCAACTTTACTACTATCTTTAATTTCCTAAGCCAGCTATTCATGGGCATTGTTGCTTTATGTGTTGTGTTTGTTTTTATTTCAGCAAAGCTCAATTATAAATTGCAAACCGTTATCTTTGGTATTATCAGTAAACAAATTAGTAATGAATTAGCCAAGATTAACAATGCTGATTTTATCACTAATGAAAACGGTAACGATCAATTATTAGATATCCCTGCTTTGCAAGATGGCATTGCGGAAATCAGGTCAATGATGACCGAGCAATTTAAAAACACCACCAGTTTAGAAATAGAGGCCCATGTTGATACTTTGACGGGCATTGAGAATCGAAATCGTTTTGTGCAATTCTATGAAAACAACATAGTTAAAGACAGCCCGGTTAAATTTGGTGTGCTACTTATTACTCGTTGCTCTGAGCTACAAACCATTAACCAAGTGCATGGTTATAACTCAGGCGACAACTACATTATAAAAGTTGCTGATATCATAAAAAGCGCATTATCAACTAGACCAGCAGGTAAAATATTTCGTTTAAATAGTTCAGATTTTGCCACTATATTACCTAATGAACAGTTAAGGTTTGCTGAAGATTACGCGAAGGAGTTAACGCTTAAATTTAATGACTATCAGCAAGTCAATGAGTTAGAGTCTGTTGCTTTTACAGGTTTAGTTTATTTTGATAAGTCGAAACCTCTTGGTGAATTGTTAGCATTAGCCGATACCGGAGTCAGTGTTGCTCAAACTCAAAAAACGAACTCTTGGTATTCACAAACGGATGTCAACATTTTAACAGATAATAGCGCTAATTTTGGTAGTCAAAATTGGCGACAAGAAATAGATAGTGTTTTAGATGGTGGCCGTATCAACTTGTTAGTTCAACCCATTCAACCAAGTGGTCGTAATAATAAAGTCTATGGAGAAATATTAGCGCGTTTTCTAAATGCTAATGATGACATGTTACCCACAGCCACATTTATCGCAATGGCAGAGAAGCTTGATAAAATAATAGATGTAGATCGGTTAATCATTGAAACAGTAATCAAAGAAATCACCAGCAAAAACATGCTCGATAGCAGCTATGGTATCAATATCAGCGCTCGAAGCATTAATGATGAACATTTTATGATTTGGCTAGAGCGTAAATTATTACGAGAGCCTGCGGCGGCTCCTCGCTTAGTGTTCGAAATATCTGAACTAGGATTACAACAAAACATAAAAACAGCTAAACGCTTAGTAGACATGTTACATCGTGTTGGTTCAAGAGTTACCGTAGAGCGTTTTGGTGTTGGTTTAACGTCCTTTAAATTCTTCAGAGATTTAACGCCTGATTACATCAAAATGGATAGCTCTTATACACGTGATATCGACGATGATAAAAACAACCAATACTTTTTGCGTTTGATGGTTGATTTAGCGCATAGACTAGGCATCAATGTATTAGCCGAAAGTGTCGAAAGCCAAGAAGAAAAACACACCTTAGAGAAATTATTTATTGATGGTTGTCAGGGTTATTATGTAGGCAAGCCTTCTCAATTATAATGATTTAAACCGCAATAATATTTAAAGCCGAATGGTTCACTCTCATTCGGCTTTTTTGCAGAGTCCTCCTTTGTTATTTTAATATAAAGAAAATAGAAAAAAGTGTAATACCCTTACTGCTGGTGTGTTGTTAAATAGTATAAAAACACGGATAATGGCGACATTATTATAACTAATAACCTAATGACCTTTAAGTAAATGACTGATTACCTGTTACTACTCGTTGGCACTATCCTGGTAAATAACTTTGTTTTAGTGCAATTTCTTGGCCTATGTCCTTTTATGGGGGTTTCTTCACGTACTGAAACTGCTATCGGTATGTCATTCGCCACTGTTTTTGTCATGACTTTGGCATCTCTACTTAGTTACTTAGTTACCACATACCTGCTCGTGCCCCTGGATCTTGAATACCTCACCACCATGAGTTTTATCTTAGTGATTGCTGTAGTTGTGCAATTTACTGAAATGATTGTCCATAAAACTAGTGCCAGCCTTTACCGGTTATTAGGAATATTCTTGCCATTAATCACTACTAACTGTGCAGTATTAGGTGTGGCATTATTGAATTTAAGATTACAACACGGTTTCTTTGAGTCTATTATCTATGGTTTTGGTGCTGCAGTAGGCTTCTCTTTGGTATTGGTGATGTTTTCTGCCATGCGTGAAAAATTAGCTCATGCGGATGTTCCAGGTCCATTTAAAGGTACTGCTATTGCGATGATCACCGCTGGTTTGATGTCATTAGCATTTCTTGGTTTTACTGGTTTGGTGAAAATTTAACATGAACATCCTCCTTGCCATTGTTGTTCTGGGCAGTATTGCCGCAATTTTTGGTGCATTATTAGGTTTTGCATCCGTTCGCTTTAAAGTCGATGCTGACCCCATCGTAGATCAACTTGATGCCCTACTGCCACAAACGCAATGCGGTCAATGTGGCTATCCTGGCTGCAAGCCATACGCACAAGCTGTTGCCGATGGCGAAGCCATCAATAAATGTGCTCCAGGTGGCGAAGACACCATCAAAAAAATTGCAGATTTAATGGGCGTTGAAGTTCAGCCTCTTGATGATAGTCACGTAAGTGGCGATGCTGTGCAAAGTAATCGCCCTAAAGTTGCCTTTGTTATTGAAGAAGATTGTATAGGTTGCACCAAATGTATTCAGGCTTGTCCTGTTGATGCCATTATCGGCGCAGCCAAACAAATGCACACTATTATCATAGATGAGTGTACGGGTTGCGACTTATGTGTTGCGCCCTGCCCAGTAGATTGTATTGAAATGCGTGAAGTGCCAGATACTATTAATAATTGGCAATGGGATTTAACCAGTATTCCAGTAAAACAACTGGATTAGGAGAGTATGGTGGAATCAGTAATCGAGCGTATCACGCGTGGACATTTTTGGGATTTTCATGGCGGCATTCATCCCCCAGAACAAAAATTTCTAACTGCAAGTAAACCTATCAAGCAGCTGGCATTACCAAAGCAATTAATTATCCCACTGCAACAGCATATCGGCCGTGAAGGTGATTTGTTAGTAAGTATTGGCGATCACGTATTAAAGGGACAAGCGCTAACGCTAAGCACTAACCTTATGGTTGTGCCCATTCATGCACCTACCAGTGGTACTATTAGCGCAATTAAAACCTCAATTATTGCCCACCCTTCTGGCTTTAGCCAGTTGTGCATTTTTCTCGATGTAGATGGTGAAGATACTTGGCGTAAAAGAAAAGTTTGTCCTGATTTAGAACAATTATCTAATCATGAAATCATTAAAAAAATTGCCGATGCTGGTATTGCTGGTATGGGCGGAGCGGGCTTTCCTACTCATATAAAAGTAAATAGTAAACCTGACATTAACTTTCTTATCATCAATGGCGCAGAGTGTGAACCCTATATCACGGCTGATGATCTATTAATGATGGAGCAAAGTGACGCCATTGTAGATGGCATAAAAATTCTTGATAAACTACTCAGCCCGGCTTTTATTTTAATTGCTATCGAAGACAATAAACCTAAGGCAATTAAAGCGTTACAGCAAGCCACTGCTGGCATTGAAAAAATAAAAGTTTGTGTTGTACCGACAAAGTACCCTGCAGGGGGCGAGAAGCAGTTAATTCAAATTTTAACGGGTAAAGAAGTTACCTCAGGTCAACTGCCTATTCATGCCGGTATCGTAATGCAAAATGTTGCCACTTGTTTTGCTATTAATGAAGCCGTGAGACACGATACACCACTTATCCGCCGTGTTGTTACGGTAACTGGGCAAGCCTTAGATAAACCACAAAATGTGTGGGCCTTATTGGGAACTCCCGTTAATTTTTTACTTGAAAAATGTGCCGTGCAAGCGCTTGAAAATGAGAAACAGCCGGTAATCATGGGCGGACCTATGATGGGCTTTAGCATTGCTAGCGAGCTAGTACCTATCGTTAAAACCAGTAACTGTATTCTAGTACCAAGTAAAACTGAAATGCCGAGTGCGTTTGAGAAAGAAAGTAACGAAGTCGAATGCATCCGCTGCGGTCAGTGTAGTGATGTCTGCCCTAGTCAGCTGTTACCACAGGAGTTGCAGTGGAGTGCTAAAGCTAAAGATTATCCACAATTAGAAAAACTCAATTTAAGTGATTGTATTGATTGTGGTGCTTGTGCTTATGTATGCCCAAGCCAAATCCCTTTAGTGCATTATTACCGTATTGCTAAAGCCGAAATACGTCAACAGCAACAATTAGATTTAAAAGCAGAAAAAGCAAAAATTCGTTTCGAAGCACGTAAATTACGCTTAGAAAAAGAGAAAATGGCTCGACAAGAGAAACACAAAAAAGCGGCTGCAGCGCGTAAAGCAGCAATGAACAAAGCGACACCTGAAGCTACTGGCGCTAAATCAGCCGTTGCGGCAGCACTTGCTAGAGTTAAAGCTAAAAAAGCAGCAAGTAAATCTGGTAGTATCGATAGTCAAAATAAACCAGTAGATGCCGTTGTAGATGAGCCTGTAAATGAACAAAAATCTCAAGTCGCGGCAGCTATTGCCAGAGCCAAGGCGAAAAAGAAGCTTAAACAAGAAGCAGCCCTGCAGGCACCAAAAAGTGATGTGTTAGATAAGGAAAATCCTGCGGCAGTTGTAGCAGAGCAACCTGCTCAGGCTGAAAAATCGAGTGTTGATGATAAGAAAACTAAAATTGCTGCCGCTATTGCGAAAGCGAAAGCTAAGAAACTAAATGCTGCAAGTCAATCTATTGTTCCAATAGCGCCGCCGATAACAGCCGCTGCAGATAAAGTCGCAGTCGAAAGCTCATTGCCAGAAGACATATCACCAAAAGGTATAAGGTCAGAAAAAACATCCGCAGAAAAACCAGCTAATACTGATGATAAAAAGACAAAAATTGCCGCCGCCATTGCTAAAGCAAAAAGTAAAGCACTAGCAAAAAAATCCGCGCAAGCTAGCTCTCTGTCAGCGTCAGCCATTGTTGAAGAATCAGTGATTGTTAAAGTTCCCGTTACTGAAGAAGAAACAATGGATAGCTCTGCGGCACCTGATGCAGTAAATCAATCCGCTGAAGGTGAAAGTAAATCAGGTGCTGCTGATAAAAAAGCTAAGATTTCAGCCGCTATCGCGAAGGCTAAAGCGAAGAAAAAGCTGAAAGAATCTAACAAGGTCGACAGTAATGTTACCAATAAAGACTAAGGTAACGGATAACATATGAAAAACAAGAAACTAAATTTTAATACAATTTATCAGCTAAATAACTCGATGAGTCGACATAAATAATGGCCTTTTGGATAGCAAGTTCACCACACAATCATAATCAAGCCAAAACACCTAACTTAATGCGTTTAGTTATTTACGCAACCCTGCCAGGTGTATTGGCACAATGGTATTTTTTTGGTTGGGGAAATTTAATTCATATAGCTTTAGCTATGGCAACGGCATTAGTTTGTGAATTTACGGTATTATCACTGCGTAAAAAACCGATAACCCATGAATTACTTGATGGTAGTGCCCTATTAACTGCATTATTGCTTGGCATATGTTTACCGGCATTAGCACCTTGGTGGATCTCTGTGATAGGAACAATTTTTGCTATCGTCATTGTTAAGCAGTTATACGGTGGTCTAGGCCATAACCCGTTTAACCCCGCCATGGCAGGTTATGTAATGTTACTGGTGTCTTTTCCTTTACAAATGACACTTTGGCAGCCGCCGTTAAGTCTAGTCGCTGTTGATTTAAACTTCACTAATACCTTTACGACAATATTAACGGGGTTCACTCTCGAAGGTTATTCAGTAGAGCAAATACGTACCAGTATTGATGGCATCACAATGGCAACGCCACTCGACACATTAAAAACAAATACAGGCCTAGGCCTAACCGTATTCGAAAGTCTTGAAAACCCTATTTTTGGTGATAACTTTGCCCTAGGGTGGGAATGGATTAATGCTGGATTTTTATTAGGCGGTATTTTTCTTATCTTTAAAAAAGCCATTGCTTGGCAAACACCCGTTAGTTTTTTAATCAGCCTATTTATCTGCTCTTTTATTAGTTACAGCATAAGCCCAGATAGCAGTGCTTCAACTATGTTCCACTGGTTTTCTGGTGCAACCATGTTAGGGGCATTTTTTATTTTAACAGACCCGGTAACTGGCGCTACTAGTACCAAAGGTCGGATTATTGTTGGTTTACTTGCTGGTTTATTAGTTTATTTAATTCGCACCGCAGGTGGTTACCCTGACGGTGTTGCATTTGCTATTTTACTTTGTAATATGTCTTCTCCTCTTATAGATCAATATACTCGCCCTCGTACCTATGGTCACCTAAAGGGAGATAAATAATGTCTGATAAAGTAGATCCTACACCAGAAAAAAATCAGCCTAGCAACTCAAATGCTGAGGAATCTGAAAATATTGCGCAAAACGTTCAGCTTGAACAAGAGAAGGCGACAAAGTCAGCACTGACCATTGCCGTTTCCAAAAACACCAAAATTCTAGCACTTTTCGCTATCGCTTGTACTCTTGCTGTTGGTTTAGTAAGTGAGCTGACTAAAGATGAAATTAAAAAGCAAGAGCAGCAACATTTATTAAAGACCCTTCATAGTATTATTGAGCCGAGTCGTTATGATAATGACATCGCCAATGATTGTATTATGATGAGTGCTCCTGAACTGGGCACAAGTAATATGCACACCGCTTACATTGCCAGAAAATCAGGTCAAGTTATTGCCGTTGCCATAACTAGCACTGCGCCAAAAGGCTATAATGGCAACATCGATTTTATTATGGCAATCAACAATGATGGTAGTGTCAGTGGTGTTCGGGTGCTCAAACATCAAGAAACCCCTGGTTTAGGCGATAAAGTTGAGCTGAGAAAAAGCGATTGGGTAACCAGCTTTAACGGTAAAAAGTTACTTTCACCAAACGATAGCCGCTGGGCAGTCAGTAAAGATAACGGTATGTTTGACCAATTCACCGGGGCAACCATTACCCCACGAGCGGTTGTTGAAGGCGTGAAAAGCACCCTGAATTACTTTACTAAAAACAAAGGCAGTTTATTAACTCGCCCCAATGCCTGTGGCGAAGCACTGCTTAGGTTGACGGATACAGCTTCATCTAAGCAGACAACTACGCCACCAGAGAACGAGGCTGCTAATGAGCAATGAAATAGCACCACAAAATAGTAATGATGTTGATATTGCTAATAAAATTGATGAGCAAGAAGAAGCAGCTAACAAATTACAAGCCACTGCGGATCTGAAAGCTGAATATAAAGAACTGGCCATACAGGGCTTATGGAAAAATAACCCTGGTCTAGTACAACTGCTTGGCTTGTGTCCTTTACTCGCGGTAACATCAACCGTGACTAATGCTTTAGGCCTTGGCCTGGCAACGCTGTTAGTACTGATTTGCTCTAATGCAACCGTATCGGCAATCCGCCATTGGGTACCTAAAGAAATTCGTATCCCTATTTTTGTTCTCATCATTGCCGCTTTTGTTACCTGTGTTCAATTACTCATGAATGCCTATGCCTATGGCATTTATCAATCCTTGGGTATTTTTCTGCCGCTAATTGTCACTAACTGCGCCATTATTGGTCGAGCTGAAGCGTATGCTTCAAAAAACCCGGTTAAACAAGCCGCTTTTGACGGACTTATGATGGGTTTAGGCTTTGCTATTATCTTAGTTTTGTTAGGCATCATAAGAGAGATATTAGGCCAAGGCACACTCTTTGATGGCGCTAACTTATTATTCGGGGAGTGGGCAAGTGTGCTGCGAATTGAAGTGATGCAACTTGATAGTCAATTTTTATTAGCCATTTTACCGCCTGGTGCTTTTATTGCTATGGGTATTTTGATTGCCCTCAAGAATGCGATTGATAACCATATTAAAAATAAAAAAGTAGTTGATACTGAACAAGTTATTGAACGGGTGCGCGTTAATTTCGATTCTTAACTATTAACCAACTTTAATTGTCCTGAGCAATCCAAAGTAAGACCGTTTTAAAGAAGAGCAGAGCCATGAACAAAGAAACACGCATAGAGATGTTAACGCGGCTGCGCGATAACAATCCAGAGCCAACGACAGAATTAAACTTTTCTAGCCCGTTTGAGTTGCTAATTGCAGTATTACTTTCTGCGCAAGCAACCGATGTTGGTGTGAACAAGGCAA
This sequence comes from Colwellia psychrerythraea, assembly GCF_000764185.1. Classification (GTDB taxonomy): domain Bacteria; phylum Pseudomonadota; class Gammaproteobacteria; order Enterobacterales; family Alteromonadaceae; genus Colwellia; species Colwellia psychrerythraea_B. The sequence continues at coordinate 177,160 of NZ_JQEC01000071.1, forward strand.
CAGACAAACTTTATCCTGTTGCCAACACACCGCAAGCTATTCTTGACCTTGGCCTTGATGGATTAAAGCACTATATCAAAACCATTGGTTTGTTTAATACTAAAGCCGCTAACACCATTAAGACCTGTCAAATGTTAGTGGATCTACATGGCGGTGAAGTCCCAAAAAGTAGAGCAGCGCTGGAAGCATTACCTGGGGTCGGCCGTAAAACAGCTAACGTGGTATTAAATACCGCCTTTGGTTGGCTAAAAGATGATGAAGGCAATTACTTTATTGCTGTTGATACACATATTCAACGACTCGCAAATCGTACTGGTTATGCCAAAGGTAAAAACGTTGAAGAAACTGAAAAAAATATAGTCAAAAATACTCCTAGAAAAACCGAGTTCTTTTTCAATTTACATCATTGGTTTATCCTGCATGGTAGGTACACTTGTGTAGCACGCAAACCTAAATGCGGCTCATGTATTATTGAAGATTTATGTGATTTTAAAGAAAAAACCAGCTAGTTATATTCAAACTGAGTGTCCTAATATTCCTTTAAACTGTTGAGAGCCTTATGAAGTTTTTACATACCATGGTACGAGTACGTGATTTAAACCAATCACTCGATTTTTACATCAACAAACTTGGTTTGATTGAAACAAGGCGTAGCGAAGTTGCTGCGGGTAAATTCACCCTCGTTTATTTAGCCACTGAAATTGGTGCTCCTGAAGTTGAACTGACCTATAACTGGGGCTCTACAGAAGATTATACTACTGGGCGTAGTTTTGGTCATTTAGCTTTTGAAGTAGATGACATTTACCAAACGTGTCAAAAACTTCAAGATGCGGGTATTACCATTAACAGGCCACCTCGCTGTGGTCATATGGCATTTGTTAATTCACCTGATGGTATCGCGATAGAGTTATTACAAAAAGATGGCTCTCTTGCTCCTCAAGAGCCTTGGTTAAGTATGCAAAACAGCGGTACTTGGTAAAATTAGTTAACAATACATTACTCACACATACCTAATAAACAGAAAGCCCAGTGCAGATCAATATCAGCACTGGGCTTTTTTATTTGCAAAACCTCATATTTATCGTTTTAGCGCTTCTTTTAGCGCTGCTAAACACAAGGTGACATTTTCGTTGCGTGCGGCATACCCCATTAAGCCTATGCGCCACGCTTTTCCTGCGAATGCACCTAATCCTGCGCCAATTTCCAAGTTATATTCATTCAATAAAAACTGGCGTACTTTGCCATCATCAACACCTTGAGGAATCGTTACCGCGTTAAGCTGTGGTAATCGCTCACTTTCAGGCACTATAAAGTTGAGACCTAAATCAGCTAAGCCTTTACTTAATTTATTATGCATGGCTTTATGTCGTGCCCAGCTGTTTTCTAAACCCTCATTTTGTAGCATGACTAATGATTCATGTAAGGCATATAAAGAGTTAACCGGTGCAGTATGATGATAGCTGCGTTTACCTTCTCCTGACCAATAGCCCATCACCAGGGATAGGTCAAGAAACCAACTCTGCACAGCAGTACTGCGGTTTTGAATAACCTCAGCGGCTTTATCACTAAAACTTACTGGCGATAAACCTGGTACACAAGACAAACATTTTTGGCTACCGGAATACACAGCATCAATTTGCCATTCATCTACCCGTAGCTCAACACCACCAAGAGAGGTAACTGCATCGACAATAGTTAAACAGTTATGTTGCTTGGCAATAGCACACAAGGTTTTTGCATCAGATAACGCTCCTGTTGAGGTTTCAGCATGAACAAAAGCAACAAAATTTGCTTGTGGGTTTTCTTCTAGGGATCTGGTTAATGCTTGCGGGTTTACTGCTCTGCCCCACTCCCCTTCAACAACAACCAACTTAGCGCCAATACGATTAACATTTTCAACCATACGCATGCCAAATACGCCGTTAACACAAACAACGACCGTATCACTTGCGGTGATCAAATTAACAAAACACGCTTCCATGCCCGCAGAGCCTGGCGCTGATACAGCCATAGTAAACTTATTTTCTGTTTGAAAGGCATATTGTAATAAGGTTTTCACTTCATCCATCATGCCAATAAACGTTGGGTCTAGATGCCCTACTGTTGGCCTTGCTAACGCCGACAAAACTCGAGGGCTAACATCAGAGGGCCCTGGCCCCATCAAAATACGCTGCGGAGGAAAAAAAGATTGAATAGTCATGTGAGCCTCAAAAGATTGAATTAGTATAAAATATTAGAAATAATGCCAGTGCCATTATCATCCTTTAAATCTTGTCATAAGTAGAATTAATTACCATTATCCTAGCTATTCACTTGATAAATAATGGCTATTTTTGCATTGATTATAGCTTTACCTTCGCTAGTTTTTGCAAGTTAGCAGCATACTGTTATGATAGCGCCATTATTTATTACCGCTAAGCACCTATGGCCCTTAAAGCAACCATCTACAAAGCTAATATCGAACTTGCCGATATGGATCGTAATTACTACGACAGCTTGCAACTTACTGTTGCTCAACACCCCTCAGAAACACCACAACGATTGATGGTGCGCTTAATTGCTTATATCCTTAATGCCCATGAAGACTTACAGTTTGGCAAAGGGCTGAGTGATGAAAACGAAGCGGCCATTTGGCAAATTAATTACAGTGATGAAATTAATTTGTGGATTGAACTTGGCCAACTAGATGAAAAACGACTTAAAAAAGCTTGTAACCAAGCAAAAGCTGTAAAACTTTATTGCTATGGTACTAGTGTAAATACTTGGTGGTCTCAAGTTGAACAAAACATGAATAAATTTGAACGACTTAGCATAGAGCAATTTGAACCCACTACCTGTGAAGCATTAGTTAAGCTACTTAGCCGTAATATGGACTTTCAATGCAGTATTCAAGATGGTCAGTTATGGTTATCTTCCGGTGAAGAAACCCTATTAGTTGAAACAATAAAACTTAAATAAGAGGCCTGTATTTCATGACAAAAATAAGCATTAAAAATCGTTTAAAGCCCGTTACACTAGCTAGATCTTTAACACTTTTATCTTTAGCCAGTTTATCAATAACAGGCTGTAGCAATATAAACTTAGGCTTTGATGATGATAAAACTGTCAATGCCACTTTAGAAAATACCATCACGTTAGAGCAAGTAACTAAAGATGTGAGTTATTTAGCCAGCAATGAACTACAAGGCAGAGATAACTTTAGCCTTGAAATCCGCCAAGCGGCTAACTTCATTGCTAAACGTTTTAACGAAGTAGGTCTTGTGCCAGCGGAGAGTGCGCCCAATTTCAAACAGCAATATTCGGTGCAGAGAATCACACCAAATAGCCTTAGCGTTGACATAAATGGCCAAAAAATTGCCAGTGACTCGTTATCAATGGCCACAACACAGATAGACTTTTCATGGGATAGCAAAACCTTGAAAACGAATCAAGCCGCTAACTCTCAACCAGTAAACATGGTGATGATTGGTGAAGACGAAAATATGCGCGAAGTGCTACGTGAGCTCAATAACCAAGGCGGTCAGCACCTAGTACTACTGCATCCAAAACATGAAAAGAGTTTCAAACGCTACCAAAGTTACTTTGCTCGGGGCTTAACTAAACTTGTTGATGAAAAAGCAAGTTCTCAAACGGGTGGGGTTATCGTTATCGCCTTAACCGATATCAGCAAAGTTAAAAGCTTTAACGTACAAGGGAAAGCAAAAGTTACCAATACCAACTTAAGTAATGTTGTTGGTATTTTACCCGGTAAAAGTAAAGCTAACGAAATTGTACTTTATTCCGCGCATTATGATCATTTAGGCGTAAAACCTAGCCTTGAGGCAACACCTAACAATAAGGCTGAGCAAGGTAAGCAAATATTTAATGGTGCTGATGATGACGCATCTGGTGTTTCAGCTATTATCAATTTAGCCAACCACTTTGCCAAAATGGCTAATAACGAAAGAACGTTAATGTTTGCCGCCTTTAGCGCCGAGGAGATTGGCGGTTTTGGCTCACGTCATTTCTCTACCCACGTAGATCCAAAACAAATTACTGCCATGATTAACATTGAGATGATTGGCAAACCCGCTGTATTTGGTGAAGGTAGTGTGTGGATGACGGGTATGGACCGTTCAAATTTAGGTGAACAATTAAATACTGCATTAGCACCGAAAAACTTAACAATTTATGCTGACCCTTACCCTAAACAAAACTTATTTTACCGTTCAGATAATGCCACGCTAGCGAGACTAGGTGTGCCTGCACACAGTTTTAGTAGTACTCAGCTAGACAAAGACCAGCACTATCACCAAGTTACCGATGATATAAACAGCTTGAACCTGCCTTCAATGGTGCAGGTTATTAAAATGCTAGCAATGGCGACCACACCACTAGTTGATGGCTCGATAACACCATCACGTATTGACCCCAACAAAGTAAAACGAAACGGGCTTATTTATTAGGGACAGTTACTAGGTTCTTTTTCAGGCTCTATAACGAGGGAATTTTATTTAGTTCGAAAGTAATGATTGTCGCTCTCAAGTTTAATAACGACTTAAATTAAGCGGCAATCACCTCTAGTGGGCAACGCAATAGATATTCCAAGCGATTTTTCTTCTCTACTTGAAAACCATGTCGAAGGTACAAACCCCTTGCCGGATTTTTCAATAAAACATTTAGGGTGATCGGTAAGCATAACTGTAAAGCCCGCTTTTTCACTACCGTAATGACTTTACTACCAATGCCCTTCCCCTGGTATTTAGGCATAATTTGAATCTGCCTAATGTGTAGGCTTTTATTGGTATTATTAAGGGCAACTACACCCATCTTTACTAAACCAATAGGTTTACGGTCAGCTAGAATAATGTGACTTTCATAAAAATGTTCTTTGATACGAACTAGGTGCTGTTCGTCTGTCATACGAATATCCGCAGCTAGCAAATGTTGAGTCATAGTTTTTCGACGTAACTCCAACAAAAAATCTATATCTTCATGTTTAACTTTTCGAAAGCCAAGGGTAAATTTCATTTACTGAGTTTCCATTTACGCTCAGGTGTAAGATTATTAGTAAGTTTACTTCTTTTAACGCTAATACCAAACAGAATAATCAGTTCAACCCTCACTAAGTAACCAATAAATTAGTCTAATTGTTATCACAACACCAATTGGTCGTAATTTTATAACAACCCATCGAGCTTTTATTGAATTAGTAATACACCTTAAGGCACACTAACAAACATACAAATACTATAAGTTAGATGAGGAAAGTATGACCTTTAAAAAATCCCTATTAGTTGTTGCTGTTGCTACGGCTTTATTGAGTGCATGCTCAGACAAAGAAGTTATGCCACAAGACAATAATGGCCAAACGACTGTCGCCGCTAATGTAAGCGAAAAAACAGCACCAACAGCCTCAGAGCAAGCCAATACGTTATTTGATACTATTTTCAAACAAGGTGTTCAGCGTAACCCCATAAGACAAACATACTTAGGCATTAAAACCGATTACGACAAATGGAATGACCTATCAGAAGAAAACGCTGCAAAAGAGCTGGCTATAGCCAAAGAAAATCTAGCGTTAATAAAAGCCATTGATGTGAACACACTTGATGCGCAAACTCAAATAAGCCATAGCTTATACATGCAAAATTTTGAAAATCACATCGCAGATTATAAATGGCGTTTCCATAATTACCCTGTGAACCAAATGTACGGTACACATTCACAAATACCTGCATTTTTAATTAATCAGCATTCAATTAATGATGTAAAGGAAGCGCAAGATTACATTGCCCGCGTTCATGGCTCTAAAAAGCTTTTAGTACAACTTGTTGAACAGCTTAAATTACGTGAAACAAAAGGCATTATTGCCCCTAAGTTTGTTTTTGGTCACGTTATTAGAGATTCAAAAAATATTTTGGTAGGCGCGCCATTTGATGATGGAGAAAGCAGCACTATTTTTGCCGACTTCACCCGCAAAGTGAATAAAATCGCCATTAGTGACAATGAAAAAGCAGCCTTAATTAACGACGTTAAAGCGGCATTAATTAACAGCTTAAAACCAGGTTATCTGCAATTAGTGACTTACTTAACAGCACTTGAGAAAAAAGCGGATACACGTGATGGCGCCTGGAAATTCCCTGATGGCGAAGCTTTTTACAACAACGCTTTAAAACGTACCACCACAACGGACTTAACCTCACAGCAAATACATGAACTTGGTTTAAGTGAAGTATCCCGTATTCATAAAGAAATGCGCGTCATCATGGAAAAAGTTGCTTTTGACGGCAGCCTTAACGACTTTTTCGACTTTATGCGTAACGACAAGCAATTTTACTACCCTGCTACCGATGAGGGAAAACAACGTTACCTAGATGAAGCTGTAGCATTAATTGATGATATGGAAGGTCGATTAGACAGCTTATTTTTAACCAAACCCAAGGCCACATTAAAGGTTAAAGCGGTAGAAGCCTTTAGAGAAAAGTCTGCCGGTAAAGCGTTTTATGAACGCCCTGCTCCAGATGGCACACGCCCAGGGATATACTACGCTAACCTGTACGACATGGAAGCTATGCCTATTTATCAAATGGCAGCTTTAGCATACCACGAAGGTATTCCCGGACATCACATGCAATTAGCAATCAAACAAGAGTTAACGGGTATTCCAATGTTCCGTAAATTTGGTGGCTATACTGCACACACCGAAGGTTGGGGACTGTACTCTGAGATGATTCCAAAAGAAATTGGCTTATATCAAGACCCATATTCTGACTTTGGTCGCCTTGCAATGGAATTATGGCGTGCTTGTCGCTTAGTTGTTGATACTGGCATTCACACTAAACAATGGACTCGAAGTCAAGGTATTGAATATTATGCCACCAACACCCCTAATGCCATGTCTGATGCCGTTAAAATGGTTGAGCGTCATGTGGTAATGCCCTCACAAGCAACGGCATATAAAATTGGCATGAACAAAATAATTGAATTGCGTGAAAATGCCAAAGTTAAGTTAGGTAATAAGTTTGATATTCGTGAATTTCATGATGTTGTATTAAAAAATGGCCCTGTACCACTTAACGTACTAGCTGACTTGGTTGATGATTACATAAAAACTAACAAAACCTAGCTTTGATCTGTTAAAACGAAGCATTTGTTACTTTGTATTAAACGTTTAATCAAAATCCGCACTTTTTAGTGCGGATTTTTTATGCTAAAACTTCAAAGTTGCTCTGTTATGTAACCAGTACCTAAATAAAATATAGAAGGGAGCTAGAATAAATCGGATAACGGACTTCTCACTCCATTTGCGCCATGCTCAATCACATGAGTATATATTTGCGTAGTACGAATATCCGTGTGACCTAATTGCTCTTGTACTGTTCTTATATCTGCGCCACGTTGTAATAAGTGTGTGGCAAATGAATGTCGTAAGGTATGACAAGTGACATTTTTATCTATACCGCCATTTTTTGCTGCCAGTTTTACGGCTTTCCGGAGGCTTGTTTCATCAATATGATGTCGACGCACAAAATCAGTTTCAGGGTCTTTACTTAACCGATTAGAGGGAAAAAGGTAATGCCACTGCACATCATTGCTGGCACTGGGGTACTTTCTTGCTAAGGCAAAAGGCAGCCAGACCCCTTTATAATCAGGGGTTAGTTGATCTTGCTGATACATTGATTTAACCATAGAAATTTGTACTTTCAATGACTCACACAGCTCTTTAGCTAACGTAACACGACGGTTTTTACCGCCCTTTCCTTGCCAAATTTGAATCGCATGAAAGTCAAAATCTATATCTTGAATTCGTAAACGGACTACTTCCATTAAACGTAGGCCACTGCCATACATTAATTGGCATGGTAAAACATAACGACTTACTACCTTGGTTAATAATGTAGTTACCTCAGCTTGGGTTAAGACCACAGGTAATTTTGTATGTTGTTTAGATTTATTAAAATTGAGCTCAAGGGTTAAGGGCTTTAAAAGAATTGCCTTATATAAAAACACTAAAGCATTTAACGCAATACCCTGCGTGTTAGCCGCAACATCAAGCTTGTTTGTTAAATAGGAGAGGAATTGCTCAACTTCTCTATCATGACAACTTATAGGGTGGCGGTGACCATTAAAGTTTATGTAAGCTTTGATCCAATAAACATAGCTTTGAATCGTTCTTTTTGCATAACGCTTTAAACGCATTTGCTCGGATATATAATTTAAAAATGGAGAAGCCATAGTAACCCCAAAAAACTACTGTATATTGATACAGTCTAGTGTATTTCCTTCTTTCTACAAGAAAGCGGGAATAATTCCGCCTTTCACACATCAACCACTACGAGTTTTATTTTTAACTTATTGATTAAAATAGAACAATAAAGTAACCTCTAGATATTATAAAATCATGGAAGATAAATATCCTCTTGTAGAAAGAAGGAATTTTTCCTCTTAATAAACTGTTATACGACTAGAGGTTTAGCATGGATGATCGGATGTCTGAATATCTTAAAGATTGTTCTCCGTATATATCTAAATTCCTGTATGACATTGATAAACGAATTATAGAATTAGTATGCGTTGACAGCATTGATAATTGTTTGCCAAAACGGAAAATAAAAATTTCAGGTATTCAATCTTATACAGAAGAAACCATCGATGATGAATTTGATGATAATTGTATGGATGGTGTAATTGGCTTACATGAAATGGCAGTTGGTAAGTTTTGTATCCGCACAGAAAAAAAAGAAGTAATTGTGCTATATGACGGAACTATTGTAGTAACTAACGTCGTATAACAAGCACTTCAAACGGAACAAAAACAGTTGGTTAGGTTCCGCTTCGCTACACATTTTAACCAACTATTTTTGTCCGCTTAAGTGGGCGTTAGTAGGCAATTCTATGAGTGAGCTTAGTCCAAACACTGAGTATTTAGTTCATACACTTTATAAGTCTAGAGAAGCTAAAGAAATCGGTGATATATTAGAAGTTGAATGCGGTACAGAATCACTTGGATGTGATGACTGGACTCCAGTCGAAATGGAACGTATACGATTCGCAGTTTTAAAATTAGCTACTGAGAGTGATTCGGGTTTAGAGAACGCTTTAAAGCTTGTTACTACCGATTGGCGTGATCTGTTAATGGTCGCAGGGTTTGGTGAAGACTTAAATGCCCATGAAAAATGGTATGAGTCAGTTGCCAACTAACAAGCTAATTAATAGGACAAAAATCAGTTGGCTGTTTTCGTTCCTCAACATTTTAGCCAACCAATTTTTGCCCATTATTAGGGCGTTATGTGTCTAATTAGCTGAAGTGTTAGGAAGCAAGGATTTGACCTCATTAGAAGTATTTATATCTATCATCGCTGTGCTAATTGTTGTGTTAGCTATTCGTGCTTACAAATTAAGAGACATTAGGTGTTCAAATTGTGGAGATCCCATGAAACTAAACTCTGAACGGAGTAAATGGATTTGTGTATCCTGCAAAGCTGAAGTTGTTAAAAAACATTAAGTTTGGTGGTAAAGTCACATAACAAGAAAATAAACAGGGACACGTAACGCTTGCTCGGTTTCACTTCGTTCCACAATTTTAGCAAGCGCTACTTAGCCCGTTATTTGGGCGTTATATGAACTGAGGCACTATTGGCATTTGAAAAATATCTTTTTATTCTAGGCTCTATCGGGTTACTTATCCTTGCAAGTATGCATTTATTGGTTGAGAGTGCTATTGATTATGAAATAATAATTTTAGGTTTAAGTTTCTTTAGTCCTTTTGTTTTATCTTTAGGAGCCTGTATAAAAAAAGATGTTTATTTGGGTCATAACTCCCCTTGGTCATTTTTTTTAATTGTGAGCAGTATGTTTATGACTGCCCCTTTATTATCATTACTTTATCCCAATCAAGAGTTTCTTAGTCTCAAATTCTTAGCTTTTTTAACACCGTTTATGGTGGTAGGTTGGTATTATTTATTTTCTAGCAAGCCGAATAGTATGCTTTTACATTTTAAAATCAGGCCTGTCATTTTATATTCTTTAGTATTTACTATTTGTATCTTACTTTTCATTGGGTTAGGTGTTAAGTTCATATAACAAGCCATTCAAGCAGGACTTTTAACAGTTGGTTAGGTTCCGCTTCGCTTCACATTATAACCAACAATTAAAAGCCTCTTAATGGGGCGTTATATTTCAATCAGGGTATGCAAACTTAAATGGCTCAGTGTAAAAAATGCAAAGCGGATATTGTGCCCTTAGAAGTTAAAGTGGCAATGAACAAGTCATATTATGTGTGTCCCGTTTGCAAATATAGAATTAGTAGCTTTAGCATTAAAGGTTTATTCATCTTTATCGGTAGTGCAATATTGCTATGGGCTATTCTTTTTATTCATCACCACATGACAAATTAACTTTTTGGTTTGTGTATTTGAAATATAACAAGCGCATTAAGAATGGGACTGCTAACAGCTTGCTCAGTTCCACTTCGTTACACATTTTAGCAAGCTATTATCAGCCCCTTATGCGGGCGTTAGTTGGCACCACTAGTTCAAGTACATTTTTTATTGTTAAAGCGGTGTTTTCTAAATTGGTTTGGTGGGTTACGCCTCCGTTTTCGCCATTTACTTTTAGGTGATAACCAGCGAAAATCTAGCCTCATTTGTCAATTAAGGTTTGGTTTGTTCGCTTCAATAACTCTTGTTTAGTGGCTCAAAGTTCAAGCTTTTGTGTGTAGTGGTGCTGGGCGTTTATTGCTTCTTCCGAATACCCCATAAACATGGTAACGTATTGTAAAGTTGGTGCTTTTAATTAAATATCAACTAACAAGGCAATCAAACGGACACGTACAGTTGGCTCGGTTCCGCTTCGCTTCACATTTTAGCCAACAATACTTAGCCGCTTATTGTGGCGTTAGCATTACAAGGAGAATTTCGTGCTAAAAAAAATACTATTATTATCAACCTTACTTCTATCTTTTCAAGCAACTGCTGTATTTAATGAATGCATTGGCGTTTATGTAGGAAGAATAAGTATCACAAACCAAGGTATGGATAAAGTCGTGTTTCTTCAAAAACCAACTGATGGTGGTGGTTCTTATTGGGTAAACTTTGCTAGTTGGGATCCCGAGGCTAAAAAAGAAGCTTTATCAATATTGATGGCTGCGAAATTATCTCAGCATAAAGTTGACCTATATACTACAGCGACTGATTCATGCTCAATAGGTTCACCAAGTCAAACATTGAAAGAAGTTCACCTGTCGACTAATCCGTAAGTAATGCTAACAAGTCACTTAAAAGGACAAATAACAGTTGGTTTTTGCTCCTTCGTCGCTTATTTTAACCAACTATTATTTGCCTCTTAGTGAGGCGTTATATTGCAAGGCTGCACTGAGTACTAAATGGATTTTGAACCTGAATTTGACTCTCGATACAGAAAACCATGTGCTCCATGCCCAATGTGTAAAAAGCATATAAATCATGGGGAGTTGGAATGCTATCATTGCGGTTATGAGTTAACTGTTTATGATATTCGTTTATTAAAACAATACATGCGAAAACAAAAATATAATGGTATTTGGTTAGCTCTCAAAGTTCCCCCTATTGCTATTATACTGTTTACTATCTATTTTTTACTGTTTGAGTAAGTAGCAATATAACAAGAAAATAAACAAGGACACGTAACAGTTGGCTGCGTTCCACTTCGTTTCACATTTTAGCCAACCATTACTTAGCCTGTTATTTAGGCGTTATATGCCAAGGAATCTCCTGCAATGGATGCACTTGAAAAACTAGCGGAAAGAAACCGTGCTCATAGCAAACACATTGCAAAAGAGAGCCGAAGCATTGTGTTTACAGCTATATATTTAATGCCAGTGTTAATAACCTACTTTTATAATGCTTACTCTCCAGGAGAAGGATTTGAGGTAAACCCCTTGAATTCGTTAATTCCAACAGGTGGAGCTTTTATTCTTTCATTAATACTCCATGTTTTGGTTGGCTTATTATTATTTACTCATAAATTAAAAGTTGTAGGGTTCTTTACAATGCAGTTGTGGTTTACTTATTTTTGGAACTCAAATCAAGATTTTATCTTTAGTTTCATACCATTGCTTTTTACATTTATCATATTTACATTTCAATTTCCCCAAATTAAAGTAAAGTTGCTTAACGATAAAAATGGCATATAACAAGCCATTCAAGCAGGACAAATAACAGTTGGCTATTTGCTCCTCCGTCGCTTATTTTAGCCAACTATTATTTGCCTCTTAATGGGGCGTTATGTGTACATGGAAGTTGGGAGTCAATAATTGAGTTCAGTAATAATAATTGCATTTGTTCTCGTAGGCATTTTTTTTAAATTCTTTAATATATATTCAGATTATAAAAATGCTGATAAAGGTTTAAATGAACAGTGCAAAGAAAAAGGTATAATTGACGAGAGCAGTATTAAAGAATACAAACGTAAACATTGGCGCAAAGGTTTAAAACTTACTGCTCGTATATTCGCCTATCTATCAATACCAGTTGGGTTATTTTTCATATATATATGGTTCTTAGTAAGTTAGTAGCAGCTGTACACATAACAAGCACTTTAAACGGAACAAAAACAGTTGGTTAGGTTCCGCTTCGCTTCACATTATAACCAACTATTTTTGTCCGCTTAAGTGGGCGTTATGTGTTTCAGGAGTATGGTGTTTTCAGTGGATAATGATGACGTAAAAATTGTAGAAGCTAAAATAGAGTTAGAACGTATTTCTGAGCTTCAAAAGTATAAAGAAGAATTTGATAAGCTTGGTTCACATGATTGGGGGCTTAAAGACTTCCTTTCTATTATTGCGCCATTTGGCTTGCTTCTACTTGCAAATAGTTTCTTTACAATCGAGAGTGAGTTATTTCAAATAATGTGCGTTATTTTCATTGCCTCGTCTTTTGTTCAAGGCATGGTTACCGCTGAAAGTAAAAAGACAAACCGCAGAATTGACTTACTACTTAAAATCATCAAACAAGATCAGAGTAAAAACACATAACAAGCGTTTCAATCAGGACAAATAACAGTTGGTTTTTGCTCCTGCGTCGCTTATTTTAACCAACTATTATTTGCCCATTAAACGGGCGTTATGTGTTAATCATAGTTAGGAGTTTACTTTGAGTTTTAAGTCTTGGAAGAGCTATTGGGAATTTAGTAATTCTGTACATAATAAACTTCGATATATATTGGATGAAGAATCTAAAAATTTCCTAAATGCAATAATAGATACCTGCGAAGATCGTACAACGATTTTAGAAAAGGATTCTCTTTTGTGGCGAGCACAAAATGGCCATGCTTTACGACCTTACTATCAAGAAGATCCCGACACGAATGAGCAAATCCATGTTGATGATCTTGTTTACCCTTTCCCTTACGCGCGCATGAAACCATTAGTGGATAGTGCTTCAGAAGGCAGAGCTAGTGCTAAAGGTATTCCTTGTTTATATGTAGCTACTGATAAAGAAACCGCAATGTCAGAAGTAAGGCCTTGGTTAGCTTCGATAATGTCTGTAGGTCAATTCAAATTAAAAAAAGATCTTAAAATAATTGTTTTTGCTACTGACAAAAAGGTAAGTAAAACAGCCTTTCACTTCAAAGAGCCAAGTGAAGATAAAAAAATTGAGTCTGTTTGGTTTCATATTGATCAAGCATTCTCAAAGCCAACTAAAGCTTCGGATCAAAAATCGGATTATGCACCAACACAAATAATCTCAGAATTTATAAAATCTAAAGGATATGATGGCATTGCTTACAGAAGTTCATTAGGGACAGGGCATAATATAGCTTTATTTGATCTCGAAGCAGCAGATATTATCAACTGCTTCACCTATAGCGCTGAAAGCATAAACTTTGAATTTGAAGAAGTTAGAGAATATTAATCCGTCAAAATAGTTAACACATAACAAGTTACTCAAAAGGACAGATAACAGTTGGTTTTTACTCCTTCGTCGCCTATTTTAACCAACTGATATTTGCCTCTTAGTAAGGCGTTAGGAGTACTGAAATGGAGTTCATACTTGAGTATTGGTTTACTCTAATAATAGTAACCACAATCTTGGTTATTATTTGGAAGTCAGGACTCCAAAATTCAGAAGGTGAAAATAAAACTATAAGTATTTTATTAACTGCTTTGGTTTTCATTCCTCCTTGGCTTCTCACCGCTGAAGAGCCAGTTCCTACTGTAATTTACGCTGTTTCCCTTGGCTGTATCTGTTTATTAGCGTATTTCAAAACTAGTATGTGTATTTTTTTTGAAGGCTTGGTAGGTGTAAGCAATACGTTCTTTTATCCTCCAAGTAAAAAGTGGTTACTGGCTTTGGGCGGTATATTAGTTTCAGTACCCCCAATACAATATTATATGGGCTTGTTGTAAAGTACTCCTAACAAGCAGTTCAAGCGGGACTTTTTACAGTTTGCTCGGTTTCGCTTCGCTTCACAATTTTAGCAAACTAATAAAAAGCCCCTTAACGTGGGCGTTATGTGGCATTCAGGCTAGGAGTATAATTTGGGGCCTCTTTTTCAATTAATCATCGTAGGGATTATTTATTTCTTACTCGCAAGCATTATTGGGCTCGCACTGATGTTAATTGCTCGGTTAATTATGCTGTTAAAGAAAAAGACTAATATTTTAGTTAACCAACTCTTTTGGTTCCCATTAAAGTTAGCGCCTTATTTTTTGCTGGCAGTTATTGCTAATGTTCTAGTTTGTGAGTTCGTTAGAGATGTAGATCCTCCTTTAACAGATTATTGGACGCTTCCTATAAATGATGGACTCACTATGGGAGCCATAGATATTCCGGATAAATGGTATTTATGGCCTACTCGAGAAGGCGGTGAAGCAATCATCAGTAATATTGTGTTGGTCGGTATTAGTGATAAGGCTCTATATGGTTCAACTGAGTCTGATGAGTATTTCATTTATCGTTTCGATTCAAAGATAATGGTGGTTAATTTATCTAAAGATGAATTGGAAATTGAGGCAAATAAAATAGAAGATTCTTTACCAACACTAAAGAATCCATCTGATCTTTACTACGATAATAGAGATTTTGGTGATTTGATTACTTTTTTATTGTTACTGCTATATCCTTTGTACCGTTTTTATAATGTTTGTAATACATTTTGGGTCTTAGTTAGTAAGCAAAATATTGAGCATTTAAGTACTGCCACATAACAAGCAATTAAAGCGGGACTTTTTACAGTTTGCTCGGTTTCGCTTCGCTACACAATTTTAGCAAACTAATAAAAAGCCCCTTAATGTGGGCGTTATGTTTATGGAGTTTTTTTTGAGAGTTAGTTTAATTATTATATTGTTAAGTATTATCACCGCATGCAAAGGTTCAGGAGATTCAGAGGAATATATTTCAGATGATTATTTTGGGGTATGGCACTCTCCTTGTAAACAAAGTGATAATTCAGAGCTTTATGTGGCGCGAGAATATATCATATCTGCTTTTGTAATTGAGTTAAATTCATATGGATTTAAAGATATGAATTGTTTAACTCCATCAGAATTAATTCCTTTTTTCCATGCTGGGGATATCGAATATTATGATTATGATTTTATCACTACCCTACATGGTTATGAGGCTCGTTGGTATGATTCTTACGTTCAGCCCATTGATACAAGTTTAGACTCGATAAATTATGAGGTAGGTTTTTATCTTGAGGGCGAGACTTTATATGAAGTTGTTCGATATACAAATATTGATGAATATGGCGTGGTTTTTACTGAACCTTATTCGCGGCAATAAACATAACAAGGCGCTCAAACGGAAAAATTACAGTTGGCTGCGCTCGTGCCTCGCACATTTTAGCCAACCGCATTTTTCCGCTTAGCTTAGCGTTATGTGTTTCTCAAGGAAGGAGTTCTAAATGTTAATTTCAATTTTAATCCTTCTAGCCGTTTCCTTTATCGTGTTTGTTACAGGTGTTTTACTAGCACCTAAATCTATTAATCTGACGTTAAAAGAAAAAAATGACTGTCGCAATTTTGAAATTTGGCAAGTGCCTCACTTATTTCAAACTAAATGGTATGAGCCTCATCGACTTTATGTAAGGCGCATGGTTTGTTATGGTGGTTTAGGTCTGGCGTGTGGCTTTATGCTATTGTTTGTATTGGCTAAATTTGGCTTGGTGTAAAAACACATAACAAGAATTTAAAGCGGGACTGCTAACAGTTTAGCTCGGTTTCGCTGCGCTACACATTTTAGCAAACAATTATCAGCCCCTTAAATGGGCGTTATATTTACATGGAGAGTGTGGTGGGCGTTGCAGTCGTTATTTTTAATCTAATTTTGTCAATTTTTATCTTTGAATTATGGTTGAGGGTTGAAAATCGTCAGAAGAATAAACAATCAATGGCTCTTGCTGGCTTTGTAACGTTCTTTCTATGGTGTTGTTCTGCGGTGATCTTTTATTTTAGTATGCTCTATATCAAACCTTTCATTACTCCAACACCGGTACAGTTTTACGTACTACCTTGGGCTATTTCAATGTTGCTTTATATATTGAAATTTCATGCTCCAAGACGGAAGTATCATTCGTTTTTTAATGGCGATAATAAAGATAATGGTGGTTTGTAAATATAACAAGGCAATTCAACAAGGACAAAAAACAGTTGGTTTTTGCTCCTGCGTCGCTTATTTTAACCAACTATTTTTTGCCTGTTAATTGGGCGTTGGTATGACTCCCCACGTCAAGTTAAATACACCGATCCCTGCTCATTAATTTAGAGCCATAATGTCTACTTTTAAAATAAAAGAGTTAACGCATAGATGAAGCAAGTAATTTCGTCGGTTATCATGCTGATATTCGTGGATTACTAACCTGTTGGTTAGCAGTGCCGACCTTACTTATTCCGTCGTGGCACCTGATTTCAGTCTATGCTCGTGGTTCAACGATAATAAATACCGTTGCCAGCCTAACGCCCTCGGTGGTTATGCCACAGCCGATGCTTGACCCAATGCGCTAACTCAAAACTTTTTATCATGCAGGTACTCTCGATATTCTTAATCGTGTATCAACTGGCGTAATGACTACTTCACGGGCAATAGCCCACAGGTAAGCGGCCATCTCTCTGGCAATGGCTATCACCACGACATTACGATGTTTTCCTCTACTCAGCAGCCGATTGTATCGTCGGCACAGCCTAAGTTGGGCCTGCCAAGCAATATCGGTAATTTCTTTGGGTAAGCCTTCCTGACGCTTTTGTAATTCTGTCGATATATTGGCTTTGTGCTTATATGTATGAGCGCCTTGAACAAGTAAACGCCTTGCTCGTCCATTGCCACATTTGGTAATGCTACCTAACCGCCGTTTATCACCACTGCTGTGCTCTTTTGAGACTAATCCTAGATACGACATGAGCTTTTTTGGATGGTCAAAGCGCCTTAAATCGCCAAGCTCTGCGACAATACCCGTTGCGATAAGCAGTCGAACACCTCTGACGGCTTGAAGTGCTTTAACTACAGGATAAAACCGCCACGACTTCACCTGATGAAATAATTCATTGGCCAGTCGTTTCTCTCGCTGTATTCGCTCAGTGATAACTTGTATCATTTCTTGCAAAACGATTTGTTGGCTTGGGTGAGGTAAAATGAGCTCAGTCAACCAACGAAGGTGTTGAAGTGACCAATTATCGTTGACCTTACAGCTGATGTTATTACGAAGAAATAGGGCCTTAAGTTGATATTTAGCATCCTTTAAGTCTTTCATCGCTGTTTCTCTTGCCCTTGATAGGTCGCGTATTGCTTCGTCTTCAGGCTCTGGCACATATATGGGTGTTAATTCTTCATCCTTAAGCAGTTTGGTTAATTTCAACGCATCACGTTTGTCAGTTTTTACTTTATCTCCTGGTTTCTTTGGAATTAATGAGGGGGCAACGACATAGCAGCAATGACTCAAGCTGGTCAGTAATCGGTAAATCCAATAACCACAGGGGCCTGCTTCATAAACAAAATGTAGTGTCGCCTGTGGGTATTTGGATTGATATTGCCGAGCCAATTTTGTAATGGCTGCTTTGGTCGTTTTTATTTTTCCATAATGAACGGGTTTTGCACCACGTTGGTCTTCTACATGTGCCACTTCGGTAGACACTTTATGGGTATCTAAGCCGATGAAAAGTATGTTATATTTGTACATGTTAGCCTCCAGTTTATATTGTTTAACACATATATTATGGCTCTGGTTTTACTAACCCACGAATCTGGAGGCTAGCACCTCGTGGGAGTCATTATGTCTA
>NZ_JQEC01000072.1 GCF_000764185.1 Colwellia psychrerythraea
GTATTACTAATCAATTATGATTTATATTATCTTAAATGCTAACCATATCCCTTTAGACTGAAGATACTAGTCTTAATACAAAAAAACGGAACAGATATGACACCTATTAAACTAATAATTATTTCGACATTAATTGCCTTTACCTCAAGTTGTGCAACACATTCGGCTAAAGTTGATTTTGATAAAAATACGGATATTGAAACTATCAATTATAAAACTTTTGCTTGGCTAAGCCAGGCAAAAATTATGGCGCCACCTGCTGATATCAATCCGGTAATGAAAGAAAGAGTTGATAACAGTATTGAACAAGCTTTTATTGCTAAAGGCTATCAGCTAGTTGAGAATGCTGAAGATGCTGATTTTACTATTTCTTATACGGTAGGTAGTCGCGATAAAATTAAAGTGAATAGCTACCCAGCAACTTATAATACTGGTTTTGGCTGGGGACGTGGATATTACGGTGGTCGTGGCTACTATGGCACTATGTCTATGGGTACAGAGACAAGTGTTAGACAATATGTTGAAGGTAAGTTAGCTATCGATATTTACGATGTTAAAACTCATCAGCCAGTATGGCATGGCTGGGCGACTAAACGCTTAACCTCAGAAGATAAAGAAGCTCCATCAGCAATGTTAAATAATATTGTGGTTCAAGTAGTGAATCAGTTTCATTAAGTAACAAACTTACTTAATGATAAAAAAACGGCTTAGCCGTTTTTTTTTGCTTAAAATATAGCGAGTTAATGGAAACAGCTACCGATAAGTATATAAAATTTTTTTTATTAGCTTTTTAGTCTATTACTAGTAATTTAGCCGTTGTGAATTACACTAATATAATGGTTTCATTTACATAATAGACTTTAATGAGTAACTTTATTTTTCAAGACGAAGTTGACGAAGAAGCTAATGAACAGCAGAGTAAAACTGATAAGTTTTGGCGTATTTTGGTTATTGATGATGATGAGTCAGTTCATCAAGTCACTAAACTTGTACTTGCAGATGCTGAAATTGAACATAGGAGACTTGAGATAGTCTCTGCTTTTTCCAGTAAACAAGCGAAAGAAATCATGCTCAATGATAATTCTTTTTGTATGGCTTTTGTTGATGTAGTTATGGAAACTGATCACGCTGGTTTAGAGTTGGTGGAGTGGATAAGAAAGGAACATAAAAATCAATCGATTCGCTTAGTATTACGAACTGGACAAGCGGGATCCGCTCCTGAGGCAAAAGTCATTAAAGAATTTGATATTAATGACTATAAAGAAAAAACTGATTTTACCGCCAATAAAATGATCACTACAGTATACGCGAGTATACGTGCCTATCGTGACATTATGACTATTCAACGTAGTCTTGATGCGTTTAAAATGCTTATTGAAGCGACTCATGATTTATTAAAAATTAATCAATTAAAGAATTTTGGCTCAGCAGCACTTAATCACTTGCTGGCACTAATGAATGTCGAAAGTTCAGCACTTTATATAGCTAGAACCCAAATAGACTTCGCGAAAAAATCGACTAGCTCAATTATTGCTTGTACAGGTAAATACGTTTGTGAGTCTGACTCCTTAGAGGCATCGGATATAGATGAGCAAGTCAAAGCGCGTATTATGAAAGTTTTTATCGATAAAACACATTATCGTGATGAAACCTGTTTTGTTGGATTTTATCAAGCCTCGAAAAACGCCGCATCTGTTTTGTATATTGAATTTGAAGATGATAATGAACACTTTAAAGCCAATTTAGCTGAGTTATTCGCTACTAATGTTGCGCTCATTCTTGAAAGTTTAACCAAGCAACAGGAAATAGAGAAAACTCAAAAAGAGTTACTCTTTATTGTTGGCGAAGCTGTTGAAGCTCGTAGTAAAGAAACAGGTGCTCACGTGCGCCGAGTGGCTATTATTTGCGATATGTTAGCAAAAAAACTCGGTTTAGAAGAAAGTTTTGTTGAAGCAATTCGTTTAGCCGCGCCACTACATGACTTAGGTAAGATAGCCATCCCTGAGCATATTTTACATAAACCTGGCAAACTAGAAGGTGAAGACTGGGAAATAATGCAATCTCATGCGCAAATTGGTGCTGATATTTTAGAAAAGTCTACAGTTAGTGTTTCAAAATTAGCTGCTCGCCTTGCAAACTTTCATCACGAAAACTGGGATGGCAGTGGTTACCCAAATGGATTAAAAGGTGAAGAAATACCTATTGAGGCACGTATTATGGCAGTGGCTGATGTCTTTGATGCATTGGGTTCAAAACGTTGCTATAAAAAACCGTGGTCAGATCAAAGAATAAAGGAATTTTTATTAGCACAAAGAGATATAAAGTTTGAGGCTAAGATGGTTAATATAATTGTCGAGAACTTTGACGAATTTTTACAGATCAGAATAGATTACCCTGACTATGCCGACCCAGATCATTAATTGTGTGGTACTTAGCTTGTGCTAGTTAATATCAGTTATCTAAACACCAGCTAACTAAATATCATTTAACTAAGTATCTGACAACTTATCGACGGTCGCTAAACAAGCGGCCATAAAAGTATCAATAAAATACTCAACCTCAGGCATGTTTGTTTTTAAATCAGCTATTTTTATCGCTAACCTTTCTTCTACATGATCAAATTCTGGGTTCTTATGGTTTATCTCATCAAGGGCTTTAATATAAGCAACAATTATATCAGCGGCTTTGACAATCGCTTTGTATTCCGCTGAAACATTATCTTGTACGATTATATCACTGAATAATTCTTGCAGCTCATCAGGAAGCGATGCTAAACACTCTTTTTCTGCCAATAATTCTATTTTTTTAAACTCTCTGGCGATTTCTTTATTAGCATACTTAGTGGGATTAACAATATCACCATAACGTGTTTCACTGGCTTCATGATACATGGCAATGGTTGATATTTTATCGGCATTGATCTGACCATTAAATTTCTTATTTTTAATAACGGCTAACAAATGGGCAACAATGGCAACCTGATGTGAGTGCTCAGCAATATTCTCAGGTTTTACACAAAACATTAATGACCAACGTTTGATCAATGGCATGCGGAACATCCACGCTAAAAATGAACTTTGCATAATTCTTCCTCATTAGTCTTACCTAGTGTTTTTTACTTTTATAATTGCTACGCTAAGCTTTTGTTTGCTTATAAGTAGCAAAGAAGTGCTTTAATTTTTCCAAAGCTGGAATTAACTCATCCACATGAGGTAAAAATACTAAGCGGAAATAATTATGTGCTTTGATATTGAAAGCGCGACCGTGCACTAATAGAATTTTCTCTTGTTTGAGTAAATCTAAAATCATGCGTTCATCGTCGCTTATATTAAACTTTTTAATGTCCACTTTGACAAAAATATACAAAGCACCCATTGCAGGGTTACATGATAAACCATCGATATCATTAATCATTTCATAAGCTACATTACGCTGTTTAATTAAACGACCATCATCACTGATTAGTTCATTAATACTTTGATAACCACCTAAAGCCGTTTGTATGGCATGTTGGCTTGGCACATTTGCACACATTCTCATAGACGAGAGTAATTTAATACCTTCAATGTAATCTTCGGCATGTAGCTTAGGACCAGAAATAACCATCCAACCGGCTCTAAATCCGGCAATGCGATAATTCTTTGATAATCCACCCAATGTAATGATTAATATATCGTTTGCTAATCTTGCTGTTGGGATATGTTTAGCTTGATCATAAAGAATTTTATCGTAGATCTCATCGCTATAAATTATTAGTCCATACTTTCTGGCAAGGGTAATAATACCCTGCAGTATTTCTTCTGAATAAACCGCTCCCGTTGGGTTATTAGGGTTAATTAATACAATGGCTTTGGTTTTTTTGGTAATTTTACTTTCCATATCCTCTAAATCTGGAAACCATTGGTTTTCATCATCACAACGGTAGTGTACGGGTTTACCGCCAGATAGTGATACCGCAGCAGTCCATAATGGATAGTCAGGAGAAGGGATCAATACTTCATCACCATTATCAAGTAACGCTTGCATTGCCATAACAATTAACTCACTGACACCATTGCCAATAAAGATGTCATCAACCATGACATCTTTAATACCTTGCTGTTGAAAATATTGCATTACCGCAACTCTGGCTGAATAAATGCCTTGTGATTCAGAGTAACCTTGTGAATTAGGTAAGTTATGAATTACATCTTTTAAAATATCATCAGGGGCTTCGAAACCAAATGGGGCAGGGTTACCGACATTAAGCTTAAGTATTTTATGACCTTCATCTTCAAGGCGCTTGGCTTCGGCTGCTATTGGTCCTCTAATATCGTAACAAACATTATTTAATTTAGATGACTTGGTAATAGCTTTCATGAATAAGGTACTTCTTAAGTAAAATGAGGAGAAAATGACTCTGTCATTGTTGCCAATAATGCGCTGTTTTGAAAGCCTTATTTAGGCTTTTTTTAATGATAAATTATCTGTTTTTTGTCAAAAAGGCATATGTAGGTTGAATTATTACGGCCGATAGTAAAAATAAGGTACAAAAGGTAAAAGTGATGTTAAATTATTTGCTTAATAATAAGCGCCAATAATGACTATTGGTTATTCAAAAAAATTAAAGGCACAGATATGTATTTTGGTAAATGTTTATGTGGTGACGTTCATATTAAAGTGAATGGCAATATTAGTGATATTATTCATTGTCACTGTTCATTATGTCGAAAGAATAGTGGTACTGCGTTTGCGACTAACGGCTTTATTAATACCACTGACTTTGAAATAACCGCTGGAAAAGCGGATTTGACTTCATTTTCGTTTAAATCTGGGCGAAATCGATATTTTTGCAGTAAATGCGGTTCACCAGTCTATAGCTCAAATGATGATGACCCAACGCGATTAAGAATACGTTTAGGTATACTTGATGGCGAAGTAAGTGAAAGGCCTATTTCCCATAATTTTGTGAGCTCAAAAGCAAACTGGGAAGATCTTGATGCCAACTTGCCTCGATATGATGGTCTGGAACCAAGTCGTCAGTAAGGTTATAGGTGGTGATTTACTTTCTATCAGAAACAAAAAAAGGGGCTATTGCCCCTTTGTAATATAAGCGTTACTTTTGCAACTAACTTAATGGACTTGCTATAAATTAGTTGAACAAAGACATAACTTCATCAATAGCGATTAACAACTTTTCACCGGTAATACGGTTTTTAAGCTCAACTTGTTGGGCATCTAAGTTACGCTCACCAA
This sequence comes from Colwellia psychrerythraea, assembly GCF_000764185.1. Lineage (GTDB taxonomy): Bacteria > Pseudomonadota > Gammaproteobacteria > Enterobacterales > Alteromonadaceae > Colwellia > Colwellia psychrerythraea_B. Next base: position 5,236 of record NZ_JQEC01000072.1, read on the forward strand.
TGATTACTAATAATGGTGTGCCCATTAATTCATGATCAGCAAACATAACACCTGGACGTTCCTTTCTGTCGTCAAACAATACTTCAATGCCTGCCTTATTAAGTGACTCATATAAAGCTTCAGCAGTTTCTTTTACTCGTGCAGATTTTGCCATGTTCATTGGTACAATCGCTACTTGAAATGGTGCAATCGCTTTTGGCCATTTGATGCCATATTTATCGTGGTTTTGCTCGATAGCAGCAGCAACAATACGAGAAACACCAATACCGTAACAACCCATGGTTAAGGTTTGGTTTTTACCTCCTTCATTTAGTACCGAACAGTTCATTGTTTCTGCATATTTACGGCCTAATTGGAAAATATGACCAACTTCAATACCACGTTTTATTTCAATGGTGCCTTGACCACATGGACTTGGGTCACCAGCAACAACATTACGAATATCTTGAATGTTAATTTCGCCACAATCACGTTGCCAGTTAACACCGGTAAAAGAGTGATTGTTCTTGTTAGCACCACAAGCAAAATCGCTTAAATGAGCAGCACTACGATCAACAATTATTTCAATATCTAGACCTTTAGGGCCTAAAGAAGTGCTATGACAGTTAGCAATAGCAGACACTTGTTCGTCAGTGGCGAATGTTAACGGTGCAGCAATACTCGCTAAGTTCTCAGCTTTAACTTCATTGAGTTGATGATCACCACGCAGTACTAAGGCAACTATTTTTGTCGGTTGACCTTCATTAACAGAGCCAAGCACTAATAGTGTTTTAACTGTAGTTTTTATATCTATATCAGTGGTTTTAATTAAACGTTCAAGTTTTAGTTCTACAGTTTTTATATCTTGGGTTGGCTCACTGCGCTCATCTGTTGGTGCTAATGCTTCGGCTTTTTCAATGTTTGCGGCAAATTCGCTAGCATCACTAAAAGCAATATCATCTTCACCTGAGTCAGCAAGTACATGAAATTCATGTGACTTTTCACCACCGATTGAACCGCTATCCGCTATAACCGGACGGAAGTCTAGTTCAAGACGTTCGAAGATACGACAGTAAGCATCAAACATAATTTGATAAGTTTTTTCTAAACATTCGTCTTCTAAATGAAAAGAATAAGCATCTTTCATTAAGAATTCACGGCCACGCATCACACCAAAGCGAGGACGTATTTCATCACGAAATTTTGTTTGAATTTGAAAAACAGTGAGTGGAAGTTGCTTATAACTGCTCAATTCGTTAGCAACTAATTTAGTGACAACCTCTTCGTGTGTTGGCCCTAAAACGAAAGGGCGCTTATGACGGTCATTAATACGTAATAACTCGGGACCATAATCCGCTAGTCTACCTGATTCTTCCCATAAATCTGCAGGCTGAACCATAGGCATTAATACTTCATTACCGCCTGCACGTTGAATTTCTTCACGAACAATATTCTCTACTTTTTTCAACACACGTAAACCGGTTGGTAACCAAGTATATAAACCAGAGGCAAGGTTACGAACCAGCCCGGCTCGTAACATTAACTGATGACTGATTACTTCTGCATTGGCAGGGGTTTCTTTAAGAGTAGACAGTAAGTATTGACTGGTACGCATGGCTTGAAGTTTCCGTAAAAAGGGGTAAGTACAATTGGCGGTATTCTATCAGGGGGTTCGCTTATGAAAAAGTAATATATGTAATATTTCTGACTTAGTTACATCAAACACAACCTAGCGTAGGCATATGTCGCTATCGGGTCATTTTTTTAACAAAAACCACCACAAAAAGAGCAATAGTAAAGCTACCTGTAAAGGCTTCTATAGCAGCAATGGCGCGAGATACTCCTACCGGGGTAAAATCTCCATACCCTAAAGTAGTAAAGGTCACCACTGAATAATAAAGTGAAGAAAGGAAAAACGAAAAATTCTCTTGTGTTGATAGGTTACTACTCGCCGACTGAATATTACCGTTGTAACTTAGACCAGTAAAAGTATAAATGATGGCGCATATAAAAATAATTGCAATTGATAAACCTATTATGCGCAGTGGTGCTTCGCCGTAACCACAAAATATATCTACCACTTTGGAAATGGTACGTTTCATACAATAGCGCGGTAATTGTAAGCGGCGCATGGTCAGCTCTTTTTGAATAAAGTAGCCGGATAGGGTAAATATGCCTTCGTGCTCAGCATGTTTACGTAAATCACGATATATTTCTTCTGCTTGCTCTAAATAATCAACGTTTGCTTGTTCATCTTTGGCTAATAAAGCCGCTTTAGCATCATATTCCTGCTTGATCTTATTGCCTATATTAACATTTTCAAATTTGCTGCCGGTCCATTTTACACCCAGCATATTGGTGCCTTCTAAATTGGCACAATTTAGGTTCGAATCGCGTAGGTCAGCTTTCATTAGACTGGCATTTTGCAGGTTAATATTAAACATGTGAGCACTTTTAAGATTGGTATGATATAAATCAGCATAGGAGAAGTCATAACCGAACTTTTTATTATGATTCACTAAGTCTACGCCTTGCAGGTTGGCTCTAGTGAGTATTATACCGCGCAACATTCCGCCTGCTTGAGCATAGTCTTCCAGACGTTGTTTGATATCAATGCCGGATTTATCAATTGCTTGATCATGCCAATAACAAAATCCTGAATCATTCGCTTCTTCCTGACAACAAAAAGCCTGTTGCTTGGTGCAATCGGGGTCTTGATATTGGCACAATAACTTTATTTTGTTCATTTAAAGAGTATAGTGCGCTGCATCAAAAAGTAAAAAATATAAAGAGGAATGATTGTGCAAATAACGTTAATTCAAGCAGATTACCAAAATGAGCAACACGGTAAAGACCTAGTCATGTTGTTAAACGCCTATGCCTTAGACCCTATGGGTGGTGGAGAAGCTCTGACTGATGACGTTCAGCAAAACCTAGTAGCCACTTTAGCCAAAAGAAATGACTTTCTAACTTTGCTTTGTTATGTCGATGGCAAACCCGCAGGCATACTTAATTGTGTTGAAGGTTTTTCTACTTTTAAATGTAAAGCTTTGCTTAATATTCATGATTGCGGGGTATTGAAAGAATTCCGCGGCTTGGGCCTAAGTCAAAAGTTATTTAATGAAGCTGAGAAAATATCCCGTGAACGGGGCTATTGCAAATTAACCCTTGAAGTACTCGAGGGAAATATCGTTGCACAAAATGCTTATAAAAAGCTAGGTTTCACTGGTTATGAACTTGATGAAAAAACCGGTAAAGCGATGTTTTGGGAAAAAGTACTATAAGTAACTTTTTATAAATAGATGTTGAATGAACGTTAATAACGATTAGTTATTTAAATAGCTATTATTAACGTTCTTATAATGAGTGGGGCTGAACAGTTAAAAAGAAATAGGTCTTCTTTTTTTCGGCATTATTTCATCCGTATTATTTTTGTCGGTAGGCTCAGCTACAAAGTCATTTTTCGGTTTTTTTGCAGCTTTCTTTTTAGCTTTTTTTTGCGCTGGCTTACTTTCAATTATTAAGCTTGTTTGATCAGCTATTTCATCGACTAATGGCTCAGCCAAGTCTTCATTAATGAGTAACTGTACAACCTCACCATTAAATTCAATCACATCTTCATGGTAAACTTTTTTACGTTTTTGGTATTCTACTTCACCATTAAGTAAAACATAACCTTCGCTGATAACAACTTTTGCTTCACCGCCACCAGCAACTAAATTAGCTATTTTAAGTAGCTTACATAACTCAACCGGTTGCTGGTTTAATTCAATAACTAAGTAACTTTCTGACATGGAATTCTCCGTAGTTAACTAAGCTTGTTTTTTGAGAAACAAGCGTGCTAATGAAAGGTTTAATTACTGTGCTAATTGCGTTAAAAGTTCAGTGATTTCAGTTTTCAATTCTTCGCTATCTATGGTTTGTGCGGCATCGTTAGCTTTATTAGCAAAGACCAGTGCTTGCTCTTTTTCTTCAAATTCAACTTGGCGTAATGCCATTGCTAAATAAGCAGAAGCAGTAAAAGTAGGTAAAGTTAACTTTTCTGCTGTTGCTAAAGCAACTTCATAAATATCCATGGCTTGGTCGCCATCTTCGGTAAAATCAGCAAGTGCTTCCCATTGCAGTGGGTGATCTTTTGGTGAGCCTTGATTAGTTGCGCAAAGTACTTGCAATTTTTTACAGCTGGCAAGCCTTAATGCTTCATTATCAGCTGTTGATGCGTCAGCGATTTCTTGGCAAATAGCAAGAATGTCGTTATATAGAGGAGCTTTCATTATAGATACCTAAATGCAGTTAACCCAGGATAAAAGTAGGGTAATTATTTGCCGCTAATATCGCATAAATTGTGGCTTTTAGATACAGAGAAAATAAATAATGTAGCAGTAAACTCTTATTAAGTTGAAAGCTTAAAGGGTGAAATCAACCATAGATGAACATTCGTTAAAGTAAATAATATATACCTATGGGATGTATTGTTTTAATTTGTAAATTAAGTACACTGTAAGTCATTAAATTAACAGTATAATTACATTCTGTTTTATGGTTTTAAGTACCAATTTCAAAGGAATGATATGAATAAAAAAATCCTATTACTTGTCTGCTCTTTTTCATTTACTGCTTTAGCTGAAGAGGGCGGCAGTGGTCACTATATGCCTGGTTCAATGTCATCATTCATGGATGGTGTTCCCGCAGGTCAAACTTTCATCACTCGATTAAATATTCTTGACTACCAAGGTAGTTATGAACATTCACTACCATTTGCAGGTATAGAAGCGGCTGATGTGGATGTAAGTTCGAAAGCTATCGGCTTAACTATGCTCTATCGCCCTGATATAGACTTGGGTGAAAATTGGAGTTATGCCTTTAGTGCCACTATCCCTTATGTTGATATGAAAGTCAGTGCTGACGTGTTTACCGATTCTGGTGATTATAGAAAAACAGATAGTGATAGCGCGTTAGGTGACATTATCTTAATGCCACTAATGATTAATCAACATGTTAATGCTGATTTAAATATTAATTACCGAATTGCACTTTATGCACCAACCGGAAGTTATGAAATAGGCGAATTAGCCAATACCGGTAAGAATTTTTGGACCGTAGAGCCGACTATCGCAGCAGTTTATTTAGGTCAAAAAAATGGTATTGAAGCCAGTGTTTTTGCCGGTGTAGATTTTAATCAAGAAAACGATGATACTCAATACAAATCGGGCATTCAGGCACATCTTGAAGGCACATTTGCGCAACATTTCCCACTATGGGGTGGTTTAGCTGGGGCCGGTGTAACGGGATTTTATTACAAGCAAGTTACTGGTGACAGTGGTGAAGGTGCTAACTTTGGCGACTTTAAAGCGCGAAGTGTTGGCGCGGGTCCAACATTATCTTTTGTTAAAAAGGCGGGCAAAACCGACATACTCACCGAGTTGAAATGGTTACATGAGTTCAGCACTACTAAGCGTGTTAAAGGCGACACAATTTTTTTAAAAGTGATGGCTAAATTTTAACGCTAAAAAGTTTCCTAAGCACTAACTACAAGCAACTATCAACATAAAAATGTCTACTAAAGGATTAACGATGCAAACAAAACTTTCAATTATTGCTCTAACGTTAACAGTCGCTTTAAGCGCATGTTCTGAAAAAGCAACGGATGCACAAAAAGATCAAGCCCACGTTAAAGCCGTAAGTGGCAGTAACACGAAAAAAAATAAAGATGAATCAATATCTGCCAGAGCAAAAAGCATCAAAGAGCAGGAAGATAACGCGCCATCAAACCCGCTAAAAAACGCCTATTTTGGTGAGACCCATATGCATACTAAATACTCTTTAGATGCCTATATTGGTGGCAATCGCATGAGCCCTAAAGACTCATTACAATTTGCTCAAGGGCAGGAAAAAATGATCAATGGCGAGTTACATAAATTGCATCGACCATTAGACTTTGCTGCGACAACAGATCATTCTGAATATATTGGGGAGATGTACACCACACTCGAAATGGAAGCGGTTGGTCATAATAATGAAACTTTAAAAGAGTTGCGAAGCTTAAGCGAATATAAAGATCAAATAGCTTGGTTCGTTAAATATGTTATTTCAGTTAATAGAGGTGATGCTAAACCAAGTCACCCGCCATTTTATACTGGAGCTGAGAGTACAAAGAGTGCTTGGCAAATAATTTTACAAGCAGCCAAAGAAGAATATAAGCCGGGCGTATTTACTACCCTAGCAGCATTTGAGTGGAGTGGAGCACCTAAAGGTGGCAATTTACACCGCAATATTTTGTTTAGAGATATGGTAGTGCCAGCACAACCGATGAGCTATCTTGAAATTAATCGTGAAGATGATCTGTGGTTATGGTTAGCTGAACAAGAAAAACAAGGCAGTACTGTATTAGCTATCCCACATAATTCTAATGCGTCAAAATTAAATATGTTTAACCCAAATGATGCTAAGGGTAAACCTATTACCAAAGAATATGCGGAGCTGCGTAGCCATTTTGAGCGCACCATAGAAATGATGCAAATAAAAGGTAACTCAGAAGTACATCGTAATTTTTGGCCTGCCGATGAGTTTGCTGATTTTGAAAATGCAGATTCAGTGGCTGATTTTAGTAATCGCGGTTTAGATAAACGTAACTTTGTCCGTTGGGGCGTTATTGAAGGACTTAAGCATTATCAAAACTTAGGCGTAAATCCTTATAAATTAGGATTTAATGGCGGCACTGACAGCCACAATGGTTTGATGGCCGATGTAGCTGAAGATAACTATGTTGGTGGCCACGGCGCAGCGGATCATACACCTGAATTACGTAGAACAGGACAAGTACCTGAATGGCTTGATGCTATTGATGAAAGCATTGGTTCAATTACCGGTGTGTGGGCACAAAAAAATACCCGAAGCGAAATTTGGGATGCCATGTATAACCGTGAAACTTTTGCTACTTCTGGCCCACGTATGCAAATTCGCTTCTTTGCCGGCGAGCACTTAACGCCGCAGCCAAGTGATATTAAAGCGATGGTGACTGAAGGTTACGATAAAGGTGTACCTATGGGTGGCACAGTTACTGGCGCTGACTCGGCTCCGACATTAACGGTTTGGGCTGCTAAAGATACTGTGGGTGCTAACTTAGACCGGATCCAAATCATTAAGGGGTGGGTTGACCAACAAGGTGAGCAACATGAAAAAATCATCAATGTAGTATGGTCTGATAATCGCGCTAAGGACAAAAAGGGAAATTTAGCTCAAGTAGGTAATACTGTTGATTTAACAACGGCTAAATATACTAATGAAATTGGCGCAACGATGTTAATGGGCAGCTTTACGGATGAAGAATTTAACAGTGAATTGCCAACACTTTATTATGCCCGTGTTATTGAGATACCGACACCACGTTGGTCAACCTATGATGCAGTGCGTAATAATTTACCACTGTTAAAAGATGTACCAGCAACTATTCAAGAGCGTGCTTGGAGTTCACCTATTTGGTTTATGCCAACTCAAGAAAAAACGCACTAGTTGATGATGCTTTCTTGTTATAAAAAAACAGTAAAAGGAATATCCCACTACGGGCTATTCCTTTTTCTTTGTTTGTTAGCTGTCGTCAATAGTAAAGCCGTACAGGCAAATAAAATTCAATTGGCTTATTTACAAATTGAAGCTATTACCTGTAGTGATAAAGCTGTTAACAGTGCTCGTAGCGGCAATAGTAACAGCGACAACAATAATAGCGAGCATAGTTGTTATCAGGTCATGTGGAAACAGCCTGCAGTTCAAGGTGTTGCACCACTTAGTCTGCAATTTAATCAAGGTATAACGATAAGTAATACAAAACCAACTTCTTTGCTAAATGGCGCCAACATCCAGTTTTTTAGCCTAACAACAGCACAAAGCTTAGCCGGTAAGAGTGTCACGGTTATCAACTTAGAAAAAACAGCGGTTGAAGTAATGCTTAACTATAAAAGCATTACTAATGATTACTCAGTAAGAATAACACCAGCTGCGCCAAGTTATACCTTTGTTGCCAGTCCATCGTCATGGCAAACCGTGCAAAGTTATACTCTTTTTGGTATCGAGCATATTCTTGAAGGTTATGATCATTTATTGTTTGTTTTATGTTTGTTACTGATTGCCTCAACGGTTAAAAAACTTATGTGGGCTATCACAGGTTTTACTTTAGCTCACTCAATTACCCTTGTTTTAAGCACACTTAATATAGTGCAACTGCCCATTGTGGTGGTAGAAGCCGTAATCGCCTTAAGTATTGTCTTTCTAGCCACAGAAATAGCAAAAACATCATTCAATAAATCGCAGCAACTCTCGTTAACTTATCGTTATCCAGTCGTTGTATCAAGCAGTTTTGGTCTGTTGCATGGCTTTGGTTTTGCTTCGGTATTGCTTGAGCTAGGTTTGCCAAAAAACGATCAGTTTTTAGCTTTAGCCTTTTTTAATATAGGGGTTGAACTAGGGCAAGTATTCTTTATTGCTGGTGTGTTATTGCTTATCTACATAGTGAAAAAACTCAGTGATATAAGCCGTGAGCGAAAAAAACAATATGAAAAAATTAATGCCTATTTGATAGGTACAATTGCCAGTATGTGGCTAATAGAAAGAGTGTTGCAGTTCTAGTTATGGCTCTAGCTCATTTAATTTAAGTTAAGTCGTTAAATTATTGAGATAACCTATTTTATCATAAAAATAATAAAGGGAATAATTATGTTTAAAAAATCACTACTGGCTGTTTGCATAGCGACTTTAAGTCTAACCGCTTGCGGAGAGCAAGCGCAGATCAAGGCTGAGTCGACGGCAAGTGCCGCAAAAAAAGTTAAACTTATTGAAGAAAAACCTAATAAAGTAAGTCAGGCAAAAACCAGTAAAAAAGCCCGCAAAAAAGGCAGTGTAAATACATCGGTTAAAGCTAATTATTCGCCCTATGCCGACCGAGATTACCCTACACAGTTACTCTTTGGTGAGACTCATATTCATTCAGCACTTTCTGCTGATGCTGGCGGTGGTGGCACCACGTTATTACCTCGTGATCTATACCGTTTTGCTCGTGGTGAGCAGGTATTAAGCAATACTAGTCAACCGGTTAAATTAGACAGACCATTAGATTTTATTTGTTTAACCGAACATACCGATGGTATGGGTGTTATTACTGATATCCTTAAAGGCACAGAAAATATTTTGGCCGATGAACAGGGTGCTAAATTTCATCAACGCTTTAGTCAAGGTGGCGCTGAAGCTAAACAAGCTTCATTTGATTTAATTTCAGCCTTTGCCAATGGTGAGCTATCAAGTGCTTTAGTGTATCAACCAGGCAATCCAGGTTATAGCCGTACTTGGCAAGATTTAGTGCAAGCAGCGGAAGAGTTTAATGAACCACACCGGTTTACTACTATGATCTCCTATGAATGGACCTCTATGGTGAAGGGCAATAATTTACATCGTAATATCATTTTACGTGATGGCCCCGATAGAGCCTTGCAAGTATTACCTTTTACCATGACCGCTCCTATTGGTAGTGCTAATCCGCAAGATTTGTGGAAATGGTTAGCCGATTATGAAAAAAATACCGGCGGCCGCGCTATTGCAATTCCGCACAATGGTAATTTATCTAATGGCTGGTTATTTGCCTTGCAGGATGATTTTAATAATGGCGCAAAATATGACTTAGCTTATGTTACAGAACGCGAAAAATGGGAAAAATTAGTTGAAGTAGGGCAAACGAAAGGTGACAGTGAAACCCATCCTAAACTATCTCCTGATGATGAATTCGCCGATTATGAAACTTGGGATTTTGGGAACCTTGATTTAACCACCAAAAAAACCGATGCCATGTTAGCCACAGAATATACTCGTGCAGCGTTAAAAAATGGTTTGTTGCTTGAAACTGAACTGGGGGTAAACCCGTTTAAGTTAGGTTTTGTCGGTGGTGGTGATATGCATACCTCCTTAGTGACGCAAGATGATGATAATTTTTTTGGCGCCTTTACTTGGATGGAGCCGTCAGAAAAACGCATTAACCTACCGGGTAAGTACAATAAAAAACTCGATATCGGTTATGACGCTTGGCGCTATGCAACACCTGGACCTACGGCTGTGTGGGCTAAATCGAATACCCGTGCTGCAATTTTTGATGCGATGAAACGTAAAGAAGTTTATGCCACTACAGGTCCACGTATTCGTATTCGAGTTTTTGCTGGCTATGACTTTACTAACGCAGATTTAAAACAACGCGACCTTGCTAATGTTGGTTACAACAAAGGTGTGCCAATGGGCGGTGATTTAGTCACGGCAAAACAGGGTCAAACACCAAGCTTGCTAATTCGAGCATTACGTGACCCTGATGGTGCTAACCTAGACCGAGTACAAGTAATCAAGGGGTGGGTCGATAGTCAGGGCAAAGCTCATGAAAAAGTATACGATGTTGCTTGGTCAGGCAATAGCACTGGCGAGCGTAACATCAATGCTAAAGGTAAATTACCTTCAGTAGGCGATACGGTAGATTTATCTATTCCCACCTGGACTAATACCATAGGCTCGGCACAGCTTGAAACTTTATGGCAAGATCCAAGCTTTGATGTTTCAGAAAAAGCCTTTTATTATGTGCGTGCGATAGAAATTCCGACACCGCGTTGGACGGCTTATGATGCAGTACGTTATCAAGTTAAGAGTATGCCAAAAGGCATTAAACTTAAAACTCAAGAGCGCGCTTATACTTCACCAATTTGGTATAACTCGAAGGGCTAAATTCATTAGTACTTAGCTTAATAGAATAAAGAATAGAAAATAATAGGATAACTATGAAAACCTTTTTAAAAGAGCCGTTACTGCATTTTTTACTGTTAGGGGCGGCGCTTTTTTATTTTTATGCTTTGGTCAATGACAACCAAGCTAATGACAATGAAATATCTATTTCAGCGGCTAAAATAGTGCAACTTAAGTACAGTTTTGAAAAAACACGTCAACGACAACCAAGCGAGGAGGAACTGGCTGCTTTGGTTAATAACTACCTTAAAGAGCAAGTAGCTTATCAGAAGGGTGTTGAAATGGGTTTACTTGCTGGTGATGGCATTATTCAAAAACGTATTCAGCAAAAGGTAGAATTTATTGTTGAAGACAGTGTTAGTCGCTTAGAACCTGATGATGCAGAGTTATCAGGTTTTTTAAAAGCACATCCAGATGACTATCGTAGCGAACAATTTTTTAGTTTTGTGCAGCTATACTTTGACCCGTCAAAACACCGTAATGTTACCGCGGTATTAACTAAAACATTGGCGCAGATAACAGCCTTAGATGAAACCGAACACACTGCCGTAAAATTGATGCCATTGTCAGATAATATTTTTTTAGACTATCAATATACCGATGTTTCTTATGCCTTTGTCGCGCGTTATTTTGGCAGTAAATTTGCCGACTCTTTAGTGAAACTATCGATGAATACTTGGCAGCAAAAAATACAATCAGGTTATGGTGTACACCTAGTGCAGTTAACCCAAAGAACAGGTGGTGAAATACAGTCACTGGATAAAGTTCGCGAGCAAGTTAAGCAGGACTGGTTAAACGAGCAACGTAAATTAAGTTTGGCGAAGTTTTATCAGCAATTGTTTGCCGAATACAATATCAATGTCAGCTAGTTTAAAAGGCTAAAGGCAATCATTTATTTAACCATATTTAAGGTACAGTGATTATAGATAATAGCCCTGATAGAGAATAATATTTTAAGTTTTAAGCGATAAAAAAACGGCTAAATCATCATGATTTAGCCGTTTTTATTTGCTTGAGTAACGTTGTTTATCTAGCAGTTAATAAAGTGAAGGTCAAATTAAAGTCCGCTGACTTCCTCAAAATCGGCTTCTATAACATCACTATCGTTAGCTGCGTTTACTTGCTCAGACGGTGCTCTTTCAGTGTTAGCCTGCGCTTGAGCTTGTTTTGCTAAGTTATAAGCATCATTTAATGCATCGTGACACACTTCAATCGCTTGTTTATCATTACCATTCACTGCCATTTTTAATTGCTCAATTAAGGAATTAAAACTTGCTTGTTGCCCATCACTAAAGTCGCTCATTGCTCCCGTTACTGTATGGATTAAATGATCCGCTTGATTACGCTGCTCAATAAGTTCACGCTTTGCCTTGTCCTGTGCCGAATTTTGCTCTGCTTCATTAACCATGCGATTGACGTCATCTTCCGATAAACCACTCGACGCTGTGATAGTTATGGCTTGCTCTTTACCAGTGGCCTTGTCCGTTGCCGTCACATTCAAAATACCATTAGCATCTATATCAAAAGTAACCTCAATTTGTGCATTACCACGAGGGCCTGCTTTAATATCGGTTAAGTTAAATTGTCCGAGTGACTTATTATCGCTGGCCATATCACGTTCACCTTGTAATACATGTACAGTTACCGCGCTTTGGTTATCTTCTGCGGTCGAAAACACTTCACTTGCCCGTGTTGGGATAGTGGTATTTTTAGCAATTACCTTAGTAACAATACCGCCTAGGGTTTCAATACCTAAAGACAGAGGCGTTACATCAAGTAATAACACGTCATTTACAGTGCCCGATAATACCCCTGATTGAATTGATGCACCTAAGGCAACCGCTTCATCTGGATTAATGTCTTTACGTGGCTCTTTATTAAATAAGCTTTGTACAGCCTCTTGAACTTTCGGCATACGGCTTTGGCCACCCACTAAAATAACATCGCTGATATCACTCATGTTTAAACCAGCATCTTTTAATGCTTGTTTACATGGCGCAATGGTGCGTTTAATTAAGTCATCTACTAAAGACTCTAATTTAGCCCGAGTTACTTTAATATTCATGTGCTTAGGGCCACTGGCATCGGCAGTAACGTAAGGCAAATTAATATCAGTTTGCTTGGTTGACGATAACTCAATTTTAGCATTTTCAGCGGCTTCTTTTACCCTTTGCATTGCTAAAGCATCACTGGTCAGATCTAGGCCTTGATCTTTTTTGAACTCTGCCACTAGATAATTAATCAGGGCACTATCAAAGTCTTCCCCGCCTAAATAGGTATCGCCATCGGTAGCTAATACTTCAAACTGTTTTTCACCGTCTAGGTTAGATATTTCAATAATAGAAACATCAAAGGTACCGCCACCTAAATCGTAAACCACTATATTTTGCTCAGAGTTTTGTTCAGAGCTTTGCTCACCATTTTTACTTTTATCTATGCCGTAAGCTAATGCTGCCGCTGTGGGTTCATTGATAATTCGTTTAACGTTTAAGCCGGCAATTTTACCTGCATCTTTAGTGGCTTGACGCTGTGAATCATTAAAGTAGGCAGGTACGGTTATTACCGCTTCGGTAACAGTTTCACCTAAATAGGCTTCAGCATCTTTTTTCAGTTTCAATAATATTTGTGCAGACACTTGCTGTGGCGATAGTGCTTTACCATCAATTTCTACCCACGCATCACCATTGTCAGCTTTTACAATTTTGTAGGGTGATAATTCAATGTTATTTTGCAGTAATTCATCATCAAACTTGCGGCCAATTAAACGTTTAATGGCGAACAGGGTGTTTTTTGAATTGCTCACTGCTTGTCTTTTTGCCGGATGACCGGCTAATATTTCATTGTTGCTATAGGCGATTATCGAAGGCGTGGTGCGATTACCCTCGCTATTTTCAATGATGGTTGCTTTGCCACTTTCCATTACCGCGACACATGAATTTGTTGTACCTAAGTCAATACCAATAATTTTAGTCATTATAATTTTCCTTTTATCATTTTAAAAAGCAACACGTTGAGTAGTTCTGCTCAGTTGTCTTGATTACGGGTTGCTGGCTTTACCAATCGGGCTAATTAATTACTCGCTAGGTAAAACTATTACTTAACCCGTTTGCTATCAGTGGAGCTATCATACGGAGATAACAAAAAGGCTACTGTCAGATAAGTGACAGTTTGCGACAACAAATTAAATTAATTGTACTCTTAAGCTTTCTAGGTAGAATATTGTCTACATTTCATTGGGTTTTAATACCGTGAGCAGATCATGAGCAAGGCCTTAATACCAGTAAGTCATCAAGCCAATGCCGCTTTAGTAAAGCAGGCAAAGTTGTTTGCCGAATTACCGCAAGTTTTATTGGAAAAAATGCAACGAGACTTTCATGTTACTACTTGGCATAAGGGTCAGTACATTAGTGCTGACGTATTAATGCAGCAGTTTTTTGTCTTGCTTGAAGGTCAAGTTGAACTGAAAAAAGTTCATCCAGAAACGGCTCGTGAGGCCACAGTTGATATATTTTACCCTGGTGATAGTTTTGATGTGATGGTGCTACTTGATGGCAAGCCACACGAGGTGATTATTGCGCCGCTAAATACTGTACGCTTGTTAAACATACCTATAGAGACGATGCGCCAGTGGATTTGGACTTACCCTGAAGTTAATAATCAATTTTTACCTTATTTAGCGCAGAAAATGCGCGAACACGAGCAGCGGGCGACCAGTTTGGTGCTACACGATACCAGCACACGTTTAAGTCGTTTGATCTTAAAACACATCGATAAAATAAACAGTTATAAAGGCGCACCAGACTGTGAGCATAACCAGCATTTGGTTAACGGCTTAAATGATGAAACATTAGCACGCATGGTGGGTTCAGTCAGACAAGTAGTTAACAAGCAACTCAGGCATTGGCAAGCGCAGGGTATTTTAGAGAAGAAACGTAATCAGTTAATTATTAAGGATTTACAGGCGTTGGAGCAAGAAGCGCATTTTGATACTCAGTATGGTCAAGCTCAATTGATCAAGTAAAGGTTCTAGTGAAGTAAACATAATCAAAGGTATCTTTATTTAGAAATAGGCATAGTTCTGGAGTACAGGCAAGCTGGTGCTCCCTTATTACCTATTGAACTAGTACCTTTACTGCCAGAACATTCTCTTTAATATTATCTCTAATTTAGTCTTTATCATTTTACCAGGTTGCGCCCGCTTGAATATAAACCACTGTATCCTCAGGCCCTGTGGCTAGATCTGTACCCATAGTAAAGCCATAACGCTTGGCAATTAAATAACGAAAGCCAACACCGTAGTTATGTACCGACTCCGCACTGCTTAATTCACTAAAGCTTTGTGCGGCTTTACCTACACCGGTGAAAGCATTAAATTTCCAGCGGTAGTTGTACTTATAAGTAAATTCAATTTCAGATACCACAACTTTATTGCCTTGATATCTAATCGCGGGTACACCGCGTAAATCAACACTAGGTGGCACATAAGAAGGCAACTTCACCTCATCATTGGCATTGACTCCGTCGTATTGCAGCCTTAAGGCAAATAGGAACTCTTTCGATAACTGCCAGTAATTTAACCCGGCAAAGTGATAACTCATATAGTCAACATCACTACCTATGGCGTCATCAAAACGGGTTATATGCATTTGGTAGTCAAAGCCGTGTTCTGGGTTCATAGGATTATTTCTAGAGTCATATTCAGCAAGTAGACCTAAACCTGAAGTGGTCATTGATTGAGATAAATGATGATCAAAAAAATTATTGACCGTATCATTTAACGTATCAGCAGGAAGAAAGCTAACATCTTTAACGTTGGCTAAACTTGTTTCTACACTTCTATAGACCTGACGACCGCCAACAAACCACTTGCTTTCTCCAAGGCGCATTTTCAATTCTTGCAAGACTATCGGACCATTGATATTTAGCTCAATTGGCCGCTTTAACTCAGTACCACCTAATGAATAAAAATCTAAATTGAAATCGCTATACAACATATAACCTTTGTAACGTACTGTATCTTTAAGCCAAAAGCCCATATGACCAAAACCAAAACCTTTACTGCCATTAGCAGTAGCGCCAGCGCCGATTAAAGATATATTACTCGGCAAAACGAAGTGTTCACTGTCTTTACTATGGCTAATTCGTTGTGTTTTTTGTTCGTCGGACTCATGAAAAAACACCCCTAATAGCGCTAAACCATTACCTGTTGCTGGCTCGGTAATAATAGTTGGAACGGGTAAAAATCCTAAGGGTACTTCAGAAAGGTAGCGACTTGCATCTAACATGCCGTCATCTGGATCGAACATATATTTGTCAATAAAAGATGTGGCATTGACCGTTGTCGTTAAGCTCAGCAATAAAGAGCTGAGTATAAATTTATTTCTATTTTTAAACATTAGAATCCTTTCATCAATTACTTGTGTTTTTATAAATTAGCCGTGTATTTTTCTGCAACTATAAGTGCTATTAATTTTAGTGACTGACAGTTTTAACATACAAATTTAGTCCCGCTAGAAT
The DNA here is from genome assembly GCF_000764185.1 of Colwellia psychrerythraea. Taxonomy (GTDB): domain Bacteria; phylum Pseudomonadota; class Gammaproteobacteria; order Enterobacterales; family Alteromonadaceae; genus Colwellia; species Colwellia psychrerythraea_B. The sequence continues at coordinate 21,496 of NZ_JQEC01000072.1, forward strand.
AATGGCTAAAGGATTTAAATACTATAAAAACAATAGAAAATTGTCACTTGAAGTTAGTAATATTTTAATACAAAATACTATTTGTTAGATCGCTCTAACGAATTAATTTTAAATGGAAATAATATCTTATGAAGGAATATTTGCAGTGAAAATGAATCAATTATCAATGCTACTATTGTGTAGCAGCCTAGTAATAGTTCCTGGCGCTTTAAAAGCTGCTGAAAGTACCAAAAAACAAGTTGATATTTCTGATCCCATGGCCGTCTATACTGGCGGAGCTATAACCGGGGGAAATGAAGGTTTAGGTGGCGCTTTTCAATTTGGGCTTCATAAAGGCGACTGGGGCATATTAGGCAAAGTTGAAGCAAAAAAGAACCTTGATGCCTATCGAGGACGTTTGTTTACTCCCAATAGTAAAACGGGCACCGGTATTTTTATCGACGCGGGTACGGATTCCTCTACCGTAGGCATTACGTCTAATTATGCCACTGTCGGTGTTTTACAGGTAATACCGTTAGCTAAACATTTAAGGCTATACGCAGGTTTAACTTATGGTAAGTCATGGGAAGCGCATGATCTTTTTGCAGAAACTAAAATTGCCATTGCTCAGTCATATTTCAAATATGATATTAACGATAAATTTTATATGATGTTAAATCCTCAATATACCTACGGTTTTGACGGTGAAAAAACACGTAAATTTATGATGGAGTTCAATTTTGGTTATCACATTGATGCAACCAAGTTAGTTTACCTTGAAACATCAACTGAAGACGTGGTCATTCTTAACTTCAAATTTAAGATTTAAGATAAGCTTTAAATTCAAACTTACAATTCAAGGTACAGCAAAAAAATACATCTACTTTTAACCATCAACATACAGGAACGTATAATGAGAATTAACTTTTATATCCATTGGCGAGAAAAACTAAAAACCATGCTTGTTTTTTGTTTTTTTGCTTGCGCTGCTTCTCCCACTTTAGCAGCCGATTGGCCGCAAGAGTTAACGGGTAATAAAGGCACTATTGTGGTGTATCAACCACAACCAGAAAAGCTGGTTGGTAATATACTGACAGGGCGAGCGGCAATGTCTTTGGAATTAAAAGATGAACCTGCACCTATATTTGGTGTATTTTGGTTCTCAGCAAAAATTGCCACGGACCGTAGTGAAAACACCGTTACTATTAGTCAATTAAAAGTCACTAAAGTGGGTTGGCCTGATTCCAAAGAAGCGGCAGAAAAACAATTCAGTCAATTTGTCGAAGCGCAATTAGCGCACTCGTCTTTCACCTCTTCGTTGTCAAAATTGACTGCCAGTTTAACCCATGAAGAGCAAGTTAAAGCCAGCCTTGCACAAATCAAAAATGACCCGCCAAACATTATATTTACGGATATTTTAACGGTATTACTTAGTTATGATGGCGAGCCTATTTTCAGAGATATTGAAAACAGTGATTATCAGCGAGCATTAAATACGCCATTAGCTGTAATAAAGAAACAACAGCAAGACAAGTTTTATTTAACCAGTGGCCACTTATGGTATCAAGCGTCAAATGCTTTAGGGCCTTGGTCAATTTTAGCCAGTCCGCCGGTAGATCTTAAAAAATTAATGCCTAAGCAAGAAGACCAAAGTGATACACCGCAAGTACTTAGCGCACCTAATATTATTACCGTGACCAAGCCGACTGAGCTGGTAGTTTCTGATGGTGATGAGAAGTGGACTAGTTTAGTGGGTGGTAAATTACTTTATGTTGAAAATACCGAAACCCCTTGGCTACGTGAGCTTAGCAGTGGTGATATGTATGTATTGTTATCAGGTCGTTGGTATAGCAGTAAGCATGAACAAGGTCCTTGGATTTTTGTTCGCGGTGATAAATTACCGAAGAGTTTCCAAGAAATTCCGCCAGAGTCAGCTATTGGCGGCTTAAGAACATCGGTTGCTGGTACAGATGAAGCTGAGCAAGCGGTATTAGATGCACAAATTCCACAAACCGCAGCGATAAAACGCAGTGAAGCGAAACTAACGGTGAACTATGATGGTGAGCCAAAATTTGTCCAGATAGTTGATACCCAAGTTGAGTATGCGGTTAATACCTCGGCGCAAGTACTTAAAATAGCGAATAAGTATTATGCAGTTGATAATGGTGTTTGGTTTGTTTCATCGCTTGCTAAAGGCCCATGGCGAGTGGCAGATAACATACCAAAAGAAGCCATAGCGCAAATTCCGCCTAGCTCACCTATGTATAACACTTCTTATGTGACAATTTATGATTCAACCCCTGAGGTTGTTTATGTAGGTTATACCCCCGGCTATTTATGGTCTTATCCTTATTATGGCGTACCTATATACGGTACCGGTTGGTATTACCCGCCTTATTATGTCGGCGGCTGGTATTACCCAAGACCACCTACATGGGGATTACATGTAGGTTATAACCCGTGGACAGGTTGGAATGTTGGTGTCAGTTGGGGCAGCCCATTCTTTAGGGTTGGCGTAGTATGGGGCGGTGGTTATCATCATCATCCAAGACCTTGTTGTGGTCGTTATTACGGTGGTGGTTACCGCGGCAATACCAACATTAATATTAACGGTAATGTCAATATTGGCAACTCGGTTAGTATTGCCAATCGTGCCCATGCACAGCAAAGAATTGCCGCTAATCCTGCCAATAGAGTGGGAGGTAAAATGGCGCAAGGCTCTCTAACAAATAACCGAAGCCGTAATTTATATAATCAAGGCATAAATAAAAAGCGTAATGCTATTACTAAGCCAACTAATCGCCAGTTAAATAAAGCCAAAGTTGCGCCAAAACGGACTAATAATGTTTATGCTGATAGAAATGGCGGTGTAGTACGTCATGAAAATGGCCAATGGCAAAACCGTAGCAATAAAAATTGGCAGTCTATTCCTAGACAGGGTTCGATGAATTCATCCACTCGTCCTATCTCTCAACCGAGTATTACTAAACCACATAATATACAAAGACCAAATAATCGCTCGTTTGATCATCAAACCATGAATAGAGAGCGTCATGGCCGCCAAATGGGCAACATGCCTCAAGGTGGCCATAGGCCTATGGGAAGCGTAAAACGAGGTAGGTAGCTTGCCCACTTTGACTGTACAACAGTAAATATAAATAAATACTAATGTTAAAACTGAAACTAAAAGGAATGAAGATGAAAAAACAACAAGGTATTAAACTCAGTATTATTGCTTTAGCTACCTCAATGGTTCTTGGCTGCACAACTACTAACCCATCGAATGCACCACAGGTTTCTCCAGAGGGCATGGAGTTAAAAAAATCTACGCGTTCTACTGTTGCTTATAAAAAAGAGGGAGTAGACTTTTCGCAATATGACAAAGTACAGATACTGCCAAGTGCCGTTGCTTTTAAGAAAAACTGGCAACGTGATTATAACCGAAATCAAAGTACATTATCGATGCGGGTAAGAGACAAAGATGTCATGCGTATTAAAGCAGATGTTGCGAAACTGTTTGATGAAGTATTTAAAGAGGAGTTCAGTAAGGACGCTAAGTTTCCTATTGTTGAAAAAGTTAGCTCAAATACTTTAGTGATAAGACCAGCCATTTTAAATTTAGATGTGGCTGCGCCCGACCTTAAATATGCAGGTAATGTGAAAACATATACCAGTGAAGCAGGGCAGGCAACTTTATTTTTAGAGCTTTATGATGGTGTCAGTGGTGAGATTTTAGCACGAATTATCAATACCTCAGCCGCTGGCGATGACAGCTATTATCAATGGGCAACACGTGTTTCTAACCGCGCTGATGCGAAACGTATGATCAGAAAGTGGGCTAAAGCATTACGTACAAAGTATGATGAAGCTCATGTTCCAACAGCTAAATAAATTGAGTTGAAAATATTTAAATGAATAAAGTGTTTAACTATGGCCTAGCAAGCACTTGTATATCGGTTTTTGTTACTTGTACATTACTAGCGGTTTTTATCGGTAATGTGCAAGCAAAACCGCCTGGACAAGTTAAGTATTCGGTAGAAAGACAAGAAAATACTAAAATGCGCGAGAGTTTAGTATTGCCGTTTGTTTTTAGTACTGATGATTTAGGCACTGTTTTCGGTGTTGGCGCCATGGCAACTGGTTTATATCAAAAACAAATGACTGTTGGCGGTACTGTTTATGGTGGCGGTGATACTAAGGGCTTTGGCTATGGTCTGTGGGATTATCGTGTTTTTGATAGTGAGCGATTTTTTTTAAGCTCTGTTGGTATGATGGGAGAATTTCCATTATTACGCGCCTATGCACCTTTACCCGGAGGTTTTGACCAAACACCGCGACCAGGCTCTAATGATTCAAGCTTTGACGACTTTATTCAAGCTGAGGGTTCAAGTAACTGGTGGGATGTTAAGTTAGAGTATGTCTTACCTTGGGGCAGTGCACAAAAACACAGTATGGCTCGTTATCAATTAGAAGGCGGATTATTAAAAAACGATGAGCAACAAGCGGATTGGAATCCATTTAAAACTGGTACTAGCATTTTAATTGCTCGGCAGTTTAATCGTTACCAGCAATATAGAGATGAAGAGGGGGAGCTTTCTGGTGCAGTGCACGCGCTCGAATTAGGCCTGCTTTATGATAATACTGACTTTCCAGCAAATCCTAGTCAAGGTAGCTCGCAATACATTGCCTTTACCTATAACCCTAAGTGGTTAGAGTCTAAAGAGCAGTGGACCTTTATTGAACTGGAAGCGAGTAAATATTTTTCGTTAGGGGCAAACTCCTTTGCCAAACAGAATATTATCGCCCTAAATGCTTGGGCAGGATATTCACCAAGCTGGCAAGTTACTGTTGATGATGCTGGCAATAGTTTAGTCACAAATAATGCGCCCTTTCTTGAAGGAGCAACATTAGGTGGCATGTATAGGATGAGAGGTTTTAGGCAAAATCGTTTTCATGATAAAGCTGCGATATATGCAACGGCTGAATACCGTATGACCTTAGACTATAACCCAGTAGCTAATATACGTTGGCTAAATTTTTTACATCTCGATTGGTTGCAAACAGTATTTTATGTGGAAGGCGGCAGAGTGTCACCGACTTTTAATAGGGAAACTCTGTTTTCGGATTGGAAATATGATGCTGGCATATCTTTACGCGCGTTAACTGCAGGTATTGTTGTTCGCTTAGACTTCACCAAGTCAAAAGAAGGTACCAGCACTTGGTTGATGGTGGGGCATCCTTTTTAGATTTCCTGAAGTAGAGTCAAATTGATTTTTATGCATACTAATGCAGCTTTATGAGTAAAATTAAATCAAACAGTTAACTTTTTGAAAAAAGTCAGAGATTTTACTGATTTTCTGTTGACAGCTTTTTCTATCTCCCTATAATACGCCCCACTGAAACGCAGACGGTCTAGCCAAAAACGTGACAGTGTTTAGAAGTAAAACGGACGATTAGCTCAGTTGGGAGAGCACCGCCCTTACAAGGCGGGGGTCACTGGTTCAAGCCCAGTATCGTCCACCACTTTTTATTTTATTAAAAATATTAAGTACATTCTTTTCCATAAAGAATTAAAACTAAAATGGACGATTAGCTCAGTTGGGAGAGCACCGCCCTTACAAGGCGGGGGTCACTGGTTCAAGCCCAGTATCGTCCACCATATTTAAAACTCCAAAACTCCAAAACTCCAAAACTCCAAAACTCCAAAACTCCAAAACTCCAAAACTCCAAAACTCTGACTTCAATGGTTACAGTCTATTAATTTATTCACATATGATTGTTGAAAAGATAAGTTATTTAATTACATCAAAGTGATGAATTGTCTTAATCGCAATGCTAAAATGCCGTCAATTTATTGATTTATACTCTTAATGCCGCCAAAAGGCGTTATGAGTGACACCTTGTAGAGATTCTTATGACTTTAACAACACGCTTTGCCCCAAGCCCAACAGGTTATTTACATGTTGGTGGTGCTCGTACTGCCTTATACAGCTGGTTATATGCCCAGAAAAATGGCGGTGACTTCATTCTTCGTATCGAAGATACCGATTTAGAGCGTTCTACCCAAGCGTCTGTTGATGCCATTATGGATGGTATGAACTGGTTAGATCTTAAATGGACACATGGTCCATATTTTCAAACTGAACGTTTCGATCGTTATAAAGAAGTGATTGAACAGTTACTTGCCTCAGGTAATGCTTATCGTTGTTACAGCACCAGCGAAGAAGTTGATGTAATGCGTGAAGAAGCGAAAGCAGCAGGCGGCATAGAAAAATACAATGGTTTATGGCGTGATCGTACTGATCACCCAACAGATAAACCTTTTGTTATTCGATTTAAAAATCCTATTGGTGGCGACGTTGTTATTAAAGATATGGTTAAAGGTGATATTACCATCAGTAATGACCAATTAGATGATTTAATTCTTGCTCGCTCTGACGGCACGCCAACGTATAACTTAACGGTTGTTGTTGATGATTGGGATATGAAAGTATCACACGTTGTTCGTGGTGATGATCATATTAGTAACACGCCTAAACAAATTAATATTCTTAGCGCCTTAGGTGCTGATATCCCTGAGTATGCTCATATCCCAATGATTTTGGGTGATGATGGTAAACGTTTATCTAAACGTCATGGCGCTGTAGGTGTTATGCAATATCGTGATGATGGTTATTTACCTGAAGCCTTACTAAATTATTTAGTGCGCTTAGGTTGGTCTCATGGTGATCAAGAAATCTTCTCTCGTGAAGAGATGATTGAATTATTTGATTTAAAAGACTGTAACCGTGCAGCGTCTGGTTTTAATACTGATAAACTAATTTGGGTAAACCAACACTACATGAAAACCATGGATCCAGCTTATGTTGCAGAACACCTTGCTTGGCATATGGCTGATCAAGGTATCAATACAGAAAACGGTCCTGCACTTGCTGATGTTGTTAAAATTCAAGCTGACCGAGTTAAAACGTTGAAAGAAATGGCTGAGATCTCTCGTTATTTCTATGAAGACTTTACTGAACTTGATGCTAAAGCTGTTAAAAAGCATTTACGTCCTGTAGTTAAAGAGCCAATGATATTAGTTAAAGAAAAGCTAGCCGCATTAACTGATTGGTCACCTGAGCCTATTCATGCAGCAATTAACGATACTGCGGTAGAGTTAGAGTTAGGCATGGGCAAAGTTGGTATGCCACTGCGTGTTGCAGCAACAGGTGGTGGTAATTCGCCATCACTTGATATTACTTTAGCCTTGTTAGATCAAAGCAAAGTGATTGAGAGAATTGAGCAAGCTTTAGTGGTAGTTGAAGCAAGAATTGCCAACAGTTAGCTTTTATTAGATTGAATAAATACAAAGCCATTGGTATTCATTTATCAGTGGTTTTTTTTGCATAAAATAAAGTTTTGCAATATTGTATGCAATTACTACTTCTATGTGATGATGACTTTAATGAAAGAAAATATCTATAAATTTATTGTACTATTTTTACTGTGCATTAATAGTGCTTTGGCTGATGATAAAACTATTGTTGAACTCGATGCAACGTGGGCAGAAATGTCTAGGATAGTGGCTGAAGGAGATTTCAGTGGTTTAAAAGCAGCTTATCATCCCGATGCCATTTTTGTCAGTGGCTCGGCTAAAACGAGTTATTCAATGGATAAAGCTTTTCTGCGCTGGCAGCAAGACTTTGCTGACACAAAAGCAGGAAAAATACTTGCCCAGGTTGATTTTAGGTTGTCATCGCGTATGCATAATCAAAATTCCGCGCATGAAACAGGAATGTATCACTACTTCAGTATTGATGAAGCGGGAAAACGTAATGACTATTACGTTCAATTAGAAGCATTATTTGTCAAAAAATCAGGCAAGTGGTTAATGATGATGGAATTTCAAAAGTCTTCTTCAACGAAGATGCAATGGGATTTATTACAGTAAAGTAGCTTAATTAATTCTGTCATTGCTTTAAAGCCGCCACAATAGCTAATTAGTTTAGCTATTGTGGCGTATCCCCATCACATTTGAAGATGCTCCTACATTCTCTATTAAGCTGCATCCATGCATCGTGATTGATTTTGACAAGGGAACAACCATTCTCTTCAATCAATGCCTTGCCTCTAAGCCTTTAAATTCTCGCTGAAACCTGCATCTTCAGGTGTAATGGGTATATAACTTCGGTATAATAAGCGTTTTCATCTTAGTGGTTTTGGAGTATTAGTTTGCAATTTAGTGATTTTGGTTTGGACAGATGTTTAATCGATACAGTTAATCATCTTGGTTTTAGCGAGCCAACACAAATTCAGCAACAGGCTATTCCTGCGGCGATGGCCGGGCATGACTTAATTGCCTCGTCGAAAACTGGCTCAGGTAAAACCTTAGCTTTTATTCTTCCGGCGATTCAAAGGTTAAGTAAAAACCGTGCTTTATCTAAGCGTGATCCACGTGTGGTAATTTTAACGCCAACACGTGAATTAGCTAAACAAGTGTTTAGTCAATTACGTTTGTTTACCGCTAATACTCAATTTAAAGCCGTGCTTATTTTAGGTGGAGAAAACTTTAATGATCAAGTGAAAGTCTTGGAGAAAGACCCGCATTTTATTGTTGCTACACCAGGTCGATTGGCTGATCACTTAACTCAAGGTCACTTTCATTTAAATGGTTTAGAACTGCTTATTTTAGATGAAGCGGATCGTATGCTTGATTTAGGATTTAGTAAAGAGCTTACGCAGATAAATAATGCAGCCGATCATCGTAAACGTCAAACGTTACTGTTTTCAGCAACCTTAGATCATGCGCAAGTTAATGACTTTGCAAAAGAGTTATTAAAAAAGCCTAAACGTGTCGCTATCGAGTCGGCTCATACCGAACATGAAGACATTACTAAACGTTTCTACCTTGCTGATAATCTCATGCAGAAAGAAGAGCTATTGCAGCACTTTTTAGTTACTGAAAAGTCACGTCAAATCATTATTTTTACTGCCACCCGTAGTGATACTGACCGTTTAGCTAAGGTACTTACCGAACAAGACCTCAATGCAGTAGCGTTAAGTGGTGACTTAAACCAAGGTCAACGTAATCAGATTATGGACAGTTTTGCTAAGGGTCAGCACAAAATATTGGTAACTACTGATTTAGCCTCACGTGGCCTTGATTTAATCAATGTGTCGCATGTTATCAATTTTGATATGCCAAAGCATACTGAAGAATTTGTTCATCGTATCGGCCGTACAGGACGCGCAGGAACTAAAGGTGACGCAATTTCATTAGTCGGGCCAAATGACTGGCTAAGTTTTAAAAACGTTGAAGCCTTTTTACAGCAAAAAATAAGCTTTACAAAAGTTGAAGGTATTAAAGTTAAGTTTAAAGGCTTAAAACCTAAAAAAGCAAAACCAGTTAAAGCTAAAGCCAATGTTGTTAAAGATGAAAAATCCGTGTCAAATAAACCAAGGAAAGTTATTAAGAAAACGTTCCTTGATATTCAAGATGCCGGCGCAATGAAAATTATTAAGCGTAAGAAAGCATTAACACCAGAGCAAATTGAAGATGCCACTAAGAAGGAGCAGGATTAACACCTGTACTTCATCAGGGATAAACCTCTGGGTAAATAGATAGAAAGGCAACTACGGTTGCCTTTTTTTATGGCAAAACTAAAATACAAAGTTACTGACATCGTTGATAAAATATCGTATTCAATAAATAGAGCATAATAATAAGTTATTACTAACAAGATATTTGATAGTTAGGTATGATTAATGTGATTGATATATATAATAATTATAATTTCATAAGGATATTTCATGACCATAATGCAAAAAGTACTCTGGTTAATTATCAGCTTAGGTAATTTTTCCACAGGTTACTTTTATATGCATAACCAAGGTGTATTTGGTTTTGCTTTATTAGTGACAACATTACTCTATAGCCTTATCGGTATATACGATGTCTTTTATAGTCGACACAGTTTGAATCGTCTTTATCCGGTAGTGGCCTATCTGCGTTATTTTCTTGAATCTTATCGTGTTGAAATTCAGCAGTACTTTATTGCTAATGACACTGAAGAGCGACCTTTTAACCGCGAGCAACGTACCTTAGTGTATCAACGTGCTAAAAATGTCCGCGATACTATCGCTTTTGGTACCCAGCGTAACCTCGTCGAAGATAATTATTTAAGTTTATGGCATTCACTATCGCCAACCCATATAAAAGAAAGTGCAAAGAGAATTACAATCGGCGGTGATAGCTGCAAGCAGCCATACTCAGCATCTTACTTAAATATCTCGGCTATGAGCTTTGGCTCGTTAAGTACTAATGCCATTGAGGCGCTTAATTTAGGCGCTAAAAAAGCAGGTTGTTATCATAATACTGGCGAAGGGGCTGCGAGTCCTTATCATTTAAAACATGGCGGTGATATTGTTTGGCAACTTGGTACCGGGCTTTTTGGTTGCCGTGATGCACAAGGGCGTTTCAATCCTGATAGCTTTGAGAAAACAGCTAAACTACCACAAATAAAAATGATAGAAATAAAATTAAGTCAGGGTGCAAAACCAGGTCATGGTGGTGTATTGCCTAAAGCTAAAATTACCGATGAAATAGCCCGTATTAGACATATCTCAAAAGATCATGATTGTATTTCACCAGCGGTTAACCCTGAGTGTACTTCCCCTAAAGACCTACTTGCTTTTATCGAACAATTACGCGATTTAAGTGGTGGCAAGCCTGTTGGTTTTAAGCTCTGTATTGGTAATCCTGCGGAATTCTTAAGTATTTGTAAGGCTATGTTAGAGACAGGTATTACGCCTGATTTTATTACTGTCGATGGCGCCGAAGGGGGGACAGGTGCAGCGCCGGTAGAATTTACTAACCGCTTAGGTTTAATCTGTTTAGAGGGCATTAGCATAGTCAATAGCGCCTTGGTTGGTGTTGGACTAAGGCACAAAATAAAAATAATTGCTTCAGGTAAAACCGCATCAAGTTTTGATTTATTGGCAAAAATAGCTGCTGGTGCTGATGTGGTGAATGCGGCAAGAACTATGATGATGGCCATTGGTTGTATCCAATCAAGGCATTGTAATACCAACCTTTGTCCGACTGGTGTCGCAACCCAAGATCCCGCTAGAGCTAAAGCCATTGATGTTGAGAGTAAAAGCGATCGCGTTAAAAACTTCCATGATAATACCTTAGCCAGTTTCTTTGAACTTGTGGGCAGTATGGGTTTGGACGACCCTGCGAAATTGGTCCCGCAAATGATAAAAAGACGTTCGCCTTATGGTATGCAAATGTCGATGGGTAGTCTGGTAGAGCCATTATCAGAAAATGCTCTAATTGACCAATCAGCAAGTAACAGTGAACTGGATGAGTCTTGGCAACATTGGTGGGATGCCAGTAGTGCAGAACAGTTTTATGTGGATGATTTCTTTATCTTGAAAGCGCCTGAGTTTCATCAGACAAAAATGAAAAGTGCTTAGTCAGTTAGAAACCTTAATAATTATGCTATTAAGGTTTTGTTATGCTGAAATATGTCAGGGCAAGTTATGAATGACTTTATTCAGCAATAAGTTGCTTTAGGGTGTAACTGGTATTAGCACTACCTAATTTAGTTTTCATATAAGGTAATATTTCTTCAAGTTGGGCAGCCAGTTGCCATGGCGCGTTGACAATAAATAAGCCTGTGCCCGTCATGCCATATTCTTCGCTGTCATTTTCTAGGCAAAACTCTACTTGTAGCAGATTTTTAACATGGCTATCAATAAAGTCTTTTTCCATCTTATCACTGAAGTCACGCTTAACAACCGGATACCAAAGAATATAAGTGCCTGTTGGAAATTTTGTATAGGCCTTAATAATGGTCTTTACCGCTTTTTGATAATCCTCTTTCAACTCATAAGGCGGATCGATTAAAACCACTCCACGACGACTCGGAGGTGGTAATAATCCAAGTACACCTTTATAACCATCAGATTGTTTAACAAATACTTTACGCCAGCGTTGGCAAAAATCTTCTAAGTGCTTAATATCTGTTGGATGCAATTCAAAAAGGTGACTACTGTCTTGACGACGAACAAAAGCTTTCGCTATACCCGGAGAGCCAGGGTAAACTTCTAGATCGTTACTTAGGTCATTGCTGAGGTTAAGGCTGTTAATTAAAGATAAATAAGGCGCAAGTGCTTCTGGTGCGTTTTCATCGTTAATGATTTTAGCAATACCGTCTTTATACTCACCGGTTTTTTGGGCATATTCATCGGCTAATTGATACATACCAGCACCAGAATGACTATCTATATAACAAAAGCCTTTTTCTTTACGAGTCATATAATCAAGTACAAGTGATAAGACGCTATGTTTTAATACATCGGCAAAATTGCCAGCATGAAAAGCGTGACGATAACTAAGCAAGGTAACTCCTTAAAAGGGTGGTATTAAACGGGAAGAAAGTCGGCTATCAGATACTATAAATGATAGCCATTAGTATTATGTTTCTTAAATAGCAGCTTAAACTTGGCTGGCTAAATATTCATCGTAAGTTCCGGCAAAGTCAATATAACCGTCTTTGGTTAATTCAATAATGCGTGTAGCGATAGTTGAAACAAACTCTCGGTCGTGACTAACGAATAAAAGTGTACCTTCGTACTGCTCCAATGCCATATTTAATGACTCAATTGATTCCATATCCATGTGGTTGGTTGGCTCATCAAGTAATAATATATTTGGATTTTGCATCATTAGTTTACCAAACAACATACGACCTTTTTCACCACCAGATAATACCTTAATTGATTTCTTGATATCATCGGCAGAGAACAGTAAACGACCCAAATAACCACGAACTGATTGCTCGTCGTCCGTTGGTTGGCGCCATTGGCTCATCCACTCAAATAAATTCATGTCATTTTCAAATTCATATTCATGGTCTTGCGCGTAATAACCAATGTTAACGTTCTCTGACCAAGTAAATTCACCAGAGTCTTGCTCATAGCCAACTTCACTCATTAATGAGCGTAATAAAGTGGTTTTACCAATACCATTTTCACCAATAATAGCGATACGTTCACCCACTTCAATTAACGCGGAAATGTCTTTTAATACGTGAGAGTCATCGAAACTTTTATTGAGTTTCTCTATTACTATGGCATTACGGAATAATTTCTTTTCTTGCTCAAAACGAATGAACGGATTACTACGACTTGACGCTTTTACTTCATCAAGTTGAATTTTATCTATACGTTTTGCGCGTGAAGTGGCTTGTTTTGCTTTTGATGCATTAGCAGAGAAACGCGCAACGAAGGCTTGTAACTCACCAATTTGTGCTTTTTTCTTAGCGTTATCTGACAATAAACGCGCTCTAGCTTGCGTAGCAGCCAACATGTATTCATCATAGTTGCCTGGGTAAACGCGTAGTTCACCATAATCTAAATCAGCCATGTGGGTACAAACACTGTTCAAAAAATGTCTATCATGTGAAATGATGATCATGGTTGAATTACGTTCATTTAAGGTTTCTTCTAACCACTGGATAGTGTGAATATCCAAGTTGTTGGTTGGCTCATCAAGTAATAATATATCGGGGTCTGAAAATAGTGCTTGGGCTAGTAATATACGTAATTTAAAACCTGGCGCTATTTCACTCATAAAACCGTAATGTTGTTCTACAGGAATACCAACACCAATTAATAGCTCGCCAGCGCGACTTTCCGCACTGTAACCATCCATCTCAGCATATTCAGACTCTAAATCGCCTACTTTCATACCATCAGCTTCGCTCATTTCAGGCAAAGCATATATACGGTCACGTTCTTCTTTAACTGCCCAAAGCTCGGTATGACCCATAATAACGGTATCAATAACACTATTGCTTTCAAAAGCGAATTGGTCTTGTCGTAATTTACCTAAGCGCTCACCAGTATCAAGGGTAACATTGCCTGATGTTTGCTCTAAATCACCACCTAAAATTTTCATAAAGGTAGATTTACCACAACCATTGGCGCCAATTAAACCGTAACGATTACCGCCACCAAATTTTTGTGAGATGTTTTCAAACAATGGCTTAGCGCCAAATTGCTGGGTGATGTTATTTGCTGCTAGCATGATGAGTTCCGTCGAATGTTATTATTTACTGGGTATAGCTCGGTAAATTTTTTGGTATATAAAGCTATAAAATATGCGCGCGATTATACACTAGTGTAGAAAAGTCGCATACGATAATTTCGATATTACCTTTTCTATGAAATGCCTTGGTAGGCAATTTAGAGTAGCCAAAACAAGCCGACATAAGCAAATATAACATATTCACATATACTTAATAGATGGATAAAAATGCTTTCAGGGAGGATGTTTTCACTTCTAAATTGAATAAGAGGTAGTATTATGAAAACACTCATAAAGTTTTTCTATTTAAGCACCTTTGTATTTTTTGCTATTACATCTAAACCATTTCGGCTCGTTGGGATCTATAGTCAAAAGCGATTTTTAACTATAGCCAAAGAAGTTGGGCTGAAGGTGTCGTCAGATAAAGCAGTATGGATCATGAATAAAATTAACAGCAAAATTAATGAGCTGAAAGGTTTTGTTAAAAGCCAAGAAAGCTTTGATTCAACCCATAAGGTAGCTGTATCGTTAACGGACGAAATCAATAAACTTGTACAAGCACTTATCGATGAAAACAAAAATAGCCTTATTTATCGATGTTTTGTCAGGTTTACTTAAAACCACACCCTATACTGCTTTAATCCCTTGCTGATGTAAAATGGTAGCTATCATTTTCAATAATCCAGCTCACTTGGTTTTTATCTTTATGGTTAAGCTCGCTATTTTTTATTGATTAGCTTGATAAAATCCAAGTCCCTGCATAAGCTTTCTAGCAACTTTATAATCTTTTATAAGTTAACCTTTAGGGGGCGCAATGAGTAAAACAATATTAGTGGTTGATGACAGCTTAGTTTCACGCATGATGATAAAAACAATTATACAATCCCATGTAGAAGGGGTCGATATAATTGAGGCTGGTAATGGAGTGCAAGGGCTCGATAAAGTGAATAATGGTAAGGATATTGATATAGCTTTTGTTGATTTCAATATGCCGGGAATGACCGGACTTGAATTAATTGGTGCTTTAGCTGAAAAGTTAACCATTCCTAAGGTAGCTTTGCTAACCGCTAATATTCAAGATGAAATTAAAGCACAGGCTATAGCTGCTGGCGTGACATTTATGAATAAACCTATTAATGAAGAGGTTATCGCAACTTTTTTACATCGCTAGTCGTATGAACTACAAACGAGTAATCATTATATGTCAAATAATTTAACTCCCCTTGAAATAGACGCCTTAACCGAAATTTTCAATATTGGTATAGGTCGAGCTGCCAATTCATTGAATCAAATGGTTTCTCAAACGGTTGACTTAACTATTCCTACAATAGAAATACTGCCTAATAAAGAAGCCAAAGAAAAACTTGATTTAGATACAACAATGGAAATTAGCGCCGTTACCCAAAGGTTTTCTGGTGATTTTCAAGGGCAAGCTTTGTTAATGTTTAGCAAAGAGAATGGTTTGCAGTTAGTGAGTTTATTACTGGGTAATAAACTACCCATTGAAGACTTATCTGAACTAGAGCAAGACTCATTGGTTGAGATAGGCAATGTAATTTTAAACGCTTGTTTTGGCACTGTAATTAATTTTTTAGATTCTTCTATTTCAATCGAAATGCCTGAGTTTATTCAAGGAAACCTTAATAAAATTTTTACCTACAGTAGTGAGCATGATTGGTCGCTATACCTTAAAGTGAAATTCTGCTTACCAAGTGAAAATATATCTGGGTATATATCTTTTATTATGGATATTACCTCACTAGAAATATTTCAAGAATCTGTGAGGAAGTTTGTGTTTGGAGTCACTAGCAAAGCATTAGGGTAAAATTCGTATGGCAAATTTATCTGATGGCATTCTTTATGCTGCATTAAATCAGCTTTCTGTTGGTATTATCATCATAGATGAGCAAGAGCGTTTAGTGTTCTTTAATCAATGGTTAAGTGATTTTTCCGGGCTGGATTTCAGTCACCAAGAAGGAAAAAAATTATCCGGTGTCTTTCCGCAATATCAAGGTTCCCGGTTACATCATGCTTGTGAATCAGCTTTAACCCTAGGCTTGCCAGCACGATTATCAAATACTTTCAATCCAACGCCACTACCGCTCTATCACAGTAACTTTCTAGGCGATGATAATTACCTAATTCAACAGCAAATTAGTGTTAAAAGAATCGCGGTCGAATCATCAAAGCCACTGTGTCAAATAGTCATTGATAATGTCAGTCATATAGTTAAAAAAGAGCAGGTTCTAAAAAAATTAGCCGATGAAAATAAGATGCAACGGCAAAAAGCAGAGCTAGCAAATAGGGCTAAGTCAGAATTTCTTGCGAATATGAGCCATGAAATAAGAACACCAATTAATGGTGTTTTAGGTATGTTAACTTTATTGGCCGATACTCAGTTAAGTCAAACTCAAAGTCATTTCTCCAAGCTTGCTAAAGTCAGCGCTGAAACCTTACTACACCTTATTAACGATATTTTAGATTTTTCCAAAATAGAAGCTGGCAAACTAAATATGGAAAAAATAAGCTTCAATTTACCGGAATGCGTTACTGAAGCTGTGCAAGCTATGGCAATTAAAGCACAACAGAAAGATATTGAAATTATTTTGGATACTTTAGCGTTAACTGAGCAGTACGTTATTGGGGATCCAAGCCGATTAAAACAAATAATAACTAACTTATTGAGCAATGCTATTAAATTTACTGAGCATGGTGAGATAAAAGTAATTGTTGATTTAGAGTCGAAAAATTCAACGGTATTTAAGCTCAAGGTAGCGGTAATGGATACTGGAATAGGTATTCCGGAGCAAAAATGTGCTGAGCTTTTTAATGCTTTTACCCAAGTTGATGCTTCAACGACTCGAGAATATGGCGGCACAGGACTTGGACTCACTATTGTTAAACAGTTATGTCAACTAATGGGCGGTGACATAACTGTTAGCAGTGTACAAGGGCAAGGAAGTGAGTTTACATTTCAGGTAAATATAGCTAAAAGGGAACAGCAAACTAATCAAAAAACTAATCAACTGGAAAGTTTGACAGATAAAGCGATATTAGTCATTGAGAGTAATGAAAGTAGTGGTACCGGTATAAGTAAACAATTACAGCAGTGGGGGCTTAATGTTGTTATGACTCTGGTGGTCAGTGAAGCGCTACGATTATGTGAAGAAAATGTATTTTCTGTGATCATGCTTGATAGTAATATTGATACTGTTTTGTTAGATAGAATTGCTAATGTCTTACTTTTAAACCGTAATACTAAGCAAGTACCTATTGTATTAATGACGCCAATGGCTTATCGCTCGAATGAAAATAGTGCCATCAACAAGTTAATGGCTGAAAGCGAAAAGGTCTTGCGGTTAACTAAACCAATAGGAGCTAGCAACCTCCATAATACTTTAACGAGTATCCTTACTAATGAAGTGAATAAAGCTGTTCGAGGGCAGTTTGAATTAACCCCGCCAAGAGCAAAAATTACTAAGGCAAATAACGAGCAAGTTAAAATTTTATTAGTTGAGGATAATAGGATAAATCAAGAAGTTGCCTTAGGGTTACTTAGGAAAATTGGCTATCATGCTGATGTCGCTTGTAATGGTGTGCAGGCACTAGAGTTATTGATGCAATGTCAGGGTAGCGAGCCATATCATTTAATATTGATGGATTGTCAAATGCCTGAAATGGATGGATATCAAGCAACTAAATTAATCCGCAGTGATAATAACTACCAACAATCTAGTCAGGTTAATATTATCGCTATGACTGCTAATACTATGACGGGTGATGAACAAAAGTGCCTTGATGCAGGCATGAATGATTATTTGGCTAAGCCAATTAATCCAAGGTTATTAGCTGAAAAAATAAGTTATTGGTTATCTAAAGTTGTAGATAATCAGTATTCGTGATCAACTACAACTTTAGAACAGTCGATTTACTTTCGTTTCTTCCGATCAGAGAACTGATTGTCTGAAAAGCGTGTTAAACCCTTTTTATGTGTTGGTGTTTTCTTGTTCTTACCATTACCTTGCCCAGACTTAGTTCTATTTTGACCCGGACTGGTTTTAAAGCCTTGCGAGTTGTTTTTACCTTGTCTGCTTCTATCAGTTCTTTGTTGCTCGCCGCGAGTTTCTCTTGGTACTAGACAATTTGGCGCAGAGCCAATAAGCTTAGTTAAGCCCATTTTGGTTAATGCTTGACGGATTTGCGCCCAGTTAACCGGATCATGATAACGCAATATCGCTTTGTGTAAACGTCGTTGAATCGTTCCTTTTGGTACTGTTATTTTACCACTTTCTTTAGCTAAGTTCTTGCTGGTCACATTGCGCAAAGAGTTTAACTCCGTATGGTACAAGGTGGTGGCATTGGCTAATGGTGACGGATAAAAGTTTTGTACCTGATCTAACTTAAAGTTATTACTTTTAAGCCAAACAGCTAAATTGACCATGTCTCTATCCGTGGTGCCGGGGTGGGCAGAGATAAAATAAGGAATTAAATACTGCTTTTTACCGGCAAGTTTTGAGTAATGATCAAACATTTCCTTAAATTTGTCATAACTCCCCATGCCTGGCTTCATCATATTAGCAAGCGGGCCTTGCTCTGTATGTTCAGGGGCTATTTTTAAATAACCGCCTACATGATGGGTTGCTAATTCTTGTACATATTCAGGGTGTTCAATGGCTAAATCGTAACGAACACCAGAAGCAATTAATACTTTCTTAATGCCTTTTACCTTTCTAGCTTTACGGTAAAGCTCAATCGTTGGTGTATGATCGGTATCTAAGTGACCACAAATGGTTGGCCAAACACAAGAAGGTTTTCTACAAGTCGCCTCAGCTTTTTCACTTTTACAGTTTAGCTGATACATATTGGCAGTTGGGCCGCCAAGATCTGATATCACACCAGTAAATCCAGGGACTTTCTTTTTAATATCTTCAATTTCATTGATGATAGATTCATGAGAACGACTTTGAATAATACGTCCTTCATGCTCGGTAATAGAACAGAATGTACAACCACCAAAACAACCACGCATAATATTAATTGAGGTTTTGATCATATCGTAAGCGGGAATTTTTGCTTTACCATAACTTGGGTGCGGTACACGCTTATATTCTAGACCAAATACACCATCCATTTCTTCTGTTGAAAGCGGTTTAGCTGGAGGGTTTAACCAAATAAGTCGAGTACCATGGCTTTGTACTAACGGTTTTGCCGAGGTAGGGTTAACTTCTTGGTGAAAAATACGCGATGCGTGAGCATAGAGAACTTTATTCTCTTTAACTTGCTCAAATGTTGGCAAGTTAATATATGTTGTTTCCCAAGGTTTGGCCTTTTTATCCCATGTTTTATTTCGGTAATCAGCCATTTCGATTGGCTGAGCTGTTTTAGTGATATCATTTTCGGTAATTGATGCTTCTGTTTGCGCTTCATTATCACTACAAGACTCAGGCGTAATTTCTTCATATGGGCTATAAATAGGATCTATCTTGCCGGGCCTGTCAATATCACGTGAATCTATACCTTTCCAACCAGGTAGTACTTGATTGGTTAAAAAAGCACTGCCGCGCACATCGGTAATGTTTTTTACATCTTCCCCACGGGCGATGCGATGGGCAATTTCAACTAATGGCCGTTCGGCATTACCAAAAATTAATAAGTCTGCTTTTGAATCAAACAATACTGAGCGACGTACTTTATCTGACCAATAATCATAATGCGCAATTCTACGTAAGCTTGCTTCTATACCGCCAATAATGACGGGCACACCTTTAAAGGCTTCTTTACAGCGCTGAGTGTATGCTGTCACCGCGCGATCAGGACGTTTACCGCCTTCATCATTAGGTGTATAAGCATCATCATGGCGCATTCTACGCTCGGCGGTGTATCGGTTAATCATCGAGTCCATGTTACCGGCGGTAACACCAAAAAATAAATTAGGCTTACCTAGCTCCATAAAGGCATCTTTTGAATGCCATGCTGGTTGCGATATGATGCCAACCCTAAAACCTTGTGACTCAAGCATACGACCGATAATAGCCATACCAAAACTAGGGTGATCTACATAGGCGTCACCAGTGACTATGATAATGTCACAACTGTCCCAACCTAATATATCCATCTCTTTTCGTGACATAGGCAAAAATGGTGCTGTGCCGTAACACTCAGCCCAGTATTTCGGATAATCAAATAATCCTTGCTGTGGTTGCGAAATTATTTGTTTTTTTACTGAAGTCATATCACCATTCCCATTGGGGTTAACCGATTGTAAGTCACTATGTCACTAAATTACTGCGCCGCATCCTTTAAAAGACCGATAACCGAGACCGGGAAAATAGCGGGCGCGAGATTATATCAGAATTATCGGACTATACCCAAATATATCCGCCTGTTTTTTGTACAGTTTGGTTGGGTGTGATTTATATGGCCAAATTGTATAATGTTTACAATTTGGGGCGTATTTGCTCTAATTAAGATATTCGATATAAAAACAATACATAGAGTTATTAAAATTTAGAGGAAGCTATGAATAATAAATTAAAAAACAGCTTGTTGGCGAGCACAATTATGGCAGCCCTTGGCATGAGTGGTTGTGATAATAACAACGATGCAGTGGCAATAAATGAGTCAGCAATAGAGTCAAAAAAAGCGAGTGAAAGTGCAGGGAATTCTGCTGAAAATAGCGCAGAACAGCATTTAACCAAGTTATATTTACAAGCCAAACAAAGCCTCTTTAAGCAACGCGCATTGTCAGCAACCATGTTTGGTTTATCTGAGCAAGATGTTGGTCTAATTGTTGCTGACAAGATGGAGGTTTTTGCCTCGGCTGATGAAGCAAGGTTACGCGCTGAGCTATTATCAATATCTAATGAAATAGCCAATATTCAACTTGTAGATGCTGATATCACAGCTAAAAACAATCAACAAGTGATGGCTGGGTTAACGCGTTATTTTGCTGGTGATCCTAATTTTACCGTTGGTTTTATTGATACCTGGATGGGGCTTTCTCCTTTTATCGTCAATCAAATTAATGGACCACTAATCGATATTCCGCGCATTATGCAAAACGATCAATCTATTACTTCTGAGCAAGAAGCTTTAGCTTACATTGCGCGCTTAGGGCAGTTTGATAAACTAACAGCGAGTATCATTGAAAAACAAACTTTTGATGCAGCACAAAATTGGCTACCGCCAAAAGTTACTTTGCTAGGGGCAATTAAATATCTTAATGGTTTTATTAGCGTGCCAGCAGAGCAGCATTCTTTTGTTAAAGTGTTTAGCGATAAAATTGAAAAAGTTGACTCACTTAGTGCAGAGCAAAAACAAGGTTTAATTAAACAAGTTATTACCAAGGTAAGTGAAGTCGTTTACCCCGCTTTTAAATCAGTGACTAAGGCAAGTGAACAATTACTGACTCAGTCTCGGGATGAGTCAGGTATATGGGCACAGCCAAAGGGTAGTATTTATTATCAAGATGCTATCAAGCAACTAGGTGACAGTGAATTAACGCCGAGCCAAATTCACCAAATTGGCTTAGATGAAGTAATTCGCATCAGTAGCGCTATGGATAAAACATTGCAAGCGCAAGGTTATAAAATAGGCTCTGTTGGTGAGCGCATGGTAGCGCTTAATGAAGAACCACGCTTTTTGTATGAAGACTCAAAAGCAGGTCGTGCAGAACTACTTAGTGATATTAATGGTTATATCTCTGAAATTACAACAAAAATGGCGCCAGTATTTAAAACTACGCCAAGTTATCAAGTAGAAGTAAAAGCATTTCCTGTAGAAGTACAAGATGGTGCTCCGGGTGGTCAATATACTTCTCCAGCGGTTGATGGTAGCAAGCCAGGTATATATTGGATTAATTTACGTGATATGAAAGCTAATCCTAAATTTGGTTTGAAAACCCTAACCTATCATGAAGCAAATCCAGGACATCATTGGCAAATTGCCTTGAATTTGGATCAAGCTGAATTACCTTTTTTACGTAGAATAGCGCCTTATAACGCCTATGCGGAAGGTTGGGCTCTTTATTCAGAGCAGGTCGCCTTTGAACTTGGGATGTATGAGAATGACCCGTTTGGTGACTTAGGTCGGTTACAAGCTGAATTGTTTAGAGCTGTTCGTTTAGTCGTAGATACTGGTCTACATGATAAACGCTGGACACGGGAACAGGCCATTAGTTATATGGCAGAGAAAACAGGAACAGCTGAATCTGATGTTATTGCTGAAATAGAGCGCTATATGGCATGGCCCGGTCAGGCATTAGGTTACAAACTGGGTATGCTAAAAATATTAAGCTTAAGAGAGCAAGCGAAGCGACGTTTAGGTGATAAATTCGATCTAGCAGAGTTTCATGATGTTGTACTTTTAAATGGCGCAGTACCTATGGCCGTATTATCTCGTAATATTAACCATTGGTTAGATAGCAAGTCATAAAAAGTAAGAATATTTAATCGACTATATTTAATAGACTAATAATTTAATTAAAAAATAAAAATTCGTATTATGAAGAATAATACGGATTTTTTATTTTAAAAAACTTAGCTGTTATGTACATTTTATCTTTCATTGTTAGCGAACTTTAGCTTAGTGAACAACTTGGTCTTTTTCTGGCATTTGATTACAGCGCTGATTTTTAAGCAAAACACACTGAGTCTCTCCTAAACGTGCACAAGTATCGAGATCGGCAATTTCATCAGTGGCAAAATATGCATTTGAAAGAATAACAGCAGAACAATTACCGCGACATAAAACCTTTTTTATTTGCTCTATATCTAAATGAGCAGACTTCTTATCAAGCATGTTATTTACTTTATTCTTTCCTTTGAAACTCACACAAAGCACTTTTGAAATATCAACACCATGTGTACCTGCTAGTTGCTCTAATGATGATTCTTCAGGGTTAATAAATAGCACCCATTTTTTTTCTTGATTATGTTGCTGGCAAATAGTCGCATAATGCGATGACAATTCTTGTTGGTTTTCAACACTAGTTAACTGTAACCAAGCTTGTTTTGCAAGGGGAGTACTGTTAGCACTTTCTATAACGTTGTTTATTACATTGCTGTTAAGTGTATTGCTTGTATACATAGTGTTACCTCGTGTTAAATAGTCATACTGTATGGATGTACAGTATATGGTTTTTGTTGGCTATTCAAGCACTATTTGTTATTTTTTATACAAATAAGTTTATAGACTTTAAAAAATTCAGTAAATAAAAGGCCAAAGAGCAGTGAGAATAATGACAACAGTCAGGTAGAGGTAAGAGCATTGAAATTTAATTGTTTAACAAATGTGGCTAATGGGGGTAACCTAAGATCTAACCGCTAATAAATAGCGTTAGCTGATGGTGCTATTTTAAAATACACATGGTTTACTAACAATCAAATCAAATTATAGAGCTTTCTTCGTGGAATAATTACTACGGATACTATTAAGAGAATACTAAGGAAGTGTTAAACGGTTTATACCAAACAGGTACTGCAAGGGTATGAGTTAGTCAATATTTTCATTCAATATAGTTTAATATTAAGGCAGTATTACACTACCTTAATAACTCATGTTATATCTTATTTAAGCTCTAGTGATGATAATTGCGCTTCAAACTGCTCAGCGCCAGCTTTTACTTGGTAGAGTTTTACTAACAAGTAGTTTAGCTCTGGCGCAAACCAAGCGTAAGTTATGCGTTTTTTCTCGACAATTTCACGTTTTAAGCGGATAGTCTTCACCAATCCATAAGGAAGTATGAGTTCTTCTTCACCGTCATACTGGTACTCATAATTTTTAATTGAGCCTTTAGTGCTAATTACCGGGTATATAAAGCGTTTTTGTGTAGGGTTGTTGATGAGGTCAATACGGTTTTGCAGGTGGTAACTCAGTTTATCTAGTAGACCATCGGTGAAATTCAAATTTATTTTTTTATCATTTTTTGAATCTGTAGCTGTCTTTGCTACTAGGTCATACTGCCATTGATAGTATTTATCACGGCCCGTACCTTCACGTTTATAGTCATAACTAAAAGGAATTACTTGGTTATTTTCAATGTTTACTATGGCAGTCTCACTGCGTGTATCAGAGAAAATTAACCAACTGATATCCGTTTCATAATGGTATTCAATTTTATTGTCTTCAAGATAACTTAATTCCCTTATCGCTTTACCTACAGGATCTGATTTATGTAATAAGGTATAAGTTGCTCGATATGCAGGTATGATCGCCGAGAAGGATTCTTGTTGTACTTGGCTTGCCTCTTTTGGAGAGATTTTAATATCAGCAGTATTGGCTAAAGCTATGAAAGGCACAGCTAGAAAAACTAGCAGAGGTATTTTCCGCATAATAAAAAAATGTCCAGAAGCAATTAGTAGTTATTTATACTAACAGCTTCTGTAAGGGGAAGTAGCAACAATTTGGTAACTAATTTGTTGTGCTTTTTAATGAACACTAAATTATGCTATTTGTCGTTAGCAACTTTTTTGATTAAATCGGTTAATCGGCAGCATAGCCTGAATTAGGCAGTGTATTACCATCGAGTATTGCATTATCGCCTTGCATGCTAAGCCTTTTTTCGGCAAACCACTTAACGACTAATGGGTAAATACGATGTTCTTGCTCATGTACTCGAGCAGCTAAATCATCACTGTTATCACCCTCAAATACCGGTACCTTCGCTTGAAGAATTACAGGGCCGCCATCAAGCTCTTCAGTGACGAAGTGAACACTAACACCGTGTACATCATCACCAGCATCAATAGCGCGCTGATGAGTATTTAATCCCTGATACTTAGGTAAAAGAGAAGGGTGTATGTTGAGTAACTTGCCTTGAAAGTGTTGCACAAAGCAGGGCGTTAGAATTCGCATAAAACCAGCTAATACAATTAAATCAGCATCAAAAGCATCAATTTTCTTTATCAAAGCTTGATCGTAATTTTCACGACTGTCAAAGTCTTTATGGGAAAGTGCTACGGTGGCAATGCCAGAATTTTCAGCACGTGTTAGGCCATAAGCATCTACTTTATTTGAGACAACGCCAACTACTTCTGCGGGGTAATTATTATCAACACAGGCATCAATAATGGCTTGTAGATTTGTGCCACCGCCAGAAATTAAAACAACTATTTTGCTCGACATATTTTTTCCTATTTTCTTAATAAAGAATTAATAAAGAACTAACAAGGATTGATAAAGCGCAGATAAATAAAAAGGGCTAATAAATAGCCCTTTTACAATACGCTTACTTAGAAAACTTGCAGTTTAGGCAAAAATAACTTGCTCTTCGCCGTCAGCTTTATCAGCGATTTCACCAATGTGCCAAGCATTCTCACCATGAGCTGTTAACACTTCAATGCTTTGTGCTACTTTATCAGCGGGTACAACAATAACCATACCAACACCACAGTTGAAGGTGCGGTACATTTCATGTTCAGTGATGTTACCTTTTTCTTGTAACCAGTTGAAGATGCTCGGCCATTGCCAGCTATCACCTTTAATTACAGCTTGTGCTGTTTCAGGTAATACACGAGGGATATTTTCCCAGAAGCCACCACCAGTAATATGAGATAGTGCGTGTACATCAACATTTTTTAATAACTCAAGCACAGATTTTACGTAAATCTTGGTTGGCTCAAGTAAATGGTCAGCAATTTTCTTGCCTTCGAGCAATTCATTAGTATCAGTGGTGTTCACTTCTAATACTTTACGAATTAAAGAAAAACCATTTGAATGAGGACCTGAAGCGCCAAGCGCTATTAATTGATCGCCAGCGGCTACGCGTGTGCCGTCAATTAATCGAGATTTTTCAGCTATACCAACACAAAAACCAGCAATATCATAATCGCCTTTGTGATACATGCCTGGCATTTCAGCGGTTTCACCACCAACAAGAGAACAGCCAGCTTGTAGACAGCCTTCAGCGATACCTTCAACTACAGATACAGCCACGTCAACATCAAGTTTAGCGGTAGCATAATAATCAAGGAAGAATAACGGCTCAGCACCTTGCACGATAAGGTCATTTACACACATAGCAACTAAATCGATACCAACGGTATCGTGTCGAGCTAAATCGATAGCTAAACGTAATTTAGTGCCGACACCGTCGGTACCAGCAACTAGTACAGGCTCTTTATAACCGGTAGGTAATTGAAATACCGAACCAAAACCACCTAAACCACCCATAACCTCTGGACGTGTTGTGCGTTTTACCGCACCTTTAATTTTCTCAACTAGGGCATTACCAGCATCAATATCAACACCAGCATCTTTATAGCTTAACGACTGTTTTTGTTCGTTCACGGGAAACCTCAGAAATTACCGACAGTATTTTATGGGGCGTATTCTACCAGTGCTAAGTCTCATACTCAAGATGATAAACAGTATCTTCACCTTGTTTTATTTTAACAATACATTTCTAAAGGATTTATGAATATTTGCGAGCATTGATTGCTGGTGATGTGGTAAGATATTATTCATAAAATCATGGCGTTTTTTAAAATTTTAGTTGATATGTTTAAATTTCCTTTTGTTATATTTATGCTGATATTCTCACTGCTTAGCGGTAATTCAGTAGCCCTTGAAGTAAACGATTTGTACCAAGTTAATATTGTTGTAGATTCACAGGATAGTGAATTACGTGAACAGGCGATAAAAAAAGCACTCCAAGGTGTGTTTTTGAAAGTTGGCGGTAAAAAAAGTGTCTTAACGCATAAAGTTTTACGACAAGCGCAAAAAAGAGCTAGTCGTTATGTAAGTCAATATCGCTATCAACGTAAAGATGAGCAACTAAGTTTGGTTGTCAGCTTCAACGAAAATAAAGTAAACCAATTATTTAAAAAAGCAAACTTAGCATTGTGGGGCAGCTTACGACCGCAAGTACTGCTGTGGTTAATCGATGAGCAAGGTACAAGCCGCAATATGATAGCTGCGGATGCTGAGTCTATAATTCCCGCGAGTGTAAATGATTTCTCTATAGAGCGAGGTTTACCTATTATTATGCCGTTGATGGATTTAACGGATAATGAAAATGTAGTGTTGAGTGACTTTTGGGGGTATTTCCCTGAACAAATTCAACAAGCTTCGCTGCGCTATTTTGCCGACACGGTTGTGGTAATGAAAGTATCAGATTCGAGTCTAGTTATGGATACTGAGCAGAGTGAAACCACGGGTGATTTAGATAATATTTCTTGTGGTTTGTTATGTGTAGAGCAAAAAGTTGAAAGCCCTAAAGTTTTAGAATGGCGTATCTACACCCAAGGCACGCTATATGTGCAGAAATATCAGGGTGTTGATAAAGTCAGCTTAATTAATCAGGGTTTATCTGATATTACTGAGTTTATTTATCAATCTTATGCCTTATTAGCTTCTGCAGAAAATGAAGTTGTTATTGAAGTGCAAAATGTTACTTCACTAACGAGCGATAGCCAAGTATTCAACTTCCTTACAGACTTATCATCAGTTAAAACTGTGACTTTAATCAGCGCACAAAGTAGTGTTCGCCGGTTTCAGTTAGATTTAGTTGGCTCACAAACTTCCTTTTTAGCCTCGTTAAAGTTGAATACAAAATTGACGCAAAAATTTGACTCACAATTTGATGATTTACCTGTGATAGATGAAATCGATGAGCAACACGATGTAGACAGCAATTTTGAGCGTGACATATTAAGTGATTTACGAACCCCGATGAAGATTGTTGTTTTAGGTGAGGACAATGCGGTAAAACACAATTTGGAGGATAATGTTCAAGACAATGCTCAAAGTAGTGCTCAATATAATAACCAAGAGACTATTGATAAAAGTTTGTCGGCAAGTAATTTACCTTCAGAGGAAGACAACGCTATAGATGCTAAGCCAGGCACTGAACTTTCAACAAGCGAGCAAGACTCGGCAATAAAGGCTTTAACACCACCGTTAACTATTATTCCCAACATACCCGTTTTTTATTGGGAGCAAGGATGAAGCAAGTAGCTCAATTAACCCTGATGGTGCAGTTACCTGATGATGAGACTTTTGAAAGTTTTAAAAGTGATCTTAATGTCGGTGTAGTCAGTCAATTAAAGTCGTACATTGAACAAGTACAAGATACACCGCACGGTTTTTATTTATTTGGCTTATCCAGTGCTGGCAAGTCACACTTGTTACATGCCAGTAGTACTTACGCGGCACAAGTTGGTAAGTCTTCTGTGTGTCTATCTTGTGCGGAATTAAAACACTTACCCGTAGAAGTACTCGATGGTTTAGAGCAAATTGATTTAATTTGTTTAGATGACATTCATTTAATTGCCGGTGATAAAAAGTGGCAGCAAGCGATATTTGATTTGTTTAACCGCGTGCTTGAGCAAAATAATTATTTATTAATCTCAGGAAATGAAAGTGCTCAACAGTTAGGTATTAGCTTACCGGATCTTGTTTCTAGGCTTTCTTGGGGGTTGACTGAGCAAGTAAAGCCACTTGATGATGAAGCAAAGATTGCTGCTATTCAACATAGAGCTACGCAGCGCGGTTTATTTTTATCTGATGAGGTGGTTAAATTTTTGCTTAATCGCTTAAGTAGGGATATGGACAGCTTGATCAAGTCACTGGATGTGCTAGATAAAGCCTCAATTCAAGAGCAAAGAAAGATTACCATACCTTTTATTAAAGAAGTGCTTAGTCTTAACAGCTAACTCATGGCTAATAAAATGAAACAATAAAAAAGCACGATTAATTAATCGTGCTTTTTTATATTAAAATTTTGTATCAGACTTATAGTCTCTAACCCTTGGGTAAAGGTTTTTCATAATAACGAGTAACGTTATTTAGCGGCCTTTCAACAGAGCTCGTTGAAGAGGCTCTCGGTAGTGTGTACCCTTTAAATTGTTGCATTAAGAGAGTAGGGTCTGTCTCAGTAGAGCTGATGGCTAAATTACCTAACCAGCTATTACCGCTAACCATCTCTATTGGCATAGGAACTGTTGCAATTGCTGTTTGGCTGTCAAATTCAGGTAATACTCGAATAGCACTAAATAATACCCTATCTGTTAATTTATCATCACCAATGCGGCCACGTTGGCCCCAAGTTACAATATAGTCACTTGCTGAAATATTATTACCAGTAGGTTGATTAGTTATAGCAACATCGCGAATAACCCCAAAGCGATATTGCATCATCAATTCTTCAAATAACATCGCATAGTCTTCGCGTAAACTTGAATAAGCATAAAAGTCAGTTGCGCGATCTGGTCTGAAATAAAGCTCTATATCGCTTGGCTGATAATTTTTTTGTATTTGGTTAGCTGCTTCACCGGCAAAACTAACTTGCGCTAAATTACGCATTTCTTGGCTTGCTAAGGGTAGGGTAATAGCGAGCTGGTCTGATTCAAAATCACTACTTAATGCTGCATCTAATATGCGCTGATTATTACTGTGTATATACCATTCATTACTGGGGAAAAAGTCATTAGCGTGAGCAAGTTCATGATACATTAACGAAGTTAAACGGTATAAACCATCAGCCGAGGAGCGGGTAACTCGATCAGCTTTATCATAACTCTGGCTGGCGTAGTCATTATCTTTGACATAACGCCAAGGCATAACAAACTGTAAATCTTTACCGAAATCAGCTCTAAAGTCAGGGGCCTCATTAATGGTATCTCGCTCTTGTGGTGTTAACCACAGGTTTTCAGCATCTAAATATATTGCTCCGGTGGCTGCCCAATAAAAGGAAGGGCGCACATCGTAAGCAATAACAATTGCCGTAGTTGCTCTCAATAAGTTTTTAATGTCGTTGTTAACATCATCATTAATTAAGAAATCTTTAAATCTATCGCCCATCCATTGGTGGGATACAACAACTCTGTCCATAATAGTATCAACAGAAAGTATTGCAGAAGAGCCTTTTACCTCTTCAGCAAGCAAAGGTATTTTAGCGAGGGCGCATGAGCTAGTTAGCGCATTTGAATATACACAGTCGACAATGTTTTGTGCATAGGGGCTGTTGGTATTATAAGGAAAAGCACTTGCATTACGATCTGAGAAATAGGCATTGCTATTAATCTCATTGGCGGGCTCAACCAAAACTGCCACTTGGTCGTTATAAATGGCATTATTACTGCTATTGGTAGCGGTAATATTAAAAGTAATAATCGTATCAAAGTCTACTTGCGGCGCGTCAAAAAATACTGCCAATTCACCATTACTGTTACCTGAAGTTAAAGTAACAAATGGACCTTCTATTTGCTGCCATTGCAATGTAGTGATATCAACGGATGAGTGTAATTCACTGCGAAATGACACTTTATTGTCCGATAATGCTGAATGAGATAAACGCGCAGTAATATTGTTGAAATCATCATTAACGGTAATGTTTTTTGCTAACGTTTGTTGGCTGCCATTATTAAGAGTAAAGCTGACGGTGAAAGCATATTCGCCCGCAAGGGTTGGCGTAAAAGAGATCACTTTACTGGTTTTAGCTAATATGGTAACTGGCTCTCCAGCGCTTTGTCGCCAGTTAATATCAGTGACTGTATCAAAAGGATAATGAAGAAGAAGGTCTATGCTTTGATTGATGTTTTGAGTTTTATCAAGTTGAACTATGCTATCGATTGGGTAATTCGTCTCATGATGATTGGAATTATTATCACAAGCACTTAACAATGTGATTAGTGCAGTGACTACTAGCAGGTTTTTACTGACAAAACTCAAAGGCATTTATTTCTTCTTTTTTAATCAAAGGGACAAAAGAGTTAGGGTTATTTATTATCTTTCTTTTTCCGTATGCTTAACCCAAGCTCTTGACCACGGAATTTAGCGTAATAGGTAGCACCAAAAAACATAGCGCTAGCAAAAACTAATTCTAATATTGCCCATATCATGTCTGATGGCAAGACCCACAGTGTAGTTAAGCTATGCAAAAAATAAATCAAGACTATAAAATTAGACCAAGCATAGGTGAAAGGGTTGCCTTGGAGCATGCCTTTTAATGGAAACAATAATGGCAGGGTAAATAGCAGTAAGGAGGTTGTAGTACTTAAGCTTTCACTTGGGCTTAATACTATTAGCCAAAGTGGCATAAAAATAAGTAGAGAAAAATAGCCGGCTAGGGCTATTTTTTTATAGTTATCCGTTGAAAGTCTCTGTTTGTTCATAGGGCTCTTAAATATTTAATAAGTTAGTAGTAATAGCGCTTAAAAAAAGCTTAAAACATTTTCTGGCGGACGGCCAATAATTGCGCTATTCCCATTAGTGACAATAGGGCGTTCAATCAGCTTAGCTGTATTTGCCATAGCTATTATCAGTGCTTCTTCAGTGGCCCCTTTTAAGTTTTGCTCAGTAAACTCTGCTTCTTTGACACGCATCATTTCAAGGGCTGAGCAGTTTAGCTGGCTTTGTAGTTGTTTAATTTTCTCAACATTTAGTGGCGTTTTCAAGTACTCAACTATGGTGATTTCTTGTTGTGATTTCTGTGCTTGCTCTTCAAGTAATGCCAGGGTCTGACGGCTTTTAGAACATCTCGGGTTGTGATAAATAGTAAACATGGGTTTCCTTAACTAATAAAATTATTGTAAAAATATCAACTGTTAGAACTGGGGTAAAAGGTTAAAGTCGTTTTAAACGGTTTTCTTGTTCTTGAAACTGCAAAATACGGGCTTTTATTCTTTTTTGCATGAGCGGCTGCTTGTCAAGAAAAGTATAACTAGTCTGTAATTCATCTACCGCTTTTGAATAACCACCTAACAAGGCGTAAACTTCTGCTTTGTTCATGTGCATTAAGCCCATTTTCCCTTGTGAGCGGTACAAAGTGGTTAATATATCATAAGCAATAAAGTTGCCCGGGTTGACTAATAAAAAGTCGTGTAAAATTTGTGCGGCAAGATCGTAATTTTTTACCTTAAGTAATGCGTTGGCGTAGTTTAAGCTCACCACCTGATTATTTGGCATAAATAAATTCAATTGCTCAAGCATTTTAATTGCTTTAGGTGTTTGATTATTCGCTATGTAAACATCAGTTAAAGCATCAACGTAAAATAAATTATTTTTATCCGCTTGTTTTAATTCTTCGAGTAATTGTTGCGCTTGGTCTATTTGTTTGTCTTCAAAATAAGATAAAGCCAAACCATATTGTGCGGCCGCTTTTAACGCATAGCGTTTTTTCGACAATTGCAATTTGAAATAGCTGATGTTTGATTTAGCATCCCCTTGATATCTTGATTTTAACCGTGCCTTAGTTAATTCAAAACCTAAGCTAGGCGGAATGGGCCTAGCTGGGTAGTTTAATGCACGTTGTCGGGCATCAGTGATCCGAGATTCTGGCATGGGATGGGTAAGTAACATTGCCGGTGGCTTGCTGGCATAACGATATTTTGCAGACATCTTGCTAAAAAAGCTGGCAGCGCCTTGAGGATCAAAACCGCTGGTAGCTAATAAAGCAATACCAACTCTATCTGCTTCTTTTTCATTTCCACGAGTATAGTTAATACTTGCCTGCTGACTTGCAGCCATACTGGCACTTAGAGCAGCCATACCGACAGTAGGGTTAACTAAAGTGATTAAAACACTGGAAAGCATTGCCGCCATGGACAATGTTTGAGTCTGGCTTTGAGATTCTAACCGACGCGCTAAATGACGTTGAGTAACATGAGATATTTCATGAGCAATAACCGATGCTAGCTCACTTTCAGTATCTGCTGTGGTAATTAAGCCACTATGAATACCGACATGTCCGCCAAAAAATGCAAAAGCGTTTAATTCCTTATTGTTTACTAGGAAAAACTCAAAAGCATAATTCACCCCTTGGGCATTTTTAACCAGACTGTTTCCTAAATGATTAATGTATTCAATAAGCACAGGGTCTTGAATAAGTGGTTGTGAGGCGCGTAATTGGCGCATCATTGCTTGACCAATTTGCAGTTCTTTATCTATTGATAAAACACTGTAGGCGGAAATACCAATGTCAGGTAATTTGTTTTTATTGTTCTGGTTAATGGCACTGGCATTAAAGCTTGTCGCTAGGGCAATACCTAATGTTAGCAATAAGGCGTTAAACATGGGTTTTAGGTTAAACAATATTACATCCTATATTCATTATCGAAATATATATGGGTTATTAAAGGTGAGTTAAAACAATTAACTTTCTTGGTTAAGAATATTACCATTTCTTTTATCAATTTCTTGATAAAACTCGGCAATACTATAGCCTTTGACCGCAATAATTTGAAAAGATTCGCTTAATATTGTGATTAACTCTTCAACTTTGTAATGCGCAAATTTTAATAAGGCTATATCAGCTTCATCACCACTTTGAAAACAATGTACTGAGAAGGCTACTAAGCTATTAATACGAAAGAGCATCTGCATCTTTTCTGGATACCATGTATTAAATGGGCATTTACCTTTAGTAATCATACTTTGTGTGATTGTTATGCCATCGACAGCAGGGTAGCAGTGTAACTCGTAACCCATGTCATTGTACTCATGGCGTAAACTAATTTGTGGCTTGTTTTTAACTTGTAGATAGCCGTCCGGATCTTTACTGGCATCTAACAGCGATAAATTCCAAGAATTAGGGTTCAAAATTTGTTTATAAGCACTATCAAAACCGTGAGTAAGTATACCGTCTAGATCACCTAACGAAGAAGCGAGTATATGATAGAGTGCTGAGACATCGCCCCAGCTAATTCTTTTTTTGTAAGCATTGATCTCTTTCAAAGAGGCTTCTGGGCTTAATGAACTCATTTAGTTAATATTCCTGATAATAAACTTATTTTCATAAGACTTACCTATATAGGTACGCTATGATAACGCCAGTTAGCACAGTGGATTAATTGTCGCAAATTAGTGAATTAAACTAAAGCGATGTTTTACTTTTTCTATGATTTATAAATATGATGGTAGAGGGGAGAAATGTCCCGTACCTTTGGTTAATTTACGTTTATTACTAAAGAAGATGCACCCTAATGACGAGTGTATTATCACCATTGACGATCTCGGATCCATTACTGATATTCCTAAATTACTCACTAAACAGGGCTATCATTACCGAGAACAAAACACAGTAAATGGCATTGTCGAAATTAGTATAAAAGTAACTTAGACATGTCGAACAAAATAAGAAATAGGAAGTTATGTTTAAGTTATTTAGTGACTGGTATACACGTAAATTCTCAGACCCTCATGCAGTTACTTTAGTCGTCATATTAACCTGTATTGCATTATTTATTGCCTTGTTTAGTAATTTATTGATGCCAGTATTTGTCGCAATATCCTTAGCCTTTTTATTAGACCTCCCGGTTAATAAGTTAATGCACAGCTCTATGTCACGCTCAAGTGCCACCGTAATTGTTGTCGTTAGTTTTCTTAGTATTTCCTTATTGGCAGTACTCGGGTTAATGCCAATAATCTGGAAACAAAGCAGCAATTTATTGCAAGAAGTTCCAAATATGATTTCCCAAGGGCAGGAGTATTTATTAACTTTACCTGATAAATATCCTGAATTAGTGCACGTATCGCAAATTGACAGCTTTATTGTCATGGTTAATGATAACTTGCTTGAATGGGGACAGGTGGCGCTTAAAGCATCATTAAACTCAATTTCTGATATTGTTGCCTTAATGGTTTATTTGATTCTTGTCCCACTGATGGTGTTTTTCTTCTTAAAAGATAAAACTGAATTGCTCACTAGTATTACCTATTTCTTACCGAAAGAGCGCCGTATGGCAATTAAAGTTGGTAATGAAATGAACCAGCAAATTTTAAATTACATCCGCGGTAAAGTGATTGAAATTTTTATTGTTGGTGCCTCAACCACCATTGCTTTTATGTTTCTTGATTTGCAATATGCGTTGTTGTTGGGGGTTTTGGTCGGTTTGTCAGTTTTAGTACCTTATGTGGGGGCAACAGTTGTTACGTTCCCGGTAATGCTGGTAGCACTTTTTCAATTTGGTCTCAGTAGTGAATTTGGTTACGTTATGCTTGCCTATGGCATAATTCAAGCAATAGATGGCAATGTCATTGTACCGCTACTTTTTTCTGAAGCCGTTAACCTTCACCCCGTTGTAATTATCATAGCCGTGATATTTTTTGGTGGCTTATGGGGTTTTTGGGGGGTGTTTTTTGCAATTCCTTTAGCAACACTGGTAAAAGCGGTTATTAATGCCTGGCCAACAATTCCTGAGCCTGATAGTAACAGTGAAACTAAGGCTTTATAAAAATCAGTGAAAGCTATTTAGAAATAAAGTAAAGAAAACTGAAGTTTAGCTGGAGTAAAACTAAAGCTAAATCAAAGAATACCGAAAGGACCATTAATGAAATTAACTTATACCCAAAGAGTGATGCCGGCACATAAACGTATGGCGTTGGTGGCTCATGATAATAAAAAGGCTGATTTAATTGCTTGGGCGAAAAAGCGCAGTGACGATTTAAAATTTCACCACTTATTCGCTACGGGCACTACTGGTACTTTATTAAGTTCAGCGCTAGGCTTACCAATAAAGTGTTTGTTTTCAGGGCCTATGGGTGGTGATCAGCAACTTGGTGCGTTAATCGCTGAGGGCGAGATTGATGTGATGATTTTTTTCTGGGACCCACTCGATGCTGTACCCCATGATCCCGATGTTAAAGCATTATTAAGGTTAGCTGCTGTATGGAACATTCCGGTAGCGACAAATAAATCGACTGCCAATTTTCTGATGGATTCAGATTTAATGACACAAGAGAGTCTTATTGAAATACCAGACTATGCGGGTTACCTAGCTGAACGCACTAAATAAGCCCAATTAGAGTAAAAATTAAATCACTTTTCTCATTTATACATAAAAAAGCCCTAAGCTATATTCATTAGCTTAGGGCTTTTTTATGTTACCTATTATTTCTTATGCACTTACCTAAGTAAGTCATTTAATTACTGATTTAATTCATTTAAAACAGCTAATACCACATCATGGTGCTCTTTGGTTTTAAATTTATTAAAAACATGGCTGATTTTGCCATCCAGACCAATTAAAAAGCTTAAACGGTGAATACCATCATACTCTCTGCCCATAAACTTCTTTAATCCCCAAACACCAAATTGATCAGCTACTTGGTGATCAACATCAGATAATAATGAGAAGTTAAGTTCATCACGTTGGCAGAATTTTGTTAGACGTTTTACTTCATCAGGGCTAATACCAAAAACAACTGTATTTAATTCATTCAGCTCAGCTTTTATATCACGCAACCCTTGAGCTTGAACGGTACAACCTGGTGTCATCGCCTTCGGGTAGAAGTAGACTAATACTTGTTTTTTACCAATATAGTCTGACAAGGATACTGATTCATCATCTTCATTTGCTAGGGTAAATAGTGGTGCGGTATCACCAACGTTTAACGTATTCATTATAAGCTCACCTTTATTATTCTTTGAAGTTATTTCGCAATATTTAACTAAACGGCTATTACAACAGATTAGCGTTAGCTTTTTTAATGAAACCTTGTACATCAGTTTGTTGACAAAGCTCCAAGAAGTCACGTTCCAGTTCATCAATACTAATTTTTTCAGTTAAAGCAAACAGTATATGAGCACTCATATTATTGGTTTTAGGGTCTATTTCTGACTTTAACGAAGAGATATCTATTTTACGCGTGGCAAAAAAGGCGGTCATCGCTTTCAATATACCGGGTTGATCTATGCCTGAATAACTCGCTTGATAATGTTTAACCAAGTCGAAGGTTCGGTGACCAGACGTACGTTTCATCATAGTAATTAAATCTAAACTATGGGCAATTTTAGGGATCCGTGCCTCAATCTTATTAATTGCTCTAGTATCACCATTAAGTAACATGATAAAAGTAAATTCTGAGCCAAAAAGCGCCATTCGGCTGTCTAATATATTACATTCGCATTCACTTGCTAATTTAGTTAATTCACTAACACAACCCGTTCGGTCCGCTCCCATTGCTGTTAGTACTAAATATTGTGACATTAATTACGCCTGAGTTGTCAATAAAGGCGCATTGTAACTGATCGTGATTAAAGTTGGAATCATCTTACATTTTTGTGGTCATATAACTTGTGTTTGCAAAATCAGCCAAGTACCATGGGGCGCAATATCTAGCCTTGTATTATATCAAATATTATTTAGTGAGCTTAGTTGAGTTTATATATCAATAACCTAAGCCGCAGGAGTTTTAATGAGTTGTAGAGTATTTTATTTATCACTGTTAGCGTTATCACTAACAGCTTGTGGTTCAGTTAATAATAAACAAGCCGAAGGTGGTTTTGACTACCAACATAAAGCTGAAGCTAACGATCTTGTGATTCCTGCTAATTTAAATAAGCCAAAACAAGCGAAGACTTTTTTTGTTACGGATAAAATAAATCATCAGGGTCCTGTTGGTAAAGACATGGATATCCGTGCACCCTCATTAGTCATGCCAATTGCAGCCTCTTCACGTGTTGTTGATGAATCTGGCATCGCTATTATTTGGTTTGATAAAGTATTAGAAGATAAAGACTTATTCGAATTTATTGAAAGAGTTGTCAAAGAAAAATTAACTGAAGATAACATCACTTATCATTATATAGAAGAAGATAAAGAAGTTACCTTAGGCAAAGTTATTGAAGGGGCGACCAGCTTAAAGGAAACCAGCATTAAACGTGAAGGTATTAAAACCGCCATTATTGAATCTGACTGGTACCATAATGAAGTTGATGTCGGTTGGATCTTTACTGATATTCAATTCTCCAAGAGTTTACGTTTTCGTTACCAACTGTTAGCTAAACCTCACGGTCGTAGTGTTTCATTGCGTGTTTCCTTAGTTGACTTCT
The DNA here is from genome assembly GCF_000764185.1 of Colwellia psychrerythraea. Taxonomy (GTDB): domain Bacteria; phylum Pseudomonadota; class Gammaproteobacteria; order Enterobacterales; family Alteromonadaceae; genus Colwellia; species Colwellia psychrerythraea_B. The sequence continues at coordinate 59,325 of NZ_JQEC01000072.1, forward strand.
TACAAACGGATGAAACGGGTGGCAGCAAAACAATGGATCCAATTGATAAGCAAAGAGCTGAAAAAGCCATGCTTAATGAATTAATTGCCTCTGTTGATTATAACTATCGCGTTCAACAAAGAGCGGACCGTTTAACTCGTGCGAACCAGAAATTAGTAACTTTGGGTAAGAATGTTGAAGAAGAAAACTCTTATGTTATTGAAATGGGTCTAGAAGATCTATGGGGTAATATGCCTTTATTCTTTGAAAAGCATGGCTTTACTATTACAGATCTGAACGAAGATAAAAAGATTTATTTTGTTGACTTTGTTAAGCCTGATAGTAGTGTTTGGGATAGTATTTGGGGCGACGACGTACCAACTATTGATGTTAGCGATGCACATTACCAATTTAGGTTAACGCCACTGGGCGAGCTAAACCATAAAACAGCAGTAACCATATATAATGCTGCGGGTGAGCCATTGCCGCTTGAATCGTTAGAACGAATCTTCCCCGTCATTGAAAAAGGCTTATCGTTTAGAGATGTTTTTTAACGCTAAGTAGATTTAGCAGAGTTAATAGTGCGTTTTAATCGTACTTTGCAGAAATAAAAAAACGCCACTAGTGGCGTTTTTTTATTTCTGCATTTTCATTGTATTCATTTGTAGAAACAACTTAAGGTTGCTTCTTCTCTATCGGTGCCATCTTATGCGTACTTTTTTTGGTTCTTGGTAGGGTTTCTTTTAAATCATTTAAACTGTTTTTGCGCATTTTTTGTTTTGAGCTTTTTTGAAATGTACTCAAATTTCCAATGATGATAACTACCGTTATCACAATCATAAAAATAGCTAACCAATCGTCCATTGGAATGCCTCTTAATTAGTTTGTTAAATGTTAATTTATTAGGTTTATTTTAAGTCAGTATAACATTTGTCGGTGCCGCGCAGACATTATTAATATAACGTTTTGCTATCAGGTCTAGGTTGTCAATAATGACTTTTTTACCCAAAATATTACTACTTTGTAATGTTTGTGCTAATTGTTCAGCACTGAATGTTTGCTGAAATTGTTGAGCTAACGGTAAGTAAGACAAATGCCAAGGCTCTTGGGCAATACCCCCTTGGAATGTAGCATAAGGAAAATAGAAGCCAAACCTATGGGCGTGTTGTAATAACCAAGAAGACAACTCTGCTAGCGGCCCGGATTCGCTATATTCCCAAGGCTCAAGTTGCAATTGATAATTTTGTGCTAATAAGTTTGGCGCGTAAACATCAATATCACAGCCCCAATGGTGACGACTGGCACCGGGCAGGGCAGAATAAAGTAAAATGCTCTCTATTATTTGTAATGAAGACAAATTATCAACAACAACAATGTCGCCGTTAATATCTTTAATGGCCGTTTTACCAGAAAATTTATTGTTCCAAAGCATCAACTGCCTGTCAAAAGAACGAAAGCCACTGGCAATTTTTAAGTCAATACCATCTGTTTTTGCCGCTGTAACTATCGCATCAAAAGCTGGTTTCATTTCTTGATGAATGGCGACTCGCTCATTTAAATAGTACAGGTGTTCCTCGGTTTTTCCGAGTACTTGTGCACGATTGATGGCTTTAAACTTTTGCATGATGGATAGTTGCCTGTAGCTAGCTAAGTAATGGACTTATGAGTACATAAAACATTAACCAAGCAGTGATAATAAATATCAACCAGCTTTTCTAAATCCTCACAAGCAACAGACTCATTAACTTGATGAATAGTCGCATTACACGGCCCAAGCTCTATCACTTGTGCACCCGTTGGTGCGATAAAACGTCCATCGGAAGTGCCTCCAGCAGTTGAAAGTTGGGTTTCTTTACCGGTAACCGAAAGTATTGCTTGGCTAACGGCGTTTAAAAATCCGTGTTTAGAGTCTACATGTTTGGTAATAAATGGCTTGCCATTAAATGTCCACTTAATATCATAATCAAGTTGATGTTTGTTAAGGATACTCTCAACTTTCTCAACAATTATTTGGTCGGTTAATTCAGTGCTATAACGTAAATTAAATAATGCGGTGATATGGCCAGGAACAACGTTGGTGGCACCGGTACCGGCATTTATATTTGATAATTGAAAACTAGTGGCAGGGAAATATTCATTACCCTTATCCCATTCTACTTGGCTGAGCTCAGTTAATGCTGGCATGGCTAAATGGATAGGATTTTTTACATGTTCAGGGTAGGCAACATGCCCTTGTTTACCTTTAATATCTACTTCAGCAGAAATAGAACCACGACGACCATTTTTAACAATATCGCCAACCGCGTGGGTACTTGAAGGCTCACCGACAATACAGTAGGTTATTTTCTCATTGCGCGCTTCCAGTGTGTCGATAACCCGAGTGGTGCCATTAATAAATGGTCCTTCTTCATCGCTGGTAATTAAGAAGGTAATTGCTCCTTGATGATCAGGGTGGTCTTTAACAAAACGCTCTGTTGCCACTATCATTGCCGCCAAGCTGCCTTTCATATCTGCTGCGCCACGACCATATAACATGCCATCAATAATGGTTGGTTCAAATGGCGGCGTATTCCATAACTCAAGGTTACCAGTGGGCACTACATCGGTGTGACCAGCAAAACAAAAAACTAAATCATTGTTATTGCTCTCGGTACTATCACGACGAGACCAAAGGTTAGTAGTGTCAGCAAAAATCATGCTTTCATTATTAAAACCGAGTTTTTTCAATCGCTCTGCCATGAGTTTTTGGCAACCAGCATCTTCAGGAGTGACTGAAGCTCTACCGATAAGATCTTTAGCTAATGCAATAACTGCACTTTCACTTTGTTTTTCTGTTTGACTCACAACGGATACCTTTACTTAATTTCTAATGAGGAGTTGTTAATTATTTGTCTGAGAATAGGCTCTGGTACTGCTCAGCTTTAAAACCAAGGTTGAGCTCGCCATTTAATGGTAATAAAGGCCTTTTAAGCAAGGTAGGTTGCGCAAGTACCGCAGCGAACATCACCTCATCAGTTAAATTGTTTTTAATGTCGTCAGGCAAGTTACGAAAAGTGGTGCTGCGTTTGTTTAATAATAATGACCAATCACTTTGACTAACAAATTGTGTTAATAACTCTGCCGTTAAAGCTTGTTTTTTAAAGTCATAAAGTTGATGTGCTACGTCGTTTGCTGCAAGCCATTTAGTGGCTTTTTTCACTGTGTCGCAATTTTTAATACCATAAAGTGTAATCATAGCTAATAAATATCCCATATTTAATAATCAATGCTTAGATAATACCAGAACCAATGGCTTATATCCGCTTTTCTTCGGGTAGGAAAGTGCTATACCGACATTGAGTTGATGTCTTTTATAACTGATTTAGATAACCTTCGATTTGATGCCTAGGCTTTCAAAAAATTCACTCCTATAAGTTAAAAAAGATAGTCTATAATAATTTGAAGGGATTTATTTCTATTGCTCACGGAAGATCTTTATGGAAAGGTATGAGTAGTAATGAAAGAAAAAGAGCTCCCATTAGAAAAATCTCTCTATCGTTTATTTGAAATAACCCCTGTTCCAATCGCTTTGTCATTTCCTGACGGTAAACTTGAATATGTTAATCCTGCACTAAAAAGAATGCTTGGATATGAAGGTGACGAAATATATTCGAATGAAGTTACTATTACTCATCTTGATGATATTCATGTTAATGCCGGCATAAGAAAAAAATTGACCCAAAACCCTTTTGTGCCTATGCAAATTGAAAAAAGATATCAGCACAAACTGGGGCACACTGTATTCGTTCAATTGAATATTGTTGCACAAGCGGATAACGACAATTTGATTAAAAGGTATATTTCACAGTTAATAGATTTAACAACTATTAAAAAATCAGATGCGGCAGAAATACTACTCAATCATTTAGTTAATAAGTCTAATGATGCAATTTATGTTGTTGAGCCTGAGTATGGCCAAATCTTAAATTGTAATCAATTGGCGCATCAAAGGTTAGGTTACAACAAAGATGAATTACTAAAGTTATCAGTTTCAGATCTGAATTCGAAATTTGATATCAAAGCTAAGTGGAATGAACATAGTAAACAAATAAAGCTTGCAGGAAACATTGTTATTGAATCCACGCATACAAGAAAAGATGGCACTAAATTGCCCATTGAAGCAAGCATTAGTTTCATTGAGTTTAATCAGACAGGTTATTTACTGGCAATAGTAAGAGACATTTCAAGGCGGAAACAAAAAGAGTTAGAAGCATTGGAGTTAGCTAATTTAGATCCTTTGACAAAGCTGCCTAACAGAAGAATACTTGAAAATAAATTAGACATTCTATTTAAAAAGGCAAAAGAAAAAAACACCTTAATTGCTTTTTTCTTTATTGACCTTGATCATTTTAAGCTTATTAATGATTCACATGGTCATAGTGTTGGTGATGAAATTTTAGTCGGTACTGCTAATAGGTTAAAACATTGTATTAGGGGCTCTGATATTGTCACTCGTATGGGAGGGGATGAATTTCTAGTAGTCATTAGTGGTGTTAAAGAACATTCCTCAATAAAAGTAATGGCGGATAAATTACAAGAAGAATTCACATCACCTTTTAAAGTTCAAGCCCATTTGATCGCTGTAAAAGCCAGTATTGGTGTTTCTGTATATTCGAATAATAATGGAGAAGCGCACACGTTAATACAATTGGCAGATGAAGCAATGTATGAAGCTAAAAAAGAACTTGGAACGTCTATTTATTATATATAAAATTTTCAATTGCAGTGGTGCAGTTGAACTAGCCAATAATTTGTCTCTAATGGCTGAATGTTAATGTCTACCTGCACTTACCTATAGGATATCCCTAGTTTAGGATTATATTACTAGATATTGATTTGAACGTAGTGCTTTAACTGCTTGATTTATAAATTCCTCTTTAACAAGGATATAGTCGGTGTCGAAAGTAGATATGGCGAAAATACTAATTTTCTCATTGGCTAATACTGTAGATATATTCGATAAAATTCCAGTCATGGTAAAATCTAAAGGGCCAACAACCTCTAAAGCCTGCCAGTTCAATTCTACTTCATCACTAACAATAGTAATACGCTGTGGTAAAACAATGGATATTTCATCGAAAGTTTTGGCGATAAAAAATATACTGGCGCTAAATACTTCACCAGGAATGATTGCACTTTTAGATAAGCTATGGATAGCAAATTGCTCGCTAATAAGTCGAAGTGTTAATTGTGGCATTATAGTCCTTAATGGTTTTTCTACATGCTTAACTATAGCACTTGTTGCTAATGGCAAGGTTTGATTTTGTGATATTTACAATTATTTCCCTGATAGTAGTATGTAAAAAGACTAAGTTACAGGTGAAATTTCTATATAGTTGTTATTTACGAAGGTTTTACTAGAGGTTTGTAAGTAAAACCTGAATGATTATTTTAAAAATTATATCCACAGAAGCTGTGGATATAATTGTGAATAATTCAGGGATAACCTTATTTGTCATTGATAAACAAAGATAAAACAAGTAGTACGTTTTTTGTCTAGCTAAGCGCTAAGTGATAACAAAGAGGATAAGTGATCAAAATAGTCTGTTGGATCCTTATTCTAGCAAAGTGAACCTTTTAAAGCGGTTAAATGTCGTAAAAATAACTCTAACCGCACTCATAACATCTCAATGGTTAATTATTAACAAGCTTGTTGAGGCCTTTTATTCTATTGTGTTGCTTGGATTGCCGTTAGGGCGATGGTGTAAACAATATCATCAACTAATGCACCACGAGATAGATCATTAACTGGTTTATTCATACCTTGTAACATAGGACCTATGCTTACCAAGTCAGCTGAACGCTGAACAGCCTTATACGTTGTATTACCTGTATTTAAGTCAGGGAAGATAAACACAGTGGCTTTACCTGCCACAGGACTATTTGGCGCTTTTTTCTTGGCAACACTTTCCATAATAGCGGCATCATATTGTAATGGGCCATCAATAATCAGATCTGGTCGCTTAGCTTTCGCTATTTCTGTTGCCTTAGCTACTTTTTCAACATCCGCACCATGACCAGAACTACCGGTACTGTAACTGATCATGGCAACTCTGGGTTGAATATCAAATGCTTTGGCAGAGTCTGCAGATTGAATGGCTATATCTGCTAATTGCTCTGCGCTAGGCTCAGGGTTTATTGCACAATCACCATAAACCAGTACTTGATCAGGTAATAACATAAAAAATACTGATGAAACTAAAGAGCTATCAGGTGCGGTTTTTATTAACTGTAAAGCAGGCCTTATCGTATTTGCTGTGGTATTTACTGCACCCGAAACCAAGCCATCAACTTGGCCAAGTTGCAACATCATGGTGGCTAAAACCACATTGTCTTTTAAATTCTCTAGGGCGACAACATTTGTTAAACCTTTATGTTTACGAAGCTCAACCATAGGTCGAACATAATTATCTCTAATAGTCTCGGGATCTGTGATTAATAAGTTATCAGGAAGGTGAATACCCTGATGTTCGGCAATTTGTAGTATTTCTTCTTTATTGCCAATAAGTTGGCAACGCGCAATATTGCGCTCACAACAAATAGCGGCTGCTTTGATAGTGCGTATATCTGTGCCTTCAGGTAAAACAACAAGTTTGTTTGCTTGGCGAGCAAGTTCAGTTAATTTATGCCTAAATGCAGGTGGGGAGAATAAGTTATAACTATTATTTTTAGAGGTTAGGCTTTCTAGCCAACCTAGGCTTAAATTATCGGCAATATGTTGCTTTACTTTTTCGTGGCGTTGAATATCGTCTTGAGGTATTTCAGGATTAAAGCCCATAATATGGCGTGATGTTTGCCATGTATCCCATGGTACAGAGAGGACAGGTAAACCTGCATCAAGCGCTTGTTTACACAACTCCCAAACTTGCTCTGATGGTTCAAAGCCATTGGTTAAAATCAAGCCTCCTAATTTAGTACCGTTTAAGGCGGATAAACAAGTGGCTATGATTATATCAGTGCGGTCACCCGGGGTAACAATAAGACGACCAGGGACTAAATAACTCACTAGATTAGAAACTGTGCGGGCGCAAAATGCAACACTACGGAAACGTCGATGTGCCATAGCACCTTCATTAAGAACTTTAGCACCAAGATAGTTACTAATGTCACAGATGCGCGGAGCGATGAGATCAATGTCCCACATTATAGTGCCGAGTAAATCAAAGTGTCTGTTTTTAAAAATGGCTAAATCTAACCAATGCTTTAAATGAAAGTCACTTTCAATTTCTTCTTCTTTGGGTAATAAACCGTATTCTTCTTGATCTGGGCAGTTCAGTTTATTGATAACACAACCAATAAGGTGTTTGTTTTTTATACCGCCATAAGTTGCTGCACTGACTTCCAGCCGATCTTCAAACTCTTCTGCACTGTCATTACCTGGGCTGGCAACTAAGACAATATTAGCGCTAAGCGCTTGAGCAACATCACGATTGATACGCCCAGCATAGGGCTGTCTAGGCGTTGGCACTAGGCCTTCAATGATAACAACATCATGATCTTGCTTAAAGTCATCAAAATTGGCAACAATTTCTTCTAACACAACATCATGTAAGCCATCGCCCATTTTACCTTCAACATAACTAAGCGATATACTGGTGCTATTTTGAGATAAGCTAATGGCATCAATAGTTTTATTTTTTTTCGCTAAGCTATTTCGCGAAGGTTGGCTAATGGGCTTGAAATGTCCTACTTTAATCCCTTTTTGCTGACAAGCGTGCAATAAGCCCAGTGATACACTAGTTAGACCTACGCCTGAGCCAACAGGGATTAACATAATTCTATGTGGCATAAATAAAATCCTATTTATTCTTTATGTGGAGCATTTATTGCATAGAATTTCTGAGTAACACCGCAGATTGTTCGGCAATAACCCATTCTTCATTGGTGGCAATAACCCAACATGCCCTTGATTTTTTATCTGCAATATTACCTGAGGCGCCAAAACGTGTAGCTTGGTTCTTTTCTTCATCTAAAGAAAAATTTAATAAGCCTAGCAGCTTAACTATTTCAGTACGTACCCAAGTTGAGTTTTCACCAATGCCGCCGGTAAAAATAAGACCGTCTAGTTGCGTTAAACTTGCACTATAAGAGGCAATGCTTTTAGCAATACGGTAACAAAAAACAGTCATTGCTAATTTAGCTTGGGCGTTATTATCGGCTAACATAGCGTCTTCTAAAGTTCGGCAATCATTACTTAAACCAGAAATACCCAATAAACCACTTTCTTTATTCACTAGCTTATCAATATCATTAATTGAGTAACCTAAATTATCGACAAGATAGAAAATAATGCCGCTATCGAGATCACCACAGCGAGTACCCATCATCACACCTTCACCAGGTGTCATACCCATACTAGTATCAACACTCTCGCCATTTTTGATTACGGTCACACTGCAACCATTACCCAAATGAGCACTGATTAAGTTACATTGTTCCAGTGGCTTATTGAGTTGTTTAGCCGCTTGCTTTGCGACAAAATAATGGCTGGTTCCGTGGAATCCATAACGTCTTATTCCGTGTTCTTGGTAGAGTGAATAGGGTAGGCCATAGACATAAGATTTTTCTGGCATAGTTTGATGAAATGCAGTGTCAAATACTGCAACTTGCGGTAAGTCGGGAAAAGCTTGCTGGCACGCTTTAATGCCAATAAGGTTGGCTGGATTATGCAAGGGTGCGAGTTTTGCCAACTGGTCAATCGCTTGCTCTACCTCATCAGTAATTAAGGTCGGCTGAGCATATTTTTCACCGCCGTGCACGACTCTATGGCCAACAGTCGCTATATCTTTCACTAAATCTAGTTGTTGTAATTGTGTGACTAATATGGACAGTGCGGTCTGGTGATCAAAAGGGGCCGCTAATTTAAGTGTGTCTTTTGTATTGTTTTTCTTGATGGTAATGCTGGCATCGGAGCTGAGTAGACATTCGGCTAAACCAGATAATAGTGTTTCGCCATTTACAGGGTTTATTAAGGAAAACTTTACTGATGAGCTACCACAATTAATCACTAAAATTGCAGCAGAATTAACTGGGACTTTGTTATGAGGTTGTTGGTGGGTCATAAGGTATTTCTTTTAATAAAGTTGAAAGGTGTTAAATAATTATATTCAATAATAATGACACCATTATAGCGTTTGTTTTGCTGATATATATTGATGCAGTGCAATATAAAACACTTTAGTTGAGTTTTAATTATTTCAATGAGTAACTAAAGCTGAATTAACCTGAATCATGGGTGGTGGGTGGAGGGTGCTTTATATTTAAGTAAAAACAATAGTTTACGGTTATTTAAAATAAAAATTACTGGACTAAATAGCGATATACTCTATCAATGCTTCAATTTATTCGATTATCAAGGCAAAACGTTTATGAATAACCATTGCAATTGTTGTTTATACCCAAGCTACTTCAAATTCCAACTGAATTATGCAGTTTGAAGAGGCTTGGGTATATAGGGACTAGCTGCTATAGTAGTGTTATGAATATCTCCGTTGTACAACTCATTAAATTGGGTAAAAAATATTTATCTCTGTGGCCAGACAAGCCAGAATTAACTCATTATTTTGAGGATTATAGAGGGGTGCAAAGTGCGCGCTTTGTTTGTCGGTACTTTCCTGCCTTAGCCATGTTTACTGTGGTTATGCAGCTTTATGTTGCATCGGGATATCCTATGGGACAAGGCTCGATAAATAATGCATTAAATGCACTACCACAAGCATTAGTTTATGGTCTTTTTTTAGTCAGTATGCCGGTTCAGGCATTAGTTTTATCTGGGGTCAAAGCTGATAAGTTATTACCGCCTTCACTAGCTTCTTGGTATCACAGTGGCTTAGAAAAGGTAAAACAACGAGGTAAAGAGCAATTCTCTGAGCAAGCAGCGCATAGCCGTAGTCACAAAAATGAAAAGGCTATTGCGAAATTAGCGACTTATAAACCACGCTATATAGATCTTGCGCAACTCTTACATTTAACGTTCACGCCTACAAAATAGCTTTCGCTTTATTGTTCCTTTTCAGGGGAAAGTGTTCTTCATTAATATAAGTTAAGTCTTTGAAGAATCATGTCTTCGGCAGTTAAGTTTTTTGGTATAAGCGCAAAACAAAATCAGCTTGGCAATTAAATTTATTTTGCTGTTTTAATTCGTTAATTAACTCACCACTGGCTTTAAAAGCAAAAGGTGTCATTGCTAACAAATTCAACACATCCTCACTATTGTCAAAATTCATCATATAGCTTAAGCGTTGCTCTTCAACCAAAGTTAACTGTTCAATCGGCTGCTTAGAGGTATCGTGTTGCTTTGCTTGACGATATATCAGTGATTTTAGCTCGAACAAATGATTATCGGCTGGAGTAACCGTTAACAAATAGCCTTTGTCTTGCAATATTCGGCTAAACTCATTTTCTAAAATGGGGGCGTAAACACTGTAAAGCCAACTAAATTTACCATCATCAAAAGGTAAGTCCGATAAGGTTGCTACGCTAAAAAAGCAATCTTGATAACGTTTTGCGGCAATCTTTATTGTTTCTTTGGCAATGTCTACGCCGTAAACATTGTTATGCTCAGTTTTATGTTGATGAGTATAAAAACCCTCACCACAGCCAGCATCGAAAATAGTTGCGTTTTTATCACCGTACTTAGTGTACAAAGCAAGCATACTGTCTAACAAAGGTTGATAATATCCTTTATCTAAAAAAGCACGTCTTGCTTGTACCATTGCTTTATTATCGCCGGGTTCTTTTGAATGCTTAAATTGAACCGGTAATAAATTGACATACCCCTGCTTTGCTTGATCAAAGCTATGCTTATTTACACAGCGGTAACTTTTATGCTCAAGTAGCAAATTTTGTAGGCATAGAGGGCAACGGTAATCAGCTGATTTTTCAGTATGCATCTAGTATGAACCTTAAGAAAATGTAGACCAAATAGGAGCATGATCTGAAGGTTTCTCAATACCACGTAATTCATAATCAATATCGGCTTCAATACATTGCTCAGCCATATTTTTTGTTGCCAATACCACATCAATACGAAGGCCGCGATTATCATCAAAACCGCGAGAGCGGTAATCAAACCACGAATAACGTTCGGTAGTATCCGGGTGTAATTGACGGAAAGTATCAATAAACCCCCAATCCATTAATGTGCTTAGCCATTGGCGCTCTTCTAATTGGAAAGAACACTTACCCGATTTTAACCAACGTTTACGATTTACCTCACCAATACCTATATCTAAATCAAGCGGTGAAATATTAATGTCACCCATAACAACAACATTTTCGTCATTTGTATGGTTTTCGTTAAGGTATGTCATTAAATCTTTATAGAACTTACGTTTATATGGGTACTTTGTCTCATGGCTGATATTCTCACCTTGTGGAAAGTAACCATTTAATACCGTAACTTTCTCACCTTTGTTATTGGTGGTAGACACCATAATCATTCTACGCTGCGCTTCATCGTCATCTGTTGGGAAGCCACGTTGTACAGCATCAGCTTCTTTTTTACATAACATAGCAACGCCATAATGCGCTTTTTGGCCATGAAAATATACGTGATAGCCCATAGCTTCAACCGCTTCTGTTGGGAACATCTCATCATGCACTTTTATTTCTTGTAGGCCAATGATATCGGGTTGGTGTTTATCGATAATCGCTTGTAGTTGATGAAGACGAGCGCGAAGGCCATTAATATTAAAAGAGATGATTTTCATAGAATTCCTGCTGACGTTTAGCGAATAATATCGTTATGTATTACTTGGTAAATTAAGGGCATGATCTTGCGGGTTTATCACTCTTCTCGCAAGTTTTATTTTGCAAAGTGGCTACTGAACTTTAATTTTAGTTGCTGATATTGATTAATATTGCAATTTATAAGGTGGGAAGGGGGTTACTAATCATTGAAGACAAGATGCTATTGTATTGCGTAACCAACTATCCCACGAAGTCTTACTACAATATGTTTACCTCTGTTAGTGGTAAAATTAGGCAATGTATTTTGGGATGTTTGGGAAAATGGCAAACTTTGTTATTAGATATGCATTTGCAACGGCCAAACCTTAAATTGAAACAATATAATAAACGCTCCTATAGCCAACTTGTTAAAGTGCGATCGAGTATTAAAGTGTCAGTGCAACAACGGCCAATGTTATAAATTGTAATTTAATCGTAACAACTGGTAGAGCCTATTGTTTAACCGTAATAACTTGTTTAAGCTAACCCTAAATGAGTAACACGTAATAAATAAGGAAATGAACATGCTAGATAGTAACCCAAACGTAAAGAAAATATTATTGGTTGAAGATGATCGCCAATTGTCAGATTTAGTTACCGATTTTTTAACAAGTGAAGGTTTCCATGTTAAACAAGAGTTTCGTGGCGATACCGTAGCTAAACGAGTTAAGCTTTTCTCTCCTGACCTTATTATTTTAGATGTGATGTTACCAGGTAAAGATGGTTTTGGTGTTTGTCGTGATTTACGCCCAGAATTTAATGGACCAGTATTAATGCTAACAGCGAAAGGTACTGACTTTGATCAAGTACTTGGTTTGGAAATTGGTGCTGATGATTATGTGATTAAACCTGTGGAGCCTCGAGTATTATTAGCGCGAGTGAACGCTTTATTACGTCGCGGCGATTTACCTAATCAAAGTGAAGAGAAAGGTGAGATTATTTGTGGTGGTTTATATATTAACAAAGCATCACGTAAAGTGACTTTGCAAGAGGAAAATGTTGACCTAACTAGCCAAGAATTCGATTTATTATGGTTATTGGCAAGCAAATCAGGTGAAGTTCAAAACCGTGATTATATATATAAAGCAGTCATTGGTCGTGAATATGATGGCTTAGACAGAAGTGTTGATGTACGTATCTCTCGTTTACGTAAAAAATTACATGACAGCACTGAAACACCTTTTAGAATCAAGACTATTTGGGGTCAAGGTTACTTATTCGTTCCAGATGCATGGAGCTAGCCCTCAGTTAATTGTGTCACTGTGTGGTTATAGTGGCTAAATATATTAAGGCTTTGTTACTTCTTTCGTAGTACAAAGCCTTTTTTTTAAGCTCATTTATATTTAATTTTTATTAAAAGGTATTTTGATGAAACTTGGTCGTTCGTTTTTTAATCTGTATTTCTTTATTATTTCAACCTTTATCGTTTTTTCTTGGGCCCTTGATGAAGTGTGGACTTCTTATATAGAGCAAGATATTGAGTCTTATACTGGTTATAAAACTATGTTGATGGCCTTAGGAGATTATACCAAAAAACATCCAGAAGATGAGTGGCAAGAGATAGTTTCAGGCGCAGGAAAACGTTGGGAATTACCATTAAAATTAATGACTTTAGCAGAAGTAGAAGCCATTGATCATACTGACCACAATGCCTTGAAACACTCCGATACTCATATTTATTATTCTGGTGGCAGTGTCACATTGCACTATTTACTTAAAGGATCCGACTCTGTTATTACTTTAGGTCCAGCGAAAATGCCCACTAGGCCAAGATTAAAGGCAACTTATCGAGTAATGATACTTGCCACTTTTGGTATAATTATCTTTATTTGGTTGTGGCCAATGTCACGAGACTTAGAGCAGCTTAAAAAAGCGACGCGTGCTTTTGGTCAAGGACAATTTGATAGTAAAGCACCAGCAGCAAAATCAACCATGATAGCGCCCATGATTGCCTCCTTTAATATGATGGCGGCTCGAATAAGACGTTTGATTGAGGCTCATAAAGAATTAACTAATGCAGTTTCACATGAGCTGAGAACGCCATTAGCACGGACTAAATTTGCTTTGCAGATGCTAGATACCATTAAAGATGATGATAAAAGAGCAAAATACCAGCTTCAGATCAGTAATGATGTTTGTGAGTTAGAAGAGTTAATTAATGAGATGCTCATTTATGCCGCTTTTGATAATGATAAACCTGATCTTAATTTTACCTGTACAGACCTAAATGAATTGGTATCTCTACAAATTGCTAGTCATGATCAATTTGTTAACTCGATAGAGTTTAATAACAAACTACCAGATAACTTTGTCTGTTGTGATGGTCACTTTATCGATAGAGCGGTTAATAACTTTATCAGTAATGCCATTAAGTATGGTGATAATAAAGTAAGAGTGACACTTTCATTAGAAAATGAACAATGCCAAATATGTGTTGAAGATAATGGTGATGGTGTTTCTGATGAATTTAAACAAGTTATTTTTGATGCTTTTTCACGTGGCGATCAATCGAGGAATCGCGAGACCGGTGGTTTTGGTTTAGGTTTGGCAATAGTTGCTCGTATTATGGAGTGGCATCAAGGCAAAGCTTCTATTGGTGATAGTGAACTTGGCGGTGCGTCATTCACGCTTACTTGGCCGATAAAGCAAAGCTAATTTCCTGCTAATTTCAGTTAATAAGCTAACTTAATAGCCGGTTTAACAGTATATTTCTAATTTATTGTTAAATCGGCTAAATATTTTTTATTTCTGGCCGATACCCTATTTATTAAAATATAGATAAATAAGAGAATAGCGCATTGGCTGTCGAGTTAACTCAACCTCCTACACAAACTATTGAAGCATTAAAAGGAAAGTCAGGTAAATTAAACCCTGAAAAATTTTCTTCAAATGCTTTGCTGCACGAGCTACAGCTCGGAGAGCAATTAAATCAAAGTGTACAGGAAACTCGTCGTGCGGATTTTACGCTAATGTTGGCTATGTTAGCTGAGGATGTTCGTGAACAAAGCCAGTTTTCATTACCAAACACAGTAGAGCCAGCAGATAAAATGCTGAGTAATATTGCCCTAAGAAAGCAATTTAACCTGCCTGAACAGGCTTCCTTAGCATTATCAACACCGGATGGTATTAAGCAATTCAATCAAGTGCAGTTCATTGTCGGTAACGATTTAGCAAATATACATCTCACCAATGCGATGAAAGCTAAACCTTTAGCCTTTCGTGATGATAAACAACATATCGAAAAAAAAGTGCTAGACAATACGAGTTTGTTTACACAACTTAAACACAGGCAATTTACACAAGCAACAGATCAGTCCGGCTCTGATTGTCAAACAGATAAACCACTTAACCCGCCATTGAGCTTTAATGCTAAAGCATGGTTAGATGGCATTCAACAATCTCTGGTTAAATCACCATTGCTTAACTAACCTGAACTCTGGATGATGAGTGATTTATATTTAAGTAAAAACAACAACTTACGGTTGTTTAAAATAGAATTTACCGGATTAAATAGCGATATACTCTATCAATGTTTCAATTTATTCTATTATCAAGGCAAAACGTTTATGAAAAACGGGTTATTTATCGACGTTTTAACGCTGATAATTGGATAAAGGGGAATATTGAGCAAATGCTCCTTATCCAGAGTTCAGGTTAACTAGTACTTTGCTAGTTAAACAATAGTATTTAGTTCGCACTCAGTTGGTAGTTAACTGATATATTGCAATTGTTAGCACCATTGTTAGCACCATTGTTATTACTTCCCACAGCAATGTTTAAACTTTTTGTCTTTTTTAGCTGACCAAGCGGTAGCATAATTATTGCACGGACAAGTTTCATTTCGTTTGATTTTCGCAATTTCGTTATGCTCGGTAATATCGCCATCGATGTAGCGCCACAGACCTTGCTCAAGGTTAAAGTTAGACTTCTCTCTTAATTCACATAAAGTATTATCAACGATATAATAGGCGGAAAATTCAACGGTATTTTTTTCACTTTCATGTATCACTAATGCTAACCACAAACATTCATCTGCCCAAGATTGAATTTCGCCTACAGACTGATTTAACTGCTGAGCTGCACCATAAGTATTAAAAATATATTGGCCGTCTTTTATTGCATAAGCACTAAAGCGTGAGCGCATTAATTGCTCAGCTGTACAAGGAGGTTGCTTTTGTGTAATAAAAACTTGGCAACAAGCATTAAATGATAGGGTTGAACCGCAAGGGCAAAGCATAACAAAGTGTCCAATGTTGGTATTATGTGTAAAGATGGCATTATATGTAAACCACTTTATTTTACCGTGTTTTCAACGCAGATAAAGCGGTATTGGTCGTTTTCTTTTACCCATTGTTCATTTTTTCGATTAGGATAACGGGTTAATTACATTCTCAAGAGCCTCCAGCATTAGTGTCGTACTGACATCGTTAACTTGGCGACTCCTCATTCATTCTTTAACAAAAGAACTCAACAAAAGAATTTATTATATGAAAATACAACTCATTGCCGCAGCGCTTAGTTTTTCATTAGCCGCTTGTAGTAATACTCAGCTTAATGAACAAGTTAACACCGGTACGCCAGAGAAAGTTAAAGGTGCTATTGCAGCCAACGCACAGGCAACAGGAACCATCACCTTAGAGCAAGTGATGGCAGACCCAGATTGGTTTGGTCGCGCGCCAGAGTCGTGGTATTGGGGGGATGACAGTAACACTGTTTATTATCAGCAAAAACAATTAGGTAATCCACTGCGCGATTTATATGCAGTTGATTTGTCAAAGGGTAATAACACAATACCCGTTGCTCTAGCCAATAAACATAAAGTTGCTGATCAAAATGGTCGACTAAATCAAGCGCGCAGCCATAAAGTTTATACTTTTAATGGTGATGTATTTGTGAAAACACTTGCCACTAATGTAGTGAAGCAACTTACTTTCACTTCAAACCATGAGCGAAATGCACTCTTTTTGACCAATGGCGATATTGCGTACCAAGTCAGTAATGTTTTTTATGCGCATAATATGCAAACAGGTCAAATTAAAGAGTTGGCTAGTCTTAAAATGGTAGATAAACCTGCAGGCGTTACCGAGCCGAAAAGCTACCTAGCCAAAGAACAGCATAAGTTAATTGACTATATTGCTTTAGGGCACCGCAACAGTAAGTTAAAACAAACTAAAAAACAGCGCTTAGCTGCTGAAAATACAGTAATAAATGACAGTAACTTTTACTTCGGTAAGGGAAATAAAGTTGCTCACGCGAGCCTTTCACCTGCAGGTGATAAATTATTAGTGAGCATAACATCGGCAAAGTCTAGTCGTGATAAAACAGATATCATGCCTAATTACATCACTAAAGACGGCATTATTGCAGCTGAAAAAGTGCGTGCTCGCGTTGCTAACAATAGAGAGTATCAAGAACAACTTTTTATTATTGATTTAGCAACGGGTAGCAAAGAAGTTTTAATCTACGATAACTTACCAAGTTTTGATACTGATGTTTTAGCTAGCGTTAAAACTGAAAACTATGCGCGGGAGGGTAAAACATATAAGTCAGAGAAAAAAGCCCGTAATATTCATGTGCTGCAAATGTACAATCCAATTAAGTGGAGTGTTGATGGTCAACACCTTGCCTTAATGTTAGAAGCATGGGACAACAAAACGCGTTGGTTAACTACGGTAGATTTTGCTAAAAGTGAATTGGTAACTCAGCACAAATTACATGATGATGCGTGGATTAACTGGAGCTTCAATGAGTTTGGTTGGTTAGCGCCTAATGGCACTACTAGCACCGCCGCAAGCCTATATTACTTATCTGAAGAGTCTGGTTATTCTCATTTATATCACAAAAACTTAAACGCTAAGGCTGTTAAGTTAACGTCTGGTAAGTTTGAGGTAAGTAACGTTACAGCAATGCAAGATAACCAACGCTTTATTTTCAAAGCTAATAAAAAACACCCAGGTATTTATGAAATATACCAAGTGGATATGGCTAAAAAAATAACGGCACTGACCGATTTAGGTGGTAAAAACGCATATTCAATTAGCCCTGATGAATCAAAACTATTAATTGAGCACTCTACCGTTACCATGCCGCCAGAGCTTTATGTGCAAGCTTTAGTCGCTACGGATGAAGCAAAAAGAATTACTCATACCGTATCGGAGCAATTTTTAGCGATGCCTTGGGCTTCGCCAACAGTTATTGCTATCCCGTCAAGTAATCAAAAAACGCCAATTTATTCAAAGGTATATTTACCTAAAAACTATGATAAAACATCAACTAAAAATCGTGCGGTTATGTTCACTCATGGCGCAGGATACTTACAAAACTCTCATTTAGGTTGGTCGGGTTATTTCCGTGAATATATGTTCCACTCGATGTTAGTACAGCAAGGGTATGTGGTCATTGATATGGATTACCGCGCTTCAGCAGGTTACGGCAGAGATTGGCGTACAGCTATTTATCGTCATATGGGCAAAGTGGAAGTAGAAGATATGCGTGATGGTGTTAATTGGCTGGTTGAAAATGCGAATGTTGATGCTAAACGTGTTGGTACTTATGGTGGCTCTTACGGCGGTTTCTTAACGCTGATGTCGCTCTTTACTGATCCTGATTTGTTTGCCTCTGGGGCTGCGATTCGCTTAGTGTCAGACTGGGCTTATTATAATCACGGATATACTTCAAATATTTTAAATACACCAGCAGATGATGCTATCGCCTATGAACGCAGTTCTCCTATTTATTTTGCAGAGGGACTAAGCAAGCCATTACTAATCAATGCACCTATGGTTGATGATAATGTCTTTTTTGAAGATACAGTACGTTTAGTACAACGTTTGATTGAACTTGAGAAACAAGACTTTGAAACGGCCATTTACCCAGTAGAGCCCCATGGTTTTGTTCAACCTAGCTCTTGGTTAGATGAATATCGTCGTATTTATAAGTTGTTTGAAAACACTTTGTAAATTTATATTAGGTTGTTAGTGAGTAACTTTCATAAGTAAAGCTACTCATGGACATCGCTTATGAATATGATTATTTAAATAGTTGATGACATATATGAAAAAGCCCTGACATTCTCTGCCAGGGCTTTTTTTATTGGGCAGTGTTAAGTATATATTGGCTTAAATTATAACTTTAAATAGACCAAGAGACTGTTTCACTTATATTTTTCTGCCATTGTCCTAATGACTCATTTTTGTCAGCGACAACAATGATATTACTGCGATTAAACTCAAGAGAGCTACCAAAGAGTTTATTATCATTAAAAGTAGGGCTAAAGCTTAATTGTTTATTTTTAGGTACAATAAACACAGTAACCGGGCTGGTTATACCTTGAAATACTAAGTGCAAACTCTTCATACCATCAAAACGGCAGTAATCAGCAAAAATTAAGTTGCCTAAGGTTTTACTGAAGTTACCATCAAAGGCGGCCATTTTCTTGTTTAACGAGCTTAATGTGACTTGATTACCCGCGTTGTTAGCAAAGCTGCCTTGCTCATGATAGACATGGGCGAGGGCATAATCGCCTAAATTAGTATAAGCACTGGAAAACTGCATAAAATTAAGCATTAAGCCACCAACAATAGCAACGGATGCTGCAAGGGCTAAATGCACACGCGTTTTACGTTTTTGTACTTGGTGACTCGCTAAGGTTTGACGTAAAATGAGCTTTGCTGATAACCCTTCAGGTACAGGTACTTGCAATGCCCTCATGATTTTCTCATCTAATTGACAAATTTCTTGCGCAAATTGTTTTTTACTAGCATCGTTTTGCTGCGCTGCAATAGTTTCAGCATCTTGGTTATTAGGGTCGGCATATATAGCACGTCTAAATTGCAAATCATCCATTGTACATACCTCGCTTTACGGGCTCTGCTTCTAAAGCTTCTTTAAGTTGGTTTCTTGCTCTAAATAAACGTGTCATCACTGTATTTTTATTTAGATCTAACATAGTGGCAATATCTTCACCGCTAAAGCCACCTAATACTTGCAAAATTAATGGCTCAGAATATTCTGGCGGTAATTGGGATATCTTTTCTCTTAGCCAATGATTTTCAAGCTGTTGCTCTGTGGTTACAGATTGTGTATCCGTTATAGTGGCCTCTTCATATTCACTCATATCAAAACGTTTTCTCTCAAAACGTCTGGCATTTTCTCGTCTTAATATAGTGATTAACCATGACTTAGCTGCTTTTTCATCTTTTAACGAGTCAAGGGCTCGCCAAGCGCGTAAAAAGGTTTCTTGCACTAAGTCTTCAGCTACTTGCTTTTCATGGCAAAGCCAATAGGCGTAGCGGTATAAATCACCGTGTAGCGCCTTTACTAGCGCCTCATATCTAACTTGTTTTGTCATCATATGGTTATAGACCCTAACATGGTGAAGTTAATTTCAATGAGCTGTGATTATTTATAAATTTTTTAACTATTACTTATAAATGACATAGAAAGAAGTTAATAAGTTACTCGATTCAGCATTACCGATAATAACCGGTAATCACTGTTCATTAGCGAATCAAGTAACTTATTATATTTCAAGCAAAGTATAATCTAGACAAAGTATAGACAGGTTATAGTCAAAGCCTATTATGCAAGGGCAGAAGCCTAGGGGTTGAGTGCTAATAACTCATTAGCGTTCTTGTTAGTGCTTTGCTGTTTTTGCACCGTTTGAATAGCGCTGAGCAAAACTAAACCTTGCCATGAGGGGGCGCCATTTATAGCGCTCTTGCCATAAAGGTGTTGCTGTAAATCATTTAAGGCAGTAGCAAAACTCTGTTCTTGAACATAAGTTTGAGCTTGGGCAATAGTATTAATTTCAACACCAGGTTTACGACTAGCAAATAGATCTCTAAGCCAAGGCAAGATGAGGTTTAACGCTTGTTCGGCATTATTTTTCTTACAGGCAGCGAGTAGGGCAATATAATTATTACCAGAATTAGCCGTTTGATTAGAATAGTTTTTACTACCTGTCTGCTTATTTCTCTTTAGGTAGCTGATGTGAATAAGCCACGCCAAACTTGTTAATAACCATAAACTAAGAAAAAGCCATTGCAGTCTTTTATCTTGAACTAATGTTTGAACGCCGCTAAGAGGGACTTGCATGGTTAAATGTTTAGACTTGTTTGAATTGTTAGTAATTTCGCTGTACTTATGGTTAATATCACTTGGCACATTAGCTGCTACATTATCTTCGCCAGCTTGTACCGAAATGGTCTGCGCGGGTAGGGTAGCCAGTTCTATTTTATTGGTGATGGTATTAAACCAAGTGATACTCATTGCCGGTAAAACAAAATCTCCCGCAGAACTTGGCACTAAGGCAAAATTTTGAACTTTTTGACTCACTAGGCGCTCATTACTGAGGTTGGCATGTAATTCGGCCTGATCGGGATAAATCTTCAGACCTCGACTACTTTGCATTTTAAGCTTGGGTAATTGAGCCTTAGAAAGACCCGCTGCGGTTAAGGTTATTGTTCGGGTAATTGGTTCACCAACGGTGAAGTTATCGTTACCTGCCTGCCATTCTTGATGCAAAGTCAGTATGTCAGTTGGTAACCATTGAGCATCGCTAGGGTAGTTGGCCGGTATTGGTAAGACCTTAATTTTAATTTCATCGCCTAAAATGCTAACCGGTTTCGTTTGAGCAAAACTTAGAAAACTTGAGCGCCTTTTTGAAGCTTGTAATATATCACCTGAGAAAAGTGGTGCTTTTAAGGTAAATTCACCACTTTCTTCCGGAGTTATTGCATACGTTTGCTCAATTACTCGGTAACGCTTGCCATTGATAATTGCATCAGATTGTTTGTCTTGACCTATTTTTTCAAATGTTGCGCCAGTTAAACTTGGCTCGGTTAAGTTACCACTTTTAAGTTCAACGGCGAAATGTAGCTTTATCGAGAGGGTCAGTAGTTGTTGCACGTATACTTCATCATTGGATAACTCACTGGTGATAAAAATATCCGCCTGGATGTTACTATCAGCGCCATTAGCCGCGACTATTGTCAGCTCAACCGGCTCACTTTGGTGGTTTTCAATGCTAAGGGCAGGAATAACAAATTCACCCGCACTACGGGCAACTAAGATGATTTGCCATTTAGTCATTCGACTGGTTTTAAAGTTAACCATACTGGTTTGTGAGCTAACAGATGTTTGACCAACAATAAAATGTTCAAGTAACGGGGCGGTATCTAAAGCATTACGATTAACGTCGTCATCCGCTATAACAGTTAATAAAATCGACTCGTTAATCATTGCTGGATTTTTATCAATGGTGGCAGTAACTTTTGATAAAGCGTAGACATTATTGCTTAACAATAATGTCGCCATTACTAGTAAAGTGAGCATAATGCTCTGTAGGCCATTAAACGGCTGCTTGGTCGTTAAATGCTTTGAAAAATTTGTTACCACTTTTTAGTTACTCCTTGGGGCGCACTTTCATGTCGGCGTTTTTGGTATTCGAGGCGCATTTTATTTCTTAATAATAAATAAGGATCGTCTGTTACCTTATTTAATAGTTGTTGGTGTTTCTGCTCAGTCTCTTGTTTTTTGCTATCACTGACTTGTTGCGCTAATGATTTTTCATCGCCGGGCTTTTGTTGTTCATTTTTTTCAGCTTTGGCTTGTTTAGCTTTTTCTTTTTGTTCTTTTTGCTGCTGTTTTTTGGCATCTTGAGATTGTTTATCTTGTTGGTCGTCTTGCTGTTCGTTTTGCTTGTTTTCTTGATTCGGCTCTTGTTCGCTTTCTTGTTTATCTGATGGTTGCTGCTCACCTTGAGACTGATCTTTAGATTGTTGCTTACCGTCTTGCTTTTGCTGATTTTCTTGTTGCTCATTGTTCTCTTGTTGCTCACTATCAGATTGCTCTTCTGAGTCCTGGTTTTCTTGAGATTGCTGCTCTTGTTGTTTTTTAAGCTCTTCAAGTTTTGCTAAATTATCTTTGGCATCACTTAACTTTGGATCCTTTTTAAGCGCCTCTTTATAAGCTTCAATGGCTTCATCAATTTTTTTCAGCTGTGCTAATGAATTGCCCTGGTTATAAAGTGCTTGAGCACTATCACTCTGTTTAAAGGCTTGTAATGCTTGTTCATAATCACCAGCCTTATAATGAGCACTTCCTTGCCATTGACTATCGTTAAATTGCTCAGCAGCTTGTTGATAGTCTTCTTGTTGATAATGTTGCTGGGCCTGTTGATCAGACGTTTTCCATAAATTTCGCCAAAGTTGATTCGCGCCACTGGTTGTAACACTCTTGTCGGTATTGGCATTAGTCGTAGTTACTGAACTTGAAGCTGTTGGAGCTTGTTCCACCCTAGACTCAGCAGCATAACTGTTAGGGCTTAGGCTTGTTAAGCTAAACATTAAGGTCAGCGGCATAAGCCATGTTATTGCTAATATGCTGCTGCCTCGACGAAAATAACTTAATAACAGTGGCAATATTATGATGAGCAACCAGGGACCTTGTTCTTGGTATTGGTCACCTTGCATCACTTGTTTACTTTGCTGTTCATCTTTTGAAGCTGATATGTCGTTGTTGATTTTCTCATCAAGGCTAGTGTTTAGGTGAGCTGTCAACGCTTTAATGTCAGTATCATCATTAGTCATCGTATGATAAACCCCGCGACTACGCTTAGCTATGGCTCCAAGCCTAGCTTCAGGTAATTTAGGAATAACGATAGCACCTCTGTTATCTTTAAGTAATTTTCCGCTAGTTAACTTTATCGGCGCGCCATTTTTACTGCCGACACCTAAGATATTTACCTTATGCTCATTATTATTTGCCCATGCATAAACATCTGACATCTCTTCATTATCAATATCATCAGCAAACCAATATATATCACCACTAATATGGCCGGCATTTTTGAGCGTTTGGTCGGCTATTGTTAATGCTGCCAATGCATTTGCGCCATGTACAGGCATAATATCGGGAGATAATGAGGGTAATAATAATTCTATATTTTTAACATCTTGTGTTAATGGGCTAATAATAAAAGCATCACCAGCGTAGGCAATTAAACCAACATCCCCTTCATTGATTATTTTCAGTAAATCGATGGCTTTATAACGGGCGCGAGTTAATCGATTGGGTTTCAAATCGGTAGCGTACATGGAGTAAGACATATCCATGATAAGCACAGCGCCGCGCTCTAATTGATAAACTGGTTGAGGCAGTTTTTGCCAAGCAGGACCCGCGAGGGCGAAGATAATACAACTGCCAATAATCACAGGTTTCAACCAATATCGTGGTTGATATGAGGTGGTTGATGCTGCTTGGTTGTGCGAATTTTCCAATAAAGCGTTAGCCAAATGAGTAGGTAAAAAATGTTGCCAAGGTGACTGATAATAGCGGATCTTTTTCAAGATATATAACACAATAAATAACGCGACAAATGCGATTAACCACTCTGGGCGAATGAAATGAAAGTTATTGACTATACCTTCGAAGCTAAGACTTTCAAAAGTGGCGGTACTAGTCGATTGCGTTAGCTCAGTGGTTAAACTGCTTGCTTGAGCTGACATATTATTTACCGCCCATAATGTAAGAGTTAGCGTGTTCATCAGTTTTACTTACAGTGCTAGTTGGTAATAAAAAGGATAAATGCAAGCTGAGTAAATAAACAAAACCAAGTAGTGCAGAAAATGCCAGAGGCCAATAATATAAAGCACTTAGTGGGCGCATTTGTTGTTGCTCTTGTTCTATCGGCTCAAGTTTATCTAACAAACTATAGATTTCATTCATACTTTTACTGTCACGAGCACGGAAATATTGGCCGCCTGTTTTTTCTGCGATATTAGCTAAGCTTTTTTCATCTAAATCACTTGAAGGGTTAATGCGTTGTGTACCCCAAAGCGATTGTTGCAACATGACATCAGCGCCAATACCGACGGTGTAAATAGTGATATCCTTAGCAATTGCTAGCTCTAATGCTTGCTCTGGGGCAATTTTACCTGCGGTATTTTGACCGTCAGTTAACAATAATAAAACTTTGTTAGACTCTTTTTTAGCATCAAAACGCTTAACTGCCAGCGCGATGGCATCGCCGATGGCTGTTTTTCTACCAACAAGATTAAGCTCACTTTCATCTAACATTTGTTTAACTGTTTTTTTATCAAAGGTCATTGGCGTTTGCATGTAAGCATCGTCAGCAAATAATATTAAACCAAGGTGATCACTAACGCGGCGTTCGATAAAATCACCAAGCACGACTTTAAGCATCTGTAAGCGGTTAACATTACGGCCATTAAGGTTCATGTCTTCTATTTCCATACTGCCTGATAAATCAACGGCAATCATCATTTCACGACCCTCACTGGGTATATCTATTGCTTCACCAAGCCATTGCGGCCTGCTGATCGCTATAATCAGTAATAACCAACAGACTGATAAAATAATGAGCGGCGCTTTGCGTTTTTGTTGATCGCTTTGCGAATTATGAGCAACATTGATTAGTGTGGGCATAATTAGCGCACTTTGCTGGTTGGCACTTTTTTTTGCCGGTAAAAAATAGATAACGAACGGTAACGGCAGCAGGGCGAATAACCAAGGCCAAGCAAAACTTATCATGCGCTTAACTCCTGTTCTTTCTCTACAGGTCGAGGTACAGGTATAGCTTTGTTAACGGGTAAGGGTTTATCTACAGGTAAAGCAATTTTAATGGCTAAAGGCTGCCTTATCGGCAGTGCATTAGTTAACCATAACTTAGTGGCTTGCTGGCAATCACTATCACTAGAAGAATTTAAACCTTGCTCAGCTTGATATTGCCTCACAAAAGCTGGCGTGATTAACTTGCTAAAATATTCTTGGTGGTTTACCGGTAATTGCTTCATTAAAAAATCTTTAAAATCCGTACCATATAATTTTGCTAATTGTTGTCTACTAAAGTATTGCATCGCCGTGCATTTCAATAAAGAGATACACTCTTTTTCGCTGAGATTTTGATTATTGGCAAGCATTGCCAGAGCTCTATTTTTATTGGCGTTTAAACTTCTCTGTTGTTTAAATTTTTTATAAAACCAAACTACGCTAAGAAGAATAATTGCGAGTAATAACCACCAACCCGGCGCGATTGGGAAGTTGCTCACTTGCTCTGGAACATGGATGTCGTGCAATTGTAATGGTGCTGTTTGATTAGGTAAAGGTTGACCCAGTGCAGCGGGAGAGTTAGCTATAGCCATTATAACGAAGCTCCATATTTTAATTGCTGCTCAAGGGATTGTCCCGCGCTAAATTGTATTACTCGGGCACCTGTTAACTGCAACAATGACTGTATTTTTTCACCATATTGCAAGGCTTGTTGTTGGTATTGCGCTGCAGTGCTGGTATCACCTAAAGTTAATTGTTGACGATTAATACCATCCGTTAAAGTGACCGTGAGTTTTAGATTACTTTCAGGCAGCGCTTGCTCAAGGGGATCACTAATCAAACACACCACTAATTCACAATGCTGGCTCACTTGGCTTAGGTGTCTTAAAGTGGATTGGCAATGTTGCTCGTTTCTAAATACATGGCCATCGGTGATCAAGTAAACCAGAGAGCCGGGTTTAGCTAAGTGTCTTAAGCGAGCGCAATGCTGTTCAAAATATTGTTGTGGCGTTGTTTCTGCTACTCTTAGAGCATCATCTGCTGCTGATGCAGGTCGATTCTGTTCAACAGATGTTTGTTTTTTTTGATTATTTAAGGTGGTTAATGCATGCAAGTAATGTAATACACCGGCTTTACGGCTGCGCGGTTTTAATTCAATGTGTTGCTCATCGCAAAAGACTAAACCGCCTAAACGGTCACCACGACTTTTTGCGTGCCAAGAAACCAGTGCCGCTAAATGAGCAGCTTGTACTGATTTAAATAGCAACTTGCTACCAAAATGCATATTTTGACTAAGATCTGTGGCTACCAGCACCGGCCTTTCAATTTCTTCACGAAAAAGTTTAGTGTGCGTTTTACCGGTACGAGCAGTGACACGCCAATCAATAGCGCGGACATCGTCACCGGTTTGGTAATGACGAACTTCGTCAAACTCCATGCCGCGACCTTTACTGCGGGATAAATAATTCCCCGATTGTTTACCTTGAATATTTCTTTTGCCCACTAAGTCAATCAAACGACTTTTACTTTGATACTGCAATAGCTCCTGCATAGATAAATCTATACCATTGCTATTCAAACTTGCCAGCAAGGATTGATAATAACCCTCATCAGCACTACTTGCAGATGACTGTTTTTGACGATTGAACCACATAAGGTCACTCTACTTGATACTTTTATTTAGCAGCTAATTAGTTAACAACTAACATGAACTACGCTAATTTTTATTATTTTAAACTGGTTAGGCAACAGCGACTAAAGCTAAAATGTGGTCAAGGACTTGGTTCGAGGTAATACCTTCTGCTTCAGCTTGATAACTGAGTAAAATTCTATGTCTTAGGGCATTATGAAACACTGCTTGAATATCTTCAGGGCTAACAAAGTCACGGTTATGTAACCAAGCACGGGCGCGAGCACAACGGTCAAGGGCGATAGTGGCACGAGGGCTAGCACCAAAGGCAAGCCAAGTACTTAACTTATCATCGTATTTTTTTGGTTGGCGGGTGGCGATAATTAAATCGACTATATAGTTCTCTAAAGCCGGAGCCATATGTATATTCAATACTTGTTCGCGCGCTGAAAATATTTCACTTTGACTTAAGGTTCGTAATTTATTTTCTTTATCCGCCTTTTCATCAACATTTGAGGAGCCAGCGCCGTGATTAGCATTTGATTTTAATGCCTCACCACGGTTGAGTTTTAGTATGGCTAACTCACTTTCCGCATCAGGATAGCCTATTTCAATGTGCATTAAAAACCTGTCTAATTGCGCTTCAGGTAAAGGATAGGTACCTTCTTGTTCAATTGGATTTTGTGTGGCCATCACTAAAAACAATTCAGGTAAGTCATAAGTTTTACGGCCAACAGTTATTTGTCCCTCGGCCATGGCTTCTAATAATGCCGATTGAACTTTAGCGGGTGCTCGGTTAATTTCATCGGCAAGAACTAAGTTTTGAAACAAAGGACCCGGCTGAAAAACAAAGGTGCCATCTTCGGGGCGATATATGTCAGTACCCGTTAAATCTGCTGGTAATAAATCAGGGGTAAACTGAATTCGATGAAAGTCAGCTTCTAGGCCTTGGGCTAGAGCATTAACCGCACGGGTTTTTGCTAAACCTGGTGGTCCTTCAACAATTAAGTGGCCATTAGCGAGTAGGGCAATAAGCAAATTTTCAACTAACGCTTCTTGACCAATGATTTGTGAAGATAAATGTTGTTTTAACGTAGAAAAATGTTCAATTGCCATGCGAATAGGTTCTTTTAATAATGCTGATTGTAGGTGTCACTTAGTAATAACTTGGTATTGCTTCATATTAAAGCACTTTTTATTTCTTGCCGTTATACTAAGAAAAAATTGTTATGCTAGTTTATATAAGGTTTTTGCGAAAGAAAACAAGTGATAAGTAACAAAATTTTAATGATTATTGTTATTGGTCATGTGTGAAGAATTGTTATTTGTGTTTTTTGATTTCAGGTAATGATTGAATTTTTTCTCTAGTTAGTTAAAATCAAGTAAGTTTCATGAGGTCGGACCTCTTGAGTTTTTCATAATGATTTAATAATAAATAACATTACAACTGAGCGTGTGGAGTAATAAATGACAATAAAAAGACTAACGACCTCAACGGGTGAACGTATAGCCATAGTGGCTGGCTTGCGTACACCGTTTGCCAAACAAGCAACAGCTTTTCATGGTGTGCCAGCCGTAGACTTAGGAAAAATTGTTGTTAACGAATTATTGCAAAAACACGACATTGATCCTGCAATAATTGACCAACTTGTTTTTGGTCAAGTAGTGCAAATGCCGGAAGCGCCAAACATTGCTCGCGAAATTGTTTTGGGTACCGGCATGAATGTTAGCACCGATGCTTATAGTGTTTCTCGCGCTTGTGCTACTAGTTTTCAATCAACTGTCAATGTTGCTGAGTCTATTATGGCTGGTCATGTTGATGTAGGTATTGCTGGCGGCGCTGATTCGTCATCAGTAGCACCAGTAGGCGTTTCTAAAAGACTTGCTCGTACTTTAGTTGACTTAACTAAAGCAAGAACCCTAGGACAAAAACTCTCATTACTCAGTCGCCTTGGTTTAAAAGATTTATTACCGGTATCTCCTGCGGTAGCAGAATATTCAACGGGTATTTCAATGGGACAAACCGCAGAGCAAATGGCGAAAACTTACAATATATCTCGAGCAGACCAAGATGCCTTAGCCCATAGATCGCACACTTTAGCGACAAAAAGCTGGCAAGAAGGTAAATTAGCGGGTGAGGTTATGACAGCCCATGCAGAACCTTACAAAAATTTTATTGATAAAGACAACTGTATTCGAGAGAATTCAGTGTTAGAAAGTTATGCTAAGTTAAAACCCGTATTTGACCGTAAACACGGTACAGTGACCGCGGCAACAAGTACGCCGTTAACTGATGGTGGCGCAGCAATATTATTAATGCGTGAAGGCCGAGCAAAAGAGCTAGGTTATAAGCCATTAGGTTATATTCGTAGTTTTGGTTTTTCTGCCATTGATGTATGGCAAGATATGTTGATGGGGCCAAGTTATTCGACGCCAATTGCTTTGGCACGTGCAGGTATGAATCTAGCAGACTTAGATTTAATTGAAATGCATGAAGCTTTTGCTGCGCAAGCACTGGCCAACATGCAAATGTTCGGTAGTACTAAATTTGCAAAAGAGCATCTTGGCCGTGATAAAGCTATTGGTGATATTGATATGGATAAATTTAATGTCATGGGCGGCTCGCTTGCCTATGGACATCCGTTTGCGGCAACTGGCGCTAGACTTATTACCCAAACACTTAATGAATTAAATCGTCGTGGTGGTGGTGTTGGTTTAACAACGGCTTGTGCTGCTGGTGGTTTAGGTGCAGCAATGATTGTGGAGACAGATTAATGACTGAAAAAACAAATTCGAATTCAAGTTCAGACTCAAGCTCAGATTTAAGTAACAGTGAACAAAATAACCAAGTGATTCATGCCGAAGAAAATTCTGCAAAATCGGCAGCATTAACGGCTTTTACCTTAGTTCGTCACGATAATGGTATTGCCCATTTGGTTGTTGATGTTATTGGTGAAAATGTAAATACCCTTAAAACAGAGTTTGCCGAGCAAATTGATGCAGTATTAGCAGAAATTAAAGCGGATAAAACAATTACTGGTATCGTACTTTGTAGTGGCAAAAAAGATTCTTTTGTCGCTGGCGCTGATATTAATATGCTTGATGCATGTCAAAGTCGTGAAGAAGTTGTTGCTTTATCAAGGCAGGGACAACGTATTTTTACTTTGTTAGAGCAATTACCTATTCCTATTGTTGCCGCTATTGATGGCACTTGTTTAGGTGGCGGTTTAGAGCTTGCTATGGCATGTCACGCACGTATTTGTAGTGATAATGTTAAAACATCATTAGGTTTACCAGAGGTGCAATTAGGTTTACTGCCAGGAAGTGGTGGCACTCAACGACTACCTAAATTAGTGGGTTTACAAAAATCTTTAGATATGATGCTTACTGGTAAGCAATTACGCGCCAAACAAGCACTAAAAGCAGGCTTAGTTGACGATGTTGTACCAAACAGCGTTTTACTTAACGTTGCCGAGCAAAAAGCGATAAGCTTACATCAACGTGGTAAAAGTTTAACCAAGCGCAAGTTAGGTTTGATGGATAAGTTGCTGGAGAACAATTCTGTTGGCCGTAACATTGTTTATCAACAAGCACAGAAAACTGTACAAGCAAAAACTCAAGGCAATTATCCCGCGCCACTGAAAATTATTGACTGTATTCGCACGGGTATCGAAATTTCCGCTGAGCAAGGTTATAAATTAGAAGCTGAGCATTTCGCTGATCTAGTGATGAGTGATGAATCGGCGCAACTACGTCAGTTATTTTTTGCCACTACAGCCATGAAAAAAGAGCAAGGCGTTGCTAATGTAACGCCTGAAAAAATAACTAAAGTGGGAGTGCTTGGTGGTGGTTTAATGGGGGGCGGCATTGCTTTTGTTACTGCGACTAAAGCTAATCTGCCTGTGCGAGTTAAAGATATTAACCACAAAGGTATTAGCCAAGCTTTAAAGTACAGTTATCAAATACTGAATAAAAAAGTTAAACGTCGCTTTTTGCTTAATAGTGAAATGCAAAAACAGTTGGCGATGATCACAGGCAGTGTTGATTACACTGGTTTTAAAGCGATTGATATCGTGGTTGAAGCCGTTTTTGAAGATTTAAGCTTGAAGCAAAATATGGTGGCTGAAATTGAAGAGAATGGTCATGAAAATACTATTTTTGCCAGTAATACTTCTAGTTTACCCATAGGTAAAATTGCAGCTAAGGCAAAGCGTCCTGAAAATGTTATTGGTCTACATTACTTTTCACCGGTAGATAAAATGCCGTTAGTAGAAATAATTCCTCATGAAAAAACCTCAGACCAAACTATTTCTAGCACGGTAGCTTTTGCTAAAAAACAAGGTAAAACACCCATTGTTGTTAAAGATAAAGCCGGCTTTTATGTCAATCGTATTTTAGCGCCTTATATGAATGAAGCCGCTATTTTACTACTTGATGGTGAGCCCGTTGATAAAATAGATAAGGCACTGGTTAAGTTTGGTTTCCCTGTTGGCCCAATGCAATTACTTGATGAAGTAGGTATTGATGTTGGCGCTAAAATAGGTCCAATCTTACAGGCTGATCTTGGAGAGCGTTTTGCAGCGCCAGCGGCTTTTGATAAATTGCTTGCTGACGGTCGACTTGGTAAAAAAGCCAAAAAAGGGTTTTACTTGTATCAAAAAAATAATTTGGTCAAAACCTTACAAAATCGGCTTAAAGGAATAAAACCCGGACAAAAACAGGTCGATGAATCTATCTACAGCTTATTAAATCTTAAGCCTATGGGCAGTTTATCAGCCGCTGAAATTAGCAAACGTTGTACCTATATGATGCTAAATGAAGCTGCACGTTGTGTTGATGAAGGGATAGTACGTAATGCCCGAGATGGTGATATTGGCGCTATATTTGGCATAGGTTTTCCACCATTTTTAGGTGGACCGCTACGTTATATTGACAAAATTGGTGCTAAGTCTGTTGTTGCACAATTAAGTCAATGGGCAGAGCAGTATGGTGAGCGTTATACGCCCTGTGAAGCCTTGGTTACTATGGCTGAAAATAGTCAAAGCTATTATTCTTAACAAAGCTGACCTAAACAAAGTTAGCTTATGTAAGTTAAGATAAATAAAAGCGCTTGCTTTAATCAAGTAAGGTAAAACGCCTTACAATAACAAAAAGGCTGTTGAGTAAAGTTGAACTTAATCGTTCGCTTAAACTCAACAGCCTTTTTTATCAACTTTTATTAATCAATACCGATATTAACTTATGTTAGTTTGTTAGTATTTAATCGGACTCGCAAGAATAAAGGCTTCAACATCTGTGATTATTTCACCACTGGGTTTATTTGTTTGCTCTAGCAAGTCACTTTGCGAATAGAGAATAAACCTATCGGGTTGACAGCTAGTGACTAAGCGAGTTTTAACAAAGTTTTTCACTTGTTCTAACGTTAAGTTTAACACTGCCTGTAGCAGCTCTTCTTTTTGGCTAAACCCTGTATCTTTATTACAAATAGCCGCCCAAAAGCGTTGACTTTTAATACGTAGGTTATGGTCTTTTTCTTGTAATTGGCTCGCTAAACCCTGTAGTAAATGTTGCCATTGTTCATCGGTAATATCATCGAGAACGGAAATACTTTCATTGATGAACTCATCCATCGCGTGTGCCAAGGTAAAGGCGTCACAATGAGGCGACTGAATATAAAAAGCTATGCCGGGGTAGCGATTAATAGGTACATACCCGACACCCACCAAGTAGCCATATTGCTTCTCTGTACGCATTTGCTGAAAGAATAATGGTGACAGTATATGACTAGTGATCATAGCGAGTGCGACAGTAGTATCATCCTTGTGCTCAAAGGCGGTATATATGACACTTGCATGATCATGTTCAGGTAAGTTCATCGGTAACAGCAATGTTTGTTTCGCCTTAATATCGGTTACCGGGCATTGCATCGCATATTTTTCATCTATATTCCCTGCAAAAGCTGCTTCGATGGTTTCACATAAATTCAAAGCATGCTTCATCAGCCAATTGCCGTGAATGAGAACCTCAATAGTCACTTGTGCAAATAACTGCTTACTAAAGTCTTTATATTGGTTAAAGCTTACCAGACTAAGTGCTTGCGCTAAGGCCTTACTTGTCGGGTTATTGGGTTGCATAACCGAGCTTAAGGTAGCGAATAATTGTGATATTGATTTACTCTTATCACTATTGTGCCAATATTTTACCAACTGTTGTTTAAATAAATTGAAATGCGCCTCACTCACGTGATGACTTTTCAATCGCTTTAATAACTTACTTAATAGCAAATGTTGGTTTTCACTATAACCCGATAATTGCACCGTTACGCCACCTTGATGGGCGTATAAATGATAATGAATACCCGCTAACTCAGCGTCATAATTTTCTTCAATGACAGTATCGGTATATAAATCGACAAATAAACGTGTCATTGCAATATTGGCAATGCTGTCAACCACGAAAGGTGAGTCAATACCTATATACAAATAGCCTTTAGGTACATTAAAAGTTCGATCTTGTTTATACCAGGCAACTAAGCCATTTTTAGTGATGATTTTCTCAGGAATATTAACGGCTATTCCTGTGTTATTAATATGTTTATCAGTGAGGTATATAGTTGGTTTCTCAACAACATAGGGGTTAGCCGCAGGTAAATACAAACCTTTAATATGTGTGCTATTTGTTGCTTCAATATCTCGCCAACGAGTCAATTGCTTTATTGAAATAGGGGTGACATGGTAGGGTACTTGGTACCAAAAGCTATTTTTTGAGAAGTGGTTTTCCTGACTTACATGCATAAGTCTCATATTATCCACGTGTAAATAGCTCAGTAAATTTTCAATATTGAGCTGTGACATACCAGACATCACATAATCACCAAAAATATAATCATCTTCGGGGTAGTGCTGCATGTTGATAACGAGCTGGCTTACACTATCCAATGGTCGCATTTTTTCATGATAGATAAAGGCTAGATGACTGATTTTTTCTTTTTCTTGATAATAGTGTTCAGCTATATCTGTTTTTTTAAGTAGGGCTATATAAGCGAATACTGTATCGACGACTTTATTAAGATGGTCTTCGCCTAATTCAGTTAAGGCAATACTGATATTAAAGTCTTTAAAATTCGAGCCATTGATACCTGAGCCTGCAGTTAATGCCAAGGCCCACTGATGCTTTTTAAGTAAGGATAAAATACTGCCTTCACCCTCATGACCGAGCAAATAGGCAAGTATTGATTCAGGTTTGTCTAAATAATATTTATCGATGCTCTCCATGGCAAAGCTGATAATGAGCTGATGATCATTTTTAACCGGACAAACATCAATCTTAACTTTTTGATGCATAGGTAAATACAATGGTTGTTCAATGCTAGGCAGTGGAGCATCAGCTGGTTTTATATCAATAAAAAGCTGCTCTGCTAGATTTTTCAGTTCACTTAATTCTTGCGGTCCTTCAAGTGCCAATGTCATGTAATGAGCACGGTAATAGTGTTGAAAAAAAGCCTGCACCTCGTTGCTAATATTCTCACCATCTCGATCGGCTAAGGTATCAAGGTTACCAACAGAAAACTGCGAAAAAGGGTGTTTAGGATTAACCGTATCCTTGTGAACATCGTACAAACGTCTGATGTCATCTTTTAATTTAAGGGTAAATTCAGCATCTATATTTTCCCGTTCTTTAACAACAAAATCATCAGCAAGTAAAGGTGCTATAAAAAATTCACTGAAGCGTTCTAATGCTGATGAAAAGTTTGGGGCAGTGATATCGAAGAAAAAGCAGGTGTGTTCAGTACCGGTCCACGCATTATGGTTGCCACCATGATTACTAATAAACTTTTGATATTCACTGCCATCGGGGAAATTTTTTGTACCTAAAAATAACATGTGTTCTAAAAAGTGTGCTAATCCTTGCCTATCTTTGGGATCATTAAAGTGACCAACATTTACCGCTAAAGCTGCGGCCGATTTAGTGGTTTCGTTATTGTGGATCAGCAGTACACGTAAACCGTTGTTTAGAGTAATTGCTTGATATTGTTTTAAATCATTGGGGCTTTGCTTCAACACTAAGGCTCCTAAGAACACTTTAAACAGCAAAGCGTATGGCGGGAATATGGATAATTTAAGAAATTAACAGGAGGGTTAACTCATTCCTTAATTCCTTTAAGGAATAAAAAAAACCTATTTATTCTTAACTGATGTTACTAATACGACTACATTTCTATTACTATAGCCGGAAAAATAACTCAGACTCAATACTTTAGCTAAAAAATCTGTAAAAAAAGCTAAAAATTGAAACTATCCGCGAAGTGATCGGCGGGAGAAAAAATGCAACTTTTTATAATGCGACATGGTGAAGCTAAAAACTTTGTTGAACAGGGCTGTCATGATGACAGTCAAAGAGCGTTAACTACACAAGGTGAGTTAGAAGCAAAGATGATGTCAAGTTGGTTGCAAAAAATGCAAGTAACTCCATCACACGTTTTTGTTAGCCCTTATGTTAGAGCGCAGCAAACTTGTGCGATTACTACTTCATTGATGAATACTGTTATTACTACTGTAGATTTCATCACGCCAGAGGGGGATGCAAAGCAAGTGCATGACTTTATTGATGGCTGGTGTAGTGAACAACAAACGGCAGTTGAGCAAGAAAAAATTGAGGCAGAGAAAAGCTTGCTAATTATTTCTCATATGCCATTAGTAAGTTATTTAGTGGCTCAATTAACTCAATCTGTACAGGCGCCTATTTTTGCTACTGCAGGTATTGCCCATATAGATTATGATAGTGAAAAAATGCATGGGCGGTTAATCGGTTTAGTATCACCATCAGACCTATGTTAATCATATGTGCTAGCAATAGCGGTTAGTAAAACATCGCTTGCACTTTGTGATTAACTAGGCTGTTTTGAATGCAGCCAGATAAAAGTAACGTTTAAAGCATATTTATCGAGGTGGGGTTAGTCTCGGTTAAACTTATCTTTTAAGTCTATTAACGCTAATATGGCACCATTGCCACCCCATTCTAAAGGCGCTTGATGAAAAGCCATTACATCGGGGTGTTGTACTAACCAATGAGGCACTTTATTTTTTAAAATATGTGAGCCTATACCATGAACAACGCAAATACATTGTGCATGTTCCTTTTGACAGGCAAATAGTAGCGCGGCGAGCTCTTTTTTGGCTTGGTGTTGGTCTAAACCGTGTAAATCAAGTATTAAATCAGGGCTATAATAACCACGGCGCAAATTTTTTACTTCAAAACTATCAACACCTTCGCGCACATACTTCATTGGACCTTGCTTGTTGAGGTCAGGCTCAAATTCATCGGAAAAATGAAATTGTGCTATGGCTTTATTTGACTGGTTATCTCCTTGGTCATTTTTTAGGGAGGTGTTAGACTTAACGCCATTTTTTATTAAGCGGACAGTGTCGTTAACTAATGGCTTAACTTGACTGACAACATCAGCAAAAAGTTTTTCATTATCACCTTGCTGCTCGGTAATTATTTTTTCTGGCTTTTGCTGGTTATCACTTTGGACACTGGCTTCGTTAGTGGCACGTAGCTTAGCTTTTATTGCTGTGAGTTTGGTTTTTAAGGCTTTGTTTTTCATAGCCGAAGTGTAAAACATTTTAGTAATAATACATATCAATTAATCTTGATATGTTGCTTTCAAGACAGTTATACAAGGGTAAGGCAAGAACTTAGACCTTGATAGCTACTATTTAGTACATACAGCGGCTTTTAACAAAGGCAGAATGCCTTGTATAATATATATAAATTCTCCATGAATAAACTTCGGGAGGAATATCAGATAAGGAAGAGAATGTGAGTAGTACCGATTTCGAAGGCATCACCGAGCAGTTACACACTATTGCAGATTATTGTCGTTATGGTGCAAGTTTGTTTAATCAAGCCGAACTCTTTTATGGCCATGGTAATGACAATGCTTTAAGTGAAGCATTTACCTTAGTGATGTTTGCCATCTCTTTACCTGAAAATATGGGTGACGAGGTAATGAGCTGCCGCTTACTTAAAAAAGAAAAAGAAGACATTTTGGCCTTTTTTCAGCAACGTATTGAAACAAAGAAGCCTATTGCCTATATCACCAATCTTGCATATTTCGCGCATCTGCCATTTTATGTAGATGAACGTGTTTTAGTGCCTCGCTCACCTATTGGTGAGTTGATTGAAAATCACTTTGCTCCTTATTTTAATGAGCAAAAACCACCGCAAAAGATATTAGATTTGTGTACCGGTAGTGGCTGTATTGCCATTGCTTGTGCGAGTTACTTTCCTGAAGCACAAGTTGAGGCCGTAGATTTATCTATTGATGCCTTAAATGTTGCCCAAATGAATATCGAGAATCATGGTTTAAGTGAACAAGTTATTCTAATTCAATCTGATGTTTTCTCTGGGGTTGAAGGACAAAGATATGATTTAATTGTCACTAACCCGCCTTATGTTGATCAAGAAGATATGGCGAGTCTACCAACAGAGTTTACTCATGAACCAGAAATGGGTTTAGGTTGTGGTGACGATGGCTTAGATATTGTGCGAGTAATATTGGCACAAGGTGCTAAGCACCTCAATGAAAATGGCATATTGATATGTGAAGTGGGTAATTCACAATACCACGTTGAAGCACTTTACCCTGAAGTAGACTTTACTTGGTTAAGCTTTGAACGTGGTGGTCACGGCGTCTTTATGTTGAATAAAGCGCAGTTAGAAAAACATGCAGAGCTATTCTCTGCTGCAGTCATTGTTTAAGTCTAAAATAGCAACAAATGAGCAAGCAAAAATAATAGTAATAATAAACGATAGCGCTATAGAGAAGGCGCTAAAATAAATTAATAGGCGGTAATGTTAAATGTCAGGTAATACCTTCGGAAAATTATTCACAGTCACATCATTTGGCGAGAGTCATGGTTTAGGTCTAGGCGCAATTATCGATGGTTGCCCACCAGGGCTTGAGTTATCTGAAGCTGACCTGCAAATTGATTTAGACAGACGCCGTCCTGGCACCTCGCGTTACACTACAGCCCGTAGAGAAGCCGATGAAGTGAAAATTCTATCAGGAGTTTTTGAAGGTAAAACTACCGGTACGCCCATTGGCTTAATGATAGAAAATACCGATCAGCGCTCAAAAGATTACGGCAATATCGCGCAAAGTTTCCGCCCAGGTCACGCCGACTATACTTATTGGCAAAAATACGGATTACGTGATTACCGTGGTGGTGGTCGTTCATCTGCACGTGAAACGGCAATGCGTGTTGCAGCTGGCGCTGTAGCAAAAAAATATTTGGCTGAAAAATTTGGCATGACTATCAAAGGTTGTGTAACTCAAATTGGTGATATTGTTGCCGGTGGCCCAAATGGCACCCCGTTTGATGTGAATTCGGTTGATTGGCAAAGTGTTGAAGAAAATCCATTTTTCTTTCCTGATAACACTAAACTTGAGCAATTAGATGAACACTTAAGAGCAATCATTAAAGCAAAAGACTCTATTGGCGCTAAAGTCACGGTAGTAGCAACAAATGTACCTGTCGGTTTAGGTGAACCAATTTTTGATCGCTTAGACGCTGATATTGCTCATGGTTTAATGAGCATTAATGCGGTAAAAGGTGTTGAAGTAGGCGATGGCTTTGCAGTTGTTAATCAAAAAGGCTCTGAGCACAGAGATGAACTCACCCCTGAAGGTTTTTTAACTAATCATGCTGGTGGTGTTTTAGGTGGTATTTCATCAGGCCAGCAAATTATTGCTCACTTAGCACTTAAACCCACTTCGAGTATTGGTGTTAGTGGTAAAACGGTTGATTTGACCGGTGAAGCGACTGATATCATCACAAAAGGTCGTCACGATCCTTGTGTTGGTATCCGTGCAGTGCCTATTGCTGAAGCCATGTTAGCGTTAACCTTAATGGATCATTTCTTACGTCATCGTGGACAAAATGCTGATGTGCAATGTAATACACCTGACATTGAAGCAAAATAACTAACAGTTTTCCAAATTAGGCTGATTGCTAGGTTATTCCACTACCAGCATTCAGCCATATTGTGTTTAGTTACTAATTTACTGCTATTGAATCACACCCTCAATAATCTCTCATCATAAGGCTCTCTAGCTTGGCACTTTTTAAAATGATGTTTGTTCGATTATCATCAAGTTACTTTTTTTATTTTGCCTTACTTGGTTTAATCTCACCTTATTTAGGTATATACCTCGACGGCAAAGGTTTTAATTCACGGCAAGTAGGTGAAATACTAGCGATTATCACGGTGACAAAAATTGTCGCGCCAAGTTTGTGGGCAACACTTGCGGATAAAACGGCTAAACCCATGGCTATTATTCAACTAGGTGCTTTTTTAGCGCTGTTCAGCTTTAGTCTACTATTTTGGCTCAACAACTATTGGCCAATCACTTTTTGTTTAGCGCTTTTTACACTCTTTTGGACTGCAATATTACCGCAACTGGAAGTGCATACCTTAACGTCTTTGCGCCATAGTAATAAAATTTATGCCCGAGTGCGTTTATGGGGCAGTCTTGGTTTTATAGCTTTTGCGGTGATCTCTGGAGAAGTTATGAGTTCTTTTGGTTTTCAAAGCTTTAACAGTATTGGCATTATCATATTGGCTGGTTTATTTGTCAGTACCTTGATGTTAACACCAATTAAAACGGTTAAATCGACAAAGAATAAAGCCAAAGTACAGGTCAGTATTAGCAGTAAACTTATGGAGGGTAACTTTATCCGTTTTTTCATTGCCGGCTTGTTATTACAAGTTAGTTTTGGGCCCTATTATGGTTTTTTTGCCTTGTATTTACGTGACCTACAATACTCAGGTCTAGCAATTGGTTTAGTCATATCGTTGGGTGTTGTCGCAGAAGTTATTGCATTTATTTATATGGGCGCTATTTTTAAACGATTTTCATTAAATGCCTTACTGGTTTTTAGTTTAGCCATTACAGCTTTACGCTGGTTTTTAATCCCTGAAGTCGCAAGCTCTGTTTTATGGCTTGGATTAATTCAACTGAGCCATGCCGCTAGTTTTGCCATTTATCATAGTGCCAGCATGCAGTTTGTCTCAAAGCACTTTAGTAAAAATCAGCAAGGTCGAGGGCAGGGTATTTATTTAGGTGGTGTTTATGGCATCGGCGGCGCTATTGGAGCTTATCTTACCGGCATACTATGGCTAGATGGCTTAGGTGCTCAAAATGCTTTCATTATGGCAGCTACAAGTGCTTTGTTAGGGGCAATCATTCTGATGTTCAGTAAAAAACAGCGAGTTATCACTCTTAATTAACCTGAACATTGGGTTGTAAGTGGTTGATATTTATTTAAATGTAATAACTTGATATTGTTAGTAACAAAAATTTCAAGATAAATCTAATGAATAACCAAGGCACTTAATCTACTATTTAATATAGGAAGTAGATTAAGTTTCTCGAGTTTAAAACTAATACTAGGCACTATCATTTTGAAACAAAAGCTATATTAATATAGCTAAGCTATATACGCCTTAACTGGTGACCAAACCGCTAATTCATTGCCACTAGGCTCAGTAAAATGAAAACGACGCCCACCAGGGAAAGAAAATATTCCTTGGCTAATAATACCACCAGATTTTTTAACTCGTCGCTCGGTGTCTTCTAAATCATCACTGAGTAGTACCAACAAACAAGCACCTGTTGCAGTACTTGAGACTAATTCAGATAAGTAGAAACCTCCTTCAATACCCGAGTTACTAAAGCCGGTGTATTCTTCACCATAATCAACAAATTTCCAAGAAAAAGCCTGTTCAAAAAAAGCTTTAGTTGCTGGGATGTTTTTTGCTGGGAGTTCAACATAATTTATAACTTCACGCTGTGTCATAGCATACCTCCTAAGGTCTATAACTATAGACTAGTGTGTACTGTTTTAGGGATTAAGTTAAACAACTGCAAATGAAACTAGTGTTTTGCCATTACTTTTTATTTAGAGTGGCAATAGTGTCAAAATCATTCAAATCAACGCTTACTTCCACCCCTCTAAAATAGGTAATAATACGCCTAGGGTAAAGAAAATAGCCTTTATAGCGGCAGATTTTATTCTTTAATAAAATAAACGTTAAGAGTGCAAGATAAGAGATATATAACAGCAAGGTCGATAAAATTAAGCTAAAGCTAAGTAATTTTAATGCTAAAAAGAATGAAGAGACTCCAACAGCCAGTGACATTAACTTATGTTTGTTTGCTTTAGGGTAAGCATGAAATTGAAAATAATCTACGCGATTAATATACCAAGAGCCTGTTTTTGAGCCCGACTCATTAAGATATTTATTTTCTCTAAACCTTTTTTGCATAGCAGTTACCCGTTAATATTTAAAGCGCTACTTGATTGCCTTTATCGCTGCAGCACTAGCAGGGGTACTACCAAACACACTAATAACTAAAGAGGCAATTCCTGCTAATTCAGCTGCTTTGCTAATTGATTGACCTAGGGGAGATTTTTGTTTATCGCCAGTGAGATAAGCCTCGAATCGTTCGGGGCCAATAATATCATTCCGAATCCTTCTGTAAATAGCCTTAATAGCATCACTGGCTTGCGCCTGAGAGTCGATGAGAACCGATTGATAGACACGATTAATAACCTTATTAAAGACATCAAATTGTGTAACAACTTGCTCAGAAGATGGCGAGTAACTGGCAGTACTTTCAAGTAAGCGTACTTGCTTTTGAAAATAGCGAAAATGTGCAGGGTTCTCTAATTTAAAACGGACTTGACCTTTTTCTAAACTTTCAAGCTCAATGGATACACGAGACAGTGAAGCAATAATATCTAACCAAACTTCTACTTCATCTTTACCAGAGAACTTAATCCAACCGGTTTCAACCAAAGATTTCACTCGACTCTCTTTTATTTTGAAGGTCTCAGATAAGGCAAAGACATCTACTTTTTGTGTGCCCGAGTATTTAAGGTATAAATGAATAATGAGTGCATCAAGATCAGCCTTTGGCATTGAGCCTAGGCCTTGTTGGCCAACATAATTTTGCATTAAATCACGCAAAAATAAAGCCTGTGAATTTGCTGAAATATTTTCTAGCACAATATATCCTTATTTCCTGACTAAACTGTTATATTTTATGGCATTGGCCATTATCCAAATACAAAGATAGCGTTTTTTTAGTGGACTTAACAGCTATTATTAGGCACTAGCCTGCAGAGCTATGACGTTATAAATATTTTTATCGCCATGAATATTAAGGTAATACCGCCAACAAACTCAGCTTTACTCTCTAACCAGGTGCCGCTTTTTTCTCCTACCAATACTCCGAGCCAGCTAAAGCAAAAGGTAATAATACTAATAATAAGGCAAGCTATGAAAGGGTTTACTGGCAAAAGGGTTAAGCTAAAGCCTGCTGCCATGGCATCGATGCTGGTAGCAATAGCTAAGGTTAATAAAACTCGATGGGTTACCTTGCTAATATCTTCTTCTATGCCTTCAGAAAAAGAATCAAAAATCATTTTTGCGCCGATAAGAGCAAGCAGTACAAATGCAATCAACGAGGTATAGGACTCAATCCAACTTAACACACCCTTGCCACCCAAGTAGCCAAGTATGGGCATAATGCCTTGAAAAATTCCGAAATACAAAGCAACTATCAAAGCAAAAGGTGCTATTTTACTATGCTGTTTAGTTGCTCCTAAACCAATAGATACGGCAAAAGCGTCCATACTTAATGCTATGGCTAAAATAAATACTTCTATCATTGGAAACTTCCTGAACTAAAAATGAGCAAACTATCAACCTAACCAAGCTAGGAATAAATCGTAGTCGACTTAACCCTAGGCTACTTAATTGCACTACTTTATTTTGAGTTACTTAAATTTTGGCTGCGTTATTTTAGAAAGTGCGCAGCCCACAAGAGCCGCTAGGAATATAACCAGATTAGCTAATGATTTCTGTAACAATTTGGGTTTTAACCGAGTTGGCTATAAAACATTGCTCATGGGCCTGATGGTGAATTTTTTCAAGTTGCGCCAGTGTTGGTTCTTTATTACCGCCAAATTTAGCCTGAGGCCTTAGGGTAACTTTGGTCATTGAAATTTTACCCTGGCCATCCTGTTCCATCACACCAAAAGCATCATCAGTATAAGAGTCGACAACATACCTTTTTTTAGCGGCGATAGATAAAAAGAACAACATATGACAACTTGAAATTGATGCAATAAAAGCTTCTTCTGGATCAACATTCGCTTCAACAGAATAGGGAAGGGGCACTACATGAGGTGAAGACGAGGCTTGCACAGTTACGCCGCCGTCAAATATCCATTCATGTGCTCTACTATATTTGTTATCAATATAGTTTTCATTACTGGCTCTAAGCCAATTGATTTTTGCAAAATATACTGACATTTTCACTCCGTAATAGCGATGAACTATGGTCATAGCATGCAATTTATTTAAGCTGAGTTTTTATTTATACCAAATACTGACCACTATGGTTGACGGTTGAAATGAACCACCACTTTGGGATTGGGTAATATTTTGAATTTTTATATTGGGCTGTGTAGCTAACCAAAGATTAATTTCACCCTCTAAACCTTGATCTGTGGCGACATCAGACTTAGGAAGAAAACCAACTTTTGCCCGTAAAATCTTAGTAAAT
This sequence comes from Colwellia psychrerythraea, assembly GCF_000764185.1. Lineage (GTDB taxonomy): Bacteria > Pseudomonadota > Gammaproteobacteria > Enterobacterales > Alteromonadaceae > Colwellia > Colwellia psychrerythraea_B. The sequence goes on from NZ_JQEC01000072.1 coordinate 102,917, forward strand.
ATTTTAACTTCCATAATATTTCCTTATTTAATATATTGACTATATTACAGTTTAGCTTCAATTTTTTTAACAAAATTATCAATTTGTACCTTGGTGAGCTTTTCACTTTGGTATAAAGATAACATCTTGAATTTACAATTATTTGCACAAGCTCCCAACAAAGCAAATTTTAGGACTTTTTTAACGGGTTTTCTCATCACAAAAGTATCAACCCACCAAGGTGAACCAAGGGTTGTTATCACTTTCATTTCCCTCAAGTTACCCAAACATTGTTCAATTGGGCCATAATCAGAAGCATGTTTATATGCATGTCCCGGCGCCCAAACGCGATCAAACCACCCTTTTAAAATAGCCGGGAAGCTGAACCACCATGTTGGAAAAATAAGTACTAAACATTCAGCTTGTTTTAGTTGTTCAATATCTGATTCGATTTGCTGATTATCAAAACTACCTTGATAATAACTTTCTCTTTCGGCTTTAGTTAAAACCGGGTTGAAATCTTCACTGTACAGGCACTTCACTGTGACTTGATACCCCTGTTTTTCTAGGTGTTTAATCGTTTTATCAGCTAAATGTTTGCAAAGACTGTTTTCTAACGGGTGTGCTAAGACAACTAAACAATTCATAATACTTCCTGTACTCCATATTCCCTGATGAAAGACTTGTTCTTATTCGGTTAGCAAAAATAGTTAACTATTTTTATTGTAAAGGCGGCTGTAAACCTGCTGGCAAGTTTAAAGACATAGACATTTTATAATAAGGAACATCGCTTTTATAAAAACGCTCACCTTGCCTAACCATGCCAAAACGTTGATAGAAACTTAATGCTGATTCTCTAGCATCACACCAAAAAACATTAATTTCATGGGTTGTTAAGTAAGTTATTACCTTATTCAATACTGCAGAGCCAATGCCTTGACCTTGAAAATTTAATTCAGTCGCGTATTTCCTCAAACGAGCATTTTTATCTTCTATGTATATCGATGCGACACAGACTAAGACATCATTCACAAATGCACCAAAATGAATGCCGATTTCATCACCGTCAACATAACAAAACTCAGGCGGTTTTTCTGGCCATAAAACCCGATGGCGTACTGGAATGGTCTGTTGCCATTCAATTTGACGAATATCCACAGTGTAATGCCTCTTTTTTAGTACGTTATGTTAGTAAACTAACACCAATAACGATTGCAGCAACTATTTGAAAAATATAAGTGAAACCTGCACCAATCCGTCTTGCTAAAAATGTTCTGTAGAGCATTCCATAGGCATGAATAAATCGAGAAAAAGTAAAGCCGACAACTAATATCGCTAGTGTGATTGCTGATGTTTCTAATAGAGTGAGCGCCAGTACCACGATCGCATAAGTGGGTAATTGCTCAACGGCGTTGGCGTGTGCTCTAATAGCAGCCATTAAAATTTTATTACCGCCATCACCTAAGGAAACTTTATACCTTACCCTGAGTCTCGAAACGTTCATTGCTAACGCCAGTAGCAATAATGAATTAATTGAAACGAGTACAGCAAACCAAAAAATATTATCCATATATCTCTCTCATGTAATAAAGGAACTCGCTTAATAATTAGCGCGTCAGTAACCTGTACGTCAGCAACCTGTGCGTCAATGATCTGCACAACAAGAATTAGCGAGGTTGTGGTTATAACATATTCAAGTGAAATAGCGCTTAGTCACCAACTTAAAAGCTGTTTTATTGGTTATTTTTCACAAGTCATGTGTTTTTTAAAATGTTTCATCTTCACTATAAACTCGTACGGTAGTTTCACCGTCAACAGTCTGGGCAATAAAGAAATTGATCGGTTTACAACATACTTGGCAATCTTCAATATACTGCTGCGTTATGTCGGTTGAATCAATGAGTATGCTAATTGTTTCGCCGCAATAAGGGCAGGTTATTGTCTGCTCAGTTAATTGATTCAATTTCTATGAAGCCTACCGTCGTGACTATATGTGTCGAAGTATTTTTCATACCAGCTTTAATCGTTGCTTTATTAATAGTTAGATAATCTATTTACCCTCCGAGCACCATAGAAATTTATTATGAATCGAGTGTTATTGAGCGAGTAAATATAACCCAAAAATCAAACCGAAGTACATCATTAAAGAAAACAAACTACCAACAATAGTTAACATTGTTGAAACACCAATGAACTGGAAGCTCAAGACAGCAGAAAGTGCTTTAGGTCGGGATTGAAATGAATGAAAATATTTAAATTCGGTTAACTTAGCAGCTAACGCTTGGTTGCCTTTAATCTCATTATCAATGATTTTGTCATAAACAAAAGCAACAAAATAGAACAGCATTAAGAAGGCTACAATGGATTGCATAACTAATTTCCTGATACATACAATGGCCGAAGAAAACCGAGACATTTGCAGAAAGTGATCTGACAAAATGTCCACAGTAATTTGAGTTATTATGTTTTATCTTAAGATAATATTATTAATCTTGCAGTGCCATAGTCGCCATTTTCATCGTGCTTGCAAATGATTCAGCACCGGCAATAAATAAACCATTGTGACAAAACATGGCATCTTCAATGCCAGTTGCTTCTTTTAGGGCATCATCCGATAAACCGGCCCATGGCGCTGGTAAGGGTTTTCTGTCTTCAAACGAGCCTGGTTCAACGGGTACTGTTTGAATTCTCCATTGACCTGAGGACGACGGGTAAACCATATACAAAGCTTCTGTTGATAAGGCATGAACGGTTCTTTTCCAAGGGGTATACTTTTCCAAGACTATCACTCTTGGATCTGCTGCATTTTCAATAGCTTTAGCGACAATGGCTTTGGCATTAATACCGCCGCTAGCACTGGCAATAAATCGTGTTAAAACACGCGAAGCAAAATCAACGGCTTCATCAAAACAGCTATCAAAATGACTATCTTCTTGCCATGTTGGGTTAAACATTGAAATAGTATGGCTAAGGCTAATACCTTTAGCAACGCCCTCAACGTGACCACAATCAATGGCATCAATTGTTGAGACTAAATCAGTATCAAGAGAATTGGCAACTTCTTGGTTACCTTGGCATATTTCTAAGCCATAGGTCTGCCAAATCAAACCAAAAGAAGAGTAGGGGATGCCATTGTCTCTCGTTCCGGCACCACCACGTTGATGATGATCAAAGCGACCTGAATCGGCATCATATTCACCACCAACATCAATAACAAGATCAGCCTTAGAAATAATATCTAAGTCACGGGTGCGTATAAGTTTGAAGTTAGGAAAAATGCATTTAAGCGCAGCGATACTGAAAACATCATCCGCATGAAAATTACCGTTGTGAGTTACTATTATTTTATCAGTCATTATGTTTATGTCATGTTAGAGAGGGATAAGAAGTGCTTGTTAATTAAACTATACTGTTTTGGCTTTCCAGTGTTAAGCATTCCAGTTTTACACTACCGAATTGGTATAAGGCGATTCTATACCAAGACAGCGAACAAAAATAGCTCCATCTGTTTAAGCTAGTTCGCAGGCGGGTTAGTCAACGGATTTTAATACAGCTTTATCTACAACTATATTTCGGTCACTTTTAAGAAAAACAGCCAATCTTGCAAGGTGTATTAGTAAACACTGCGAACCAATATAAAGTACCCAATTTACATATTTAGCAACAGGGAAATAACCTTGACCATTATTGCCGTAAATCCAAAACTGGCCAATTACAGCATCTGCAACCATGGCTAATATCAGCCCACTAGCAATCAGCCAAACAGTTAACTTAGCGCTCGATTTCCCCAACACCATTAATAAAAGTAAAGCACTGGCGCCAACAAGTGTGATGAGCACTGCATAACTACCGGTAATCATTGATACGTAAAGACCAGTACCCGGAAGGTGCATAGAAAAAAATGACGCCGCACCGACCAAGCAAGCAATTATCATGATAACAACTAACACTTTCGGTTTAAGCCCATTTACCAGAGAAATCCAGCAGGCTGCCACTAGAAACAAAGCATAACCTGGAGCAAAGAAAAACACCGAATCTGCGAGATAATCATGTTTTACCACTCCACCATAGCGATGATAGGTAAGTGGCAAATTAAAATTTACGATATCGCCACATATACACAAAATCAATGCAGCTAAAACAAGCCACGCAATTAATCGGTGTGAAACCTCGGTAGAATGACGATACAGCCAGTTTTTAATAGCATAACAATTGCCCAAAAGAGCAATAAGTATGGCGCTTTCAATAAACAAGATAGTTATTCGCTCTTTACCTGTTATCGACCAAAAGCCGCAAAGTCCACCGATAGACTCTATTAAAGCTACAAGCCAAATGATTAATGAAGTAACTAGGTATTTGTCTATAGTTTTCATTTATAAAACCGATTTAAAAGAGTAAAGCACAAATTATTAAAGTGTTGTAAAAACAAAGTGAAGCTTGGTCAACTGTCATATATACACGCCCTGATCTTAGCGCTTGTTTATTATTTATATGAAGTGACTTACTTGAGTTTACTAAAAATCTAAAACAGATAAAGTAACCATAAATAATGGTCGACCAGCTTTCGCTATAACATCTTCGATGAAATATACGCTATTTACCTACCGGATTAGCTGATAATTGATTGCAATAAAGTAATGTGCTTTTTGTAACCTACTTTGTTGAAATTACTTGAGCAATAATTCATAAAACCATGTAAGTATTCCACTTGTGTCGTAGTCACATTAGGTCTTTTTGACAGTTCATCTTTTAACGCTGTAACATCAAAATGAGGTTCACTGTTAGGGAAGATTAAAGTTACTTTAAAGCATGGCTCTATTTCGCTAAAATTTCTGATTTGTGAACCATAAAAGCAAAAGGCCTGTTTAATCATCTTATTATTTAGAGATAAGCGCCAAACTGCTGAAGCTCCTACGCTAAAGCCAATGAGCGTTGTTTTACTATCAAGTTGCGCTATCACTTTTAATATTTTTTCAAGATAACTATCAAATCCAACTGTAGTAATGAAATATGAATATGCTTCAGCTTCATTTTTAAAGCCCATACATTCACCGTGATATGGATCAACAATAGTCTTTGCTGCCAGACTATCTTTTAGTTTTAATAAAGCCGGAGTCATACCAAAAACATCTGAAACAAGAATGACACTCATAAATCTTAATTTCCTTACGAACAAGCCCTTTTGCTGACTATTTAGCTATAAAAGATTTAGCGTAACTAGATAGTCGGTTTTTAACTTGTGACGTTAAACCTAAACTTATTAGACCTGATGAAAATACTGAGATGAATATAATGCTTTTGATAATTTTAGCTCCTGTGAATAAGGCGACTAGTATGAGCAGCATTACATAACCTACGCCAATTAAACCTAAGAAAAGACACATCCCTTTAAGATCGTTATTCATAATATTCCTTCAATGATAGCTAAATAATTTAAGCCGATATTAGCTTAAAAGTTTGAAAAACACTCGCATTATTAAATTTTTATAATTTTAAATACATCAAAAGTATCGCCGCTTCTATGGAATGATAATGCGGTTTTCGCTTGAGTAAGGTTTAGATGCATAAATTGAACTGAGAGGTGATTTTATTAACCTAAACTGTCAACAGTCTGCTTTATTACCTTGCTGACCGGAAATAAGACCCCTTCACTAATGTTAACGTTATTCCAGACCCTGCCAATTGTATATGGGTCTTGCTTAATCCATGCATCTACTTCAGCTCTAGAAGGGAACTCTACATGTACAGAAGAACCAATCATTTTGCCATGTTCATTTAATATTGCTCCACCACTTAAAAAGGTGCCAGCTATTACCATTTTTTCGATACTCGATAAGTGAGCTTGACGATTTGATAACCTTCGTTTGATAGCATCTTCATCATCAAAATCGTAGGCGGTAACTATGAACTGCATAAATCTCCTTTTTGCCCGACTATAGGCATATAACGTTACAATGAGTGGCTAAGTAATAGTGGGCTAAAATCATTGCCCTGACTTAATTGCCTACACAACATATTGAACAACCAACTCTTTTAATACCGGTAAAACTGAACCAATTAATAATAGAGCCATAGATAAATTAAATATTTTTTGGTGTTTTGGTGAATTAAGATACTTTTTAAGGCCAACACCAAAAAATAACCAAATCCCTACACAAGGAAAAGCAACAATAAAGAAAGCTAACGCAATAAAGATCACTTGCGAGAATATATCTGATGAAATGGAAGTGTAAGCAGAAACAGCACCTGTGGCCATAACCCATGCCTTGGGGTTTACCCATTGAAACAATGCTGCTTGAGTAAAGCTCAAGGGCTTAGATTTTTCCACATCTAGTGAAGTCGGTGAAGACGAAGCGATAAGCCAAGCTAAATATAATAGGTAAGCGACACCTGCTACCTTTATTACTTCGTGGAATAAAGGGTACATTTCAAATACAATACTAAAGCCTAGGCCGACCATAATTACCATGGCAGGAAAGCCAAAACAAATCCCTAATAAATGTGGAATACTCTTCTTAACACCATAGTTGAGACCTGAAGTCATAATCATGATGTTATTTGGACCTGGTGTGACCGTTGTTGATGCGGCAAAAATAATAATAGCTAAATATAACTCCATAACCTTTCATACCCCTTGTTGCTCTGATGAATCGTTTTGTATGGATAGTACATCCATACTTTAGTCTTTAAAACAAGTTTAAATAAATTGTGAATAAAGCAAAAAGCAAGCGGTAACAATTAATAATCCGCCCATTAATAAATTGAATACCTTTAATCTAAATTCACTATTTAAAAATATTGTTACCTTATTTCCTAATACAGACCAAGAAAACAATGCGAGGTAACAAACTACAAAATAGATAAATGAAAAAGTTAAAAATACACCGTTATCATTAGGTACTGAAAACAATGAAACACCGGCAACGCATGCAATCCAAGCTTTAGGGTTTAACCACTGTAATAGAAAACCTTGAATAAAAGTTGGCAGTTTTTCTTTCTTGATATCTAGCTCGGGTTTTGATGAAGCAAGTAAATAGCCCATATAAATAATGAATAGAGAGCCTGCAACCGCAAGATATTTGAGAATAGACGGATACAAATCAATAACTTTATAAAAACCTAAACCTATGAATAACAGTAATAAGGTAAAACCGATGGTAGCACCAGAAACGAAAGAAAAAGTTTTACGAACACCGTAACTTGCTCCAGAAGAAACAATCACCATATTTACTGGCCCTGGTGAAATTGACATTGCCAATGAGAACGAAATCATTGCGATTAATAGAGACATATTCTTCCTTAGTGAGATACACCAAACACTGATGTAATATCATCGCTGTTAAATTAAATACAATACCAAGAGAGCTACTTGGTTATAAAGCAGCAGAGCAATGTTTTTATTAATCATTAGTTTGTTATCAATTCCCCCTAAAACCGGGGTGGCAAATGCATTACCTATATCTAGTTAATCGTCTACAGTTTGATACAGGAGCACAAAAATTTAGTCGTTTTGACTGAATTAGTTATTTTACAGCCTCAACGTCAAGCTAAGCGGAAAAATAGCGGACTAAAATGGTAGCGAAGCGAACAGCTCGCTGTTTTTAGTCCTGATTGATTGATTGATTGATTGCTTGTTATGTTTATTTACTCATCATCCCATGGCATTTCTGGCAGTTTTTTAAGATTTCCAAAATACCTATCGTAATCAATTTCGTTACTATTTTTAACAACATCGAAAATTTCAACAGATAAAGCACAAGCAATATATTTTTTTGATTCTTTTCGGCTAATTCCAAGCTTCCGTAATCGATTAAAGGTTTCTTTTACCAGAGGAGGATCATTAGCATTAATTTGATTATCTACGACCTCAAGCATTACTTCCCCAGCTTTAGTTGGATCTTCACTGCTCATTTATACCTCCTGAATCTCGATAAACATAGACATAATGACTCCCACGAGGTGCAAGCCTCCAGATTCGTGGGTTAGTAAAACCAGAGCCATAATATATGTGTTAAACAATATAAACTGGAGGCTAAGATGTACAAACATAACATATTTATCATACGCTTGATTTAACAAGTGCAGTTTTTACAATTGTAAAGCCTACTAAACCCAAAATTGCCCCAGTGACTTTGTCTATGTAATAAGATAATTTTGCAAACTTTCTCCTTACATTCTCGCCAGACAAAATAAAAACAATGGCGGCATCCCAAATAAAAACGAGTGAAGTCATCCAAACGCCGAGTATTATTTTAAAAGTAAGGCTTACATCTTTGGTAAGTACAACAGTAAATAAACTTAGATAAAATAGAATGTTTTTAGGGTTTAATATTCCAGACATAAAACCAACAACAAACTCTTTGAAGAATGTAGTTTCTTGCTTTTCTTTAACATTCACTTGAGCAGATAAACTTGCATAGTCACTTTTCTTCGCTCGTAATGCTTGCACTGCTAAGTAAATTAAAAACAGCCCTCCAGCAACTTTTAATCCAATCATCATGTACACAGAGCTTGCTAATAATGAGCCAACACCAATTAAGCATAATGCGATATATAATGCATTAGCGATTGATATGCCTAATGCTACGCCAATGGCTTTTTTGCTTTCATTTTTTACCGCACTTTTCACAAGAATTACAAAGTCAGGACCAGGACTAATTAATGCTAAAAAATGTGCAAAAGCAACAGTTGCAAAAATTCCAATTAAACTTACTTCCATATAAATCATTCCTTTGAATAAAATGTGAAACTTAAAATAAAATACCAACGCCCAAATAATGGGCTAAAATAAGCGACGCAGGAGCAAAAGCCAACTGTTTTTAGTCCTGATTGATTTGCTTGTTATATGCCATTAAATTGTCAACAATCTTATTTGACAAAATATTTAGTTCTTCCTGAGCGCTTTTAGTAGAAATATTTGTAATGATGAAGATACCCATTTTTTTCTTCGGATATAAAGCAAGCCAACTAGAAGTACCTAATGAGCCACCGCTATGGTACAACATTTGTTCACTTGAATTGTAGTTATATGTATTCCAAAAAAATGCTCGACCGTGACCACTTTTATTGCCATCAAGGAGTTTATGAGAAAGAGTAACTTCTGAGCTTGATGATAGTTGATGCTGGATATAGCTCGTTACAGATTCGACTGTTGAAGTTAAGCCCCCTTCAGCCCATGAGTATGGGCTGAGCAAAGGCATACGTTCACCATATTTATTTATACCGATAGTAATTTCATCTTGTTCGTAATTAATACTTCTAAACTCCGTACTCTTCTCTCCTGAATTAGTAGTGATAATTTCTGATACAAGTAATTCAAAAGGTTTTTTATAAACAGACTCTAATATATATGCAACTAATTTAGTACCAGCATTTGAATATTGGTATTGCGCCCCTGGGACAGAGTTAAGCTTCACTTTTTCTAGATCTTCAAAATATTTATCTCTGGAATACTTTGATAGCTTTTCAACAATAATTCCTTTAGCAGCATCTTCTTCACTGTAAGCGAAATCTTTTGGGAGCCCACTGGTGTGAGTAATAAGATGTCGGAAAGTAATATACTTATTTGATAGCTCTAAATTTTCATATTCATTATTTTTAAGGTAATGACGTATATCTGTATTTAGCTCAATTTTTCTGTCTAAAATCGCTTTAGCAACAACTAACCCTGTATAAGTTTTTGTAATGGAGGCAAGTTCGTAAACTGTTTGGTTGTTTGGAGTACTTCCATTATTTAGTTTTCCAAAATGGTATTGGTAAATATTATCTTCATCAACTATAGAAATAGAAACCACCTGACCGGTTTTTTCATCTATAAATTCGTCAATGTCAGCCTTTGTATTTGACTCAAAATTAATTGCATCAAGATTATTACAAGAAACCAAAACTATCATTAATGAAATCAAAAGTAGAAATGATATGGGCTTGATCATTAATCGATTCACAAAAACTCCTAAGTACGAAAACGCGATTGGCATATAACGCCGCAATAAGCGGCTTAAAATGGTTGGCTAAAATTAGAGAGGCACGAGAAAAAGCCAACTGTTTTTTGTCTGTTTAATTGCCTTGTTATATTTTTTATACCATAATCCAATATATATTGGTACTTATGAGGTTTTACACTATGGCTAAAAATACAAGCGTAACATTAGGCGAGCATTTTGATCAATTTATAAATCAACAACTTAACACTGGTCGATATGGCTCAGCAAGTGAAGTTGTTAGAGCGGGGTTAAGAGTGCTAGAAGATCAAGAAACAAAAATACTTAATTTACGCAATATGCTCATTGAGGGTGAAAATAGTGTTGTTTCAGATTATTCATATGATTCGTTAATTACTGAGTTGGATAAAGACAATCACTAATGACGACATTTAAAGTATCAGGTAAAGCTAAGACAGATTTAATAAAAATAGCCAAATACACCCAGTTAACATGGGGTACAGCACAAAGAAATGATTATTTAAAATTGATGGACTCTGCCTTCCACCAATTAGCTAATGAACCATTACTTGGAGTTAGCTGTAATTATATCAGGGAAGGATACCGGAAACGGCCTCAAGGCAGTCATGTTATTTATTACAAAGAGCATAAAGCCAATCAAATTCTAATAGTGCGTATATTGCATAAAAGTATGGATGTTAACTCCGCACTCTAGAAAAATATAACGCTAAGTTAAGCGGCAAATTGTGGTTGGCTATAATGTGCGAGGCACGAGTAACGCCCAAATAACAGGCTAAGTAATGGTTGGCTAAAATGTGAAGCGAAGCGGAACCTAGCCAACTGTTTTTGTTCCGTTTGAAGTGCTTGTTATGTGTATACACACATTATAAAGCTTAAATCTTAGTGATATTTTTAACTTGAATTGTAAAGTCCGTGTGAAATGCATCTTTATGATCCGATATTATATCACCAACTATTCTTACGCTTTTACCGACAAACCCATCTAGGGCTTTAGAGTCTTTTGAAGTTACGAATACTTTTTTAGGGTTACCATTAGCAATTTTTGACACTTTATTTTTCGATTCTGAATTATCGATATGAAGAATATCACCGGAGAGTAAACCTGCCGAAGTACTAACAAAGGATCCTAATAACCTGCCAGTTAACTCAATTTCCTTAGGAGTTTCAGAAGTACTTGCACAAGAGGCTAAAAGTAAGATTATTGGTAATAGAAGTTTTTTCATGATGCTCCAAATTTGAATTTGATAGCTAACGCCTTGCTAAGAGGCGAGTAATTGTTGGCTAAAATGTGTAGCGAAGCGAAACTGAGCAAACTGTTAGCAGTTGATCTTCCCCCGATAAAACGGACACATTTTTTTTCACGCTGCCAGGGCTTCATATTCTATTGGCGAACAATAATTTATCCCTGAATGCAGCCTCGAAACATTGTAGTATTTGTTAATGTAACTTCCAAGTGTTCCGCGCAGTTCTTTATCACTATTAAATACATTACCGCGAATAACTTCGGTCTTCATTGAATGGAAAAATGACTCCATATGCGCATTATCAGTACATTTACCCGCTCGGCTTAAGCTATGTGTAATACCTGCTCGTTTTAAAGCCGTTTGAAAAACATTACCTCGATATTCCACACCTCGGTCTGTATGCAGCATTAAACCACCTTGAGGTCTTCGGTTCTTTATTGCATTTTTTAGTGTTCGTTTGGTGACTTCCATCGTTCTCTTTTTATCTAAACTCCAGCTAATAATACGCCGTGAATATAAATCCATTATTACCGATAAATAACGCCATATACCTTTCACTTTCAAATACGTGACATCTGCTACCCATACTTTATTTTTAACCAATGGCACTTCACCATCAGGTCGTAAGTTTTTACCTGTCGTAAGGAAGCGCTTATAAAACGCAGAGCGTGTCGTCACGCGCATCACTCGAGCGACCAAGCCAAGTGCACGATACAAGCGTTCAACACGTTTTTTACCTATGCTGTATCCTTGCTTTTGCAAGGCTTTAAATATGCGGGGACTACCATAGCGTCCTTTATTCTCAGTGAATATTTGCTGAATTTTCTTTTTAAGTTCAACATCCTCTATCGCTCTAGCACTTGGTTGACGTTCACACCAATCGTAATAGCCACTTTTAGAAACATCAAAAAACTTCAGTAATCTCGTTACCTTTATGTCGGCTCTGAGTTTTTCGATGAATCGATATCGGCTTGATGTTCCTCGGCAAGAAACCGTTGCCACTTTTTTAGGATATACAGCTCCTCCTTGAGCTGTTTATTTTCACGTTCTAGTTGTTGTTCTTTGGTAAGTACTTTTTTGGCTTTTGATTGGCCAGCCACTTTTTTTCGTTTATCAGCCACAATGATCCCTTCACGATATTCTTTTCGCCATCGTGACAGCATAAACGGGTGTATGTCGAGTTTTTCAGCGACTGATTTTATTGTGACGCCAACAACATAACTTAATTGAATAGCGTTGACTTTGAAGTCATTTGAATACTTCCAAGTTCGTCTTGGATTGTTGTACTTAGGCATAAGACACCTCATCTTTAGTTAGATTTTGGTGTCCGTTTTATCGGGGGAAGATCA
>NZ_JQEC01000073.1 GCF_000764185.1 Colwellia psychrerythraea
TTTACTACTTTCATCGCCAGTAACGAATGCCCCCCGATAGCAAAAAAGTCATGGGTAGTTCCTATGCTCATCGAAATATTCAGTAACTCCTGCCACATGACCACTAACTTGCTTTCTATCTCGGTGCCCGGTGCTACATAACCTGCACTGCTGTGCTCCATCGCCCAATCAGCCAGGGCTCGTTTATTGAGCTTGCCGTTAGACAAGTAAGGAAACGTTTCAACTTCGATCAACTGATGTGGCACCATGTATTCAGGCAATACGCTTTTCAGCATTTGCATTATTTCAGTTGCACTCGCTTTAGCTTCAATGATAAATAATGATAAATTATGGGACGAGGCACTGAAAATACATTTTGCTTGCTCGGCCAACCCTGCATTTAATACCAGCATTGTTATTTCATCAGGCTCTATCCTGAAACCATTTAGCTTAACCTGATCATCAAGTCGCTCCAGATACATCAGATTATTATCCGCCAATACCCGTACATGATCTCCGGTTTTGTAATAGTTTATTTGACTGGCTTCACAATAATGCATCGCCTCGTCGGTTAAGTCAGCTTGATGATAATAACCGTTAAACAGCGAGTCTCCTGCAATTTGCAACTCTCCTGATTCCCCTTTAGCAGCCTCGGTGCCATTTTCTTTAACTACCCGACAGCTCAGGTTATTCACCGGATAACCAATCGGCACAAAATCGGTGATTAGGCGCTCGTTAAAACGCCAAAAAGTGGCATCAATACAACATTCCGATGGCCCGTATAAGTTAACAATTTCACAGTTAAATACGCTCTGTGCCCTTCTTGCTGTCAGCATTTTTAACGCTTCACCACCACAAAATATGGTTTGAAGATTATGCTCATAGCCATCAAAACTATCTTCCGTCATAACCTCCAGTAACGAAGGTACTATTTGCATCCGGGTTATATGCTGCTCTGATACAATACGTCTAAATAATGACGGCTCATAGTTGATTTCGCTTGGGGCTATCACCATAGTCCCACCGACCAGCAGTGGACTCCAGAATTCCCAGATGGACGCATCAAAACTCGCCGATGTTCTTTGTAGAAAACGGTCTTGGGGCTTAAATGAAAATTCCTGGTTTATCCAGTTCATATGATTTAACAATGCTTTGTGGCTTATGCTAACACCTTTGGCTTTACCTGTTGAGCCTGAGGTGAATAAGATGTAGGCCAAATCGTCACTACCGATTGTTATGTCGGGTGTTGTTATGTCATAGCGCCCTAGTTCCAATGCGCTATAATCGATAGCTTGACACCCTTCAATAGAAAAATCGCCCTGACAAATAAATGCCTTTGCCTGTGCATCTTGTAACATGGTATTGATACGTTGTACGGGTAATTCAACATCTATCGGGATATAAGCGGCACCCGTTTTCATTACCGCTAGCATGGCGATAACAAATTCGATGGAACGAGTAAGGCAAAGTGCAATGGCATCACCTTTGCCAATGCCTGTTCCTATCAAGTAATGCGCCAGACGATTCGCACTGGCATTGATGTCACTTAAAGAGGCCATATCACCACCAACCTGAGTTACGGCTGCATCAGGGATATTAAGTGCCCTTTCGAATGATTTCAATACAGTGACATCATTGCCCGTAGTTACTTGTTTGCCCATCGCTTTGTAGCTGGGGGGGGGGGATATTTTGTTACCCTGAATGTGATCAACCAAGTTAGATTTGCACGAGGTAAGAAAATAATTTAATGCCTGTTCATCAATAAAATCACTATCGTAGGTTAACTGCAAACGGGTCGCATTGCCCTGGGTGATTAACATAAATTGTAATTTAAACGCTTCGGGGAAATAAGCAACTTGCTCTATTGTAGCTGCCGACCCAGAGGGTCTGTCTATACTATCAAAAATAAAGGTAAAACCGTCGTTTTCATGTGCATGCTCCTTTGCGAAACATTCACTGTAATCTATCGCCAACGCACTGCAATCACGTTCATTTTCAACGGCAATGTCGAATGAATCCGACACGTCGGGAAATAAAGGCACAGCCCGACTCAGTGGACCAATCGCTTCAGCCAATGTGCTATCGCCGCGGCTATCAAAGACTCTTGCCAATGAAGCCTCTTTTGAATATTTGGTGAGTGATAATCGTAAACTTGCACAGATAACTTCGGCTACCGTCGCCTGATGTTGAGAGGCGTAACTGTCGAGGTGATCAAATACATCACCCAGCTCAACGCTGGCAAAACTATACTGTCTGGTTGACGACTCGATAGTTGAAGCGTGCATATAACGCTGTAATGAAAACGGCTGTTGCAACCCCGCAATACTTTTATCCTTAGTCCAAAAGGCACGCGCATCAAGCAGGTCATCATCGAGCAGAAAATCAGCCAGCCAAGGGGCTAACTCAGCATACTGAATAATATCTTCATGCAGTCTTTCAAGACTCTGTTTCAGGTTACCATTACCGGCACTAAGCAAAAGGTCGAGCAGGTAATTAAGAGAAAAAGCATCGGTATTAATACCAGATAACTCCAGATATAACCAACAGGTATCGCCCATATCCGCCAACACTACTCGATGCCAGGGCGTTGATGAACCACAAGATTTTAGCTCATTGGTGATGTTGTTTTTTTGTTCAGCTATTTGGATTTCATCAAGGTGTTGCCAATTCAATTCGATAAAGTTAACAGCTACTTCTGATGAAATATTTTGCCATAAAGCACCTAACTCATCTAAATGGTAATGAGTACGCAGAATTTCAACACCATAGAGCAGTTTTTGTAAACAGACTTTAATATCCTGAGCCTGTAAAGTTCCATCGAAAACAGCACTAATAGTGGCAACATCAAACGACTTCTGCGAATTATTGTTCAGTTGCTTCCAATAGGTATGTTGAATTGGGGAAGCCAACACTTGGTTATTCATTTAAGGTATTCCTTATTTGTTCTTACTCTTTTGATTAGAGTAAGGTTCAAATTTATTTAATTTTCTGACCCAGACGATGTTAAATATTTCACATCGTCATTCAGAAAATATTGATACATTGATCGATTATTAACTTACTGTGTAATTTTTCAAAAATTCAATTATTGGCACATTGTTCATTAATATTGGCTGAAATATATACTCAAATAAGTATTTGCATAGTCAGAGCGTCAGCAGACTTTAGGTCTAGATATAATACATGGAACTATAAGACCATGGTTTACATAGATGACTCTATTTGTTTTAAATGAATACTGCCTAGTTTTGAACTATTAATGTATTTTTTCGTAAAATACAAAAAAATCGAATTCCGAGTTTGTTAACAAAAATTAATCTCATGAGTGAGATCTTTTTATATTACAAGATCCGGAAATTCTTTTTTATTTAGATATAACTCAGGAAAATTTTCCTAAAGAATAAACAATTCTAAAAAATTGTCAATATTTGTCACCTACTTTTCAATGGCATAAATTTACGTTTAGCCAAACGTATTTTACTTCGTGTTTCTTGCTTTAACTTATCCTTAAGCATCATAAGGGTTAGCTTTTTCTGTTCTTTAATATTCAATATCAACAAGTTTAAAGTACTAGCTAACCTAGTGATAGCAGCGAGGTCAAATTTATTGTCATCAAAATTCCATATTCCGTCAAATTTTCCAGGTTCTACGTTATTTATTTGCAAAACAATCGAAAAATCATCCATATTATCATTACAAGAAACTTGTTCACCATCAGCTTTTAATGATTTAAAAGACAACATATAATCAAATAGTTTTGTGACATTAGTACGATGTACCTGATTATATTTATTAGTAATCCATTGCTGTTCGACAAAACCATATGGCAGCGTCTTATATATATTATTTAAGCTTTCATTAACAATACTATCGACACTTTTGCTATCTTCTAATTTATTGTGTACGAATATTTTACCCATATCATCAGCTGATAAGCCATAAACAGCGTTAACAACAACATTGCTGTCGATGTGTAAGGATAAAGCTATGGGAAAAATTGCCGCTAGTACCATAGCCATTGAAACATTGTGATGACTGGCCAATATTTCTAACGCCTTCACTGATTGATCAGTCAAAACAAATGGTGCACTTTTCCGTGTTACTTCAACAGATTTTGCAGCTGGAAAAAAATCAGCATCAGGAAAATATTTAACTTCATTGTTCCAATAGTCTATTTGCAATCCCAATAATTGCCTATTGACTTCGGCATTTATTAATAAGGGCATTTTATCTACTGACATGTAAATTTCCGGCAACATATAATGGGGTAAAATTTCCTTAATGCGATTTTTCAGCCAACTTACTTTGTCTGTATTTTCAATGCTACATTCTATACTACTTACTTTGAAACGAACAAAAACAACACCATTACAAATAGCTACTTGTTCCACCAATGATTGGCAAGAAATTACATATTCCAACTCCAAAACATTTCGTGTTATCCCTTTATCATCACAACTGATCAACTCAAGCGCACAGTCATTCAACTGTCTGACTTTCATTCCCGTATCATACAAGCCATTATCATTATTTGAGCTAGCAGGTTCTTTTTTAATGCCATCAATATATAAATCACCAATCGCCCCCGCAGGTGTTGGAGCCCCACCATAGTCGAGAATTTTCACCAGTGCAGTATCACAAACTTTACCAAGGTTAACAGACTTATTCGAATCTATCGAACAAACACTTACATATGAAAAAACACCTGTATTTAATACACTTATCACACTGTAGCTTTGTGCCCATTGCCACAGCAGGCTAGTGCAACTAGGCTCAGACGTAACTGCAATACGCTCAAGTTTATATGCATCATTAAAAGACAAATCAGCCAATATAGCCGGGGTAAATGTTGCATGAGTAACGGCTTTTTGCACTAATATTTTAGCCGTATTATGCTGCGGCCCAACCAAAACAAGTTTTGCCCCCGCCGTTAAACCAGCCAACCATTGTGTTACACAGAAATATGCCGTTTCAGGTAAGATTAATAATGACGACCGAGTTGTTAAGGCCATCTGTGTCTGCTGCCTATTAATCTGACTACAGGCATTCTCATGACTAAGTAAACTATCACAATTAATACTATCGCCAATTGCCGAATCGAGACCGTTTAATTGCGTCTGAACAGGGTCAATATTCCCATCTGAATAACCAGATAATTGCTCTATTTCAGGCATAATAATAACAGATACAGGTATCTGAGCCATATATCCAGGCTCTATCAAAATTTTCTTTCCCGCTAACTCATTTTCAAAATTATTTAACAAACTCTCGTGCCGTGAGGGATCATAATATCGATACATACCGCCGGCTTTCAATATGGCCAGCAAAGCGATATAACAATTTATATTATTTTCAAAGCCAACAAAAATCGTTTCTCCCGTTTTAATTCCTTGCGCCAGTAGATACCTTGCCAAACGATTAGCCCGAGCATTCAATTGCAGATAACTAATTTCACTGGTTTGGAATGTAATTGCTATATCATCTCCCTTTTGTGCAGCCAGCTGTTCGAATAATCCATGCACTGTATTCGATTGAGTAGGTTTTATCTCTGATAATTCAGTTTTTACCGACGACAGTTTTATCCGGTCTATGATCAGATCTGCATTATTTGCTATCTGCCGCAATACCAAATTAAAACTGTCGGTTATAGCTTGGATCGTTTGTTCATCAAACAGGTGGGTTGAATAAGTCAAACTAAATCCAATACCATGGTTAAACTCTTCAGCTACTATTTGCATTTCATATTTAGTGATAGAACTCTCAACTATCAGGCCTTGTATAGTCAGATCAGTAAGATTCAACTCAGATTTTTCATGATTTTGCAATGTGAACATTAATTGAAACAATGGACTGTGACTTAACTCACGTGGTGTTTTCATCTTATCAACAAGTGCATCAAAAGGAATATCCTGATTATCGTAGGCTTCCAGTGTATGTTTACGGTTTTGATCCAATAATGAGGCAAAACTCTCACCTTCACTCCACTGACTGCGATAAACAATACTATTAAGAAAATATCCGATAAGTGGTGCTACTTGATGATGAGTTCGGCCTGCAATTGGACTACCAATCACAACATCCCTAGTCTGGCTCCATCGTCCAAAAACAACTGACAAAGCCGTATACAACACCATAAATAGTGTCGCATTGTTAGCTTTGGCCATACCTTTCAGCGCATTCATACTGTCAGCTTCAACCAGCCAGGTATATATTTTACCATTAAAATCTTGTTGTGGCTTACGGGGCCTATCTAAAGGTAAACTATGATGACGTGGCGCACCAGCTAGTCGATTTTTCCAAAATACCAGCTGTTGAGCAATTTTTTCATCACTAAAATAACAGCGTTGCCAATGAGCATAATCACTGAACTGGATCTCAAGTGCCGGCAAAGGATTAGGAAGCTTTTTACAGGAGCTGTTATATAAGGTTACAAATTCACTGATCAAAATCCCCTGAGACCAGCCATCTGAAGCAATATGATGCATGGTAAATAGTAGAACATGCTCCTGTTGAGATAACACCAAAATTTTTGCTCTTAACATCAGATCAGACTGCAAATCAAAAGCCTTGTTCATCTCAATAGTAGCAAATTCTAATACCTTATCCTGCTGTTTATCTTTGGCATGTACACTAAGATCTAACACAGGTATTTCAACAGGCAATGCTGGTTGAATAACCTGACAGGCTTCACCATATTTTTCAATAAATACAGTTCTTAATACTTCATGACGTTCAACCAGTGTATCAAGCGCATTTTGCATTGCAGCCAGATTAAGTTTACCCGTCAAACGAAAAGCCGCATGAATATTATATTGACTACTACCACCTTCAAGTTTGTCAATAAACCAAAGTCCCTGCTGAGCAAAAGACAACGGCAGGAACTGATCTTTTTCAACAACCGTGATCACTGAAGCCTTATCTTCCAGTTGTTTTTTCAGCTCCTGTTGCAACAAAGATGCAACAATGCTGTCTTTGTTATCCCTGATCAATCCTTTAAGCTGATCAGGAAACGCCCCTTCCTCACTAATATAAGCCAGTTGTGAACCTTTCAAATACAATAGAATATTATGAGCTTGTGCCTGTTCGATAATACTATCTGCCAAGCTCATTAGAAAACCCCCTCATCAACAACTTTACCCGCTTCTATAAACTGTGTTTTTTTATCTTCAACTAAGGTATCAACTGTGGATACCGAGATTTTTTCAGCAATATGCTCGATCACAGGGCTTTCAAAGAAATCTCTGATCGAAAATATAGATTCATTAACAGAAAACACTTTTCGAATCGCACTAATTACTCTAGTAGCAACCAAAGAGTCTCCTCCAAGGTCAAAGAAATGATCTTCGATACCTATCAGGTCAATACCCAAAATATTTTGCCAAATAACAACCAATTTTTCTTCAACTTCATTGGTCGGTTTAACATAGTCAGTATCTAATTCGGGACGTTCATAAAGCACGGATTGATGAACTGTTTCGGTTTTGTCTATCCATTGGCTCAAGCGATAATCCAGCGAACCAGTAGAATTAATCAATTGTGGAAAGTAGGCGCCTGCCAGAACCTGCTCAAATGCCAGCTCTCCTTCTTCAGGTGTCATACCAAAGCTATTGCGACTTAAATCAACGTTGTCTGCTGACAAAAAGTTCCAACCGTCCCAGTTAACACTGATCCAACTATCATCACCCAAATCATGCTTTCTTTGCACAAAAGCATCCATAAATATATTAGCCGCCGCGTAAGCGCTAAAGCCCAAACCTCCCAATACCGAAGCCAATGACGACATCAGAATACAGAAATCTGGTTGACGTGTACTGAGCAACTCATTCAGTACCATAACGCCATTTACTTTTGAGCTATATTGTTTTTCAAAATCTTGTTTACCTGTCTCTATCAGGGCTTTCATTGAACCATGAAGCTGACCGGCACAGTGAATGACCCCATTTATTGCACCAAAGCGTTCTTCTACTGTTTCAAACAAAGTCTGCATCTGAACCAGATCCGCGACGTCAGCAGTAAGAACAGAAACATCGGCCCCTCTGGCTTGCATTATCTGAATTTGGTCTATTTTATGACAGATTGATTCTTCTGCCTGACTTTTCATTATATCGTCCCAATCTTCACCCGCGGGAAAGTGTGAACGTCCCACCAGTATCAATTTGGCATTTTTGACTGTTTTACTGATATATCCAGCCAATAACAGACCAATGTTACCCAGACCACCCGTGATCAGGTATACCCCGTCATCTTTGAGTGTCTTAGCTGCTGGCATGTCTGGTTCAATAACACCCGTTTCATACTGTTTCTCCCAGCGCTGGAAGCCTCTTAAGGCAATGCTTGAACAACGTTCAGGTACAAGCAATTCACCGATTATGTTTTGGCTCAAACTGACAATATATTCCTTACCATGATTGTGATGCAATTTAACATCAATATGATGACATTCAAGTTCAGAATATTCCTGTGGGGCAACCTTGCATAAACTGGTGATAGTGGCTTTTCCCGGAGAAGCTATTTCTTCACCTGAAATTTTTGCCACATCATTGGTAATAAAATCTATTTTACAATCATCAACCAACTCAGCATTGATTATCGCTTTTATAGTATATAAAGCACTTAAAGCACCACTTTCCTGATCAGACCAGAAATCTTCTATATCATATTTATCATTTTGGCCCACGGGTTCAATACTGGCAAAGTGAATCACTCGGGTAATTTTTGCTGCGCTACAGGCTGCACGAAGCAAGGCTAAATAGTCCGCTTCATTAGTTAAATCTAAGCTATATTCATCATCACTGATACGAGAAAAACTTTTTCCAGAGTATGCACGCAACACTCGCTGGCCAGCATTTATTAAAGATTTAGCCACTTCCTCTGCAACGCCTGAATCATCCATGATCAATAACCAACTCGAACTTGTTAAATTCTTTAATAGCCTATCTATTTTGATCAGCGGCTTTTGTTTCCATGTCGGTAGATTCCACCATTGATCCATTGGTAGTTTTTCTTCCTTATTCGTAGCCATACGCTGAGGATTTTTCACCGAGTTAACCCAATATCTGACTTTTTCATACGGATAAGTAGGTAAAGGAACTCTACGTCCGGGATGTTCATGATGGAAAGCCTGCCAGTCAACAGTTATACCATGTCCCCACAATTTACCCAGTGCATTTTGCAAGTTGACCATATCACAAACCGGCTCTTTAGGATGACGCATTGTCGATACCACAGTGTACTCTGCACTTCGGGGATTTTTCTTCGCTAAAGCTGACAAACTGATCCCCGGCCCGACTTCAATGAGTATTTTACTTTCATGTAAAAACTCTCTGTCAGCCAGAATAGTTTCAATACCATCTGCAAACCGAACTGTGCCTCTAAGATGTTCAACCCAATATTGCGGGTCTTGTACCTGCTCAGGAGTAATATAATTTCCTGTAACATTTGACACATAAAGTAAAGTTGGTGGCTGTAGTGTTATTTGCTCAATGACATTTTTAAAATCAGGTAAAATAACATCCATCATTTTTGAATGGAAAGCATGAGAAGTATGTAACGTCCGGTA
Organism: Colwellia psychrerythraea; assembly: GCF_000764185.1. Classification (GTDB taxonomy): domain Bacteria; phylum Pseudomonadota; class Gammaproteobacteria; order Enterobacterales; family Alteromonadaceae; genus Colwellia; species Colwellia psychrerythraea_B. The sequence continues at coordinate 9,539 of NZ_JQEC01000073.1, forward strand.
ATCAATCTCCTGTTCATCCAGTAAAACCTTCAAACGGTTCAAACTTTCATCACTGCCTGAAGCAACACAATTACTGACAGAGTTGATCCCTGCCAGACACGTACCTGTTTGGGTCAGCAATGGTTCCAATTGTTCAACTGTCATAGAAACTGACAACATACTACCCGGCGCAACCTTTTGCATCAAACGTCCTCGAGCACTAACCAATTTCAATGCATCAGAAAGATTGAATACTCCAGCCAGACAAGCAGCAACATATTCACCAATACTGTGACCTATCATGGCATCTGGTTCAATTCCCCAAGATTGCATTACTCTTGCTAAACAATATTCAATAGTGAATAACGCTGGTTGAGTAATATGCGTCTGATTGAGTAAATCGTTGTCATTTTCGACGCCCTGTATCATATGAGCGTCAGGATAGATAATATTAGTTAGCTGTTCACCTGATATGGAAAGTAATTTTTCTGCGCACAGATCAAATTGTGTTTTAAACAAAGGCTCTGTTAAATAAAGTTGTTGTGCCATGTTCACATACTGGGATCCCTGCCCTGGAAACATAAAGACTACAGAGGGACGTTCACCTTTGTCCCGAACAATTTTAGGTTTGTTTTGTAACAATTTAATAGCCTGCTCTACCGATTTACATGCAAAGGCCGTGCTATAGGCATGTTTAGTTCTGCCAAGCTGCAATGTATAGGAAATATCATGTAGGCTAATATTGCTTCCTTCTTGCAACTCTTGTTGTAAGAAATTTCGTAAATTATCACAAGCTACTTTAAGAGCAGATTTTGACATTGCTGATAACGGGAACAACCAAGTATCCCTAAGGGATGTACTTGGTTCAACAACTGGAGCCTGTTCAATAATAATATGGGCATTGGTTCCACCTACACCAAAAGAACTTACCCCGGCACGTCTTACATTATTATCACTATGCCAAGGTTTAAGCTCAGTGTTTATATAAAAAGGCGACTTATCAAAATTAATTTGACTATTGCTTTGTGTAAAGTTGATGCTCGGTGGGATCTGCTCATTTTTGATAGCCTGGATCACTTTGATAATACCAGCCGCTCCGGCGGCAGTATCAAGATGGCCTATATTTGCCTTAACAGCACCCAACGCACAGTAACCTGATTCCTGTTCCCCATAAGCTCTTTGCAAGGCTCTAAATTCAATAGGATCACCTATTGATGTGCCAGTACCATGAGTTTCAACATATTGAATTGTACTTGCATCAACGTTAGCCTTTTTCATGGCTTTTCTAATAACATCAGTCTGTCCGCCAACACTAGGTGCCGCATAACCTACTTTTTCCGCTGCATCATTATTAATCGCTGTGCCCTTGATGATTGCATGTATAGTATCTTTATCAGCCAGAGCCTTATCAAGACGTTTAAGTAATAAGACACCTGCACCACTACCTGCTCGTGTACCCTGGGCATCCTTATCAAAAGGACGACAATGTCCATCCAGCGAATCAATACCGCCTTCTTCAAAGTAATATCCCTTCGCTTTAAGTAAAGAAATACTTGAACCACCAGCCAAAGCCATTTCACAATCATTGAAATTCAGGCTGTTGCACGCTTGGTGTATACCAACTAATGCAGTTGAACAAGCAGTCAGTATATTCAGACTGGGACCAGTTAAGTTCAGTTTATAAGATAATTGGGTAGATAAAAATCCAGGACTATTCCCATAGTAAGTCATTTTTCCTGCATTGCGCAGAACTTCAGGATTATTTATGAGGTTTTCCATCATATATTTACTATCGGAAGTGCCGACAAAAACACCGACATCTCTGAATTTTGACTGATCACCATAACCAGCATGTTCCAGTGCATCAGAGGCACATTCAAACATAAATCTATGTTGTGGATCGAGTAATTCAGCTTCTCTTGGGGTGAAGGAAAAATATTTAGCATCGAAATCAGCCATGCCCTCAACCAGAGAGCCCAGCTTGACATAATTAGGATCATTCAGTGCACTTACACTGGCTCCGCAATCAAGCAACTGTTGATCTTCAAAGGTCTGAATAGATTCAAGTCCTGAACTGATATTTTGCCAAAATTCATCGATATTAGCCGCGTCAGGGAATCGCCCAGACATGCCAATCACCGCAATATCATTATCTTGCTGACGACCCGTATTTGTAGAGTCAGTATTTGCAGATTTTGTATTGACTGCCCGTTCATCAAGTTCATTTTCCTTTGTCAAATAACCAGACAGTGATTTAATCGTAGGATACTCAAATATATCAGTCAGCTCTATCTGATATCCTGTTCGGTCAGATACTGCTTTTTGTACTTCAATACTTAACAGTGAATTTCCGCCACTTTCAAAAAAGTTGTCATTAATACTAATCTTGTCCAATTGCAGAATTTCACACCAAATTACACTTAATTGACCTTCGATATTATTGTTTTTGCTGAATTTATCATTATGACCAAGCTCCACGTAGGCAATTTCGGATAATGATTTTTTATCAACTTTACCATTATTGGTTAGGATAAATTTGTCGACTTCGATAAACTTAGTCGGGATCATATATTCTGCCAACGATACCTTAAGCCAGCCTTTTAATTCACTTACTTTAGGGGCGTGCTGATTAATAGTATAATAGGCGACCAAGTGCTTTTTGATCCCTTCACCCTTAGCAAGCACAACAGCTTCTTTGATCTTATCATGACTAACCAACTGAGCCTCAATTTCACCCACTTCAATGCGATATCCACGCACTTTTAACTGGTCATCGACTCTACCGATAAACTCAAGATGACCATCGTGTCTATATCTTACCAAATCGCCCGTTCGGTAAATAATATCGTCCTGATTGGTTTGCTGTGAGTTTTTAACAAATTTATCATTGGTCAATTCATCATTATTCAAATAGCCGTGAGTAACACCATCACCACCAATATACAATTCCCCTATAGCTCCCAAAGGTATGGGTTGACCATTATATAAAACATAAAACTTTATATTATTAATGGGTTGGCCAATAGGTACCGCATGAACATCATACTCCAAATCTTGTAATTCT
>NZ_JQEC01000074.1 GCF_000764185.1 Colwellia psychrerythraea
CTTAAATGAATAACCAAGTGTTGGCTTCCCCAATTCAACATACCTATTGGAAGCAACTGAACAATAATTCGCAGAAGTCGTTTGATGTTGCCACTATTAGTGCTGTTTTCGATGGAACTTTACAGGCTCAGGATATTAAAGTCTGTTTACAAAAACTGCTCTATGGTGTTGAAATTCTGCGTACTCATTACCATTTAGATGAGTTAGGTGCTTTATGGCAAAATATTTCATCAGAAGTAGCTGTTAACTTTATCGAATTGAATTGGCAACACCTTGATGAAATCCAAATAGCTGAACAAAAAAACAACATCACCAATGAGCTAAAATCTTGTGGTTCATCAACGCCCTGGCATCGAGTAGTGTTGGCGGATATGGGCGATACCTGTTGGTTATATCTGGAGTTATCTGGTATTAATACCGATGCTTTTTCTCTTAATTACCTGCTCGACCTTTTGCTTAGTGCCGGTAATGGTAACCTGAAACAGAGTCTTGAAAGACTGCATGAAGATATTATTCAGTATGCTGAGTTAGCCCCTTGGCTGGCTGATTTTCTGCTCGATGATGACCTGCTTGATGCGCGTGCCTTTTGGACTAAGGATAAAAGTATTGCGGGGTTGCAACAGCCGTTTTCATTACAGCGTTATATGCACGCTTCAACTATCGAGTCGTCAACCAGACAGTATAGTTTTGCCAGCGTTGAGCTGGGTGATGTATTTGATCACCTCGACAGTTACGCCTCTCAACATCAGGCGACGGTAGCCGAAGTTATCTGTGCAAGTTTACGATTATCACTCACCAAATATTCAAAAGAGGCTTCATTGGCAAGAGTCTTTGATAGCCGCGGCGATAGCACATTGGCTGAAGCGATTGGTCCACTGAGTCGGGCTGTGCCTTTATTTCCCGACGTGTCGGATTCATTCGACATTGCCGTTGAAAATGAACGTGATTGCAGTGCGTTGGCGATAGATTACAGTGAATGTTTCGCAAAGGAGCATGCACATGAAAACGACGGTTTTACCTTTATTTTTGATAGTATAGACAGACCCTCTGGGTCGGCAGCTACAATAGAGCAAGTTGCTTATTTCCCCGAAGCGTTTAAATTACAATTTATGTTAATCACCCAGGGCAATGCGACCCGTTTGCAGTTAACCTACGATAGTGATTTTATTGATGAACAGGCATTAAATTATTTTCTTACCTCGTGCAAATCTAACTTGGTTGATCACATTCAGGGTAACAAAATATCCCCCCCCCCCAGCTACAAAGCGATGGGCAAACAAGTAACTACGGGCAATGATGTCACTGTATTGAAATCATTCGAAAGGGCACTTAATATCCCTGATGCAGCCGTAACTCAGGTTGGTGGTGATATGGCCTCTTTAAGTGACATCAATGCCAGTGCGAATCGTCTGGCGCATTACTTGATAGGAACAGGCATTGGCAAAGGTGATGCCATTGCACTTTGCCTTACTCGTTCCATCGAATTTGTTATCGCCATGCTAGCGGTAATGAAAACGGGTGCCGCTTATATCCCGATAGATGTTGAATTACCCGTACAACGTATCAATACCATGTTACAAGATGCACAGGCAAAGGCATTTATTTGTCAGGGCGATTTTTCTATTGAAGGGTGTCAAGCTATCGATTATAGCGCATTGGAACTAGGGCGCTATGACATAACAACACCCGACATAACAATCGGTAGTGACGATTTGGCCTACATCTTATTCACCTCAGGCTCAACAGGTAAAGCCAAAGGTGTTAGCATAAGCCACAAAGCATTGTTAAATCATATGAACTGGATAAACCAGGAATTTTCATTTAAGCCCCAAGACCGTTTTCTACAAAGAACATCGGCGAGTTTTGATGCGTCCATCTGGGAATTCTGGAGTCCACTGCTGGTCGGTGGGACTATGGTGATAGCCCCAAGCGAAATCAACTATGAGCCGTCATTATTTAGACGTATTGTATCAGAGCAGCATATAACCCGGATGCAAATAGTACCTTCGTTACTGGAGGTTATGACGGAAGATAGTTTTGATGGCTATGAGCATAATCTTCAAACCATATTTTGTGGTGGTGAAGCGTTAAAAATGCTGACAGCAAGAAGGGCACAGAGCGTATTTAACTGTGAAATTGTTAACTTATACGGGCCATCGGAATGTTGTATTGATGCCACTTTTTGGCGTTTTAACGAGCGCCTAATCACCGATTTTGTGCCGATTGGTTATCCGGTGAATAACCTGAGCTGTCGGGTAGTTAAAGAAAATGGCACCGAGGCTGCTAAAGGGGAATCAGGAGAGTTGCAAATTGCAGGAGACTCGCTGTTTAACGGTTATTATCATCAAGCTGACTTAACCGACGAGGCGATGCATTATTGTGAAGCCAGTCAAATAAACTATTACAAAACCGGAGATCATGTACGGGTATTGGCGGATAATAATCTGATGTATCTGGAGCGACTTGATGATCAGGTTAAGCTAAATGGTTTCAGGATAGAGCCTGATGAAATAACAATGCTGGTATTAAATGCAGGGTTGGCCGAGCAAGCAAAATGTATTTTCAGTGCCTCGTCCCATAATTTATCATTATTTATCATTGAAGCTAAAGCGAGTGCAACTGAAATAATGCAAATGCTGAAAAGCGTATTGCCTGAATACATGGTGCCACATCAGTTGATCGAAGTTGAAACGTTTCCTTACTTGTCTAACGGCAAGCTCAATAAACGAGCCCTGGCTGATTGGGCGATGGAGCACAGCAGTGCAGGTTATGTAGCACCGGGCACCGAGATAGAAAGCAAGTTAGTGGTCATGTGGCAGGAGTTACTGAATATTTCGATGAGCATAGGAACTACCCATGACTTTTTTGCTATCGGGGGGCATTCGTTACTGGCGATGAAAGTAGTAAACCGGATCACAGAGGAGTTTGATATCACCATCAGTGTACGGGTGTTGTTTGAACATAAAACAATTGCAGAGCTTGCAGCTTATATAGAGCCATTAACCTTATTGGCCGATGTTGTAGAAAGCGAAGATGATGAAATGGAAGGTGGATTATTATGAATCTTGTAGCGTTACTAAAAGAAGTTAAAAACAAGGGGATCACACTCTATCTCAATGATGGGAAGCTAGCGTTTAAGGCACCTGCGGGGGCAATGGATAAAGCGTTAAAATCACAAATCGTCGCACTTAAAGTTGAACTTGTTGAGTTATTAGAAAAGCGTGAAAATGCTGAAACCACCCAGATTGAACCTATTGACAGACAACCAGGTGATGTCCTAGTGACTTCTTTTGCACAACAAAGGTTATGGTTACTGGATAAGATCGATGGAGGAAGTACGCATTATAATATACCTGAAGCGTTAAAGATAACTGGAGCATTAAAGCTTGATGTCGTAGCAAAAGCTTTTAGTAGTTTGGTTTCACGTCATGAAAGTCTGCGGACATATTTTGTTGAAGATGATGATGGTCAGCCAGTACAAAAAATCCAGGATCCAGGGATGTTTGATGTTGTGGTTATAGATTTTTCTTCAATGAGTGACGAAGAGCAACAAGCTAAAGTGATGAAGTGCGTGGAATTGGATGCAGCCAAGCCTTTTGATTTAAGTTGTGACTTTATGCTGCGGGTGCAGATATTGAAACTGAGTGATGTCGAGCATATATTGTTAGTGACTATGCACCATATTGCGTCTGATGGATGGTCAAGAGGAATTTTAATTAATGAATTTATCGCTTTATACACGGCTTATTCGCAAGGCAAGGAGAACCCTTTAGAGCCTCTTCCGATCCAATACGCTGATTATGCCTATTGGCAACATAACTGGCTACAGGGTGAAGTCCTGGATAAGCAACTTGTATACTGGGAAGAACAGTTAGTAGATTTACCCATAGTGCATGGTTTGCCGTTAAAGAGTAAACGTCCATTGGTACAAAGTTTTACCGGAGAGACTTATGACTTAATTATTAATAAGCAGACAAATAAAAATTTAAACCAATTTTGTCAGGATAATGGCGCGACATTATTTATGGGGCTGCATGCGGTATTTTCAGTACTGCTCGCCCGTTACAGCAATGAAATCGATATTGTTATGGGGAGTCCTAGCGCCAACCGGGAACAGCCAGAAGTCGCATCCTTAATTGGCTTTTTTATGAATAACCTGGTGTTACGCTGTGACTTATCAAATAACCCATCGTTTATTGAATTAATCGCCCGAAGTAAGCGAATGTTGTTAGATGCTTATGCTCATCAACAGGTGCCATTTGAACAGATTGTAGAAAAACTACAACCAGAGCGTAGTTTAAGTCATAGTCCTCTTTTTCAGATAATGTTGGTTTTACAAAATAATGACGAAGGAACACTTGAAATACCCGATATTAAACTGAGTCAGGTTCAGAAAAGTGACATTATTGCCAAGTATGATGTGATACTTAATATCTCTGAAAAAGAAGAAGGTTTATTATTAAGTTGGGAATACAATACGGACTTATTTACCACAGATACCATAACAGGTATGGGTAGACACTTTGAACAATTACTTGAAGCTTTGTTATGCACGCCAGAACAAGATGTATTTAAAGCGAAAATGCTGGGTGAGGCGGAGTATCATCAGCAACTGGTCACATGGAATAATACAGCACTAAGCTATCCTAAAGATAAATGCATTCATGAATTGTTTGAAGCGCAAGTAGAGAAAACTCCGAATGCTATTGCTGTGGTAATTGAAGACAAACAGTTGAGTTACCGGGAGCTGAACCAACTATCAAACCAATGGGCGCATTATTTAATTGAACAAGGTGTGAATAATGAAACCTTAGTGGGTATTTGTATTGAGCGTTCACTGGAATTGATGGTAAGTGTTTTGGCTATTCTTAAAGCCGGTGGCGCTTATGTACCGCTTGACCCTGCTTATCCTAAAGTCAGGCTGGACTATATGCTGCAAGATACAGGCTTGAAGCATCTATTATCTCGGTTAGATTTAATTACCGGGCTGGATGTTTCGGACAATGTCAATGTTATTGAAATTAATCCACAAATGTACCAGAAAAAAACACAGGATTATCCAGCAACAAACCTCAAACAATCCGATACTAAAAAAACATCTGATTTGGCTTATGTGACTTATACCTCAGGTCCAACGGGACAAGCCAAAGGGGTGATGATTGAGCATAAGTCACTGGTTAATAATTTGCTATCTCAGGTTGATTATTATTCATATGAAGAGAATGCTTCATTTATATTTTATAGTTCATATTGTGTCGATGGCGCATTAGAGGAATACTTATTACCTTTGATTTTTGGTGGGAAAACCGTAGTTTTTAGCCAAAATAAAATATTTGACTTAGAGTTATTTATAAATACTTTGGTCACTCAAGAGATAACCAAAGCTAATATTACCCCGGCGCTTTTATTAGCAATGAAAGATCAACTATGTAATATTTATCATAGGTCGCTATTAAAAACGCTAGTGGTAGGTGGTGAGAAGTTACCTACGAGTCTGGCAAAGAAGCTAGTTGATACAGGATATGAAGTCGTTAATAGTTACGGTCCGACAGAATGTACAATTGATGCTGTCAGATACAGGTACTCAGAAACAATAAAAGCTAATACGAGTATCATAGGTAAAGCGGTTGTTAACCATCAGCTCTATATCATGGATAATAACATGGGCTTAATCCCCATAGGCAGCTATGGGGAACTTTATATAGGGGGAGATGGTTTGGCGCGTGGTTATTTGAATAACCCGGAATTGACGCAAGATCGTTTCGTCAACAACCCTTATTATGAAGCTGACAGTGTCAATAATAGTAAATACTTATACAAAACGGGTGATTTGGTCCGTTATTTAGCTGATGGTAATTTGGAATACGTTGGCCGAACAGATGAGCAAGTTAAACTTAGAGGTTTTAGAATTGAGTTAGGTGAAATTGAGCATCAGTTAAGTGAACATGAAGGTGTTGATTCTGCGCTGGTATTGACGATAGAAAATGATATTGGCAATAAACAGTTAATTGCTTATCTTAAACCTGAATTGGGCCATGAAACAGATATTGATGACGTGGGATTGGTGCCTAATATACAACAATCACTTAAACAAGTGATACCCGATTATATGATACCAGAGCGATTTATCCTGATGCATGAGTGGCCACTTACTCATGATGGTAAAATTGATCGAAGCAGCTTGCCCAAGCCGGATATGTCATCCCACAAAGCTCATTACATTGAACCTTCAACAGCGACTGAAAGGGCTTTGATTGAAATTTGGCAACAGATTTTGAAAATTGAAACAATCGGTATTAATGATAATTTTTTTGATGTTGGTGGAAACTCAATACGCGCAATAAAGTTAATGACTAAGATCGATGAAAGATATGAACTAAGACTGCCGATCAGAACTTTGTTTGAATTACAGACTGTGACTGAATTGGCCGTACATATCGATTTTCTAATTTCTCAACAGAAAATTAACATACCCGATGTTGATATTTCAGCAGATATACAACAAGAAGAGGTCATTTGGTAACATGAAGGATTTAAAAAGGTTTCTCACATCATTACATGAAAAAGGTATTCACCTGTTTGTAGAAAAAGGCGAGCTAAAGTCCAATGCAAAGCTAGGTGCCATTACTTCGGAAATAGGCAAAAAAATCAAACAAAATAAGCTTGAAATTATCCGGTTTCTGGAACAAATTCATGGGAGTGAACGCCAAGGAGGGAAGATAAAAAAAGCGACAAATATCACCTCGTATCCTTTATCTTTTGCCCAGCTGCGTTTGTGGTTACTGGATAAGATTGACGGTGGCAGTAGTCATTATAATATGCCTACGGCGTTAAAATTGAACGGTGATCTCAATGTTGAAGCCCTTAAAGCCGCATTCAGCACCATAGTTGAGCGGCATGAGGCCCTGAGAACCTACTTTGTTGCGTCACAAAGTGAGCAGCCGATCCAAGTGGTGCAAGCGCCCGACGGGTTCGCCGTGACTGTTATAGATTTATCTGATCTGGAAGGTGAAGTGCAGGCAGCAGCATTGAAGCAACATGTCGGTGAGGACGTGACCGGCATATTTGACCTGTCAGCTGATTTCATGTTGCGGGTAACCCTATTACGGCTCGATGAGCAGCAGTATATATTGTTGGCGACCATGCATCATATTGCTTCTGACGGCTGGTCGAAGGGACTGATGGTCAATGAATTCACTACCTTGTATGGCGCTTATAGCAAAGGGCTGGCTAACCCGTTACCCCCACTTGAATTGCAATATACGGATTATAGCCAGTGGCAACGCAATTGGCTCAGGGATGATGTGCTGGATAAACAGTTAGATTACTGGAGCCGGCACTTAGCCGATTTGCCCATGGTGCATAGTTTACCGCTAGAAGGTGCCCGTCCACCGGTGCAAACCTTTAACGGTGACGACCATTATTCAGTGATAAAACAGCATAATGCCCAGGCCCTGGTGGAGCTATGTCAAAGTCATGGTGCTACCTTGTTTATGGGACTGAATGCGGCAATTTGTACCTTGCTGGCACGCTACAGCAATCAGACGGATATCGTGCTTGGTACCCCCATAGCCAACCGAGAACAAGCCGAAATTACACCCCTGATCGGCTTTTTCATGAATTCCCTGGTTTTACGTATGGATTTGTCTAATGATCCAAGCTTCAATCAATTACTGGCGCAGAGCAAAGGCATGCTGCTTGATGCTTATGCGCATCAGCAGGTACCCTTTGAGCAAATAGTTGAAAAGCTGCAACCTGAGCGCAGCTTAAGTTATACCCCGTTATACCAGATGATGCTGATATTGCATAACATTGAACAAGGCGAAGGCGAATTGCCAGGGCTGACCCTTGAATCGATACAAAATCAGGACAGTGATGCTAAGTATGATCTCATTTTTCACGTGACTGAGCTGTCTGAGGGGTTAGGGATCACTTGGAACTACAATACTGATCTGTTTAGCCATGATACTATCCGTGGGATGGCAGAACACTTTTCGCATTTACTGGAGCAGTTGCTTCAAAATCCTGACAAAGATGTATTTACAGTCGACCTGCTTAACCAAAGGCAACTGCAACAGCAGGTGCTGCAATGGAATGATACCCAGATCGACTATCAGGATGATCTGTGTATTCACCAGTTGTTTGAAGCCCAGGCTGCCAGAACCCCGGATGCAGTGGCCTTAGTATTTGAAGACACTGAGCTCACTTATGCTGAGTTGAACCACAAGGCCAACCAACTGGCCCTTCACTTGGTGGAAAATTATCAGATCACGGCAGATACCCTAGTGGGGATCTGTGTTGAACGCTCCATGGAAATGATGATTTCCTTGTTAGCTATCCTCAAGGCTGGCGGAGCATATGTGCCTATGGATCCAGGTTATCCAGCAAACCGTCTGGCCCATATCCTAGCTGATTCGGGGATCAGATATTTGCTGACCCAAACGGATATTCTGCCGATGTTTGAGCTGGATGATTCGGTTATGGTTATCTGTATAGACACTAAAAGCCTGATAAGGGATGATGAGGATGTCGCCAATATAGCCATTGAGAACCCTGCGTTAAGGTCCTCCAGCCTGGCCTATATGATTTATACTTCGGGGTCTACGGGCAACCCTAAAGGGGTCATGGTAAGCCATAAAAACGCACTTAATTTCTTCACTGGGTTAAACCAGACACTGGGCCAGTCAGAACATCAGGCTACCTGGCTGGCGGTGACCAGCATCAGTTTTGATATTTCGGTACTGGAATTACTCTGGACCCTCAGCCAAGGCAACAAGATTGTTATTCAACCGGACCGTCCGGCAGATATTTCACAACCCTGTGAGCTGGATATTAGCTTGTTTTATTTTGCAGCAGAAGAATCCAAATCCGGCGTTAACAAGTATGAATTGTTATTAGAAGGGGCAAAATTCGCCGATAAAAACGGCTTGTCCGGGGTTTGGGTACCTGAACGTCATTTTGCCAATTTCGGCGATCAATTTCCTAATCCATCAGTTGCCGCAGCGGCAGTGGCAGCCTTAACCGATAATATTGCCATTCGTGCCGGTAGTGTAGTTTTGCCTTTGCATGACCCAATCAGGGTCGCCGAGGAATGGTCTATGGTGGATAACCTGTCTAACGGTCGGGTGGAAGTGGCCATTGCATCGGGCTGGCACCCCAATGACTTTGTTTTTGTGCCAGAAGTATTTGAAACGCGTCACCAGGTAATGCGTGATAACCTGAATATAGTACAAAACCTGTGGCGGGGAGAGAGTATTAAACGCACCAACGGGCAGGGCAAGGAAGTAGACATCCAATTGCATCCCAGTCCGATACAGGCAAACATGCCGACCTGGATCACCGCAGCTACTTCACCGGTTACCTTTGAATACGCAGGTTCCATTGGTGCCAATGTACTGACCCATTTGCTCGGACATAGCATTGAAGAGCTGGGTGAAAAAATTAAATTGTATCGTGATGCCCTAGAAAAAGCAGGCTTTGACCGTGAGCAAGGGAAAGTGGCCCTTATGCTGCACACCTTTGTCAGTGATGACCCTGATATTAAGGAAATTGTACGAGAGCCGTTGAAAAATTATCTTCGCCATTCATTGCACCTGATCAAGTCTTTGGTCGAGGGCACGGAAGTGGACGAAGGAGTGGATTGGGAAAAAGATCCCGAGGTGGTACTTGAATTCGCTTTCCAGCGTTATTATCAATCTTTCGGCCTGTTTGGCAGCGTGCAAGCTTGCCAGACCAAGGTAGCAGAATTTACCGCCATAGGTGTCAATGAAGTGGCCAGCCTGATTGATTTTGGTATCGATAACCACACAGTGCTGGCCAGCCTTCCTTACCTGGCCAGTCTGCAAAAGTTATGCAAGCAAGGTAGCGCCAGACAAAAGTTGTTGTCTAAGCGCTTATTGAGGGAATGGTCACCGTTGGCATTGATTAAAAAATATAATGTCACTCATATGCAGTGTACACCTTCCTTTATCAATGACTGGGTTAATAATCAAGATGGTCAGCAAGGGCTGAATCAACTGAAAATGTTACTGGTCGGTGGAGAAGCAATCGCCCCTGGGGTCGCCTCTAAACTGGTTGAGCATGTCTCGGGTGTCATCTACAACATGTACGGACCGACGGAAACCACTATTTGGTCTGCGATTGACCGCATAGATAGTAGCGATGTACGTATCGGTTTACCTATGGCTAATACCCGTTTTTATATTCTAGATCGCCAACATCAGTTGGTGCCAGATGGCATTGTCGGAGAGTTGTGCATTGCTGGTGATGGTGTTGCTGGGGGGTATTTCAACCGCCATGAACTGACCATGAGCCAGTTTATCACCGATCCGTTTACCAGCGGTGATAGCGAAATCATGTATAAAACTGGTGACCTAGTGCAACGCTCTGCTGATGGCCGACTCAGGTTTTTGGGTCGACTCGATGAACAAATAAAATTTAATGGTTTCCGCATTGAATTGGGTGAAATAGAACATTATATCAATGAATTTGACGGGGTTGATTCGAGTTTTATCTTGGCGCATAAAAACGACAATGACAAGCGTACCCTAGTCGCTTATATCCGTATGAAAGATGGCCAAGCTAATGTCGAGCAACATACATTGGCTGACAGGTTGCGTCAATACCTAGCGACCCAGGTGCCGGACTTTATGATCCCCGCAGTCTTTGTCCTAGTGGCACATTGGCCGTTGACGCCTAACGGTAAGCTTGATAAAAGGGCCTTGCCGGCCTTGGACGGGCAACAGTCGGGTGCCCGCCATATTGAGCCTGATGGTGAGACTGAAAAAGCACTGGCCGAGATCTGGTACGGTGTATTGCAACTTGAAACGGGCAAGATCAGTGCCATGGGCAACTTCTTTAATCTTGGTGGTCATTCTTTGTTATCGTTACGCCTGGTCGCCGATATTTGCAAACAGTTTGCCATTGAAATTGATGTCAGGGCGGTGTTTGAAGCTCCGGTATTGCGGGATATGGCATTGGTGATAGATCGTGCACTGTTGGTCATGAAGTCAGCAGCATTAACAGATGAAGAAGTAGAGGTTGAAGGATGGCTTTAATTGCAGAACAGATAATTAAAAAATCTCAGGAAACGGGGGTTTATCTATTTATCGAAAAAGGAGCTTTGGGTTTTAAACAAACAAAAGGGGCGCGCTTCGATGCCGATCTGAAACGGGATATCCAGAAACATAAGGCAGAGATCATCGATTTTCTGAGCCTGCATACAAAAACAGTTCACAGAAAAGAGATAACCAAGATTGACCAAGATACTAGCTTGATCCCTATGTCTTTTGCCCAGCAACGCCTATGGTTACTGGATAAAATCGATGGTGGTAGTTGCCATTACCACATGCCAGCAGCACTAACCTTATCAGGTGAGTTAAATCTCGATGCATTAGAGTTCACCTTTAATAAAATTATCCAGCGCCATGAAAGTTTACGTACTGTCTTCAGAGAGGACGACGATGGTCAGGCCGTTCAAGTTATCCTACAGGAAGTTATATTCACCCTGCCGCTAACAGATTTGTCTAACCTGCAGGGAGAAGTACAAACCAGGGCGCTGACCAAGGCTATCGAGCAGGATGCGGTCGCCCCTTTTGATTTAAGTCGAAGTTTGATGTTACGGGCGAGTGTATTGAAGTTGGGTGAGACAGTACATGTATTACTATTCAACATGCACCATATTGCATCTGATGGCTGGTCAATGGGAATTTTACTGAATGAATTTTCATCACTATACACGGCTTTCTCACAAGGCCAACCAGACCCTCTCACACCGCTAGACATACAGTACGCCGATTACGCCCACTGGCAACGAAACTGGTTGCAGGACGAGGTATTGGATGAACAACTAGGTTATTGGAAAAAACAGTTAGCAGGATTACCTGCGGTGCACAGTCTTCCGTTGGGTAAGATACGTCCCGCAGTACAGAATTTTAACGGACAAATAGTTAGCTCGCATATTCAGCGCAGCAGTTACGATACCCTTTATCGTTTTTGTCAGGTTAATGGTGCAACTCTCTTTATGGGATTACAGGCTGCTTTTGCGGTATTGCTCGCCCGTTATAGTAATGAAACCGATATTGTGATGGGCACCTCAATCGCAAATCGTGAGCAACCAGAAGTCGCTGGTCTGATTGGTTTCTTTGTTAATAACTTGGTACTGCGCAATGATTTATCAGCCAACCCCAGTTTTAGAGGTTTATTAAATCAAAGCAAAGCAATGTTACTGGATGCCTATGCCCATCAACAGATCCCTTTCGAACTGATTGTCGAAACCCTTCAACCAGCGCGTAGCTTAAATCACAGCCCGCTGTTTCAGGTAATGTTGGTTTTACAAAACAATGAAGAAGGCACACTGGAGCTGCCTGGATTAACCCTGCTATCAAGCGGAGAAAGGAGCAGAGTAGCAAAATATGATTTAACGCTGAATGTGACAGAGAATGAATATGGGTTACAGCTTGACTGGGAATACGATAGCGATTTATTTGAGAGAAGTACGATAGCACTTATGGCAGGTAGTTTTGAGCGCCTGTTAATTACCCTGTTACAGACCCCAGATAAAAGTGTATTTGAAGTCGGGGTACTTAGTGAGGCCCAGATACACCACTTAGTGCATGAGCTTAATGATACACAGGCAGATTATCCGAAGGATAAGTGTATCCATGAGTTTTTTGAGCAGCAAGCTGAGCTAAATCCAAATAACATAGCAGTGGTGTTTGAAGATAAGCAACTTACCTATAAGCAATTAAATGAAAAATCCAATCAATTAGCGCATTACCTCAAAATACAGCATGATATAAAACCAGATACCTTAGTAGGTTTGTGTGTTGAGCGCTCACTGGAAATGGTGATAGGTATTATCGCTATATTAAAAGCGGGTGGCGCCTATGTACCACTGGATCCAAGTTACCCACAAGATCGTATCAGCTATATGCTTGAAGATGCCCAGTTAGAGCTTGTATTGAGTCAGGTTCAGGTACAAAAAGTGCTTTCAGGCTTTAATGGTGCAGTTGTGATGCTGGATGGCTTGGGTGATACAGATGAAAATCATGTCGATAGCCAGAGTCATTTTTGTAGTCGGTATGGTAAAAACAACCTCACAGTCGCAAATAGCGGATTGACCTCATCGCACTTAGCTTATGTGATTTATACTTCGGGTTCAACCGGTCAGCCCAAAGGCGTTATGATAGAGCATCAGGCTTTTGTTAATTTTGCATTATCTGACCAACGTCATTTATGCTACGACAGTAACAGTAAAATATTGAATCCATTATCCATTAGTTTTGATGCAGGTAATGGTTATTTGTTAGGTGGCTTGTTATCGGGAAGTTGTGTTTATATTGGTCACGAAATTAAAAGGGGAGGCGCTTATTTATTTGATATTATAGAGAAAAATAAGATAACCCATGCTGTTTTTCCGTATTCAGTATTGGATAAGAGTAGTATCAAAGTAACTAATTCTCTTAAGTACCTTATTTCTGGTGGTGGGAATATCAATAGCGAAGTAATTTCACTACTTGAAGAGGTTAATTTAATTAATTGTTATGGTCCAACTGAGGCAACGGTAACTAGCACCTTTGCAGAAATGTCTGTTTCAAAATTGGTGACTATAGGTAGACCCATTGATAATTGTGAAGCGTATCTTTTTTCCTCGGTTCAGCAATTGTTACCGCTAGGAGTTGTAGGAGAGTTATATATTGGTGGGGCTGGACTTGCTCGCGGATACTTAAATCGCCCTGAGTTAACAGCAGAGTGTTTTATCTCTAACCCATTTTACGATAAAAACAAAGCCAATAGCGCTCCGCGTTTATACAGAACAGGGGACTTAGTACGTTATTTAGCTGACGGTAATCTTGAATTTATCGGCCGTGCTGATGACCAAGTAAAAATACGCGGATTCAGGATAGAGTTAGGTGAAGTTGAAGCGCAGTTAACGCAACTCGACTCAGTTGACTCAGCCTTAGTGATGGCAAAGGAATTAGCAGGCAGTCAGCAATTGGTAGGTTATGTTAAGCCACAAAATGCGATAGCTGAACAGGATGTAGCAAATTATATAACAGCAGCCAAAGCATCGCTTGGACAACAGTTACCCGAGTACATGGTACCAAACATTATTATGCTGGTTGAACAGTGGCCATTAACGCCTAACGGTAAGATAGATAAAAAATCCTTGCCAACACCAGATGGCAGTTGCATGCAGGGTGAGTATCTCCCCCCTGAAACTAAAGCAGAGAAAAGCCTAGTTGTAATTTGGGCCGACTTACTTGATTTGAATGCGGATACTATTAGCATCACCGCGAACTTTTTTGAACTCGGTGGCCATTCTTTATTGATTATTCAATTAGTGGCACGTATTAAGAAATTAGGGTTAAGTATTGATGTGCCGTCTGTGTATAAATCAGCTAACCTACAAGTCCTGGCGAGTATACTTGTTAATGCAGATACTGACGCCATTGATTTTGTGGTGCCAGAGAATTTAATCCCAGAAAACTGTGATTACATTACACCTGAGATGTTGCCATTAGTTGATTTAATGCAATCTGAGTTGGATGATATCTTTGCAAAGGTGCCAGGTGGTGCGAGTAATATTCAAGATATTTATCCGCTTGCAGAGTTGCAAAAGGGGATATTGTATATACATAATGTTACTGAGCAGCGCGACCCTTATGTCATTCTTTCTTACTATGAGCTTTCTAATGAACAATCACTTGAGCACTTTATATCATGCCTTAATTTCACCATTGAGCGCTATGATGTTTTACGTACGGCGGTATTGTGGCGCAATCGTGAAACTGCATTACAAGTTGTATATAAGGAGGCTCAGTTACCGATAGAATATCTAAACTTTGATAATGCTGATAATGTACGAGAGGCTTTTTTTAGCTATGCAGATAATGGTGCTCATCGTATTGAGCTTGAAACGGCACCTTTGATTCAATTGCAAGTAGTGAAAGATGAGCAGTCAGGGCAATATTTAGCGTTGTTGAAAAAACACCATTTGTTGATCGACAACGTTTCTATAGAAATCATCATGTCGGAAGTTGCATTATTTCAACGAGGTATGGCTGATAGTTTACCTGTCCCTGTGTTGTATCGGGAGTTTATAGCGCGTACATTGCATAATCATGCGACATTAGACATAGAGGGTTTTTTCACACAGCAATTGGGTGATGTGGAAGAAGCCACTTTACCCTTTGGGTTAAGTGATGTTACAGGAGATGGCAGTGATATAGTTGAATTGCATGTTGATGTGGGTGAGGAGGTATCTACCCGCATTAGAAAAATCATGCGTCAGGAGAAACAAAGCCCAGCAAGTTTCTTTCATACGGCGTGGTCCATGGTGTTATCGGTATGCTGTGGTCACGATGATGTTGTATTTGGTACGGTTTTATCGGGTCGTATGAATGGTGATGAAAACAGTGAAAATGCGTTAGGGATGATGATAAATACTTTACCGCTAAGAGTGACGCTTAATGATTTAGATGCAAAATTGGTAGTTCAGCAAGTACATGATGGGCTTTTATCACTTATACCTTATGAGCAAGCCTCGTTAGCGCAAGCTCAGCGTTGTAGTGGTTTGGGAGGCTCTGTGCCATTATTCAGTGCAAATCTGAATTATCGGCATAATAAAGTAGAGACATTTAAGGCTGAGATAAATGAGGTAGATAATGAAATACAGACCTATGAAACTGCTTATATCACTTTAGGTTCGCAGGAACGCACGAATTATCCATTTAATCTATCAGTAAACGATAATGGCAAAAGTCAAGATTTTTCATTTGATTTTCAAATAGACAAAAGCGTTGAGGTTCAACGTATTGCTGATTATATGCAAACAGCAGTAATGTCATTACTCGAAGCACTTGAGCAGGATGATAAAACCCCAGTTAAGCAAATATCTGTGTTGCCAAACACAGAAATAAAACACTTAGTGCATGAGCTAAATGAGACCTGTTCTGATTACCCGAAAGATAAGTGTATCCATGAGTTATTTGAGCAGAAAGTTGAAGAAAATCCAGATAATATAGCCTTAGTATTCAAAGAACAACAGCTTACTTACAAGCAGCTAAATGATAAGTCCAATCAGTTAGCACATTACCTGTTAGATAATCACGATATCAAGCCAGATACTTTAGTGGGCCTTTGCGTTGAACGTTCATTGGAAATGGTTGTGGGTATTCTCGCCATTCTTAAAGCGGGAGGGGCCTATGTACCACTTGATCCTGAATATCCAGAAGACCGATTGAAATATATGATTGAGGATGCTGAATTAAAGACTGTTTTAACACAAA
This sequence comes from Colwellia psychrerythraea, assembly GCF_000764185.1. Classification (GTDB taxonomy): domain Bacteria; phylum Pseudomonadota; class Gammaproteobacteria; order Enterobacterales; family Alteromonadaceae; genus Colwellia; species Colwellia psychrerythraea_B. The sequence goes on from NZ_JQEC01000074.1 coordinate 16,293, forward strand.
GTAGTTTAAGTGAATGTAAAGCTGTGTCAAAAGAGCAGGCCTTATATATAGATGAACTACTAGTTTCAGAACAAATAAATGAATATTCAGCAGCAAACATTAGTAAAACACAGTATGGTTTGCAAGCTAATCATCTTGCTTATGTGATTTATACCTCGGGTTCAACGGGACAACCTAAAGGTGTAATGGTTGAGCACGAACAGCTAAATAATTTGCTTAACGGTATTAAATCTCAATCTGGCTGTGATAAGCAAGATCAATTACTCGCGGTAACTTCTCTGTGTTTCGATATTCATACGCTTGAAATTTTCTTACCCATTACGAATGGGGCTACTTTAATTATTGCTCCTAAACGAGCGGTTACCACGCCAGAAAACTTACAAAATTTGATTGAAAAACATCATGTTACTATCATGCAGGCAACCCCATCTACCTGGAAGATATTAGTTGAAAATAACTGGCAGCCTGAGCACAAGATTAAAGTGCTCTGTGGTGGGGAAGTACTGACAGAGCAATTAAAAAATGCGCTGCTCAAACGGCACAATATTGAACTTTGGAATATGTACGGTCCAACAGAAACTTGTGTTTGGTCAGCCACTGCTCAAATGAGTTTAGCGCGAACCGTCGATATAGGTGCCCCGGTGGGCAATACAAGCTTTTACTTACTGGATGATAAGTTAAAGCTTGTTCCACACGGCTTGCCGGGCGAACTGCACATTGGTGGAGTAGGTTTAGCTCGCGGATATTTAAACCGAGCCGATTTAACTGCTGAAAAGTTCATTGAAAATCCTTTTTACGATAAAGACAATTGCAATAGTAGCGAGCGCCTATATAAAACAGGTGATTTTGTGCAACGGCTCCCTGATGGTAAGTTAAAGTTTTTGTCTCGAATAGATCATCAAGTTAAAATACGTGGCTTTCGCATCGAATTAGGGGAAATAGAGCATGTATTATCGACGCATTTTACGGTAAAAGATGTCGTGGTATTGGGCCGGGAAAATAATAATGGTGATAAACATCTGTCGGCTTATATTGTACCGACAAAAGCGCTTGACCTTGAAAGTGAAGACGTTAAATTATTACGCTATGAGTTAAAATCAGCACTTAAGCAAGTGTTACCCGAATATATGATCCCATTAGAATTTATTTTGTTAGATAAATTTCCTCTAACAAATAATGGCAAATTTGATCGTAAATCCTTGTTAGCAGCTGATTTTTCACAAGAGCAAACTTTTTATGTAAAACCTTCTGCAGATTCAGAGAAGCAAAAACAATTGTGCGATATTTGGCAAAATATTCTAGGCGTTAAACGAGTTGGTATTACAGATGACTTTTTTGAACTTGGCGGTGATTCCATAATTGCATTACGATTAATTAATGTCATGGAGCAGCATGGGCTTTCAATCAGTATCGGCCAGTTATGGACACATCGAACAATTGAGGCTTTATGTGATTCAACCGTGTTTGATCTTATAGATGAAAATGAGCATGATTTGCCTATCACCATGCTTGATAAAGGTCAATGCTTGATTGAACACTTTGAGATCGATACACCGTTCAATGAAACTTATTTACGTTATGCGATTAACAAGTTATTATCAAATGAATTATTGAATTATAAAGTTATAGAGAATAACGGTGAGCATGTCTTAGTGGCTGCTAATCGAAGCAGGAAAGAGAAAAATTCGATTTGGCAAATATTAGATGAAACAGTCACAGATGTTGATAATTTTATAGAAAAGCAAAGTAGGCGCTTGAATGATAAAATTATGGCGCTTAATGGCGATTTAATAGGATTGGCTTACCTTAACCATAATGATAGACAAATTTGTATTATTGCCACGCATAGTTCACTGATTGATGAAAATAATTGGCACAGTTTACTGGCTAATTTTAAAAATGATCTTATCAAAAAAGATTGAATTATTTAAAGCGTAGATAGGGTATTGCGCCCGATAGATATCGGGCGTTTAATGTTGATTTACTGATCCTATTGAAACGAATACGTTTTCTCACAATCAATAGTTATCGGTATTGTTATTAAAAAACTACAAATCATCGGTGTGAGATTGCATTATGGCGATGAGAGGAGAAGTTATAATGGAATTGAAGTTAAAATTGCCAACTTTAATTGAGTTAAATAAATCAACGTCCACCACCAATGTATTTTGTTTACATACCATGGGTGGCGGAATTAATGTTTATAATGGGTTTGCTGAAAAAATGTCGGAAGAAGCTAAATTTTATGGATTGGAAGAGCCATTAATTTATGATGATTTTGAATACAGTTCTCTTCCTGAATTAGCTGAATATCATGTGGATACGATAAAAGCGGTACAAGAAACAGGTCCATATACTTTAATTGGCTATTGTTCAGGAGGGCCAATTGCTTATGAAGTAGCTTATCAGTTGTCGTTGGCTGGTGAACAAATAAATAAATTAGTAATAATTGGTTCGAAGCTTCTTTCAAGCCTGATGGGATCGAACAGTGATGAAAAAGAGCGTTATTTATTTATTAAAGATTATTTATTGCTCAAATATATGCTTAATCTAGAACGACTTGATTGGCCATTGTTGGAAGATCATAAGTTAAAATTTGTGATTGATTCCATTATTAATGAGATTAAGCAACAACAAGGAAATGAATTTATCAAGGATGAGAAATGGGTTCGTAAAGGAATAAAAGCATTGTACTTTATGCGTAATGCCTTAAAAAAACATTCTGTTTCAGGCTCTTCATTTGATGTGGTTTTGTTTGATCGTTATATAGCACCAGAATTTAATAATAGGATGATGCCATGGTTTGATTGGGACAATATTACCTCGGGAGAGCTCGATGTTATTAAAGGGGTAAAATTAAAAAATCAAGATGACGATATTAATCAACCACCCTACCTTGATAAAACAGTTAACCAGTTGAAAATAAGGCTGTTTTAATTAGATATTATACCAAGTTGTAAACATGTCATTATTGAAAATACTTACTACAAATTATTATATGAATTCTAAATGATATTATCTGATGTTGAGATACCATGGATTCAAGATATTGATTCTGTAACGGTTAACTCTTTGGAAGAAGCAAATGGCATTAAATTATTGTTGAACGTAGGGGAGTGATAATTATCAGCATGGGCAGAGAAAAATGTCACTCATATTCAACGATTACTTAAACAAAATGGAGCATTATTAACCCGGGGGCTAAAAAGAAATAGCTCCAAACAATTTGGTAATTTGCTTGAGTCTTTATTTGGTTCTCCGTTGTTGCAGTATAATTACCTTCTACCCCAGAACAGGTCTCAGAGGTAATGTTTATACGGCTACTGAGTATGCTGCAGAGGAAGTGATACCTCAGCACAATGAAAATGCTTACTCAAAAATCTGGCCCAATAGTATTGGCTTTTTATGTCTGTTGCCGAGCCAAACCGGAGGGGCAACAGCGATCAGTGATTCAAGGTATATTTACTGATTCTGCTAAACTTTTGGCTTATGGATGGGCAATTAGTATTATGATACCTATTGCTCTATATATGTATTTAACCCAAAAGATGAATTATGATATTTCGATTGAGGTTTCGGCTTTGGTTGTAACATTTATTCTTATTTCACTTACGTCATTTATAGCGTGTTTTATACCATTAAGGAGAATTGTTAAGTCGCAACCTATTAACGCATTAAAATAAACTAATACTAGTTGATAGTCTTAGGCCTCTTGCTCTTTGGGACATAGGGTCTGCTGTCTGTCCTTTAGGATGATTGATGATTGAAAAATTATAACAAATAAAAGAGTAAAAAAATTTTGAATACTGATGAAAAAACAACACTGATTTGTCTGCCATTTGCAGGTGCCGGAACTTCATTTTTTAATGAGTGGATTGAACTTTCAGACAATATTACTATTGAGGCGATTGGGCTCCCAGGCAGAGAAAAGCGCTTTATTGAACCGGTTTATACTGATGTTCGTTTAGCTGCTGAAGGTATTTGTAGAGAATTATTATCTAATAATGATATTGACTTGGACAACCCGATTGTTTTATTTGGGCATAGCCTTGGCGCTGTACTGGCCTTTGAAGTAGCTCAGTGTTTACTTAAGCTGAATTTTCCCTTGATGTCCCTTATTGTGAGTGGTTCACCAGATCCATGGACGCCACGAACGCAAAAAGCGACAGGGTTGGATGATGATGCTTTCATTGAAAAAGTGTTCGAATTTTCAGAATATAAGCATGAAGCACTGGAAAATGAAATGATGCGAGAGCTGATTATGCCGGCTTTAAGGGCTGATGTTGAAATGCATGAATCTTATATTGCTGAAAAAAATGCCTGTATTGATGTACCTATCGTCGTTCTACGAGGTGATAAGGATAATTTGGTTAGTTCAGAGCAAGTTCAAAATTGGCGCCATGCAACCAGTCAATCAATTGAGTATAAAGAAATGAATGGTGCTCACATGTTTTTTGTTGACCAAGCTAAAGAACTATTATCTTTAATTGAACAAACAACACAGTCAGAAAATTTATTAGAAGAGGGAATATTTTGAGCCTTCAGGGAAAAGTAGCTGTTATTACTGGTGCGGCTCGTGGTCTTGGTCGTGCCAGTGCAATAGAGTTTGCTAAAAATGGCGCAGACTTAGTAATAATTGATATTTGTGAAAATATAGATTCAGTACCTTATGTTTTGGGTTCGTTAAGCCAGCTGGATTATACCGGGCAACTATGTAAAGAACTTGGCTCAACTGTTCAGGTTTGTAAAGTTGACATCCGCAGTATGGACCAAATAGAGCAGGCTATAGATAGTGGCATCGCAAGATTTGGTAAAATTGATATTTTACTTAATAATGCAGGAATTGCCGCACCTTCGGGCAAAATTGTTCATGAGGTTACTGAAGAGCAATGGCAGGTAATGATTGATATTGACCTCAATGGTGCCTGGCGAATGATTAAGGCAGTTGGTAAACATATGGCTGAGCAGCGGACGGGTAGCATTATCAATATCGCCTCTACTGCCGGAGTGGTTGGATATCGTCATTTCTCAGGATATGTTGCTGCCAAGCATGGCATTATTGGATTGACCAAAGCAGTCGCGCTTGATTATGCACCGCTAAAAATCAAGGTAAATGCGATATGTCCAGGTTCGGTAAGAGATTCAAAAGAAGTAGAAGGTATCATGTTGTCTGAAATTGCTCGCGCACTAGAGGTGCAAGTCAGTGAACATGAAGCAACTTTTGTTCAGGCGCAACCGATGAATGAATTGGTAGAACCACAAGATATTGCCGATGCTGCTGTTTGGTTGGCATCTGATGCCAGTCCGAGAATGACAGGGAGTGTTATTACAGTGGATGGCGGATTTTCAGTTAAATAAAATAGGCTATGACCCGAATAATCGACTTTTATTCTATCGAGGGATTAATCCCCGAAACATTGTTTTTTGAGTATCAGTCTCAGCCAAATCGACAAGTCAATGGAATTAATGAATGAGTAGTATCAAATCATCTAGATCTATTAGTAACAATGTTGCAGCAAATTCACATGCAATCTGCGCGAGAATAAATCAATCAGCCAATGCAATTGAACAGCGTTGGCAACAACTGCTAGTACAATTGCAAATTCAACACAGTGCGATATCATATGTGTCTTCAAAATTATGGATAGAATCTATAGCTGATGTAGCTGATTCTGGCTTGGCGAAAGCAAGCGTATCAAAAGAATTTAATCGTCCAATTTATAACAGCGATCTTGGTGTTAGAGCGACTCTGTTGGTTTATGGGAATGGGCTTTCCGATTTGATTGTAGTTGCTGATAAATCAATTTTTGATAAAGCAGCATTAGTGGCGATAGTAAATAGTCTAGTTTGTAATGGTATAGTTTTAGAGGGAAATTCAACGTTACAGGCTCAGCCATTGTCAGTAACAGATTTTGATTTCTTTTATGCGATGCCTGGTTTTGAAGCGATAAATACAGGAGTTGAATGTGTCGAACTATCTAATTTAGCAGATATCAATAGATTATTAGCCGTTTTAGGTTATGTTTTATCTGTATTTGAGCTAGATAATGAAAAATCAGTGTCATTTTTTCAATGTGATAACACCAATAGAAGATCATTTGACAGCAAGGATAAGTACAGACCCCTTGCATTAAATGTCAATGATCAAGATGGATTGTATACTTTATCCACAAATGTTGATGTTCAAATGGGTGTAAATTCTGTTAAAGACTCAATAAATGAATTGGCAGATAGCAAAGTTAGTATTCTCTGGGATTGCAATGAAGCTGAACTCACGCATGAGATCATGAACTGGTATTATCTGCCTTGTTTGGGACCATTGACTCCCTTGACATTTATCATTACGAAAAATGCTCACAATACATTATCATTGCTTTTGATGTTTAATAAACAATTATTTTGCCATAAATTAATTAAACGAATGCTCTGCTTTCTGGGTCGTATTGCGAGTAAAGCAGAGGAAGAAACAGCCTGTTTTTTACGTCATAGCGGTTTATTGAGTGCATGTGAAGAAAAAATTATTGCCGAGTTGGGTAGGAATGAGATCAGGCTAGATAAGCCAATTAGTATTAATGAAAGAATATTCCAGCTGGCTAAAAACCAACCTGAAAGAGTAGCACTTTGCTATGGAGATAACCAGCTTACCTATCGGGAACTTGATGATAAAGCGAATCAGATCGCACATGCATTGCTTGAAAAGAGCGTTGTTAAAGGAGACCATATCGGAATTTGTTTGTCTCGATCGTTTGATATGGTTGTTTCTATGCTGGCCATCCTCAAAGTAGGGGCGGTTTATGTACCTATAGATCCAACCTACCCCCTTGAGCGAATTGCATTTACCTGTATTGATGGAAATTTGAAATTTTTAATCAGTGAATTAACTGAAATAAACCAAGTAGAACCAGCTAGATTGATTGCCAGTGAATCTTTTTTCCAAGATTGTCGTAGCTATAGTACAGCTCCACCAGCGGTTGCAAATTTGAGTGTAGATGATGCTGCCTATATTATATATACGTCAGGGTCAACAGGTAAGCCCAAAGGTGTAGTGATCCCGCATAGTAACCTTAGTCATTTGGTCAATTCGACTACGGATGATTTTCAATTTAATAATGAAGATGTTTGGACCCTATTTCATTCCACTGCTTTTGACTTTTCAGTTTGGGAGATTTGGGGATGTTTACTGACAGGGGCAAAATTGGTGATTGTGCCTTATTGGACAAGTCGCAGTGTTAATGAATTTATCAATTTATTACGAGATAAAAAAGTGACTGTACTAAATCAAACACCATCAGCCTTTGTTTCATTGATTAAGGAAGAAGTAAGTAACCCTATAGGTGATAACCTACGCTTGGTTATATTTGGAGGAGAAGCACTTGATACTAAAGCTTTATTGCCTTGGTTGGATCGTTATCCTGAAACCCAGTGCCGGTTGATTAATATGTATGGTATTACTGAAACCACTATTCACGTAACTTCAGAAAATATAACCCGACATCATGCTGTTACCGCTTCCTCCTCTGTGGGTAAGGCACTATCTGGATGGGATGTATATGTACTTGATGATAATCAAAAAATGCAGCCGCCGGGTGTTAGCGGTGAAATTTATGTAGGTGGTGTTGGTGTTGCAATAAAATATCACAATAAAACTCAACTGACATCTGAACGTTTTGTTGAGAACCCGTTCCATCGAGGTATCATGTATAAAAGTGGTGATAAAGGCATAATGTTGGAAGACGGTAATTTGTTACATATGGGGAGGTTAGATGATCAGATTAAACTGCGAGGTTTTAGAATCGAATTAGGAGAGATAAGAAATACTCTGTTATCGCTAGAGGGGGTCACGGCAGCAGCTGTTAAATTTAGTCAGTCAGATCCTACAGATCAAGCCAGTGCAAGATTAGACACCTATGTAATGTTGGAAAGAATATCTATTGACGATGTAATAAGACATGCTAAGAGATACTTGCCCGATCACATGCAATCAGTGAGCTACCAGCAAGTGTCCGAAATGCCGCTGACACCAAATGGTAAACTCGATCTTAAGAGAATAGATCAGATGGTTATTCCAGTGTATAAAGCTAAGGGCATTAGCAAAAGCACTAAGAGTCGAACCCATTTTGAAGGTGATACTGAAAAAAAGGTCAATGCAGACGCATCAAGAGAAAAATCTATTGAACAGAAATTGACCGAAATTTGGCAAGAAGTTTTGACTCAACCCGTTAGTGCCCACGATAACTTTTTTGATTTAGGTGGTAATTCGCTTTATGCGATAAGAATTTCTACAGCAATGGAAAAAATTGGTTTATCGTCTATACACTTACGAGATATATATATTCATCAAACGATACATAATTTGATTAATTGTAGTAATGTCATTACCAATAGAGTAGTCGAAACAATTACAGAGTGAAGTAAGTTGAAGATAATTTGGCCATATAACATTAAGTAAAGTTGACGTGCGGTTCCAAGGTGAAGCGCGGTTTGGACAACAAAATACAACCACTCGTTTGTGGGCTGAAATGGGTAGTCGCCAAGAGCCGTAAGGCAACAGCAATTTCAAAAAAATCAACTCGGACATCCATTGTTATTTGAGCATTACTTTGAAGGGGAAGTAGGGTGGTGCTATTATTTTTATGTGAGAGGATTTAACAATGTCCTAGTTGATTTACGTCAAAACACGCTAATCAATCAAAGCGCTTGATTGACCAATAGCTGGCTTAAGTGCGATCTCTATTTGAGAAGCTATCTTTGGCTCTATGATATTTACGCGAACCCATTGTCAAATCTATTAAGCGAGCTCAACGGTCCTCTACCCGTTACTGACTAAACGGGTGGATTTTTACTTCGTTTATTGCATTTTTGTTGTATGAACTCTTTTTAACAGAGAGTTAGCCTGCTTTGTATTCTGTACCTTGGGTTAGCATAGCGAAAGCTGTTCTCACTGTTTTATTCGCTAACGCCACGACCGAACATTTTTACCGCGACGCTCCACCAACGCTTTAAGCTAAATATTCTTTTGTGTTTTGCTTCTCGTTTGACCACGTGGCGTATTGTTGCCGTCGCCCCACAAACCAGCTGACTTCTTAGCAAACTATTTTTATATTTTGTCTTACCGTGGCAACTAACTTTACTGAAACTAAACGGGCATCATGACCTGCTTATATCGCTTTTTGCTTCCAGTAGTTAGAAGTACTGCAGGCTTCAAATATTATTGTTGATAGCTTATTTTTGAAAAGCTACACAAGAAACTCATCCGGTGTTATTTCAATATTCGAATGCACCTTTTTGCTTCGACAAGTACAAACCGGGATAGCTTCTTTTGCTAAATCAATACCAACTCTAGTACTATGCATATAGGATTCTTTAATATATTTGTGTAGGAACTTTTATATTACCCTACACCTCTGGTGTGTTGGGGAGCCCAATTATCTATTGGGATTGAAAGTAACGAAGTATTGGATATTTAGGCCATTTGAAAATGATCATTTTCTTAGTGTCATTGGTATCAGGAGGGCTGAAAAAAAGAATCGGTAATTGCGCTATTTAGTCTATGACCGAAAAGGTATAAATAACATTTAAACCTTTTCTTCCTTCGTTGCATCTCACTTAGTTATAATCAAAATCCTCGCTAAGTGGTCAATATACTCATTCAGTTGGTATGAATATAATAATAACATATATGGAGATAACCCAATGTTAAATACGAAAAATACTTTTAAATGTGCCCCAATAGTACTGTTATTAATGGCTGGAGGTTTACAAGCGAAAACCATCAATGACGAGTTTACTGTTGCCAATGGTAGATTACTGAAAATTGTTACCAATGTCGATGCAATTGATATTGATACACACACGAAAGAAACTGTATACTAGTTCACTTGGTATGAGTATTATACTCATAATCATTCAAACGGCTCGTTTTTATAAGTCAAAAAGTTTCATCTATTGAGTTGCATTCAATTCTAATAACCAGTTATTAGTCAATCATGCGCCTTGTAGCTAAAAATTTTAGCCATTTTAAAATTCATGTAGTTTGAATGGTCACGAGTATATAATAACATATATGGAGATAAGCCAATGTTTAATACGAAAAATGCTTTTAAATATGCCCCAATAGCACGGTTGCTAATGTCTGGAGGTTTACAAGCGAAAATCATTAATGAGGAGTTTACTGTTTCCAACGGTGGCTTACTGAAAATTGTTACCGATGTCGGTGAAATTGATATTGATACACACACGAAAGAAACGGTATTGATTACAGTAGAGATTACCGGCAAAAATAAAGATGATATGAAGGTTAGCTTCCAAAATAACGGTGACAATGTCAGCATTAAAGGTGACTTTGACTGTAGTATGCTTGGTTTAGGTAATAAACATGTAAGAGTTACTTATAAAATTACTTTGCCACCAAGCTATGATGTCGACCTTGATACCAACGGTGGTTCGATTAACATCGAGAACCTAAAAGGTAAAGTTGATGCGTATACCTCAGGTGGTGCTATTTCTTTAGAAGATATTAAAGGTGATGTTGATATTAAAACTTCTGGTGGTAGTCTGGTTCTTGATAACATCATTGGAAAAATTGATGGTCATACTTCAGGTGGTAGCATTAAACTTAAATTACCGAAAAAACCAACTAAAAATAATAAGGTAAAAACCTCAGGTGGCTCCATTACTGCTTATTTAGCAAGAGATGTTGCGGTAAACCTTTCCGCTACATCCAGTGGTGGTCATCTATCGAGTGAATTTGCTGTTAAAGGAAAAACGACTAAACGTGGAATTGTAGGCACTATCAATGGCGGCGGCCCGAAACTTATATTAGAAACCCGTGGCGGAAGTGTTCGCATTAAAGAGATATAATACCCCGTATATTAAGTTGTTTTTCGCTCCCGAGAATACGCTGCTGCATTCTCTAAAAATGTTTTTAGACCAACTATATGGGGATTGCTGAGAAAAGCATGTACTTGGTTGCCTCTTTTTTTAAGGGAATGACCATTAACCAAAAAGATGCGCATTAATTAATGCACTACCTGTGATTGATTAACTATCTATTTGTATGATTTTTGTTTCGCTGAATAGTGACCAATATTAATGACTCATCGGATCAAACCAACGTATTTTTTACATCAAAAGGTGGAATCTATTATTAGAGCACTGCCAATAGACTGACTAATACAGCAATGTTTTATGGATTGGAATAACCATTAAATTATAATTTTTATAGGAAGTAGGAATGAATTTACCTGCAGTTGAAATACCTGAACACCATAATATTGATGTACCTTGGACAGAAGTATTTCAAACAAATGAACGACTTGAAGTAGAATTATTTTGTGCCGCCAATGACATCACTTGTGAATGGAAAGATGATGGTCAGTTAAGAACAACCCTGTTAAATCCGGCTGTGGTTAATCACCCTATAAGTGGGGGGGAAAGTTGGTTTAATCAGGCCCATTTATTTCATATATCAAGCCTGGAGCCCGAAATGAGAGCAAAAATTCTTGCGAGTTATAATGAAGCTGATCTTCCAAGAAATACTTATTTTGGTGATGGAAGCCCAATCGATGAAAGTGATTTAGATATAATCAGAGCATTATATAAAGAATCGACTATTCGTTTCGATTGGCAACAATATAATCTGATGTTGCTAGATAATATGCTTTTTACTCATAGTAGAGAGTCATATACAGGTGAAAGAAAGGTATTAACGGGCATGGCCTAAGTAAATGATTAAAGATAAATTAACGTTAACTTACATCATTAAACTTTAATAAAAGGTAGTAAAGTAAAAATGGACATAATAAAAAAAGGTAATAAAAACAACAATAAAAAGTATATCTATTTTATAGTGGTAGTTATGGTTGCATTAGCTTGGATTATTTTTAGTTTTGCTTCAGGTACTTCAATAAAGCGCCAGGATATTTTGATTAAGACTGTAGAGCTAGGTACGTTAAATATAGAAGTTGAAGGGTATGGGAAGTTACGTTCAAGCAAACAGAAACTATTGACTAGTCGAAGTAAAGCAACAGTTAAAGAAATTGTACTTAAACCAGGTGCCTTAGTTACTCATGATAGTATAATTTTGCACCTGGATAATTTGGATCTTGAGCATGAAGTAACTATTGCAAAACAGGAATACACTCGCCAGTTGGCAAATTTGCGAAAACTAAAATTGATTCAAATACGCGAAGTATTAACAAATGATGAAAATTTAGCAATCATACAGGCAGATTATGACGCTGCCAATATGCGAATGACTGCAATGGGGGATTTAGCAAGTGAAGGAATTGTTTCTCAACTTGACTATAATGATCTTAAGCTGCAAACAAAACAGCTAAAAAAGCGGATTCAGATTATTAAAAATAGTTATTCAAAGCTTAAGTTAGTTCATGCAGAATCAATTAATATCCAGGCTGAAGAAATTGAAATTGCTAAAAGTAATTACGATAAAGTACAGGAAAACTATTCGCGACTAACAGTTAAAGCGGGGATGGAAGGAATTTTACAAGAATTACCGGTAGAGCTTGGGCAAAGTCTGGCAGTAGGTCAGCAGATTGCACTTATAGGTGGCACAAAAGATTTGGTTGCTTTGATAAAGGTTCCCCAATCGGATGCTGATAAAATAAGGATTGGCCAAAAAGCATCAATAGATACACGAAAAAATATTATTGAATCTGAAGTGTTGAGGATTAGTCCTACAGTTGAAAATGGTACGGTAGAAATAGAAATTGCATTGACGGGAAATCTGCCAGCACATTTACGACCAGAGCAGGATATCGATGCAGTTATTTACATTGAAAAAATAGAAGAGGCATATTTTATTCAAAGGCCTTCCAATGTATCTTCTTTTTCAACTGCAATGCTATACAAATTATCTCAAGATCAATTATCAGCTCAAATTACCTCTATAGAATTTGGTGTCACCTCAGGCCTTTTCATTCAAGTAATTTCAGGTGCAACTAGAGGGGACAGTTTAGTTCTTTCTAATTTATCATACCTTACGGATCTTCCTGTGATAGGTTTAAACAATTAAAATGGGTCAATAATGAATAATATAAAAATTAAAATGAAAAACATCACCAAAGTATTTGAAATTGATAACATGGAAACTCATGCCCTTAGGGGGCTAGACTTAACTATTTATGATGGTGATTATATTTCAATTTCAGGTCCTTCCGGTTGCGGTAAATCTACCTTGTTGTCAATTTTAGGTTTGTTGGATATGCCCTCCTCGGGAACTTATCATATTGAAGGCGATGATGTTAGTCAGCTATCATTGGCCCAAAGTGCTCGTATTCGAGCAAACAAAATTGGATTTATCTTTCAGCAATTTAATTTAATTGATGAGTTAACTGTTTTTGAAAATATAGCATTGCCTCTGCGTTATAGTGAGAAACAGTACAGTGAAAGTGAAATTAAACAGAAAGTAAAGAAATGTCTTGATAGTGTTGAGATGTCCCACCGTACTAATCACTATCCACACTTACTTTCCGGTGGGCAGCAGCAACGCATTGCGATAGCCCGATCGCTAGTGGCGGATCCTGCGATACTATTAGTTGATGAACCTACGGGTAATCTGGATTCTAAAAATGGTGATGCCATTATGGATATGTTGGAAAATTTAAACAATCAAGGTACTACTATTTGTTTGGTTACCCATGATCCCAGGTATGCAGATAGAGCAAAAAGCCAGTATCATTTACTCGATGGTCGAATAGAGATGGTGAAATCTATGTTGGAGGCCGTATGAGTCACTTAGTCAAAGATTTTAGGGCTGCTCTTTATAGTTTAAGTAAACGGCCTGGGTTTGTCGCTGTGGTGATTTTAACTTTAAGCTTGACGCTTGGGGCTTTTATTACTATGTCTGCTCTAAACTATACCTTATTGCTTAAGCCACTTCCTTATCCTGAGCAGGAGAAATTATTTATAGCACAGGGAGAGCGTTTTTATGAAGGAAAGCAACTAGCTTCTGGTATTCATTCGTACGCTGGTACGGTGGAGTTATATAAAAAGAATCAAGTATTTTCAGAAACAGCAATGCTTCACTATGAAGAACAGTTGATTAGCAACTTGCCCGGACAACCAAAACTATATACTACGTTTACCACACCTGAAATATTTAGTCTTTCGGGCGCTAAAATGGCTCAGGGGCGTTATTTTGATAGTACTGAGGGCTTGGATACCTATAAGCCTGTGGCAGTTATCACTTATGATATCTGGCAACAAAAGTATGCTGGAGCTGCTGATATATTAGATAAGAAGGTCCAGATAAGTAAAGTAAGTTACACAATTGTGGGGGTATTAGCGGAGAACTTTATTGAACCTTTACTCTTTATGCCTGGTCGTGAGACTCAAATTTGGTTACCGTTTGACTATAATTATGTAGATGAAGAGGGGAGAGAAAATGGGACTAACGGCTCTTCTAACTTAAAGCTGGCAGGTAAATTAAAAGTTGGTATGAGAGAAAATGAAGCTAATCAATACTTAACCAATCCTATGAATGATAGATTTGTTGAAGCAGCAAGAGCTTTCCCCGGGGGGAAAGGTGTTACCGTAGCAATTACACTCAGAACATTTGAAGATATCATTATTGGTGATAGCCCTACTACATCGCTCATGCTTTTTGGAGGAGTATTTGCGTTATTATTAATAGCATGTGCTAATATTTCTAATTTGTTTTTATCGCGAGCAGCAGAAAAGCAAAGGCAGTATGCAATTCAGGCTACACTGGGAGCACAAAAATTTCATATATTTAGAAGTATTTTTATCGAATTGTTCATCTTAATTTTTGTTTCTAGTGTTTTGGCCTTGGTATTCGCCCATTTAAGTTTTGCTTTATTACAACAATATGCAGAAGGTCATTTAGCCAGATTAAATGAGCTGTCCTTAAACGCTCCAATCTTATTTTTTACCGCGTTAGTCTCTTTATTGTTGACATCTGTTTTTGCTGCAATTATATCCCATTTGATTGATTATAAGTCTTTAATTTCAATATTACGGAGTAGTGGAAAAGGCAGTGGATTGCAGATATCCAGAAGTACCCGACAGATATTGATCATATCTCAAGTGGCATTGGCTGGTATTTTATTATCGGTTAACTTCACATTATTGAAGGGCTCAATGGAGGTGATTAATCACCCTGCGGGATTTAATACCGAAAATATTATAAGGATCGGTTTGGATGCCAGCGGGCAAAACTTTAACAGAGAAGAACGAATCGCCTATATTGAAACTATTAAGGATAAGTTATTACAAATGCCAGAAGTGAATATGGTAAGTAACACTATATACCCACCATTGGTTGTTAATAGCTGGACCTCGTCATTAGCAGAAGATTTATCAGCTAGCGGGAAACAGGTATTACCCAATGTGAATTTAGTAGATGAGCATTACCTGACATTATTTGATATCCCTTTAATTGCAGGCCGAAATTTTAAACCTGAGGAAATAAGAGATTCTCAAAAGGTAATTATTATTAATGAAACAGTCGCTAAACAATTTGCAACCAGTGGTGGAATACTTGGTCGAAACTTGTATTGGGAAGGTGGTGAAGACCCCTATAAAGTTATTGGTATCATCAAAGATGTCAATATTCCCAGAGTTGATATGGTACCGCAAATGCTTGCAGGAAGGACGACAGGTTTTAATTTTATGATTGGGCTCAACGATAACCATAACGTGAGTAAAATACAATTAAATAGCATTTTCAGACAAATTAATCGCAACCTGAGAGTTTCAATCTACGCTACAGTTGACGAATCCTATAAAAAGTTGCTGCTACGTGATATTTCAATTGCAGTTATTACAATAGCATTGTCACTTTTGACCTTATTACTTGCTGGCTTGGGAATTTATGGAGTATTAAGTTATAGCATCAACTTACGTACTTATGAACTTGGTGTTCGCATGGCATTGGGCGGTTCACCCAATCTAATTTCAAAATTGGTACTTACTGACTCTGCTAAACCTGTGGCTTATGGATGGGCAATTAGTATTATGATACTTATTGCTCTATATATGTATTTAACCCAAAAGATGAATTATGATATTTCGATTGAGGTCTCGGCTTTGGTTGTAACATTTATTCTTATTTCACTTACTTCATTTATCGCGTGTTTTATACCCTTGCGTAAAATTGTCCGGTTGCAGCCAATTAATGCACTAAAATAAGTCAAAAGATACGTTGAGGATGTCCTCGTTAATCGTGTAGATAAATTTTATAATTTATCTACACGAGCAATATATGAAAAGCCTGTAAGTAACGTTGAACAAGTAATCCTAGTTTGAGGGATTTCAGATAAATGACAGTTATTCGAGAATTTAAGGGATAGACTGATTGACACCCAGTTCAAAAGCACGACATCTCTAAATAAGAAGTAGACTTGAATAGAAATCATACAAAATAGCACGAAATTATCTCCTTCTAAAACGGTGGTTGTTTCGTAAAACCTTCAAAATCAAAAAATATAATATGTGATTATAATAATGGTTAATAATAAATGGTTTGTTAGACCAAACCCAAACCCTACAGCTGATTTAAGACTTATTTGTTTTCCTTACGCAGGAGGGAGTTCTACAACTTACCTATCTTGGGTAAAAGAACTTCCCAAAAATGTTGAGTTGGTCATTATACAAACTCCAGGGCGTGGCTCCCGCATGTGTGAAGTTCCTTATTCAGATATGGATACCTTAGTTGGTGATTTAGTTAAAATCATACCTCAACTTTTAAATAAACCCTATATTTTATTTGGTCACAGTTTAGGTAGTAGGGTCGCTTTCGAGCTAATGAGTCAACTAAAAATGTTAAACCACCCGCCCCCCATACATTTTATTGCCTCAGGTAGCAGAGGTCCTCAGTACTTATCAAATAATGAACCTATCTACCATTTGAAAGATGAAGAATTTATCAATGAAATTAGAGGTTTAAATGGTACGCCTCCGGCTGTTTTAGACAATAAAGAACTCATGGATTTATTTCTCCCAATGCTAAAGGCCGATTTTGAAATAGCAGATAAATATTGTTACAACAAAAATGAAACTTTTAATTGTCCTATATCTGTATTAGGTGGGGAAGATGATTTTGACATCACTTATTCTAAACTTAGTGGATGGGGAGAACACTTTACGCATGATGCTGAGATACATATGTTTGTAGGTAATCACTTTTTTATCGATAGTAACAAAGAAGGGGTGTTGAAAAAAGTTAATAATATCATCGCGTTATGTTTGGTTGGAATTATAAGTGTTATTACGGCGAGTTGAATTGTCAGTGTGTTTTTTGAACGAAACGGTATAATTACTTTCGCCAAAAACAAACACACGAAATCACCATGCCAAGAACAATGTTAATAGATGCCAGGTGGGAAAAGTATAATTGCTTCTGCATCATACAGGGCGTATCTATAATAAATCAGAGCATAGGAACACTTTTGAATGTACTTTATATCGAATGCGTGTTGGCTGTCGCCGACGCGATGTACCTGATTCTTTTGTTGACTGGAGTACTATTTATAGATGATTTAACCTTTGGTCTCAAAAGGCATACTAATTGAGTTGTTTAAGTTACTCAGCACTGAGTCATATATGGAATGGCAATTTATTGATGGCAATATTGTTAAAGCGGATCAACATAGCAGCGGTACGACATCAAAGAAGCATTAAGGGATAGGTAAAAGTGTTGTGGGCAACACCACTAAAATAAATTTAGCCGTAGATAGCTATGGTTTACCGATTGTTTTTGCAAGATTAAAGCATTATCGAGGCATAGCGACTCGCTATGCTAAATTGAAAATAAATTATGCAAGCACATTGGCTTTGTCTGTTGTTTAATCTGGTTGTCAATTAGCGTGTGAATTATGAACAGCAAAGATCAACACGCCCTAGCTAATGCATACTTTTCCTTAGTGTAAAAATGGACCTTACATAAAACATGAATCAAGCTAATCTAAACTTGGTAAATAAAGCATCATTTATCAGTGTAAATGATGACCCAAGTATTTTTCTGCCAAAGCACATTTTATTAACTAGCTGTGATTATCAATTATCACTATTGAACACACAGCAGTATCAAAAACTTAATGTTGCTCTTCCTGAGTCTATCAAAAAATCCGTAATAAAGAGACAAGCTGAATATCTTGCTGGTCGATATGCTGGAATACTCTGCTTGGAGAAACTCGGGTTCAAAAATACCCAGATACCTATAGGAAAACATCGATCCCCTGTCTGGCCTTGCAACGTAGTAGGGTCAATAACACATACTAATACAAGAGCAATGAGTGCTGTTGCGTGGAAAAAGAATTGTTCATATTTAGGAATAGATCATGAGAACATTTTAACCTTAGAGTGTATAAGTGAAATAAAAAGAAGCATTATAAATATCAAAGAAGAAATACTACTAAGTGAAATATGTAAAAATAAGACAAATAATCTCGACTTTGAAAGTGTTTTCACGTTGATTTTTTCGGTTAAAGAAAGTTTATTTAAAGCACTTTATCCAAGTGTAGGGTTTTATTTTGATTTCTCAGTAGCAGAAGTGATTAATATTTGTTGTAAAAAAGAAAGTGTCAGTATAATTTTGCTACAAGATTTAACTTATGAATTTAAAAAAGGCAAAGTTTTAACTGGTAAATTTCATTTTGATAAATCATCTGTATTTACAATTATTATACAGCAGTAATGTTTTGTTCTATATAAAATATATATCTGACCATTTATGCTGTAGCAGTAGTTCTTTTTTAATTGATTAAGCTGATTTATGTCAAGTTAATCTATGTTGTAGTAATAGGTAACTAATAATGAAACTAGTTAATGTTGTGGTAATATTAGGCTGTGTCTCTCTTGGCGCTTACGATATGTTATTTAGCAAAAACCTAACACTTAATCGTATTCCTTTAAATGATGAAGAGCGCTATGAACGCATGAAAAAATAATATAATAAACGCGCTGCATTAGTTGGTACTATTGATAGTGCTGAAAAGCTTCAATCTCTGACAATAGATGCCGAAGTTGAACAATATTTAAATGAAGCGGTAACAGAACCGGGGCTTCAGAACTTTTATAATCAGAATATTGAAGACTATAAAGTCCATAAAATACATGCTACGAATTTTCTCTTTTGTGTTAATCCTAAAGTGGGTGTAGTAGAAAGGCAGGCGTTATTAACTTCGGCTCAGGACACGTATAGTAAAAGAACGATCAGCAGTGATTTTTCAGAGTTGGTTAAGTCTCAATCAGGCGATAAAGTTTTAGTAAAAAGGAGGCAACTTAGGTTGGATTAAACAAGGCGCTGTATCTACTGAGTTTTCACAAAAAGTATTATAACTATTCAGGATGCTTACTTCTAAAGCATCCTGATATTTTTGGTGAACCTTGGTCATCCTAATGTCTTTCTCTCCTTGATTGTTGGTAAATGGCACTCCTGGGCTCATCATGGAGCGCAAAGTATCATCCTGATAATCCCTTAATCGATCCAGCAACGCTCTGGATTTTATTCGATTTAAACGCCCTCATTGACCTTTTTATCGGCTACTCTTATCTGATGGTAGGCATTTTTAGCATTCCCTTTAGCACTGTCTTTACTAAAAACAGAAGAAAATGATAATGAGTTAGCTCCGGATTTTAATGCTCAATATGGTCAACCTATTGGATATGACTTCATTGAATTTTCACAAGGACTGGGTTTAAGCGGTAAGTTAATTTTAAAAGTCATCTCAGAAGCGGTTAAAAATAAAGGCATTGTAATTGGTACCATTGATAGGTGTTTTATGACAGAGGCTCACAATTGATAGATTGTTCGTTGCTTTAATCAAAGGCTGAGTCTTCTTCTAGTTCAAGACTATAATCCTATCTAAAAATATAGGCTTGTATTTTTGTACTCGCCCTAGTGACTATTTTGGGTTGTTAATTCAGATGTAAGCTATTGTTCTCAAATGGCTGGTACTGCAACTACTCTCATGCTATTAGAACGGACTGTACGTGTAAGTCGTTGTATTATTGTTTTTAGTTGTTTTTGGCGTTCTTAAAGGGGCTGTTGACTTAAGTTGTGGGGATTCAAGTCCCCCCATCACTAAATTTAGATAATATATTAAAGGCAGATACGTAATATATCGGCTTTGTTGCGTCTGATTTCTAATTATTACTGAGAAGGTAGGTGTAATACTATTAACTACTGTACTGTTATCATTTCAAACTCTTAATATGCAAAATTACCTCCCTTCATTATTATTCATTTGAAAAACCACTTGAGTATTTATTTATTTAGCTCTGATGATTTGGGTTAAAGTAATATTCAAGCAAGAATAGTAATAATTCAGGTTTGAGGTGCATCTAAAACAAAAACATCAATAAACTCATTCAGTTCTATTATTTTTTATTTTATGCTTCTTACTGCCTGCAACTTTTTAATTTTATCCACACTTGGTGACAAGGAAATACCTTGTTTTTCAGCATTTTTGTGAGCTTAATGACGCGCATAAAGCTGAAAGAAGAGAGTGTTAAGCTATCTATTAGGCAACGAAAACTTGCTGTTGCGCTTGAAAAAACTAAAAATAAACTAAATGGTGTAAAACAAGAGGTAAATACAATCATTGATGGATGCTTTTACTCCATTATAAGCCATTTTATAAATGCACTTTATCATCTAACTCCAGAAGTTATTATCTATTACAAAGTAAGGTATCAATAATGTGCTGTCGATGTAATTGCATTGGGTATTAAGAAAATTACGATTAGAAGAGTCATTCTAAATTGTAATTTCATTTTCACCCACTGTAATTCTGTGTGGGAAAGATGATATTTCCTTATTTTTAAAAAAAAATAGAATGTGATTTTATACCATGTAATGTTGATCCATATCTAGCTACAGATGATACATCGTCAATGGTTGGTTGCCCAAAATATTGATAAAACTCGAACCTATTATGTTTTTTGTGCCATTCAAGCCTGAGTAAAACATGAAGGTTTTTCTATTTTGACATGTACTCGTCGAGCAAAAGAGTATTGATTACATTGATTAAATTATGGTTGTTTCTTGTTCTATTTATTTCACCGTGTTATATTATTCCGCAAATTAATGAATATATTGTTAAGTATAACGATAAGTTGTAAATTTTAAGCTGTTTACGTGTTGCTGAAAAGGATTTTAGTTCATCGCCTCCATTTTTTCATAACATCAAATACCTACCTTTTTACAAATACATTTTTCCATGTATCTATTGCCTTATTGTTAGTTACTTTATTAGTGGTCAATCAAGGAGCTAAAATGTCGTTCGGCTTGTATCTGCGAAAAATTTACATCGTCCTAATTATTAATATCATCTTGTTTTCAAGTTTTGTGAAGGCAGATGTTGATATTAGGGTGGGTGATGTTTCTGCATTGTCTAACGATACTGATATTGGTTATGTTGCCAGTATTTCATTGTGTGGTGAATTAACCGAAATAGAGGCAGGTTCGTCCTCTGAGTTAATAAATTATACTAACGATGATATTGTGTATAACCCTACCAACCCATCACAGTGCTCTCTTTATTTCACCTTATCAGGTCCTAGCCGATTCAACCCTGTTTTAAATCTAACTTATCAAGATTCACCAACAGAAAGCTTTTCAGAGTTCTTTTCCTATGAAGACGCATCGCCTGAATTATCATTTAAGAATGCAAGTATAATAGGTGAGGCTAATGCACAACACCTTATTATTGAAGTTGAAGCTACAGATAATCAAGATTTAGCTTATATTTCATTTGATGTTGTAGGCCTTAGTGCTGCAGTTTTGAGAAACTCAGGGGGGGTTGTTGCAAAGGCTAAAGAGGCTTCTTTTGCTGGTACCGGTGTTGCTAAGCGTGTTTACCCTTCAAGTGATAGTCAAACGATATTTAAGTTATCAATACCATTAAAACAAGCTTTAACTGCTGAACAAATCGCATTTGATACTATTATATTGTCTGATGTAACCGTGGTGGATGCTTCTGGTAACCATAACTCTATTTCAAAATTAGCTTTTACTGGTGATTCAATTCAAGAAGAAGCTAAGGCTTTGATTGTTTCTAATACCCGTATTGTTATAAGTAATTCGCTGCAGACACCTGTAATCATCCCAGCGGTTGATTTTCAATTTAGAGGTTTGGTTAATTTGCCTGGTGCCGGAAATGGCATTAGCTATATTTCATCGCATCCTGAGCTTGTTAATGTAACGTCAGCAGGTGTTTTATATGCTTTAAAAGAAACTGCAGGTCAGCAAGTTTTAATTACTATTTCTTATGATGGACTTGAAAGTGTTGTTGTGCCTGTTGAAGCCGATTTTTCTAAAGAAATGATAGGTATAACGTTAGCTGGTGTTGATGCTATTAACCCACTGATTCTTCCTAGCCTTAATACATTTTATGATTTACCTGAAATGGTAGGTGTATTTGACGATGGAAGTACAACAAGCATTAGTGGTCACTGGACTCCGATTATTACGCTTAACCCTGCAATGAGTGCTTATCTTGCAAAAAATAAATTTCAGCAATTAAAATCAACTGTCATTATTTCTGAAGGTAGCGATTATGGTATACGTCTTAGTTTGCAAGAGTTACCTGATGTTTTTGCAGATATTCGAGTAAAAGCGATAGATAAAGCTCCATCAATTACGTTAGATGTTCCAGCAACTATTTTTTATGATAAAGATCTATTAATTAGTGCTGTTGTCAATGATGATGTTGGCATTAACCAGGTAGAATTCTTTCTTGATGATGCGAGTATCGGAACAGTTTCTAAACCGCCTTACGAATTGAGGTTACCTTTATCCTCACAGCTAGAAGAGCGAGTTTTACAGCTGAAAAGTAAAGTTGTTGATACTGCTGGTCAGCAAACCTTATCTATTGATTATGAGGTAACTGTTAACGCTCCTGCAGAAGTTACAATTCCGGCATATAGTTTTGTGAAACCTTTTGATGGTCAGCGTATTGTTGAATCGTCACCTCTAAAAGTTCAAATAGAGTCTTCTTTAGGTACCCTGCCAGATGTTGCTAGAGCTAGTGGCATCAAACGTGTTGAGTTTTTCTTTGATGGTAAAAAAGTTGGAGAGGCACGCTTCCCTGGTATTGAAATACGAGATGTGCCAGGTAGTGAAGATCAGGAAATGTTTGAAACATGGGGTTTGACTGGAAATGTTTCATCTATATCAACCGAGGAATCCTCTATAGCTGTTGGCGCAACCATTTATACCAATTCAGGGCAGGAGTCAGCACCTTCAAAATTAATTCGTGTCGTAAATAATATTGCACCTACAGTAAATATAGTAACTCCTAGTACAGGGGGAATTGCTACAGCAGGTCAAAAATTGCCTATAACGATAGAGGTTATTGATGATTCCTTAATGTTAGGAGCAAGTATTGAGATCCTGCTTGAAGATAAAGTGATTGCAAGTAGGAGTTATTATAACGAATCTTCTGATGTTGAAAGCTTAACGACACAATCAGCATTTCAAAGTTTTTCTTATGATGTATTAGCAGAAGATGTTGGCTCAACATTAGAGTTACAAGCAAAAGTTACAGATTTTCATCAAGCGATTAGTTTATCTTCAATTGTACGCATCCCGGTTAAAAATGATCAGTTACCTACCATCGCTATCTCTAACCCAACGGTTGGAGCTTCATTTGTTTCTGGGTTACCAATACAGTTAAGAGCTGATGCAGTAGATGATATTAAGGTAAGCAGAGTAGACTTTTATGTTAATTCGCAACTAGTTGGCTCTGATCATATTCCTCCATATGCCTACAATTACGAAACACAAAAAGAATTGACGGTTGAACAAAAGCTAACTGTACACGCTGTTGCTGTTGACTCGTCTGAGCAAGAAGCAATCAGTAATTCTGTCGATGTTACATTAGGGCAAGATGAGGAATCTCCAGTTGTTAACATCAGTTCACCATTTATTTCTGCTACAGATGTAGGTGATGATATTGCTGGTGTTATTGCACAAAGTGAATTTGTTTTTAAAGTAACAGGTTTTGATAATGTTGGCGCTGAACGTGCTGAGGTCAAAGGAATTAGGCGCGAAGGGCATGCTTTTATTTTAACGGGTAATGCTGATGATATACTGACAGGTGATGATTTTCCAATTCAGAAACTCCCTGGTGTTTTAAATGCTTATAGTGCACTAAAACTTACTAAAACGCCTGAGTATAAAGATAAAACGTCTGCTGAATACGATAGATACCCTGTTTCTGTTACGGTATTTGATGAAACTGGAAACAGCTCAACCGCAAATATTATCATTGGGGTATACCCAGATAGACCACCAACAGTAACTGATGTAACCACGAATAACTCAATTTATTTCATTAAAGATATTGCAGAAATCCAAGTTCTTTCAAATGATGACCGAGCCGTGACACGTGTTGAAATCAGCTATAAATTAAACGGTAATCTTTTAGCATCACGTACGTTTAGTAAAGATAATGGTTTAGTACCAATGTCAATTTTACAAGTAAATGATAGCCTCAATTTATCTGGTTTAGCATTATTGAATGAAGAGCAGACGATAATTGTTGAGGTGGTTGCCTTTGATCAACTAGGTCAAGAATCGGCTACATTTGAATCTGAAATAAATGTAACTGGGGATGGAGACGGCCCACTAGCCACTATTAACAACCCTGTTCCCGGCTCAATACTGTATGTGGATGATAACGTTAGCTTTTCTATCAGAGCTATCGATGGTAGCGGTTTACAACAAGTTAGGGTTATAAATGGTGCTGCGGACGTCGCTGTATTTGACTTTAATGAACAACCTAAAGAAATTGATGAAGTTTTTAGTTTAAAAATTCCCCAGGATAAAGCTACCCTGGTTTTAACTATAATTTCGACTGATGTGTTAGGAAATACGTCAACATTAAAGCAATCTTACGAAATTGAGACAGATGTAAAACCTAAAATATCAATCCGTCACCCAGCGGCGGGCTCACGCTTAATTGAAGGTGAGAGTTTTACTATAAATGCACTAATTAGTGATAATAGAAGTATTAATTCAGTTGAGATTTTTATAGAAGATAATGGTGTGCAATCGTTTATTAAGCACTTTTCAGCTAACGAATCTGCACTTATTGTTAATGATGGTGGGTACTTTAGTGCAACTTTACGTGTGCCTCATAAACCTGATTCAGGCGAGCTTAAAATAGGTGTGCGTGCACAAGATAGTGCGGGTTTAGTTACTGAGAAATTACTTGATTTAGAAATATTTGATGACTCCGAAAGTCCTATTATTAATTTAGCGAATCCAGTAGATGACCTAACGCTATATGCAGGTGAGGCATTTAAACTGTCAGGCGTTGCCAATGATAATATTTATATAAATAAAATCACCCCTGTACTTATTAAAGGCAATGAAGAGATATCATTAAGTTGGGAAGTCTTTACAAGGGAAGACCGTTTAGAGCAAATTTTAGTAGCCAATAAAGATTCATTTGGCTCAGTTGTAGCGGCAGAAAAATTCTATAGCGATTACAGTGGTCGCATTCGTATTCCTGAAGAATTGCAAGATCGCGCGGGAGAAACATTCGACTTTCTTTTGCGTGCTACAGATAACGGTATTAATACTTCAGAATCAAACACAATTAAAATTACGCTTAAACTTGATGACGAAGCACCGACAATAGAGTTTAAATCACCAAATAAAAACTTAGTTGAAGGACAAGAATCTACACTTTCCTTGGCTATTAGAGATAACATTTCAGTCGCTAATTACAGTATAAGTTTAGTTGATACCGAATCGAAGGAGGTATTATCTGCAACGGGGTTGAATAAAAAATTAGTCTCTATAATTGATAATAATGTTCTTGATCTTTCGAAGTATAATCCTTTACCGGCTGAAGGAGTAAAGTTCAGTGTCATTGCTCGAGTAGAAGATAGCTCTGGTAATAAAGCAAATAAAACTTTACAAATAAATCTAATGCCAGACCAGCCACCAGTCGTTAAAGTGGTAAATAGGGTCCCTGAAAATAACCTTACTTACGGAGAAACACAATATACACGTTTAGAGATTACCGATGATTATGTTGCCTCAGGTAATCCCAACCAACTATCCGTGTTATATACATCACTGAAAGGCCTAAATAATATTAACGGCCGTAATTTGCTTAACGATGTATTTGTGACACCTAATGACGATTTTAACCGATTCAACTTTAACTACCCAGAGGCTGGTAACCTGTCAGGAAGTTTGCAAGTTAACGAACAAGACTATTGGTTATTTTCTAAGGATAAAAGCCAGCTTTTAGCGAATAAAGTTTCACAAGTCGAATCTCTAAAGTTATCAGTGGATGGTTACACGGTTAGTTACCTCATTGAGGTTTATTCCAGTGATATGTGTTCACCGCAATATATGCAATATAAAGTGGCGTCAGCAGATCTAAGTGCTTCAAATGGCATACTTGATATCGATTCATATAAGCCGAAATCAGGAAGGGTTGTTATCACCCCGATCATTGATGGTTTAATGGATGAAGAACAATTTATTAAGCAAATATACTTGAGCTTTCAAGAGCTACCAGATACGTTGAGTTTTACTGACAGAGACGTTAAACGAACAATACGTACACATGATGCCATTCGTTTAATTATCTCAGATTCTGATAATACGATAGGAAGAGGCTTTTTAAGCCATGGACCTTTAGTTTCAGTTAATAGTAAAAAAGAAGAGTTAAGCCACTTTCTTCTATCTCCAGCTGATCCAACATTTAGCAATATATTTATGTACGCAGCATTGAGTGATAAGTTTAGTACTCAACGATCAGCGCAAGTAACGCCATTAATCAGTACATTTAACTATGTGGCAGACGAAGAAGATCCATCCTTGACTATTTTATCTCCTGTCGATGGCTCAGTACTAGTGCCAGGAAAAACGATTGAAGTTAGAGTGCAAGTTACTGATGATACTCAAGGTATTAGCAGTATAAGTTTAGCTGATAATATTGGTTATATAGCTGAAGTGACCGGTGAATATCAAAAAAATGATGAGTATGTTTTTCAATATACGGCTCCATTGAATCAACGTGGTGGTGAAATACATTTAGCAGTAACATCAAAAGATTTCTCTGGCCGAAGCAGCGCCGTTAGTGTTGCTCTACCCATAGAAATTAACCAAGCACCTCAATTAAAATTATTATCATTTTCTAGCTATAAAGTTTTCAATCAACACCATAATAGGGATGAATTCACTAAGATTATTGATGAAACAGAACGAGTGAATTACGGCGAGTTTTGGCTTCGTACTGGTGAGGAATTTGAATTATCAACTGAAATAACTGACGATGCGGCTTTAGTTCACTATAAAATAATACGTTTTAACCGTGACGGTAGTACTACGGTAGAATTTGAGCATGGCTTTGCTAATCAGTGTCCAGTATTACCAGTATTAACTAGTATAGAAGACACTGAACTATTATTTAATCAGGTAGAGCCAACAGAATACGAGGTCTCAGTTGAAGATAACTCAGGGAATATCTCCTCACGAAGGTTTATCATTCACCCGCTAACAAATGTAACGCCTGAAATTAGAATAACTACCCCTAGTGAAGGGCAATTCATTGTTGCGGGCACCTTTCAAATCGAAGTGGGGCTACTGGCAGCAGATGATCGTGAAATCTCTATCAATGATATACAGATTTACGCAAACGGAGTGCCGTTAACATTTGTAGATATGGGCGGTACTGGTAACTCAGATGCATCTTATGCCCGAGCATTAAACTCTATTTATGATGCGTTAGAAGTTAAGTACTCTGAAGATATAGCTAAAGAATATGCCCGTTCATCAAGTGATTACTTATT
Organism: Colwellia psychrerythraea; assembly: GCF_000764185.1. Lineage (GTDB taxonomy): Bacteria > Pseudomonadota > Gammaproteobacteria > Enterobacterales > Alteromonadaceae > Colwellia > Colwellia psychrerythraea_B. The sequence continues at coordinate 44,094 of NZ_JQEC01000074.1, forward strand.
GAACAAAGTTGCAGTATATAATGTGCCTAGTGGGCTTATTAAGTTTAATGAAAATATTGTCCTCACGGCACAAGTCAAAGACTCTGATAATTCTATCGGGACTACAGAGGTTACCTTTATTGGTGCCGCAGATGAAATAAACCCTGAAATTGCCATTATAAAACCTATCATAGGTTATGGCCCTCCAGAGTTCTCTGATTTTTCTGTTGAATATCGCTCATATGATAATGTTAAAGTTGAACAGCTTGTGTTTTCAACCACCTACGGTGCACAGCTCTCTGATGGCAGCTATCAAAAGTTATCATACGAATTACCTATTCGCACTATCAATGATATCCGTGCAATTGATCACGAACCTATAACTACTAACAATATCGATACGTTAATTTATAAACAACTTGTGCATGTTGACCGCTTAGCTGAAATTGCAGGTTTATTTGACTCTTTACCCTTAGCTGATACTGAACGTTTTGATATTTGGGTTAAGGTAGATGCTCGTGATCCATCAGGCAATATTCGCAGTAGAGAACTCAGTTTTCCAGTGCGAATTGATGAAAGACCTGTAGTTGACATTGTTTCACCTCTAGATGGTAATCAAGTTGTTGAGCTAACTTCTTTATTAGTAAATACCAATGCTTATGATGATGTTGGTATTGACTCACTTCGTTTAGTTGCCTTATCTGGTTCAATAGGCAATGAGACTGAAATATACAATATTTTACTACGACAACCTCCCTATAATTTCAGTGTTGATATGCCAGCATTTAATGCCAGCGATAATGCACAAAACCGTGTGGTTTTAAAAGTTGAAGCAATTGACACCTATGGTTCGGCTTTTGGTGATTTGGATAAACACAATGCTCTTGAAACCATTGTTGTGCAAATTATAGAAGATGTGCCCCCTGAAGTGACCATATCTACACCGGTAAACGGTGATGACCCGGTAATTGAAGGGAAAAATGTATTAGTTCAAATTAATGCAATAGATGATGTTGCGATAGATAAAGTAACGTTAAATGTTGCAAATCTGATTAATGGTGATCGTACTTTTACTGATGTTACCTATCCTTATGAATTCTTTTTGAATATACCCTATGGACAAGCAGGAAAGGCGATAACATTAAGTGCAAGTGCGACTGAACAACGTAATAGTGGTGTAAAACGTACGGTAGCTGCAACCAATGCTGTTGTGCTTAATATAATTAAGGATATTGAACCACCAGTATTTCTTCGAGTAGCGCTTCCCCCTGAAGGTGGCACCAGCGTAGCCGAAAAACGTAGTTTCCCCTATCAGTTTGACGTCTCAGATAATGTCGGTGTTTCTTCGGTTAGGCTAGTGCTGTTTGTGGATGGTAATAGTGATGGTCAATTCGACTTGCTTGAAAAAGAAAGTGAACAATTATTGATTGCTAGTCCTTATGTTGGTCGTTTTAATGTCAGATCTATTAAAGATTATTACCAAGGTGATGTTGCTACTATGCCTGGCCAGTTAGCTATGCAGTTAGTTATGTATGCGCAAGATGGTGCGGGTAATGAATCATTCGTCAATAAATCAATTATTTTAGTTAAAAACTCTCCACCTGAAGTGACAGATATAAAGATTTTGGATCAACGAGGTAATAACCTTGGCTCAATCGCTGAAATCACCGAAGGAAGAGAGTTTGTTGTCGATGTAGTGGCAAGCGATCCCGAGGTAGGTGTTGACACTGTTACCCTGTATAAATCTGTTGGTGAAGGTGATGAACAGGCTTTTCAAGCGGTTTCTACTGATGGTGCGGCCCCTTTCCAATTTCATATCTCAGCACCAATAGACCAAGAAGGTAAGACGTTAAACTTTCGTGCCATAGCATTAGATCTTGACGGTAATAGTTCTGAGCAGTCAGCTATTCGATCATTAACTATTATTGATGATAAACCGCCGACTGCAGTGATCAAAACGCCAGTGAATAATGCGGTTTTTATCGATGGACAAAGTATTGATATTCAGGTTGAAGCATTAGATGATCTTGGTGCTGACGGTATTGACCGAGTTGTTTTTTATCTAAACAATAAACCTGTCTATACGGTTTATCAACATACAGAATTAAATGAAAACTATTTTTCCGCATTAATTGAGCCACCTGTCGATGTTGATGGATTTTCTATACAGGCTGTTGCCTATGATGTACTTAACCAAGCAGGCAGCTCTAGCGTTGTTAAAATAGGACGTATTGATGATACGGTGGCACCTAAACTGTCAATATTAAAACCTTTTAATAACGATATTTTAACTTCCGGTGAGCAGCTTGTAGCTGCGGTTAGTGTGACTGATATTGGCATTGAGTCTGAGCGTCGCTTATATATGACTTGGGTACGAGAATACCAGGATAAAGCAGGTATTTGGCAAATGCTTGATACTCGTGAAATTGAACTGTTTAGGGATGATGAACCGTCAGGTCGTCCAGATATTCCAGTGAGCGAACCTGATCAGTATTATTATATTTATTGGGCTAGGTTTGCTGATGGCTCAATATTACAACGTGGCTCACACAATACCGAAAGAGTCCGCATTGAAACGCGAGTTGAAACACCTAATCATGTCATTAAGGAAAGCACAGAACATGAAGTCGGTATGCCTATTTCTGAGCGACGCTTCCTTGCACCGACAAAGCTAAGCGGCCTGGGTATTGCAAACTCGGTTTATTATTCATCGGTAGCACAGTTTATTAGTCCTGATCGCGATGGGGCAATGGTGGGTTCTTGGTCAACACATGATCCTGCTCGTTACGATAACTTAACGGTTGCTTCTGACTTTACAGCACAGAAAACTGCAAATCAGTGTTCAATGTGTACTGGTATATTCTTAGCTGACTTCGCTTCAGAACAAACAGACTCTGGTGATATTCTACTTTATTCTGAGCTACTTAACGGTGCCAGTGAGATCTTCTCAGGCACAATATCAGAAATCTATGCCGATGAAAATGTTGTCTTAACTACAAAACATGGGGTGCCAACCTTTAGTGAAGACAGATATAAAAATAGCATCTTTAGAGAGCATCTTGAGGCAGAAATAGCTACAGATCCGGATACTGGTAATACTTATTATGATAATGATTCGGGCGAATTGTTATTGTTTTCTAATCAAAATGGTGAAGGGCAATTTGGTCTGCCTTATTTATTAGCCGGGCGTGTTGATTTACCTTTTATCGAGGTTTTTGGTTTAGCGAGAAAAGATGACTTAGTTTTTGTTGCCAACGGTGCAGGCGGAGTTCAAGTCGTCGATATTTCGAATATTCAAGCTCCTTATAGAACAGGGTTTGTTAAGCCTAATGGTTATGCCAGAGATGTGAAAGTTAGTGGTCATTACGCCTATATTGCGGCTTCCTATGAAGGTGTTGTCGTGGTTGATATCGCGGATCCAAATTTACCTATCATTGCCGTATTAGATACCTTGGGCGTTGCAAATAGATTACAAATTGTTGGCAGTAAACTTTATGTGACCGATATGTCAGGTGCGGGTAGGGTTTCTCAATTAAACGTAGTTAATATCAGTGATCCTTTTCACCCTAAAATGGAAAGGAGCATTGCCATAGAGCCAGCGCGTGAAGACTTTGTCAGTGATGGTGTCTATGAAGTACATGTCTCGGGTAATAAAGCATATTTAAGTGTTCATTATTCTGACCAAGAAGATAAACAAGTACAAAGTGTGGTGGAAATACTAGACCTTGAACAGGTTGACCAACCACACGTAGATGCCACTATTCCAGTTGTGATAAATCGAGATGCGTCTGAAGATAACTTTGCTATCAGAGATCTCACTCTTGCTCGAGGCGCCATTCAAGTGGCTGCGGGAAAATCAGGTATCAATCGTATTGAATTATCTGAACTGACCGTTGTTGCTCATTCACCAGAAGTTGATGAAACATATATTAGTACATCGTTAGATAATATCTCTATTGAGTTGTCGGCAGTTATTACTCATGATGTAAATATTGCGGATTTTGTTGAGGTTTATGAAGGTGCAGTACTGTCAGATGGTGATGGCTCTTACTCTATTGGTGAAAATATCTCTGAACGCTTTAGCTTCTCTTTTGCAGAGCGAAACAATCAACCTGCTTATCGCTTTATTGATATAAAGCCAAACAAAAAAATAGACCATTTACAGAGCAATCAACAATATGTTGTTGTTGTTAAAAGTGGCTTAACACCACTGTCGGGTAATTCGCTAAGTCGAGATTATGTGTATTCTTTTTATACATCCCTTGCAGGCTCACAACCATTACCTGATATTAATGTTATAGCGCCAGCTTCTGGTTCAATTGAAGGGGGTGAACAAATCACCATTGAAGGTGTTAATTTTGGCAATAATCCTAAAGTATATTTAGGCGGGTTACCCCTAGTAGTTAATTCAGTTGAATTAGCTCAATCGATAGATGAACTAGATAAAGTTATAGTGACAACTATTCCTAACGTAGCAGGGCCTGCTGCAGTAACTGTGGTCACTGAACAAGGTTTAGAAGATACGGTAGTTGGTGCTTATACTTATTTAGATATTCTGAAAATTTCATTTATTACCCCGTCAGTAGTTGATGTTAGCCAAGTCGGTGAAAATGATCACGTTGAAATTGTTGGTTATGGTTTTAGTCAAAAAGTAACGGTAAAAGCGTATCCAGTAGGTCAGCCAGAAAAGGCGATATTGGCAACTGTGGATGATAATTACTTATTTTCTACGCTAGGCCAAGGAGAGCTGACGTTATTAACTCCACAATCAATGAAATGGACTGTGCCTGACTTTGGTAATAACTACCGTGGTTATATTGATGTTGAAATTAGTGATGAACAAGGGCGATTTTATTACGCACCTAAATCGTTATTTTATGGCAACCTCTCCGCTAATGTTCATATTAATCTTGAAAAACCTTTTACATATGAAGAAATGAAGGATGAATTATTCGCTATATCACAAGGGGCCGCTTCAACGATTAGCCGAGATCCTGCTAAGTTACCTGCGGGCAAAATTGTTGGTTTAGCAGTGGATAGTGAAATTGGCCTTGTTTATGCGTTAGGTCGTGGTAGTGGTGTCTCAGGTTCACCTCGAATATCCCCAGCAAGCGTGGTGGATCAAGAGCAATTTAGGCAATTTATAACACCTAGTTGGCTTGAGCTTATTCACTATGATCGCTCAGCTCTACAAAATACTGCGCCAATGGTGGGCTTAGGTTATTTTGATTTACCTCAAGATTTAAATGCCTCGGGCATAGTCCTAGCTGATAACCACCTTTATGTAACAGCCAAGGGCATGCACTTTCCAAATATAGATACACCTTTTGAAGATTTGGTTTGGCTGCTAACCTATGACAGAGAAGATAGGTTGCCAGGTGAATTAACAGGACAAGATGCACAAAATAGTTCAAAGGACCGAGATATACAATTTAGTATTCCTTTGCCTTTTAATTTGCCGCCATCAGAGATATTGATAAAAGATCAGTTATTAATTACTCATGCAGGGGCTGAAGGGCTGGTGATTGTCAGTATTGCTGAGCCAGAACGACCAAGTGTGATTAAACATATTAAAAAGTTTAGCCGAAATGGTATTGAACGTGAGCTAAATGTAGCAGCGATTAGCATTGAGAAAAACTATCTGTCGGTGTTAGTTAGTGGTTCTACTCGTGTCATTTATGATTTAAGTCGACCAGGTTTACCTCAAATACAGGACCATTCATTATCTGGAAAAAGAGTCTTAGCTAGTATTGAACAGCAAACAGCTACGGCTTTTTATCAAGATGGTGTTAGTTTATTAAATGATGCTAATATTCAAAACCCGTTAATAGCAGCAGGTTATAAAGCTAATGGCTTTACCCTAAAAGGTGAACCACATGCATTGGTCGGCTTAACGTCTTTGGTCGCTAACCTTAATATTGAAAATATCTATAAACAGGATAGATTATTTTGTCATAAAGGTTATTTAACATTATTTGATATTAGCCAAAAAACTGATGTAAGTATTAAAGATTTATCGGTGTTAACTCAATGTAATCATGGTATTGCAACTATGATGTATGAGGCGTACCCTACTTATAAAGCACCATTAGTCTTTAGTGACGATGGTCTTGTGGTAACTATTTCTCAATACGATGATGGTTTTGATGCATTAACCATTGTTGATACCTATATGCTTGATTTGGTCATGAGTTACCCATCACAACAGCAAACAGGAATTAGCTTAGATAACACAATATATTTGAGTTTTTCGCAGCCAATTATCATTCCTGACGGGCAAACCGAAAGCCAATATTTATCTCGTTATCTTGCCTTAATTTATGATGATTCGACTGATCTAGGTAAATTAGTTGATATCAATATAATATTAGATGCAAGTAACCCTCGTAAAGTAAGCATTACTCCTACTGAAAATCTCGAGAGTGATAGCGAATATCACATTATATTAAAAAGTGAACCATCAGATGGTGGCCGTCGTTCGACGGGACTATTTGATCATGTTATTAGTTTTACAACCGGTACAGGCTTTGGTGAACAACCTGTTATTCATTCAGTTACTCCTCATGTTATTGAGACTACTGGTGGCCTTGTTAATGTAGTGGTATCAAACAGTATCAACCCGAGCTTTTTAGTGGCTAATTCACCAGCTGTTATTCTGTCTCAAACAAGCTTAGCGGATAATAAAATTGAGTACAGTTTGGAGCTGCCAGAAAATTTAGCTGGCGCTGCAAGTTTGTCACTTATTGAACCAGATGGTAAACAGGCAACACTTTTGGGAGCTGTGCAATATACAGAGCCTCTTGTTTTAGAAAGTATTTCTCCTGTCGTTGGCAGTGTAGTTGGTGGAACGACAGTAAAACTAACCGGTAGAGGTTTTAAAGCGGGAGTTGGGTCTACACAGGTATATGTTAATAATATACAAGTCGCCGCACATAATATAAAAGTCATAGATCAACAAACCCTAGAGTTTATAACCCCACCAGGTCAGCTTGGCTTATCAGATATCCGTGTAGAAACGGTAGGCCAACAAGAAACATTGACCGATGCTTTCACTTATCTACAGCCAGTTAAAAGCAATATTACGGCGAATAAAACAGATACATTTTATGATATAAAAATTGATCCCACTGGCACATATGCAGTTGCAGCTGCAGGTAATGGAGGTGTGCTTATTATTAATATCGACTCATCAACATTCACGGCTGATGCTGATGATGTGACCAATATTGATGAATTACGCGATTTGATTGATAAAAATCAAGACAAGATTGATGATCGCATTATTTCTCGTATCAAACTTCCAGGCAGTTATGCTGCACTGGGAATAGACCTTTTCTTTGAACGAAATAATGATCGTATATTTATTACTGCAGCTAAACTAGGTGGGTCTACCAAAGACGCCAAACTATTTATTGTCGCGGTTGATAGCCTCGATATTACCAAGTCAACCATAGTAAATGAACTTCCACTCAATGCTAGTTTTGCAAAAGGCATTGAGGTTAAAAATAATCAAGCGGCTATCGCTATGGGCGATAAAGGTTTAGGTTTTGTTGATGTCTATCTGCACAGCAAAATCTATTTATCTGACTATATTGCTTTACCAAATAATAAACCTGCATTAGATGTCGCTAAACTTGCCAACCAAGCGGGTGTTTCTTCACGTTATGCAGTTACCGCGGGAGCGTATAATTTTTCTACTAACCGCTTGGTTGATTCCGAGATTGTTGGTGGTGGTGGCTTTTATATTATTGAGCGTAACAATAGCAAAGGTTTACAGATACTCTCTAGTCTAGATATTCCTTCCTCTAAGGTTATTCTTGATAATACCAACTTCTCATCGCCAGTGAATCAATATGCATATCTTGCTGCGGGTGAGATTGGTGTTGTTATAGTGGATATTTCAGATGTACATAATCCAAAAATTATTCATCGAATCCAGACTCCTGCTTACGATATTTCACTGCAAGGTAATATTCTTTATGTAGCTCAAGGTGAAATAGGCATCACCAGCTTTGATGTAACTAACCCCAACGCACCGGTAAAACTTGACAGTTTTGAAGCATTCGACGGCAGTAGTATTGACGTTGTCTTAGCAACTAATTATTCGGCTATTGGCGCCGGTGAAGGCTCCTTTGGCCATGGTGTTGTACAAGAAACGCCTGACGCTATTTTAAAAATAAACTCAATAGATCCAAGCAATGGCATTCTTGATTTTGATACCGATGAGCAGCTCAAACTGCGTTTACGCTTTAATAAAGCGATTGATTTATTCGATGCTAACAAAGACCATTTCACTGTATTTGATGAAAGTGGTCAGCCTATATCGAGTCGTATAGAAATCATCAATAATGATGCCATTATTTACCTAGATAGCAGTGTATCACTTGAAGTTAATGATATTTTAACTGTAGAAGCTACCGCTGGTATCGTAGCGAGTAAGCCTGTTCTACAAGATGGCGTGCAAATAAATATAGAGCTCTATCGATTAGCAAGCACTCAGTTAATGGATTTTGTATATCGAGGATCAAGACCTGAAAAAATTAGTATAGATACAGTTTTACCAAGGCGTATTCAGGTAAATTATGCTGAAAATATAACCGTTTCCATGTTGGGTTCACCGCTTGATACTAGCCGTATCCGAGGTTTTATCGGTGACTCTGAAATTAACGCTGTATCAATTGACAGTAACAATGATGACGAGCGCATAAGTATTATTACTTTTGCAGTTCCACCTATTGCAGCCAGTGGCTTGTACGATTTAACAGTGATGGTTGAAAAGCAAGGACTTTGGCAGTCCGCCTCACTTTATGGTGCTTTACAAGTTGATCAACCTATTGAATTTACCAGTATCTCTCCTTTATGGGGGCCGCTTGCTGGAGGTACAAAAGTCACGGTATTTGGTAAAGGGTTTGAGCCGGGCAATACGGTAATGGATGGTCTTACTGTGAGTGTAGGATCACAACCAGCTCGAGAGTTTAGGGTGATATCCACAACCGAAATAGAAATTATTACCCCTCGAGGAGTTAGTGGTTATAACAATCTTTATGGGCAAGACCGTTATGGTAACCGTACCTCGCTAGAAGGTGATAACGGTTTTGGTTACGGTATTGCTCAATTATCAGTTACAAGAGCAGCACTTGTGAATCCTGTTGATGTTTATGTTGATCAAGAAACAGGTGTTGCAGCACTAGCAACAGGTTACTTTTCAGGTTTTAGTTATGATGATGTGGTACGTCATGGCAATGCACAGTTAAGCGATGATCCTGATGAAGATATTGTTTATGACGGTACAGAGCTTAATGAATCATTGTTTGCGGCTAGCTTCAATGTGCAAAACGCCACTTCGCCAATACTCGTTGGCGGAGTACCTACATTACCAAGTGGTGAAAAGGGCTTAACTGAGATTACCCGCTTCCAAACCTATGCAGAATTAGCGGATAAAAAACTGAGAAGTGAAGTATTAATTAACCATCCAAGTTTAACTACTGAAGAACAGCGTGAACTTGATCGAGTAGACGGAGCTGAGTTACCGGGATCCGTTGATTCCATTCGTGTATTATTCAGTGAAGATGAAGAAGACGGCGTGCAGCATAAGCGTCTCTATGTGGCGGCAGGTAATGGCGGTATTACCCGACTTAATTTTGATGATCAAAATGGCATGCAAGTCATTGACCGTATCTCACCTACTGAAATAGTTAGAGATATTGAAAAAGTTGGTTATAGCTTGTTTGCCTCAACAGTTAGTGGCTCTGATGCCGTAGCACCTAAGGGTTGTGCAAATGGTTTGGGGAAAGGGACTAAAGGAGCTTTTGAGTCTTATAGTTATATTGAAACAACGGATCCAATTCATGTACCAAGTGTCGGGCTTCTTACTGGCGGTGATCTACTCTATTACAGTGACGGTTGGTTATTTAGTGGTTCAAGCTCTTTTGGTGCAGCATGGGGATCATGTCCACCCAATTGGCGAAAACTTTCTGCTGCACCGTTGAGAAATAGTGATACAGATACCCTTAATGTCATCAACGTATTTGACCCTTTATTAACACAAAGTTATGACTTTGATAGCACTGTTTTTGATGTACTCAATTATGGTGAATATATTATTGTAGCTTTAGGGAATAAAGGCATAGAAATTTTCCACCGCGATCATCCTGATACAAGAGTGCGTGTAGATTTAGAAAGATTACAAGAACAAAGCAGTAATGCTCATCGCCTTAAGCTTGCCGGTAATGTGTTATTTGTTTCAGCCATGAATAGTGGTGTTATTGTTATTGATTTAAGTGAGGTAATGGCGCCACGTGTAATTTCTGCTGGTAATGATGAAATTATTAACTCGTTAGATATTTACCGAGATCGTTTGATTGCAGGCGCTGGGCCAGAAGGCTTACGAACACTACAATTACCTGCTGCCATCGTATTGGCTACCTCAGTAAATGAAGGTGATTATCTTGCTGCTAATGAACCTTACCGAGTCACCTTCAATGAATCAATTACTATTGATTCTGTTAAAGCTGACGGTGCTCTTCAAGTAACAAGGCTTGATAGTAATGAAATCGTGCCTGTAGTTATTACGGCAATTGATACAGCTGATAGCAGTGCACGTGAATTTGATCTTAACTTTGTCCGAGAAACTGGTGTTGCTTATCGCATTGATATAAATGATGTGCGTAACTTACGTGGTACAGGTCAATGGGCACCTTTCAGCCAAACTTTTGTTCAGGCGAGTGTTGACGCCTTGCGTCCGTTTATCTCAAACCTTGATAATAATGTTTTCCATCGCGGTGATCAGCAGACAATTACCTTACATGGTGAAAATTTCCGACCAGAGATGACACTGTTAGTTGACGCATATCCTGTGGCTCTTAACTGGATAGATGAAAATACGGTAGAAATTCCAGCTTCTGGTTTAGATATGTTACCGCTAGCGATAGGGCAACATCACATCAGGCTAGTTGATGCGGAACTTGAGCTTAAAGTACCCGGCGCAATTCTCATTGGTGATGAGCTTGTTGATGTTAAGTTAACCTTGAGTCGTGATTCTGTCGACACTCAAGGTGGCTATGATGTATCCATTAGTGCTTCAAAATCGATAATTTTACCTGGCGCAAAAGTTATAATGCGCTCGTTAAGCGGCAAAGAAATTCGTAGTGAGGTTAATGATTTAGGTTTTGACATAACTGATTTACTTGATGATGTAAAAGATTTAAATACCTTCACCTTCCGTGTTCCGGGTGTACTTACCCCTGAGTTATACCGTGTTTATTTAGCGATTAACGGCACAGAGTTATTGGTTGGTAATATTTCCTATACCCTTGCGGATGGCATGAATATTGACTTACCTAATTATCCTCCACAGCAATTAGGGGCAACGGTTATCACTGATAACATCCTATTCGCTGGAGTTAAATCAGGTAAAGAAGCAACAGCAGAGAATCGTTTCTTGATGCCTTCAGGTTTAGAAATTTACGACATTAGTATTTGGGAACAACCGATCCGACTCAGTCAATTGATTACGGATGAGCCAGTAACCGGTATTGAGGTGGTAGACAATATAGCGTTCTTAGCCAATGGAAAAGATGGCTTAGCTATTGTTAATATTACTGATTTAGCCAAACCCTTATTAATCAATAACCATCCGGTACCTAGTCATATAGCAACGGATGTTGCCTATAACACAAAAACAAAAATACTTGCCATGTCTGTTGCTGATGAGCTTGGCTCTGGTTTTATACGTTTTTATGATGTAACTGATGATCAGCTCAATCCTCCGACAGGTTATAGTAGCCTGATATTTAATGAGGGAGAACTTCGTGGGCAGCCAGTTGATATTCAATGGCTTAACGACGAGCTTTATGTATTACTTAAACGTGACCAACAACTATATCTAGTTATTTTTAAAGACTTAGCTGGAACATCAAGCTATCAAGTACACCCTATTGAACGTGGCTCAGTTGATAACCTTAATGATGCATCATTATTCGTTGAGTATGGTCAAATTACAGTAACCAGCAATAAAGAATTGTTAGTTATACAGCCAAATGAACAAGACGAATATAAAACCATTTATTGGAATGATTTAAATACCTCGGGCGCAGAGGTATTTAACAACCAGGGTAGTGCCTTTGTTTCAACAACTAACGGTATAGGCGATGTTACCAGTCCAGGGTTAGTTATTAGTTCATTTTCGCCAGCAGATGGCACCGAGTTATCTAAAAATGAAAGTATTCACATTCAATTTAATGACTTAATTAATACCGATGGAGATACAATTACTAATGCAGTGATCTTGCAGCAAGCTGATGGCTCAGCATTAGCAAGTAACACATATAATATTTCGGCAACAAATACCTTGGTAGGAGCTTATATCGATATAAGTTTTACCGAGAATATGAGTTACTCAGGTGCAGTTAAAATTATTGTAACTACAGGTATTCAAGCGTTAAATACCAGCCCGATTTTATCTCCATTGACCATCAATTACCTATTAGTTGATGGTAATCGCCCAAGTATTAATTCCATTAACCGCTTGGTTGATGGGGAAGCTGCTCAGCACTTTTTCCATGCAAATGGTACAGAAACAGCTCGTATTAGTGGTGAGCACTTTGGTGATACTCCTGATGAAGTTACTATTAAAATTGGTGAAACCTTATTACAGGGCTCAGCAGTTACTCACTTGTCAGATGGAATCATTGAATTTGTCTTACCTGATCTATTTCTTGCTAACGAGGTGGTTACCCTACCTATTACTATTGAGCGAAATGGTTTAAGTATTGTAAAACAAGGCGCAGTTGTAATCCTACCATTGATTGATATCGATGATATAACACCTATTAGTGGTCCTCCACAAGGAGGAAATACTGTTGACTTATTTGGTAGCGGCTTCAACCACTCAACAGAAATAACTTTTGCTGGTGTTCAAGCGGGAGACCTGAAAGTTATTAACAGTGGTCATATACAAGTTCGTGCACCATCAGGTACTTTTGGTTATGCACAAGTAGTGGCAGTTAACAATCAGTTTGCAGATGAAAAAATAGCATCACCGATTGACTATTTTTATGCTGAAAAAGAAACCGGCTCGGTAGATTTAAATGCAGATAAACCTAGCCCCGTATCGGCAATTCATCTTGGCGAACAAGTACTTTATGCGGTAACAGGCGGACATTACGATGTTATGGGTGAAGAATCTGGTCGTATTGAAAAGGTTCTTAGATCTAATGTTGCGCGTCTCGTGGTAACTAATGTTGCAGATCCTGTTCGACCTATTATTATAGAAAAAGAGTTTGCTAATGAATTTCACCCCTATCATTTAGAGGTAACAGGTGGTTTAGCACCAGAAGGTTTTGTTGGCCTTGTTGGTGACGGTACTAATTTATTTGCTCTTGGTGGTAAAGGTCTTTATCACTTTGATATAACACTACCAACATCGCCAAATTTACTTAATACACTTGAGCTAAACGGTACGGCACGAGATATCGCTATTGACGGTGATATCGTCTATGTTTCCGACAGTGTAGGTATTCATATATATAAAATTACTGACCAGCGAACTATCAGACTGATAAAAACAATAACAAGTATTGCGTTAAAAGGTACTACGGACAAAATTTACCTTGAAGGCAATAGCCTTTGGGCAAGTATGCCTAACTCAAGACGTGTTATTGAAGTTGAACTCATGTCTGGTGAATATACTGTTGTCAGAGATGTACCAATTAATACTTTGGCAGGAAAACGAGTAAGACCTAGAGACCTACTGGTAAAAAATAATTTGTTATTTGTTTCTACTGGCAACTTAGGTACGGTTGAACTGTTTTCGCTTGATGATGAATCAGGTACCGCGGTTGCGAGTTTGAATCTTGCCTATCTTGTGCGTAACGGTGATATTTTTGCTGGTCAATTAGAGTTAAAAGGTCAAACCCTATATGTTGTGAGTGGTCAGGGTGATTTGCAGCTATATGATATTTCTTCGTGGCTAGAAGGTTTATATAACAGTACGATTGAGCTAAAAGACTATTTTTCAGTACTAGGTAATGCGGAAGCATTTGCTTTTCATGCCAGAGCATTATTTGTTGGTAGTGCCTTCCCTTATGTCGATGGTGAGCCAGCAGAAAATCCGATTAAAAAATCTAGCTCAGTAAGTCAGTTAGGTGGACGTTTAAATACTATTATCAATGATTTATTAACAATTACAGAGCAAGTACCTTTCTCTGAACAGGTCCTTCCAGTTAATAACCCTATCGAATTACAGTTCAACCGTCATCTTGATTATAATCAAGTCATTGATAATGGAGAGCAACTGTTTGAAGTAACACTCGATGGCTCAAAAGTTGAAGGTTATGTCTCGCTAGAGACAACAAATGATGGTTCAAGATTATTCTTCCAACCAACTTCTCTTTGGCAAGATAACAAACGCTATCGCGTAAGTTTATCGGGTGCGATTAAGGATAATCAAGGACAAAAGCTTGGTAATAATTACAGCTTTAGGTTTGTGGCTGCTGATAACGTTACGCCAAGTATTTTAGATGTTCGACCTGTGCTAGCTAACTGGCGAGGTGGTGAAGTAATTACCATTGTTGGCGAAAACTTTACAATGGATTCGACTATTAGATTAGGTGGTAAATTAGTTGAACAAGATAATATTACCCTGGTTCATGATAATCAAATAAGCTTCCAGTTACCTGCTTTAGCAAGTTCTCCTGGCGATAACTTATTGATGGGAATAACTGTTAGCAATGGCTTGTTGAGTGCTAGTCGTCGGGCAGCCTTTACTTATATTGCAGATCCAAAAATAACAGCGATTGGCGCTTATAATCGTTTTGATGACATCTTTGCACCAAGTGTTCATAGGTTTACTTTTAATGAACAAGAAATCGTTGCCATTTCAGGTACAGGATTTAGCTCATTCACCAAAGTCAGCATTAATGGTGAAGTTGCTAAAGATGTTGTTCTAGAAAGTGCCAACTTAATCAGCTTTAGGTTGCCTGAAAACACCTTAGGTCAGCTGTTAGTTTCAGTGAGTAATCACGTAGAAACAGTCGATATATTTACTAATGAAGACTTATCTATTGAGTTAATCTTTGAACCTCAAATGGGATATTCAGAGCAGCTTTATCGACATAATGATTTATTGTTGTTAGTTGAAGGTGTAGAAGAGGGCTCAACAAATTGGCGTTTAACAACGACTGCAGAAG
Source organism: Colwellia psychrerythraea (assembly GCF_000764185.1). Classification (GTDB taxonomy): domain Bacteria; phylum Pseudomonadota; class Gammaproteobacteria; order Enterobacterales; family Alteromonadaceae; genus Colwellia; species Colwellia psychrerythraea_B. The sequence continues at coordinate 59,261 of NZ_JQEC01000074.1, forward strand.
CTGACTTACCTCAGGTATTAGCAACAGGAAATATAGCGGGTAGTGTCATTGATGTAGACATCAGTAATAACTATTTAGCGTTTGTTGTTGAGAATAGCCAACGACAAATATTTATTTATGATATCAGCAATATTTATGCACCTAAATTAATTAACCAGTTCACCAATGAGCAAGGGTTACCGCTTGATAATATAAACCTTATGGGAGACATATTAGTCGCCTCAAATGGTAATCAGTTGTTTAGTGCCTATATCCTTGGCCAAAATATTGAAACCCAAATACTGCCTGATGATGTGCGTGCTATCAATTACGATGAAGAGGGAATATATGTTTTGTATGAAACACATATTAATTTTTATGATGTTTCAAATTTAGCTACTTTACATGCTAGTTATCAACACTTCATTGCTAACCCAATAGCGTTATTGGTCAGTGGCCAAAGAGTGTTAATTCGTTCAACGACTGAAATTGAACTTATAAACAGCTTTAACTTAAAAAATAATCAAGTAGAGCCTCTTATTGGTCGAACTAGTATCAATCACAATCAGGCTGTTTTGAATGGTGAGCTATTGGTATTACGCACTAGTAATAGTGATATTTTCCAAATATTTGATATTGATTCCTTTGAGCAATCGTTACTGTTAAATCATTTAGCTGATGTTAGAACTCAGGATATTAATGAACTTAACTTTACGGATTTTTCGACTGACTTACTCGAATGGATTGAAACTGACACAAACCCCAAATCTGCGGGCACTTATGTCAACATCAAATTACCATTTAATAATGTATCGGCTCTTTCACCAAATGAAATAACCAGTGAGTCTGATACCTTAGCCTTGTCTGTTAGTGGTGACTCGGTCAATTGGGATCTGGCTGTGGTAAATGTTACTCCTGCAAGTACAGGTGTTGCTTTACCAGGATTTAATCACCCGCTAGGTAAAAAGGTCACCTTTGATGTTGTTGGTGCTAAGTATGAATTAGGTGAAAATTACGAAGTGAAATTTGCAACAAATCCACAACAAAGCATCCAAGGTGCAGAAGTAAATATCGATTTACCTTGGTATATATCAACTGCTGAGCTGTTTGGATTAGCCCCTACACGTCTGGTGAATATTACGCCAAAAAATAGTATTACGGGTCGCTCAGTAAACTATCAAGTAACAGGCCAACAATTAGGGAAAATATTAACACTCAAACTTGGTGAACTCACACTTACACCAGACGACTTTACAGTCAATGACCTTGGCACTGAATTAAGCTTTGTTGCAGCTTCTAGCAACTCAGGGTTTAAAACACTGCAAGCATTGCAGGCAGGCAGCATAGTAGCCTCTACACTACCAGCTGCAGTATTGTTATCTCAATCCATTCAAGTTACTGATGTTGTGACAGATAACCTTCTTGGAAATAATTCATTAAGTGATAGTGGCGGCAATAGAATTACAGTCTCAGGTCTTGGGTTAAATGGTGATTTGTCAGTTCATTTACTAGCACTTAATAGTGGGATGTCACCTTCACAGAGTAATAAAGTTATACATCATCTCAGTAATGGTTCAATAATTATTGATAACTCACCAGTTACAATCTCTGCACAGCAATATCAACTCGTTATAGTGAGAGAAGCAACTGATGAAGTTTATGTTGATGGTCAATTTACTCTTAATGGCATTGATGACACTCTGCCGGTGTTAATAAAAACAAACAATGTGCTTCCTTCATTTAATGGTAGTCCATTGGTACTTTCATTTAATGAAGAGGTCAGCGCCACTGGTTTTAGCGTGATTAAACAATTTAAAGATTATAGCGGTGATAGTGACCTTGATATTTCAAGCCGCTTTGAATTAGTTAATTTATCAGCTAGCTCGGTTGCATTACGTTTACTTAGCGGTCAAATACTAGAAAACAACGCTAACTATCTACTTCATGTTGAAGGCTTACAAGATTTATCTGGTAATTTATTGGCTAAAACAGGCGCTGATACTAAGCGACCGCTTGATGGTGTGTATAACGCTGCTTTCTTAGCACAAGATACTTTACCTCCGCGTAGCCTTAAAGTTGTACGTAAATCTGATGGTATTATCGTAAACCAAGCGATGTTATTAACACGTGGACGTGGCTATGACTTTGAGGTAACGGCTGAGGATAACTATACCAATGTAGCAGAACTTAACTTTACTTATCGACTGTCAACAGAATTTGAAGCGCCTAAAACGGGTGCTATTGTCATAGGAAATAGAACTTTTGGTCAAGATATGTTGGCCAATTACAGCTATTTTGAAGTTCGACTTGATGTAACTGATGGAGCTGGATTTTCAGCTAAAGCAGACTTTAGAGCAGCTTTACGTAACCCTATTGTTGAACTTGAAAGCTTTACTACTAACCCTATTGAGCCAGAAGAATCTGTTCGTGCTACCTTAACCTTTGACCTAAATGGCGATACGGATATGGTTAACATTACTCGTATGGGGGTTGATCAAATTCAAAATGGTCAGTCGATGGATGTATTTAATAACTATAATGCGATTGATGGCACAGTAACGGGTTCATTCTTAAACCCTAAAATTAGAGACTTATTGCCAGAAGGTGCAATGATTGCACCAGTAGAAATGACCAGTAAGTTGTTAGTTCAATATGGTTTTGGTTTCAGTAAGGTATTTGAACAAAATTATACCTTATTCCTCGACCGAACTCCGCCAACGCTAAGCATAGTCTCTCCTGAAAATGGCGATTTTATTGCCATCGATGAAAGAACCGATGTATTAATAAAATCCTTTGATAAATACGGTATAGAAACTGTTGAAGTATCTAAAAATGGCGGGGCATTTGTTTTACTTGAAGACCCTTCACGTTATAGCTTTACCGCAACTATTGATGATTTATCTACGAATATAACTATTGACGCACGGGCAACCGATCCTAATGGCAATATAAGCCCTATAGACAGCGTTACTTTGTATCCATATGATGCTGAAGCTGGTGCGCCAAAAGTTGAAATAATCTCGCCAGATAATGGAGATATTTTCCATGAAAATGAAACGGTAACTTTTGAAGTTCTATTAAGAAATGTTGTTGAAGCTGAATTCTATCTAGATATAGGTGGTGTTGAAGCTGAAGAGTCTACCGCTATCAAAATCAGTAGATCAGTAGATGGGCCTGAAAGACAATTTATTACTGCATCAATACCAGAAGTTAATGAAGATATTGTCGTCCTGGCACGCATACAACGAGGCTCATTAAAAAGCTTTAAGTTCCTTAGCATTCTCAATGATCAGGGGATTGAGGAAGAAGCTATTATTAACGTTAAGCCTGCTAAGCAAGTACTTAGTGGTACGCAGTTACATATTCAAAGTATGGCTCCTGCGGATATGCTTGATTTTGATGAATCCTCTCAGATTAGTATCTTTGATCCTGTAGGCTCACCGAGCAGTAAAAATGCCGCTGTTGGTCAATATATAATGGCTGAAATTAATGCTTTAGGTGCAGAAGTTTTGATTGAGTCGGCTTTACGTGACAAGTCAGGCAATGAAAATATAACTAATCATTCAGTTGATAAACTGCATTATTTTACCGATCAACAAAGTGTTGTTTATTTCCAATCAGCTAAAAATGAAAATATTGAATTCATTGAAACTATGGCAGGATTCCCAAGTGATAGTGAGCTGCTTATGGGGATTAATCGACTTGATGGTGGCTATCGTATTGCTACAGCATCAAAAACCTTATTTGACGAGAATAAAGGCCAATTAATAAAATTAATTTATACCGGAACAGGCATTGTTGCTCAGGTAAACGTTAATGGTCAACATCGACTTGATTTTTATGCTCTAGAAAATACTAACTTTAAAGCTGCGCAATCTCAGTTAATCTTTGGCGATATCATTGATGCCTCTGGCAATACCATATGGATAAAATACGGTGAGCAGATTGGTGCTACTTCAGTGACAGATAATGGCTTTGTTCCTGTTGCAGGGCGCTCACTTAAAGAGCCTTTATTAGCTGCGCATACCACAGGTAATAATTTACTTGTATTAACTGAGTCAGGGCTTTACCAATACAATATAGATTTAGAAAATGTACCTCAAGTACATCAAGCGTTTTATGTGGCTTTACCTGATCAGCTAGGGTTTAGCAGCCAAGGTAATCAATTGTTGGTCTGGAATGAAACTGAGCTATCACGTTATCAACTGCTTGACGGCGGTAGCTTACTTACTCCAGCTAATAACACCACAATCTTTAATGGTCAGGTAATAACCACTCGATTAGATGGAAACTTAACTTGGTTAAAAGTTGATACCGAAAAAGAACTTCAGTGGCAGGCTTATTCAGGTAATGAATTAGTTGGTCTATTACCAGAAGATAAAATGAGAGGGGATAGACTTTTTGTCGCCAAACGAGGTTATCAACTTCTTACGGGGAATAGCGCTAATAATAGTAGCGATCAAATCCTTTATCGCGAAATTAATATGGCTCAAAACCCATTAGCGATACCTTCTATTTCAACTGATGTTAGTCACTCTGTATTTGGTATTAATATATCAGTAAACGTAGCTAATGCTCCTATAGGTGCAAGCAATGTCACGTTTGTTGGTGGAAATGACCAAAAACTCCCTGCGCAATCACAGTGGAATACAGGCACGCTTCAATGGTTTATTGCCTATTCTGATCTGTCAGAAACGACAACAATAGCCGTTAATGTGTTAACTCATGCGGGTGTTCTTACTGACAATGTGGTTATTAATGCGGTAAATAATAGTATTTTACCTACTGTAATCCCTGCGGACTCAGTAAATGTTACAGAAAACGCATTGATACCTGTCATTGTAAATTACTTAACTTCGGCAAAAATTAATGAACACTTTGTTGGGACCCATAATGCGCAGTTAACATTATCGCCATTAACGTCAACGGCTTACCAATGGCTATCACTTGAAGACTTTGACAATAAAGCTTTCAATATACAAATTAACAATGGCCAGCAACAAGATGTTCAGCTTAATCTGGTGAGCAACGCAGCAGAGCAAGCAAATGTTATCTTGTTAAGTCCTGATAATAATCAACGTTTTGATGAAGGTGAATTTGCTAAGGTAGAGTATTCATCAAGCAGTTTAGATAGTGACATTTATCGTTTTACTCAAATCAGCTTATTTGATTTTAATCGTAACTTGGTAGCAACTGTATTAAGTAGCCAAGAAAACGGCAATCTTGACTTACGCCTGCCAAGCGTTGAGCAATTGGATACCTTCTATATCAATGTTCGAAGTTATTACGGTGAGCAATTCCGTTATAGTGAACGTGAAATTGGTATTCGTATTTCGCCAAAATTACAAGTACCTATGCCAGAAATATCAGGTATAACCAGTCAGGTATTTGCAGGCAGTAATGCAAGTTACCAGCTACTTAATGAGGCTAATGATCAATACCAAACACGCATTGAGGTTTTTGATGAACAGCAACAGTTAATCAGTTCTGATGTGTCAATGGTGAGCTTTATAGTTCCAGAAACAACAAATATGATCAGTGTTGTTGCTACCATCAGTGATAATTATGGTAACAAAAGAGAGATTGCACATGATATTGCTGTTGTTTCAGCTATTGAGGCAGTTCTTGTTACTAACAATGAACCGTTTGATCTTATGCTTCCAGATGTTGGCAATGCTTGGTTTGTTCGTGACAGAAGTATTTTTGACGACAAAGGCAGTTTACAAGTCACCTTAGACAGTAAAATCAGTGCAATTAGTCGCTTAACTGATCGTTTATTGGTTGCATTGGAGGACTCTAGCTTAGTTATTATTGATCCGATTGAAAATTTCCAAGTGGTTGGGACCTATGAAACTGATGCAGTAATTACAGATATTGCTGTACTCAATACGCAAATAATGGCTATCGGTAATAATGAAATTTATGCATTTACTGCTACAGGAAATGCCATAGAGACGGCAGAGCTAAAAACCTCATCGGTAGTAGGAAATAGCAGTAACTTACGTAATTATGAAGACGATGAGTTTGTGCTTGATATATCAGCAACGGGGCAATTATTTACCGTATTGCGTAGTGATTCGCTGTTAACATTTACCACCGACTTTATTAGCGATGAAAGCCTGATACAGAGTATTCCTAATGCTATAACAATGGTTACGCATTTAAATACAACCTTTGTTTCAGCAGAAAATGGTGCCTTGTATACCATTAATCAAAATGCAGGCTTGTCTGTTGTAGAGCTTAATATCAATATTGACAAGATTATTCGTTATGGGCATTACCTCATTGCTCTTGCTGATGGCAGAAACATATCACCTGCTGTACATTTTATTAATGTTAATAACCCTAATTATCCTGAGTTGGTGGCAAGTTATGGCTTAGCGTTACCTGAGTCAACGCTAAGTGCTAAGATCTACAATGGTAACGTATACATTGGCGACAATAGTCACGTCATTATTGATTTACAAAAGCCTAGTTATGACCCTACTGTTATTTATAGTAGTGAAAACGCCCGTGGTTTTGCTCAAGATATATCGATAAGTGATGGTGTTATTTCAGTTGCCGCAGAGCAATTAGGAGCTCAATTACTGCAATATAAAAATGGACTGTGGCAAGCAAATAACTATCCAGCACAAGCCTATATGATCGCATCACATGTAACTGAAATTGATGGTGATGCAATCTATTTAGCTCAACATGATCGCCGTGTGGTTGAGGTGCTGAATCGTTATTCAGTTGCATCTGAACAATTGGCTGGAAAAGTTGTATTTGACAATATTGTCGCTGAACATCTAGCCACTACGCCAACAATGTTGGTTGCTACAAACGGCAATCAAATTCACTTATCAGCAAAAGGAGACATTGCACTTCAAGGTCGTGTTGACTTACCTGTAGGTGAAAACATTGTTAGTTTGATTACCCATGGTGAAACTATTTTTGTTAGCACAGATAACCGCCGTTTGTATCGAGTTATTGCAGGAGATTTACCGCTTAATAGCTTTGAAGTAAGTATTAAGTCACTTATCGACGGTGGTAGCGATATAATAGAAAACCTAATTACTTCAGGTGACTACTTATTCTTCCAAGTGGGCAACAGCCTGCATAAGTTTGATCTCAACAACTTCACCGATACCTCTTTGGAACTAACAGACAGTCTTGGTCTTTCTGCAATGGTCTATGGTAACGGCCATGTTTGGTTTGCAGATAAAAGCAGTTCAACGGTACGAGTACGTCCTGTCGATGTTGCAACATGGTCAATCATTGATGACTTTACTTATGAGTTAAGTCACCAAGTAACCGCAATGGCTATCGATAATGGCTTACTGGCTATAGCAAAAGGTAATTTTGGCATAGAGATACTAGACCTCGGTCGATTTGACTCTGCTAATACTGCCTTGTTATTACCAGGTGCTAGCCAAGTATTTACACAAGGGCAGACGTTATTGTTGTCGTTAATGGATACAACTAATGTTAGCGCTGTTAATTACTTTATCAACGGAGACTTAGTTACCGGTACTGATGCGGCACCATTTGCTTTAGATTTATTAGTGCCTGCTAATTTGCGTAATGGTCAACCATTTTATATTTCTGCTGAAATTGAAACGATTAACGGTGAAGTTCTTGCACTGAATAATCGTGAAGTATTGTTACAAGGTGAAAACTTACCTGCGAATGGCTTTGACGTTATTTTGGTTGAACCGCAGCAAAATGGTGTCAGTTATGTACCTAAACCACTTGAAATTCGTGCAGAAGTAAGAAATAGCACACAACCTATTTACCAAGTTGAATACTACGAAGCTGACTCTGCAGATGGACCGTTTAAAATTATCGGCAAACATTTTGGACCGGAGTATGTTATTTATCGTGAGTATGGCGTGGCTGACAGTGGCACTTATATAAAGCTAAGAGCAATTGATATTTTTGGTAACTTTACTGAATCTAGCCCTGTACCTTTCACTCGTGTTGAAGATAACAATCAACCGCAATCAAGCGTATTTAATATTGATGGGCCACAAGTTATTGTTAATGGCACAGCCACTAATGATATTTTTGACAACCATGACTTCTCACTAAGTATGCAAGTGAGTGACCCTGAAAGTGGTATTGAATCGGCAATTCTTCGTCGTAATGGCATCATAGTCGCTGCAACCTTTGAAGATGGAAGTTTATCCTTTAAAGAAACTACGGCGCAAATAGATGACGTATTATCCTATGAATTAACAATGCGTGATAATGCCGGCAATAGTAATGTTGTCAGTGAAACTTATACTATTGTTGAAGATGTAGCCCCTGAAATTACTTCATTTACAGTGACAAACGCTCCTATTTTTGAGCAAGGGTTATTTACTGTTAACTATGAAGTAACGGATCAAGTAGCAATTGAACGCATTGAATTACTATGGAATGGTTTTACTACAACTGTAAATGCTAATAGCGTTAAAAAGTTATCAAAGCAGCTAGACCTTCGTGATACTCGTGCAGAGCGTATTGGGGCTGAGATATCACAACCGTTAATACTTAGAGTTATTGATGATATTGGTCAAGTTACAGAACAAGAAATCATCATTACACTACAGCCTAATCAAAAACCAGATGCATCAAAGTTATTGGTTGATTATCAAGCCAATGGCATTTATGGCAATAATATGGCGATACGTGTAGATGGCCTTAACGTTGCTAATGATGATAGAGAAAACCTACGTTTAGATATCATTGCAATATCTGGAACATCTGAGCGTATTGTGAGTACTGAATCAGTGGGTAGTGATGACTTTGCTCAATTGACACAGCGTTTACCATCTGCAGATACTCCTAATGACGAATATAACTTTAAAGTTCGTATAACAGATTATTTAGGGCAAGTATCAGAAACTGGGGTAATGACCGTTTCTCTTACTAGCTTACCTAATGAGATTCGTTTCTTTAAAGAGGCAAACCAAGTTAATTACAATCCAACAGTGGTTAATGTTGATGACTCACCGATTTACCAAATAGAGGTTATTGATCAGGCTAACCGCAGAGTAGCCAATCAAGATATTACTTGGCGATTAGTCAGTGTTGCTACAGGGGGGGATCCGGTTAATATCATACTGTCATCGTCTACTTCTGACATTAATGGCTTAGTGTCACTAGACTTTAATACGGCTCAAATGGCAGGTATATATAATTTAAGAGCTGAATTATCGGCTAAAACAAATATCCTTATTGAACGCAGAATTCGTATTGATGCGGGTGAAACCAGCGAACTTCGTTTTGACACTATTCAAGACGTGAAAGCTGGGGATATCTTTACTATCAATGTGAGTGCTCGAGATGAGGGTGGCAATATAGTTACTGGCGATTCAGTGACTAGCTTCTCCGTTGCATTGCCTTATCAAGGCTTTAATTTTGGTTTTGCAAATAACGTCAGGGTTACACCTTTGAACATGGGTGGTGAAATGGCAATTGTCACGCTAACCAATGGGCAAGTAAACTTCCCAGTATCCTCAATTACAGAGTCGGGAGCCTATTTTGCGAATATTACGGTTATTGAAAATTCTGGCATTGATGTGACATATATCCCTAACAGTAATGCAGCAGTTCTAAAAACCGATAAGCTAGCGTTTAATGTTATTTCAGCAGATCCTTTCCTGATACGCTTAGAGGAAAAATCTCGAACGAATCATCAATTTGGAGAATCGTCAAGACTGGAAGCTGGTGAAGAAGTGACTGTTACAGCAACATTGTTAGATCGCTTCTACAACAGGGTATTTACTTTAAATCCATCAAGTAATGCCCAAGATGCTGATTTAGCCCTGTCACTAACAGTAACAGGAGATGCTACTTTAAATGTTGATACACTATCGTTAGCACAAGGTTATAGCGAGTTTACTGTAAGTAACGAAATAGTCGAAACAATTCAGGTGAATGTTGAACTGACAAACGGTGCCAACAGTGATTTAGCACTCGACACGTTACAAACATTTGTACCGTTAGAGTTATCGTTTGAAAAACGTAAGCCGGCAATTATTAGCGAAGAATTTATTTCGGGTATTAATACCAATGTTATGCCATTAACACTGCATTACAGTGAAGTGGTAAATGACCTTGATGCATCTTTAGCAAATATTAGCCTTAATGGTGTGGCGGTAAATGGTATCTTTGAATTGTTTACTGTAATGAATGCAACAACGAATAGTGAAGCTACACAACTTGTCTTTACGCCAGAGGCTATATTTGAGCTAGGACATTGTTACGATATTGATACCACTAACTCATCTTTACGTGGTGTGGCAGCTAATGATGCTGTACTGGAACAAACACTTAATGCATGTGCACCACAGTCATTAATGTCAGTGCCGCAAAAGTTATACCTGCTTGAGGGAGAAACAACCACCGTTAGCATATTGCTCGATAATCAAATTGATGGCATTTTTGGTCAAGCTGTTGTCGCTAGGGTTGAAAGTCAGGCGCCACTTAAACTAGTTGACCCACAATCGTTTGTTATAAATGGTGCACAATTTGATATTACTTTGCCGGTTCATACAGGTACAGGTTTAACAGACGGACAGCAAGTGATGGTAGAACTTTACCTTCAAAATGACTCTACCGAACGTGACATAAATACAGGTAATCGTCTTCTATTAACCGTATTGCAAGCCAACGGTGATTTTGACGGAGATGGTATTCCTAATGGCGTTGAATTTACCTTAACAGGTTACGACCCAACACAGATTGATAGTGATGGCGACGGAATTAACGATGGTGATGAGGATATTGATGCTGATGGACTTAGTAATGCTCAAGAAATACAGGCTAATACTAAATTAGATAATAGCGATAGTGATAATGATGGTATTAATGACTTTGATGAAGTAATCATTCATCAGTCTAACCCTAATTTAGTGGATTCTGACTCAGATGGCATATCTGACTTCATTGAGGTTATATCAGAGTCTGATCCGACCAATTCGTTAGAAGCTTTTGTTGACCCGTTCTATATTACGGCTATGCAGGTTACACCATTAAATATTACTCGAGATTTAGCTGTTGACTCTTCGTCGATACAATTAGCTGTAACGGTTACCTTTGAATACCAAGGACGTGTTGAAACAGTCGATATTACTCAGCAAAGTGACTTGTTATCATTTATCTCAGCTGATGAACAAATTGCAACGGTGAATGCAACAGGGTTAATCTCATTAATTACCAGTGGAAATACTGAAGTAACGGTGACCTTTATTGAAAACCCATTACTTACTGATACGGTGAACTTAGTGTTAAGTTTAACGCAAGTAGAACCTTTTATTATGGAACAGGAGCCTAATAACAGCCTCGAAGAAGCCCAAAATATTGACTTTAACTTCAATCTTCTTTATTCACCAGACATTGGCGATGCATACACTAATACCTCTACTGTTATTCCTCATGTCAGTATTTCTGGTACAGGTGATTACAGCCACGATTATTATAAGTTTACGGTTACTGCGGTGAACTCCCTTGTGATTTTTGATGTTGATAACGGTTTAACTGGTGAGTCAGCACTTCATAGCTCTGTTACTTTATACAATCAAAGCGGTGAGTATATTGCCAGTAGTGATCCTTATTCAGTTATTGAACACGGGCAGGGTGGAAGTTCGTCTAATCGAGATGCATTCTTAGCTTATACTTTTGCTAATCCGGGTAAATATGTTCTTAAAGTTTCTCAGTTTGAATTTGAGGGAGAGGGATTTGAAGGCGGTGAGTTTGGTAATGGATCGCCATTACCAGATTATAGTAGCTATATGCTACATATATCACTTGAAAATGGTGGTCTTGATGATACTGATGGTGATGGCTTAAGTGATGATTGGGAATTAGAGGTCGGCCTAGATAAAGATGACCCTACGGACGCATTGTTAGATAACGATGCAGACGGATTAAATAACGTAAATGAATACAAGTATGGAACTCACCCGTTTTTAGCTGATACCGATAGTGATGGCTTAAGTGATTACTTTGAAATCAATACTTCGCAGACTAATCCCGTACTAGCTGATACTGATGGTGATACTTTATCTGACTTTGACGAATATTATACCCTTAATACAGACCCCTTAATTGCAGATACCGATAATGATGGCCTTGATGATGGTATCGATAAGGAAAACGATTGGTTATTTTTCTTTAATGGTGAAAGTATATTGGGGAATTTTGGTACTTCGGTGAGTAGTGCTGGTGATGTAGATGGTGATGGCGTTTTAGATGTTATTGTTGGAGCTCCTTATGCTAACGATTATAAAGGGGGAGCATATGTTTATTCTGGTGCCAATGGTCAGTTAATTTATACCTTTAGTGGAGAGGCTTCAAATGACTCTTTCGGTTGGTCGGTGAGTGATGCTGGTGATGTTAATAATGACGGGCATGCCGATGTTATTGTCGGTGCGTATGGAAACGATACCAATGGAAATCGTTCAGGCAACGCTACGATATTCTCAGGTGCTACTGGTGAACTGCTTTATAGTTTTTTTGGTGAAGCTGAAGGTGACCAATTCGGGTATTCGGTCAGTGGGGCTGGTGATGTCAATAAAGATGGGCATGCCGATGTAATCGTGGGCGCTATTGACAGTGATAAAAATGGCTCTAGTTCAGGCAGTGCAACCATTTTCTCGGGAGAAAACGGTGAGCCGCTTTATACTTTTTATGGAGAATTTGCATATGACAATTTCGGTACTTCAGTAAGTGCTGCTGGAGATATTAATAACGATGGTCATACAGATGTGATTGTTGGGGCAACGGGGAACGATACCAACGGAGATAGTTCTGGCAGTGCGACAATATTCTCTGGTGCTAGTGGCGAAACAATATATACCTTTTATGGTGATGCATCAGGTGATCGTTTGGGCAATTCGGTAAGTGCAGCTGGCGATGTTAATAAGGATGGTCATGTTGATGTTATCGTTGGTGCAAAATATAGTGATATAAATGCTAACGGCTCAGGCAGTGCAATAATATTCTCGGGTGCAAATGGCGATAAAATCTATACCCTTTCAGGTAACTTTGAATATGAATTTTTCGGTGTTTCGGTTAGTGCTGCAGGCGATGTCAATAACGATGGTCATGCCGATGTCATTGTTGGTAACCTAGCTCAGGGTAATGACAGTCTCCCCAGTGCACGTATTTATTCCGGTGCCGATGCTTCAATCCTTTCAACTATATACGGGAAAAACTCATACGAGGTTGTCAGTGGTCTTGGCGACATTGATGGTGATGGCTATCCAGAGGTAATTGTTGGTGGCTATAATTACGCCAGTATTATTTCTGTACATAGTGACTGGGATGGTGATGGTCTAGTGTTCCTAGACGATCCTCACCCATATGTACATGAATTTGCCGACAGTGATGATGATGGCTTAAGCGATTTATTTGAGCTTGAAATTGGAACTAATTGGAATAAAGCGGATTCCGATGGAGATACCTTAAACGATTTTGATGAGTATTATACCCTTAATACACACCATTTATATGCAGACACCGATGGTGACGGTGTTAACGATGGCATTGATACGGTTGATGACTGGTTATATTTCTATCATAGTTCAGATTATGGTGGTGGATTTGGTAATTCAGTAAGTGATGCCGGAGATGTGGATAAAGATGGCTATGCTGATTATATTGTTGGTGCATATTATGGCGACAATAACGGTGATAACTCGGGTAGTGCAACAATATTCTCTGGTGCAAATGGTAAGGTCATTTATACATTTAACGGTGAGGCAGCAGATGATTATTTCGGTTATTCGGTTAGCGGTGCTGGCGATGTGAATGGTGATGGTTATGCTGATGTAATTGTTGGCGCTTATCAAAATGATTCTGGCGGTAATAATTCAGGTAGCGCAACAATCTTTTCAGGTGCTTCAGGCAAACCTCTTCATACCTTTTATGGTGAAGCTGCAAATGATTATTTCGGTTATTCTGTTAGCGGTGCTGGCGATGTAAATGGTGATGGCTTTGCCGATGTCATTGTTGGTGCTTATCAAAATGATACTGCTGGTTCTAACTCAGGTAGTGCAACCATATACTCAGGCGACGATGGCGAGGTGATTTATACTATTAAGGGTGAATCTTCTTATGACTACTTCGGTTATTCGGTAAGTGATGCCGGCGATGTAAATCAGGATGGTTTTGCTGATGTTATTGTTGGCGCTTATGGTGATGATAATAATGGATCTAGCTCTGGCAGTGCGACAATAATCTCTGGCGCGAATGGCGAACGTCTTTATATTTTTAATGGTGAATCTGCAAATTATGAATTTGGTCGTTCGGTAAGTTCAGCGGGCGATGTTAATAAAGATGGTTCTTCTGATGTTGTTGTTGGTGCTTATAAAAACAGATCTAATGGCTCTAATTCAGGCAGAGCCACAATATTTTCAGGTGCTAGTGGCGAGCTGCTTTATAATTTCCATGGGGATGAATCATCTTATTTAGGGTATTCGGTAAGTGGTGCTGGCGATATCAATAATGATGGTTATTCAGATGTAATGATTGGCGCTACTTACGACAGTACTAATGAATACCAAGCAGGCAGTGTGTTAATTATCTCAGGCTTTGATGGATCAACACTGACAACTATATTTGGACAATCTCGACAAGGATCGTTAGGAGTATCAGTAAGTCCTTTAGGGGACATTGATGATGACGGTTATCCTGAAGTTATCATTTCTACAAAAAGAAATGGTGTACGTATTGTTTCAGCAAATGGTGATTGGGATGGAGATGGTCTGGTGTTATCGGCAGACCCACACCCATACATACATGAGTATGGAGATACCGATGGTGATGGATTAAGCGATTTATTTGAACTTGAAATAGGTACTGATCGGAATAATCCCGATACCGACGGTGATACATTGACCGATTATGAAGAATATAACTCGAATAAAACAGACCCTTTGATTGCCGATACTGATGGCGATGGCGTTAACGATGGTGAAGATCAGTATGATGACTGGTTATATTTTATTAATGGTGAGTCGAGTAATAATTTTGGTCAGTCGGTAAGTGATGCTGGAGATGTAAATAATGATGGTTATGTCGATATAATTGTCGGGGTTCCAGGGGATTCCACTACTGCCTATAAGTCTGGCCGTGCAACCATATTCTCTGGTGTTAATGGTAAGCCTCTTTATACTTTTTATGGTAAGGAACAATATGATGATTTTGGTTATTCAGTCAGTGGTGCAGGTGATATTAACAACGATGGATATGATGACGTAATTGTGGGTGCTCATGGTGCGTCTACCTCTGGAACGGCAACTATATTTTCAGGTGAAAATGGAGAAGTACTCTATACCCTGAATGGTGATACTTCTGGCAGCAAATTTGGTTTTTCTGTAAGCGGTGCTGGTGATGTTGATAAAGATGGCCATGACGACGTAATTGTTGGTGCTTACGCTAACGGTACTAATGGTTATAACTCAGGCAGTGCTACCATATTCTCTGGTGACAGTGGTGAGCCGATTTATACTCTTTATGGTGAGGTTACTTATGATTATTTTGGTAGGTCGGTAAGTGATGCTGGCGATGTGAATAAAGATGGTTATGCTGATGTAATTGTTGGAGTTTCTGGTGACGACTTTAATGGCTCTAATTCAGGACGAGCGACAATATTCTCTGGAGTTGATGGCGAGCCCCTTTATACCTTTTATGGTGAGGCTTCGGGTGATAGTTTTGGAGAGTCTGTGAGTGGTGCTGGCGATATTGATAATGATGGACATCCTGATGTGATTGTCGGGGCAATTAGTAACGATACAAATGGCTCTAATTCTGGCAGTGCGAGGATATTCTCTGGTGCTAATGGCGACATAATTAACACTTTCTATGGCGAGTCTTCTGGGGATAACTTTGGTAAGTCGGTTAGTGGTGCAGGAGATTTTAATAACGATGGCCATGCTGATGTAATTGTTGGTGCACCTAATACCACTAACTATAACTCAGGTACAGCGACGATATTTTCAGGTCTTAATGGTGATGTTATTTTACAAATTAATGGTCGCCAAAATAAAAATGGTTATTTAGGCACTTCAGTCAGTGGCTTAGGTGATATTAATGGTGATGGTTACGCAGAGATTATTGTGGGTTCTCATGGTGATGACATTAATGGCTATAAGTCTGGTCATGTTCGTGTGATTTCAGCAAATCAGGTACCTGGTGTTATACCTGAAATAGATGCTCCAGAAATCGAATTGCCTCAGTAGTAGTTGTTGGCATTGATGTTTTAATGATAACATTAAGAACTTATGTAAGTCCTTAATGTGTAATAATTTTATATAGTTGTAGCAATAGGTAAATAATAATGAAACTAGTTAATGTTGCGGTAATAATAGCCTGTGCCTCTCTTGGCGCTTGCGATATGTTATCTAGCAAAGATCTTAACAAGGAAAAGTTTGAGGCATATTTAACACTTAAACGTATTCCTTTAAATGATGAAGCGCGCTATGAGCGCATGAAAAAAGAATACAATCAACGTGCGGCATTAGTTAGCGCAATTGATAGCACTAAAAAGCTCAAACCTCTGACAATAAATGCTGAAGTTGAGCAATTTCGTAAGCAATTAGTCATCAGCCGTTATTTTGAACAATATTTGAATGATGCGGTAACGGATCAGGGCCTTCAGAATTTTTATAATCAAAATATTGAAAATTACAAAAGCCGTAAAATACATGCTGCACACATTCTGTTTCGTGTGAACCCCAAAATGGGTGAAGTAGAAAGACAGGCGTTATTAACTTCTGCTCAGGACACATATAGTAAAATAACGAGTGGCAACGATTTTTCAAAATTGGCTAAATCTCAATCAGACGACAAAGTTTCTGGCACAAAAGGAGGCGATTTAGGTTGGATTAAACAAGGCGCAGTATCTGCCGAGTTTTCACAAAAAGTATTCAATCTAAAAGCGGGCGAAGTTTCAGCACCCTTTTTAACTGCTTATGGCTATCACATAGTTAAAGTAATTGAAGAGCCACAAGAAATCACTAAGTCATTTGAAAGTGTAAAAGGTGATATTCGTTATCAGCTGCGTAACCAAAGTAAACAAGCTGAAATGGCAAGATTGATAAAATCGGCTGAATAGCCTGAAGATAAAACCGAGGTCGTGCTTGAGTATTAAAGTGAATCTACTAACTACTTTAAGCCATGGCTGAGGTTATTCCGAATTAAACTCATACTTTTAGTATGCAAGGAGTCTCATTGCGACTCCTTAGAATTTATACACCAGTTTCATTAATTGAGTGATCAATTTTATACCTAGGGAAGTTGGCCAAGGACACGGCATTTATTTAATAATTAGTTGTTTTGATTATTAAATAAATTACAAAGCATTGGCAGTTTTAACTAGTAAATAAAGTCACATAGTTAGCGATAATGGTATTACTTTTAAAATAGCAAATACTGTAAAATAATAAAAAAGGCTTACTATTGTGAACGCATTATCTCAATCTATTACTATATTGCTTGGTAGCATTCTATTGCTGAGCAGTTGCAATCATGCGGAAGAAAAAAAGCATGATTTACCCGTTGAACATAGCGCAATTTTGGCTCAAGTTAATAATGAAGTAATTACCGATGAAGATGTGCAATTTTTTATAAATAAAACCTTTGGCAGCAACTCTGTGGCCATCAGAAATCAACAAATAAAGAAAAACATATTAGCAAGCCTAGTCGCTTCAAAAGCAATGAAAATTGCCATGCAAGGCGAGTTATCTCAAGATAAAATTAATGATATTAAAATAAAAACGCAACACTACGAAGAAGAGTTATTCATTAAAGAATACCTTGAGCAATACGCCATTCCTGAGCCTGTAACTTCCTCAATGATCAGTAGTTATTATCAAGAACACTTAGAGCAATTTGGTCAAGTGAAAGTGAAAACAGTAGAAATATTACAACGTAAATCAAAGCTCAACGAAAATGAACGAGATGCCATTTTAACAAGCCTAGCAACAATTAATGCAACAGATAATTGGCAATACTTTGCTGAAAACAAAGGTAAACACTTACGTTTAAGCTATGTAAAAACAAAGTTTTCTCCAGGGCTCTTTGATAAAGAAGTTGCTGAAGTTATTGAAACACTCAATAAGGATGAAAACTCTAAAATAATTTTTGTGCAAGGCCAGCCCTACATCATCAGAGTAATAGCGATACAAACCTTGCCCGCTAAATCTTTATCCTCCGTTAGCACAGCTATCCGTAAAAAATTGGCAGCACTGCAATTGAAAAAAGCGGTTAAAGAAAGCTCGAAGCAGGTATTGCAACAAGTAAATGTTGTTTACATGGAGTCAAACGGATAATGAAAAATATAAGAGTAGCCATTAAAAAGATATTTATTGTTCAACTTTCAAAAATCAGTAGTTTTCTCATGAGTAAAATTGCTCATTGTTATTATGGGTTATAGGCTAGGTTATGATTACACTACAAAAGGTTATGCTATTTTTATTGGTTTTTTTTACTTGTTTAGCAAGTGTTGCCGAAGAAGTTACTCCAGTTAATGAAGCCATTATTGGTGATCTTGATAATGACGGCGATGTCGATTTTACTGATTTGCGTACTATGAGCTTGATGATAAGAAGGGGAGAGGTCCTCCCTCCCTCTTATGATTTGAATCAAGATGGAGTTATTGACTCCCGTGATGCAAGGGAACTGAGGTTTCTATGTAGTTATCTGTATTGTAAAGCTGCTCCCGCTGCGAGCTTATTTTATCCTGGTTATGCAGAAAATCGCCCGCTACTAAATACAGAAGCCTTTATTGTCAAGCTGACTCCGCTAATAGATAGAATTGATCTGGTTGAGTTTAACCTTAATAACACAAGCTGGCATCAGGGCAGTTTTATTGAAGGCAGCTATCAACATAATTTTGGTTTGCTCAGTATTGGTACACATGAATTGCAAATTAGAGTTAATGGTTCTAACCACTATAAGTCGAGTGATGGCTCTCCTATATTTATAATTAATGTTGAATCACCAGAAGATTACCCCGATACAGTAAAGCCACAAATACAATTAAATAACACAGGACCGATTGAAGTTGAAGACAGCTTCTATATCGTATCAGGGGTAGCTGAAGATCCAGTTCAGCCATATTCCGGCATAAAATCGATAATCATTGAGTCTGACCGATATCCTGAAGCCCAGTTTACCGGCAGTTTTGATAGCAGTAATGGTGCTTTTGCTATTGAAGTCCCGTTAAAAGCCTTAGCAAATGCCATCAAGGTAACTGCTCAAGATAATTCTGGTAACGAAGCTTATGTTGAGCTAGTTATTAATAGAGATCCAGCACCTTCTTTAATGAACATATTGCCAAATAATGGCAGTGTCACTACTAACAGTAATACCACCATTAGTGGTGAAATTTTTTCTATTCTCCCAGTGAATGAACTGACATTCTGGATGGATGAATGGCAACTCACACCAACAACAACTGATACACCCAATGTTTATGCATTCTCAATTCCTGGGGTAGCACTAGAACATGGCTTGAATACTTTTAACCTAACGGTAAAGAGTTCTAGCAATAAGCAAGACCAATTTGTACTTAATATTCACTATACCGTGGAAAATGCAGATGAAATTGCAGCACCTACAATTACCCTCAACAGTCCTAGTGACGGAGCATTGCTCAATCAAGAAAGCTTTCGCGTGTCGGCATTTATACAAAGCAGTGCAGGGCCATTAACAGTAATGTTTAATGGTAATGTTGTTGTTGAAGCGACGAGTGGAAAAACACAGTATAACTTAAACGAATTAGTGAGCTTTAATGATATAGAGAGTGTCATTGCCGCCACTATTGTTGCTACTGACAGTTTGAACAAGTCCTCAACTCAAAATATCACTTATTATCGAGACATTTCTGAACCAATAATTACCTTAGAGTCACCATTATCTCTTTCAGAAACAAACTTGATTAGTGGCTCGCCTTATCTAATGAAAGGCACTATAAGTGATGATAACTTGGCGAGTGTTTTATTTAATAATGAGCCAGTCACCTTACAACCAACAGGTATTGATAATACTTACGCTTTTTCAGTGTCAATCCCAGTAGCAAGTCAAACAACTTTACCGGTAACAATATCTGCCTATGATCAAAGTGGTAACCATCGAAGGGTAGAATACCTTTTACATAATAATGAAACGGCATCTTTAGTGCCGTTAATGCCAGCGCAGGATACTGCGTATATCACTAAAGGTGATCCTATTTCGGTGCAGGTAGTCGCTCGAATGGATGGCATCTTAGGAAACGAAACTGCGAGCATTCAATTTTTATCAGATAATAACTTGAGTACTCCGGTCAATATGGATATTAGCGGTACTTTAGCAAGTGGCACTATAAGGTTACCAGCCATAGCTGCACAGATGAAAATAATTATCTCCCTTCACGGCCAAAATGGCGAACTTATCACTCAAAGTGAAATAGATGTGAACGTAACATCCTTCATTGATGTTGCTGTTGAGGTTGTGCGGGTAGAGCCTATTAACAACAGTGACTTCATTGAGCCAAATGCGCCGATAGAAATTTATTTTAATAAAGAAATAGATTTAAGTTTATTGTCGGTGCAGGTGCTCGAAACTTTACACGGAAAAACTTATATTAATGAAGATGACTTGGGCACTGACTACCTTAGCTCAGAAGGCTACAAGTTAGTTGATATTCATCGCAATAATATGCTTGTACCGGGAGAAACTGAGCTTAACCCTGGGAGCACAGGTGTTGCCTTTTATGCAAATAAAATGTTTGGTTTTAATGCCGAGGTTTATGTTGATGTGATATATGACGGAAATGAAGTATCACGTTCATTTTTTTCAGTAAGAGAATTACCAACTTTAATTAATGGCGCTGTAGCGGATCAATTTGGACAACCGTTAGCAGGGGTTGAGGTTGAAATACCTGAATTGAACCGTAAAACAAAGACCGATGGTGACGGCGGTTTTGCCTTTGGTTATCAAGAAACAGGTGAGCAGGTAATTCCGAGCGGACAGTATACCTTAGCAATAAATCAAAACTTCACTACGCCTAATCTAGGCATGATAAATACTCAAATAAGTGTACAGAGAAACTATGGTAACAATTTAGAAAGGCTCACATTACAAGAATTAGACCGTAATATTGCATTTCAAAGTATAAGCAGTGGTCAAGTTAATAACCTTGTTGGTGGCGACTTAATACTTGATCTTACTCAAGCTAAAGTTCTTTTTGATAAAGGACGAACAGATGGTGCAGCCCATTTGCAGTTCCTGCCATTTGAACATATTGGTGTAAGAATGTGGCCAGGTGCAGTACCTTTATGGATATACTCAAGCCAACCTAAAGGCGTTACGGTTGAAGGTGATATTAGCTTAACGTTAAGTATTCCCAAACTGTCAGGTAGTCATAACTACTTAAATCCAGAGTCATACCCCTATGTAGTGTTAGTGGGTTACAACGCTAACCAACAAGTTATTGAACCTATTGGGGTTGGGCGAGTTGAAAATAACAAAGTGATAAGTGTCGGCACCGTTAATCTTACTTCGTTAGATTTTATTGGTTATGCACAAGTTCATCAAAATTTAGCAGAATCTTTAATAAGTTATGCAGAAGGTGATGTAACAATACAACAATTAAAAGCACAGTTACAAGCCGTGTTGAAGGAAGAAGGTTAAGACACATGATGAGTCAATTAATGAACTGTTTAACTAACAGGTTCACCACAATAATAGTGAGTTTTAAGCATAAAAAACGTACCCTTTTATGGGGGCTTGTTGGCATACTTTCTTCTAGTTCTGCTTTTGCTATTTGGGGGCCTGCTATGTACGTAGGACCTGTACCTAATGTCGCTATGAAACATGGTTATGTTATGGCGCGTTCGGTTGTACTTGATCCTGCAACCAATCAACCTATTTTAGTGAATTACAATGAAGATGGCACTGAAGCTGGTGTGGTATCAGTAGGTGGCGGAAATAATGTAACTGAACTATCAATTATGTCTGCAGCCGCTTTTTTTGCCGAGCAACAGCGCATAGAAGTATTTAAGCTGCAATACAAAGACACACTGGCCAAAGGTGCACAATTAATGTCGCGTGATGCCTTTTTATCGGCCAGTTTTAAGACGGCCGACAATATCACCATTATTTCGT
This sequence comes from Colwellia psychrerythraea, assembly GCF_000764185.1. Taxonomy (GTDB): domain Bacteria; phylum Pseudomonadota; class Gammaproteobacteria; order Enterobacterales; family Alteromonadaceae; genus Colwellia; species Colwellia psychrerythraea_B. The sequence continues at coordinate 81,362 of NZ_JQEC01000074.1, forward strand.
CCCCTGGTTTATCTAGTAATATAAACAGTGTGTTAGTAAGAGGGCAAAGTGATCGCATATTACCTGACCCTAATCAATTAGCCTTGCTTAAGCTTTCATTTGACCATACCACTGCTCAGGTGGCTGATGACTCAGTATCGCTTGTCGTCAGTCCTGAAGGAAATATTCTTGCGCAATCAAATAAACATATAGGTTATCGTACCGGATTTTTTGGCAAGCCCAATGAAGCACAAACAGGAAAAAGCCACGGCAGCGTAGATCGTGATGAAACGGTATTTGGCCCAGTACCCGGTGTCAAAGTTAACGTAGATGAATTTGCTTATATAGGCGGGGTTGATGTAACGGATAGAAACGGAAAATATGGTTTTTCATTTTTCATGCCTATATGCCCTATTGGGGGATTTGAATTTACCACCAACGTATGGTCCGAACTTCATTATACCAATTTACTACCCATGGGCAGTCCTGTACGATCGTACTTTTTACAAACACCAGGCTACGACTATTGTTATGCCGATTTAGTGCCTGTTATGTTAGTACCAGCAGTTATTGGTATTTTAGCCAGTATATCGACGCCCTTTTATCAAAGTAACCTCTATGCTGATGTGATGTTCCTCACAGGGGTGATGTATATTAGCAACCAACATGGCTTTGATGTGCCCATTGGTGAAACAACACATACCTCTTTTAGTGAAGAGGCCGATGACCGCTTACAGCACTTTTATGATTTTAATGGTGACGGACAGGCGGATAGTGTAGTTCAAGGTCACTTGGTAACAAAAGCCAATGCAGATGGCGATGATGAAGAGGTTTTTGAAGCCAATGCCGATGGTGATTTACAAGGACTTTATTTTCAAACACCTGAAGCAGGGGAAGCACCTGATTTACTACGTGTTATTGACCAAGAGGTTCGTAAAGCCTCTGTTGGTTTGTTAGAGAGTATTAGTACTGCTGATTTACGGAATACCGACGTGCTCTTTTTTAGAGAGTCGACCGGGCAATTAATCATGGAACGAAACGGCTTAAAAGAAGCTGAGGTTAGAGGCGGTGAAGTACAGCTAGATGAAGAAACGCAACTTGTTGGCTACCGAGTTATGCTGCGCGGCCCTAGAGATTGGGGCCTGAATATAGGTGGCGGAGTAGGCTATAAAGGACGAAAATCAAACTATGAAGAATGGGCGACTGATTATCAATTAACCGAGCCGTTTCAACAGAAAAAGTCTGACTACATTCGTGAAGGCGAGTACATTAAAATTGTTGCCATTAACCGCGCTACGGGTTACATGGGCACCGCCAAAGCGCAAATAAATAGAACATATTCAGGAAGCCTGACCGTATTAGCACCACCTATTGTTTTAAGACCACCTAATTTAAAAATATGGGCAGAACGAAAATACGATGTTGAAAAAGGCCTGACAAAAGGTGAAGAACGCACCTATACCATTGGTACTGAAGGTGCAGCCTTAACCAGTGATACCACTATCACCATTTATACCGAATGGCTCGATGAATACGGAAACCCCCTACCAGAGGAGCTTGGCTTAGATGATGGCGAGCAGTATGGTTTTACTGGACGCTTGGCAAAAGTTGTTGGAGCAAACCAATTACAGGGCGTTGGCGCAGGTAATGACTTAGCCTCTTTTGCGATAGCACCAGGCAGAAAAACACAAGTTATCAATGTAGGTAGTAATCTAAGCACTGCTGAGCACTACTATGTGCATGTTATTGGCAAGGGTAAAGATCAAGAGTGTGGTAGTGGCGGTAGTTGCCCAAGCTTTACTGAACCTGGTTTCACCGCACCTTATGACAGCAGACCTAACCTGTTAGTGCCTTTCTTAGTGCCACTTCCCGATGAAGACCTAACTTGGCTAACCTACCATGTATATCGTGGTTTACTCGCTGATGACACTATTACCGACAAACCTAATAAACCGTTGCCAGCTTATAGTTGGGCGTATCGTCCAGAGTATCAATTCAGCCAATTCGGCTTAGAAATGCAATCAATTACCGCAACCGATGACAATGGCACAACAACGGGCTCTAATATCCTAAATAGTGACAATCCGATTATAACCATTAGCGATGACTACATCACAGCGTTGTACTCTTTAATTAGTAGTAACTATGACAGATTAACCGCGATAGACGGCCCACAACAATTAGTCTTAGCACTAGGTCAAGAAGAGCAAATTATTACCATCGGTGAAGATAACAGCATTTCCTTCAGCAATATCGAGCATTTAGCAAACTTAGATCCAGAAGACTTTTTAACTATGCGATTATACAGTAATAATGATGCCAGTAATATATTGTGGGAGTATGCTTTTTTAACCAATGACTTAGATATCGATTCAGACAATAACAATGGTTTTGGTAAGCCAGACTTATCTGCGGCTGAAGAACGTATTGAGTCAAAGTTTAATGATGAAGATAAACCAGGGAAACTAATTTTTGTTGATGCAAGTATTGAAAATGAAGGAGGTAATGATAATACTTTACCAGGCTTTGCTAACTATAACGCAATAGAACAAACCACTTTTGTACCTCTAGTTATTCATGTCAACCTTGGAGAAGAGGGGGGGCGTGATAATACGTTCTTACAACTTTCTTATTATGCTTCTGTACCAGAAAGCCAAGCAAAGTTCGAATATCACTTTTATGATGAAGATGCCAAAAACGATGGTGATGAAGAGTCAGACAAAGACAAAAAACAATACATTCCAAGTAAGGGGGTATTGAGAGTTTGGACTAAAAAGTCAACAAAAGACAGAAACCACTTATCTGTCACTGAGGCTGGTGACTTTGTGCCAACAGGTACCCTGATTCCTTTAAGTAAGTTACCTGAATTGACTGATGACAAGTTAACCTTGTATGTTGAAGTCGTCGGTATTAGTGAAATACCCGGAAATTACTTAATTCAAGCTAAGGTTGAAAGCCTATAACGCCTCTAATCAATGTGTTATTTGTCACTTGAATTTATGATGGAGATGATTTGAATATTAAAATTAAAAGGAAGTGTCCTATGAAAAAACTAGCAAAATATTATCTAGGTGCATTAATGCTCTGTAGCTTAATACTTTCACCATTAGCTTCGGCTACAGATGACCAAGCCGCGATAAACCGATTAGTGCAGTTAAGCACTATACCAACGCAAGCATCCATTGATGAAGTAATTGCTTTAGCTAGTGAAGGTAGCACTAATGTAATGCGGCAACAGTTTGTTTTTACTGCGTTGATACGCATTGGACCTTCGGTCAGTGGTGACTCTTATGCTAAAGGAATTTTGGATACAGGTACGGCAAGTGCTAAAAACCTACAAGGTGCGCTAGCTTATTTATCCAGCCACCCTGAGAGCTGGATGATTCCTTATGTGGCAACCTATATTCAACCAAGCCAAGCGGGTATCATTCGTTCAATGGCGGCTTATTTGGCCGGACGTCTAAATCTAACCGACCAAAAAAACAACATACTAACGGTAATGGCAGATACTACCATTGCGGACGACCGTATTCATGCAGCTTTAGGTTTGTCACATCTTATTACGGGCACTGAATTTAATACGGTTATTGACGGCTCTAGTATGCGAAGTTGGGATAAAAAACTCATACATCGTTACCATGTTTTTAATTGGGTAAGTAATGATGAAAAAGATAAGTTAGTGGGTACGCTATATCAACGCAGCGAAACATTTTTAGTACTTACAGCATATGAATATTTGCTAACGAACAATAAAATTGATTTACTAAAACGCCTTAAAATCATTAATGAAGACAATGGTAATGCTGCAATAACGTATCCTCCCATGCAAGCTATTGTACGCATGTTAGGTTATCAAATAAGTGGCACTTACGATGCTGCGAAAATTACTAAATCAGCATTAATGTAACAATAAATGCATCCTATGTAGCAGCAAGGTTTGTAACCTTTTTATTATAAGTTTATTAATTTTTCCGTCATGGCATTTATTATAGAAAAGAGAAGAGAATTCAATGACAAAAGCACAATATTCACACCGTAAGATATTAACAAAACTCACTGTACTGTTTTTACTTTTATCTATGGCCGGCTGTTCAGTAGTTTCGGGACGTTATGGTCCTTTTACCTTCACCGTGCAAACTCAAAGTGGTGCGAAAGTAGATGATATTATCGTTGGTTTGTCATTTAATCGCCCTAATTCACTTTTTCGCTCTAACCATACTTATAGAGAAAAACTCCTTGTTAACAGTGGTGAAAAAGTTACCTTGCCTCGCGGTTATGTGCTTGATACTGAGGATACCGGTATTGGCATGATCTTAAGTGTGCAACATATGGATTATTATCAGTATTCAACAGAATATGTCACCATTAATACTGCCGATAAAAATGTTATTATTGTTTTACCAGATCCTATTATTAAAAAAAATAAGGGGGTTACTGAAAAAGAGATTAAAAACGGAATGAAATGGGGGGCTAAAAGCCGATTAGAAGCAATACATAGACAACAAATCGCTCGTTTACATTCTATTTCACAACGTTATTTTGTTGCTTTGGTAAAATTAGGTCGAGAAGATTTGGTCGAAAAATATTTGACATTAAAAATGACAGCTATTTTTGGTGATAAGATGAATTCCTCTGAAGCTAAAGCAGTTGAACAACAAGTTAGAGAGGGTATTCGTGTACGTACTTAATAAGCAATTAAATAACTCGATAGTTAAAATACTACTAACCATCTTTGTTGCCAATATCTCTTTTGCAGCGTTGGCGCATGATACCAAAGTTACCCATCCGGTTATCACCCTTGAAGCTATTCGCCTACTTGAAAAACAAGATAAAGTTAAAGGTGAGTTTACTGAGCTTTACCGTATGACATCAGATGGACGGATACTTGACAGTGGTGAATTTCCTTTATTTTGGGGCGCATGGAATACAACAACGAATGGCCCTTGGTTATCGACTGCTGAGAATCAACGCATCTATCCTGATATGGCTGCGGCAAATGTCGATGAAGCCGATGGTTTTTGGCATGATTTAGTTACCACACCTTATGCTAATTTGCATGAAATTAATGATATGACGGTAATTAGTGGTGTCGTACGTGAAGATCACCCATTTACTAAGGTATTAAACCACTTTTATCATGCCTATAGTACAGCTCCATTAACAATACTGGGTAAAGAGCTTGGTGAAAATAGTAAAACTCGCGCATTATCTTTTTTAGTTCGTTCAGCTAACCAGTATGGTTATGAAATAGGTCATGATGTTAGTGATGATAACTGGGAAGACGACTGGTATGACATTGACGAAACGTTAAAAAATAATATTAGAGCAGCTAGCGTAAACCCCGACAAAGTGTATTTTTCCAAACATTTATCTTTTCAAACTTTTGGTGAAGCTTTGCATCATGTGGAAGATATGAGTTCAATTGCCCACGTACAAAACGATGGTCATCTGGTTTTTTCTGATGATGAGCTAGATGACTACGAAGGGCATTATTTACCAAATAAAATTTTTCAATTTTATGGTACCGGACCTGACGATGCTCCGACCACTAATGATAGTAATTGGTTTTTAAATGCGGGTAGTGCCGCGGCTACGGTAAACACCGTAAAAGATATTTGGCCAGATAAACAAAGTACCATTAAATGGACAAGCAATAGTTTGGCGCATAAAGTCTACAATGCCTCTGTTTTTCAAGGTGTTTTACAACCTGATGGTATAAATACACCAACGAGTGATGAGATTGAGTCGGGTGGTGAACTTGCTGATATGTTTCAGTATAAAGAGTTAGATGAAAATGGTATTACGAAAAATAAAGGGCTGTACCATGACAACCGTTCGTTTTATGAGTTTGCCGTATGGACTATTGAAGGTGTAGGTAATTATCACTATAAAACTTTTTGGTGGTCTAATAATGATTGGTGGCCAACGGAGAGGTTTGATGGCCCCGCCGGTTATTATTATCTCGAGCAAAAAACGGGTGACTCTTTTCGAGGAGACGAAAGTGACTTTGCCGTTACTCATAACGGAATACGGGCTGAATTAACTCAAGAATATAGTAAAGATAATAATGCTCTTAATGGTAATACTGAAAAAAATAAACTGCTGACTAAATTTGGCCAACAATTGGTGCCCTTAGCTATTCAGTATTCAGCTGGCTTTTCAGCTTACTGGTATAACACTATTAATTCACCTCCATATTTGAAGGCACTGAAGGTTAAGCAACAAGTTATTAAAGTTAAACAAGCCGATGATACTTTGGCTGATTATGAATTTACTGCTTATGATGCGCGTTGGAAAAATGGTCATGCGTTTTTAGCTAATACTCAAGATAGTATAGATACGTCGGTGGGTTATGTATCACAAGCACTATTTACTGCGAAACGAAAACTGAATCGTGAAATCCCCACTGCACCGTTATATCATAATCAAGACATTGATATTTATTTAACTTTCAGTGAGCCGATTAAATCACCGCAGGAAGGTAATAGTGGTTTTGAAATAGGTTTAAAACTTGAATCAGCGCTAAGAAATGGTGAAATATCTGAATCCGCGTCTATTAAAATGCTAAATAAGGCTGACCTTGTATTTATTGATTTAGATGACTCAAGTAACCCTAAAGTACTCGCCATTAGAGATGATTTTCCTGAGCTTGATGCTACAAATGTACACTTAAAAGGTAGTCGTTGGTTGGTTATTATTAAAAAGTCAGCCATTGAATCTATTGAACATTTATATGGTGCGGTACGTTTAGTGGTTAAAGCCAATGATAAGAATCTTCATAGTAGTATTGGAGGTGCAGACCTTGATGATAGACCAAGAACTCCTGCTCGAATTAAAGCCACATTATTAAATGCGGAACCGCACTATGCTTGGTATGATGGTAATATTGCATTAGATAGTATTTTCTCTGCAAGCAAGGACGCTAGTGGAAAGCCTATTACTAACAAACACTTTAAATATGACACTGGTAAAGGCGACCAAAACCATATTTTGTGGTTTAGTCCTCAAGTTACAGAAGACGACCTGACTGAACAAATCGAAAGAAATAAAAACCAAGGTTACGACGGCGTATCAGTTACAGGAATACCTAAAGAAGATAAAGATTAATCGAATTAATAACAATTGAAATTAACAACATCAAAATTAACAAGGACAGTCGCTTATCATTGAATAATACAAATCTCTAAATTATGATTAATACATAATCATAATTTAGAGATTTGTTATGACAACAGCAAGAAAGCAATTGATTAGCTTAGCTGATACACCTTATTATCACTGTATTTCTCGTTGTGTTCGACGTGCCTTTTTGTGCGGTGAAGATAAAAATACAGGGCAGGATTTTGACCATCGGCGAGGTTAGGTAGTGGAAAATATTGGGACACCCAAACTTTATTGATTAAATCACAGCTCTTTATTGTGGTTGAATAACCACCAGTAAAGAGGTGTTCAATATGACTCAAGCACGTAGCAAACAAGTATCCCTTCAAGACACCCGTTATTATCACTTAATATCCCGTTGTGTTCGACGTGCCTATTTATGCGGCGAAGACAATCACACCAAGCAAAGCTTTGAACACCGCCGACAATGGATGGTTGAGCGTATTCGCTTTTTAATGTCTATTTTTGCTATAGATATAGCGGCTTATGCGGTTATGTCGAATCACTATCACCTTGTTGTGTATATTGATGAAAGCGAAGCACTGGCATGGAGTGACGATGAGGTTTGTCAGCGTTGGCAGCAGCTTTACCATAGCCATCCATTAGTTGAGCGATTACAAAAAAGTGAGAGCAGTTGCCAAGCTGAGATTGATAAAACGCAAAAGATTATCAATCAATGGCGAAGTCGCTTAAGTGATTTATCTTGGCTGATGCGTAACTTAAATGAACATATCGCCCTAAACAGCATCTCGCTGGTATTCGTGTGGGTAAAATTCATTGGTTTGTCGTTTCACAAGCTAGATTAACTTAATAAGTTCATGGTAACCTCAGCATATTTACTTTACATTGGTTGCGTATTAGGCGTGCTGTATTTTAATTAAAAATAGCCTTCACTAAACTATTAAAAGTTAAAAAATTATAAAATGACTATGTTATTAGAAAAAGAAGATTTAATTGCATTAAACCGTACAGGTGAAAATTTAAAAAGTGTTTTACGTCACTTAGTACATGAGTTTCCTCAGGCAGCACAAACCATTGCCGGCATGTCAAACTGGCTCGAATTTAATCGCTCTAATTGTCAACGTATTCTTAACGCTATTAATAAAAGCAAAGATGGAAAACAGGTACTATGCGACTTACCTGGCATCGCGGGTCTACAAGAATTTTTGACGCAAGTGAGTAAACAGTCATTAGAAACGCAGTTTATGTTAGAAGCGCGAAGCGCTGTAGCTGCCTTTGATAGCCAGCTAAAAAAATACGCACGCAGCCATGCAGAATTAAAACGTTTATTAAGTCATAAATCATCTATTACCATTGATAAAAATCAACTGAGTGCACAAGAAAAACGTGAACAGCATTATGTAGCGTCGAAACAACTGATTGGCTCGTCAATTGATACATTGTTTAGCTGTTACGTATTAAAAGAAAGTGATCAAAACAAAGAGTTTCTGCAAGAAGTCGCCATGATTTCTAAACAGAATATTGTTCGCTCAAAAGCTGCGCCACCCTTTGTACAGTTTTATACTCGTCCAAACCCTGACGGCTTTACTACACCAGAAAAAATTACTGCAGAATCACGCATAGAGCTGGGCCGATTTCATATCGGTGTGGTTGATGAATACTCGAGCGAAGGATTATTATCGGCCTACGCGAGTTATTCACCAAGTAATTCAGGCATTGTGTTTAATGATTTACCTGGCGTTAAAAGCTTTGATGCCACCTTTTTATTCTGTAACCCTGATGAATTGGCCAATCCTTTAGAACATGAGAGTAAATGCAGTTCAACCAGTATTTCTATAAAAAACCCAACCAAAAAGTTAGTGATGTTAGTTTTTCTTGAAAAGAAACTCGATATGCGTAGTACTGTTAATGTCGGCTGTTATTCGGGAAATCAAAAAGTAGAAGAGGGTAATTTGCGTTCTGATGACATGTGGACTGAACGTTTAGCTGAATTCCCTGAATTAAAAGTATTACACCCTGACTCCCCCGGCGCACAAGTCAACGGCACTATGGCTATTGGTGAAATGAGCGATTATTTATTTTCATTTGCTAACTTAGACAAAAAGAATTTTTCTTGTTATTTATTGGAAGTTGCCTACCCAATATGGTCGTCAACTTATCGTATTTATTTTGAGCATAGTCTTTGAGTGTAGTCTTTAAGCTTAACTAGGTAAATGAACTATGTAAGCGAGCTAGGTAAGCGAGCTAGGTAAGTAAGTATTGTAATCCGCGGTTAAAATTTAATAGTGAAATGGCGTCATAGAAGACGCCATTTTACTAAGTTATACAATGGTTGTTATAACGTGTTGATAGTTATAATACATTGATAAGTGAGACTTATTGGCAAGTTCCAGCTTTACTCCACACATTACTAAACACTGCTGGAGAAGCACCTGTTGACCACCAAATTGCGTCATACTTATGTCCGTTGTGGGATACTTTATCACCTACGGCATAAGAGGTAGAGACTGACCATGCAGCTAGCCCATCACAACCTTGGTTATTGCTATCATCACTTAGCGTCACTGTTTGGCTTGAACTATGGCTAAGTCCTTCAGCATCATAGACAGTTAAGCTTACTTGATAACTACCTGGTGCGTTATATGTGTAGCTTGGATTGTCATTTGTTGAAGAGCTGCCATCACCAAAGCTCCAGCTATAGCTGCTGACTGCTTTATCGTCAGTGGCTGTGTTGTTAAAACTCACAGATAATGCGGTTGCATTATAAGTAAAGCTAGAAACTGGTGCTTGGTTTTCATCAGGAATTGAAGTACCGTCACATTCAGCTAATTTTTTCCAAACATTACTATAAATTGCAGGAGAAGCGCCGGTAGACCACCAAGTTGACTCATACTCATAACCACCATGGCTGACTTTATCACCTATTTGGTAATTGGTACTTGCAGACCATGTTGGCGCACAGTCACCAATGATAATGCCATCTGCTACCGTTACTGTAGCCGTTTTACTATCAGTTAGACCTTGAGCGTCACTAACGGTTAAACTGACTTGGTAACTGCCATCTGCAGAATAGGTGTGACTAGGATTGCTCGCTGATGATGAACTGCCATCACCAAAGCTCCAATTATGACTTGTAACTGAGGTGTCATCAGTCGATTTATCGGTTAAGGTTACTGTTAAGCCATTAACATTCGAAGAAAAATCAGCCTCTGGTGCATAATTAGGTGGTGGGGTACCACAGACATTTTTTAAGTAACTGTCAGCATCTTTTGCTTTAACAATGCCATAGCCATAATAATTATCACGCCCACTGCTGCCTTTATCTTGTGCACTGGCGTTTAAGCCATTACGTAATTGTTGTACGGTACAGTTTGGGTTATTTCCCCATACTAATGCAGCAACGCCGGAAACATGTGGCGCTGCCATTGAGGTACCACTTAATGATTTATAACCGCCATCGTTATAGGTTGAATTTACTCCAACCCCAGGAGCGGCAATTTCCACTTGGCTGTTATATTGTGAAAAGTTAGCGACACTGCCTGAACTGTCAACTGCGGCTACTGACATAACCGATCCGTATGACGCTGGGTATGACATAGATGAGTTGCCATCATTGCCCGCGGCGGCAACATTTAATATGCCAGAAGCGAAGGCTGAATCAAAAGCCGTTTGCTCAGCTGTAGACGACGCACTACCACCTAAACTCATACTAATAACCGTTGCACCTGCCGCCTTACATTGGCTAACGGCCTCAATAAGATCAGAGCCATAAGCCCAGCTACCTGAATCGTTAAAGACTTTAACAATATGTAAACCTAATTTACCTGAAGGGTTAACACCGACAACACCTTGATTATTACTGCCAATTGCGGCAATGGTTCCAGCAACGTGTGTTCCATGGCCATTACCGTCGTTATACCAATTACCGGTATTGTTACTACCATAACCGTCATCACCTGTTACGCCTGAGCTAGGTAAGTCAGCATGGCTTAACGTATAGCCGGTATCCATAATACAGACTTTCTGGTTAACCGATCCCGAGTCTGACAATTGCAAAGCTTGAACCATAGTGATGCCATAAGGTGTACTTTCTGCCAATAGGTAACGTTTAGGATCAACTTCAATAGATTGAATTGACGTATCTTTTGCTAAGGCTGCTTGTTGACTTGGTGTTAGGATTACGGCCATTGCATTTGAGGCGGGCAAACGTTTGACAATTTGTGCATCAACATTAGCTGCAGCTTGATCAAATAATGCATTGACTTGTAGGCCTTGTGCAAAAGACATGCTCGCGTTACTTTTTAATGCTTTATCTGCCTTGAAGGTAACAATAAAGCGTTGTTCTTCTTTTATTATTGGTTGTGCATTTAAAGACAGAGTAACTAAAGGCAAGGCGATAGCCGCTGCTAACATTGATAATTTAAACTTTCCATTATTCATATTCTTCTCTCTATTTTAATAATTATTGTTTTTATTCGTTAAATTTTTATTCGTTAAAACAGACCACTTGTTAACATGGCGTTAAATAATATGACTAAAAAGTAACAGTAAGCAAGTAGGTATTTATTGTGTCTGAGAGTGTTTTTGTTTGGTATCTGAGATTTACCTTGGCTTTTTTTAGAACTGAATTGTCAGTTAGTACGAAAAAGTAGGTCATTTTACTCTATGAAAATTAATGATATTTCTTATCTGGTTAACCACTACAACTATAGATTTAGTAGTTTGCTTTTAGCCAAATATTGCCATAACGATATATCGGCTTTGGTTATATGTTATTTCTTAATGTTATATGTGTGGATGTAAGGGATAAAGGGTAAAGGATTAAGTGTTAGCATTATGGTTAATTGTTTTGATTGTGTAAGTAATTGTATTTAAGGTTGTTTATTTGAGTGGGTTATGTCGGTTCTACGGTTTATCCTTTATCGTGAACTCATTTTATTCTTCCCTAATTCCCTAAATACATGGCTAACCACCTAACTCCAATACGGTTTTAATTGTCTAACTCGCTAACATTTTTTAATGACATATGTATGACAATACAAATGACTAGGTTAACCTTTTGTTAACAAGTGTAAATTTTATGTTACGCATACATGCCTTTGTCTACTTGGTTTTGTTTGTTTTTTATTCTTTTTTTATAGTGGGATTGTCTGGAATGACCAGTTAGTTATTTTAATAAATGATTGAAATTCGATCAATCTAAGATAGTATTTGAGGTTCTGTGGTTTGGGTTAATTCCAAGCAGTAGCCATCGAGATATTAAAATAATTATAAAGAGACAGGTAACTATGAAAAATTTATTCAAAGAAAATAAACAAAGCAGAGCTATTTTATCACTCAGTGTATTAGCAACTACCTTAGCGTTATGTTCAACAAGTGTGCAAGCAAATGAAGTAACACCGCAAGTTGTTGGCGGTAGCGAAACTACGCCGTATTCACGTCCGTATCAAGTCGCCTTATTAATGAATGGTCGCCAAGGCTGTGGCGGTACATTAATCAGCAAAGACTGGGTGTTAACGGCTGGTCATTGTCTAGATAGTGCATCAACGAGTAACTTAACTGTAAAAATTGGCGCGCATAGCATGAGTGCTGGCGACGGCACTACACACAGTGTTAGCCAAATTATTTCTCATGAAAATTGGCGCGGAGCAAGCAATATTACCTCTGGTTACGATATCGCAGTATTGCGTTTAGCAACACCTGCTAGTAGTTCAATTACGCCAGCATCATTGCCAACCCAAGTTATTGCGGATCAAATTGCATCGGTTGGTCAATACGTAACAGTCTCTGGGTGGGGATTAACGTATGGCGGCAGTAGAACCCCAAGTGATAAGTTACGCGAAGTGGCTTTACCGGTAATTTCTAATTCGAGCTGTTCAAGTCAGTTGGGTGCAAATGTAGATAGTGGTGTTATTTGTGGTGGTGGTCCAAATGGTACTTCTGCATGTAATGGTGATAGTGGTGGCCCATATGCAATACAATCGGGTGGTAAATATTACAGTATTGGCACAGTAAGTTGGGGTAAAAATTGTGTCGGTGCAACAGCATTTACTCGCACAACCGCATATTTAGCTTGGATTGAGAGTAAAACGGGGGTTAAACCTGATGACGGTACTGTAATAGATGAAGCGCCTGAAGCGCGTTTTTCTTCTTCAGTAAATGGTAATACCGTGTCGTTTAGTAATAATTCAACTGATGATAAAGGTATTGCTAGTTCAAGCTGGAGTTTTGGTGATGCGACTTCAAGCTCAGCAACTAACCCTGTTCATACTTATGATAATGCGGGCAGTTACACTGTAACACTTACGGTAACTGATACAAAAGGTCAAACTGATTCAACAGCAGCAAGCGTTATTATTGCTGGTGATACGTGTCCATCATTAGCGACAAGTGAGCAGGCGTACCCAGCGTGGAGTGCTTCAGCAAGTTATACTATTGCTGATAAAGTGTCGCATCAAGGCATTAACTACGAAGCTACGTGGTGGTCTACCGGCGCTGTGCCAACCATTTATACTAATGTGTGGAAAGTTATTGGTGATGATGGCGGTGATGATCAATGTCCAGATGAGAATGAAGTACCAGTAGCAAGTTTCTCCGTTTCTACAAATGAGTTAACGGCGTCATTTAGTAATAGTTCATCAGATGATAAAGCGGTTGTTTCAAACAGCTGGAACTTTGGCGATGGTGTAACTTCTTCTACTGCTAACCCTACACATACGTATGCCGCTGATGGTAGTTACAACGTTGTCTTAACGGTAATGGACAGTGAAGGTCTATCAAATACGGTTAGCAAAGTAGTCGTTGTCAGTGGTGATGTTATTGTTGACCCAGGTTGTGATGGCATTTCTGCTTGGTCTTCATCAACCTCTTATGCGCTTGGCGATAAAGTGTCTTATAACGGTAAAAAATATGATGCTATTTGGTGGTCAACAGGTGCTTCTCCAGAAATTTTTAGTAATGTTTGGACATTTACAGGTGTTTGCCAGTAACACTGATTATTAAGTTCTTTATAAAATGGCGTCTTAATGACGCCATTTCTATATACTTTACAGGAGAGAAAACACTTCGATTCACAGTTAACTGTTTTAAATAAACCCTTCCTAAAGCATTCTATAATCCAGCTAACCCCTTGCATTGTATAGTGGCATGGGGATATTTCGTAAACTAATCTAGCGGTGCCAGCAGCGCTCCTAAAATATCATCGGTTAAACTCAGTTTTTTATCACTTACTTCTTCAGTTAACAATGCCTTGGCTAGCTCGGCCTTATTTTGCTGTATTTTCAGAATCTTTTCTTCGATTGAATTTTCAATAATGTACTTGTAAACAAATACTGGTTTGTCTTGGCCAATACGATAAGCTCTGTCTGTGGCTTGGTTTTCTACCGCTGGGTTCCACCAAGGGTCAAAATGAATAACTGTGTCGGCTGCGGTTAAGTTTAAACCTACACCACCTGCGCGTAAGCTAATTAAAAACACGGGCACATCACCACGTTGAAACTTATCAACGACCTCTTGTCGCTTAGTGGTTGCACCGGTTAATTTAACAAAACCAATATCCGCAGCTACTAGCTCCTCCTCTATCAAAGCAAGCATGCTGGTAAACTGCGAAAAGATTAATATTCTACGGCCTTCATCAATTTGCTCTGGCAGCGTTTCCATTAAATAATCAAGCTTGGCGGACTTGTTTACTTTTTTAGCGCCTTCAAGCGATAATAACTTAGGGTGGTTACATACTTGTCTTAATTTTAATAACGCATCTAAAACTTCTATCTGACTACGTTTTAAGCCTTTCTCAGCAATAATATCTTTTAAGCGACTATCCATGGCTAAACGCACTGACTCATATAACTCAGCTTGTTTACCTTCAATCCGTAAGGTTTGAATTATTATTGTTTTTGGTGGTAGCTCAGTGGCTATTTTGTCTTTAGTTCTACGTAAAATAAACGGTTTGATACGCTGATTTAATAACTGCTTACGCTCTTGCTCGCCATGTTTTTCTATAGGTGTTCTAAACAGCTTGGCAAATTGCCTTTGACCACCTAAAAAACCGGGCAGTAAAAAATTAAACTGTGCCCAAAACTCACCTAAATGATTCTCCATAGGTGTACCTGTTAAACACAATTTATGCTGCGCTTTGAGTGACTGAAACGCTTGGTATAATTTAGTTTTTGGATTCTTTATATAGTGAGCTTCATCAAGAATAAGATAATAAAATTTATGTTGACGATAAAGATCTAAATCTTTAGTGAGTAAGGCATAACTGGTAATAATTAAATCAACCGGATTTTTGACTTCTTCATTATCTTCAAGCCTTTGCAGGCAACCGAAGTGTTGATGACGTTTAGTACCGTGTAAGACTTGATAAGAAAGTTCAGGGGTAAATTTTTCAATTTCATTGGCCCAGTTAAAAATAACACTGGTGGGCGCAACAATTAATACCGGCTTAGTCAAACGGCCTTGCTGTTTTTCAATTAATAAATGTGCCAAGGTTTGAATGGTTTTACCTAAACCCATATCATCAGCCAAAATACCGTTTAATTGATACTCCCGCAAAAACTGTAACCAGTTGAGTCCTTGCTGCTGATAAGTTCTTAACGTCGCGTTTAAACCTGTCGGCAGTGCCACAGCGGTTATTTGTTGAAAGTCTCTCAGTTTATCAGCTAAGGCTCTTAACTTACTTGTGCCTGTTGCTATCATTCCTTGGTCATCTAACATCGATAACGTTTGATGTCCTTGAAAGCGCGATAGCTCCATGGTGCCATCTTTATTTAATGCGTTAGGCATAAATAGTTCAATAAACTGCTTTAATATTGGCTGTACGCTTTGATAACGCAAGGCAACAAATTCACCATGCTCTAAGTCAACATAAATAGGGGTGTTGGGCGAAATAAGGGGTTCTTTTTCGATAACTAAACCATCATCATCGACATTTTCGTGAGTGACTTGTTCAGGGTCAACCTTGTCTCTATCTAAGAGTGCCGATCGTGGTAATTGTTCAATAGCACCCAGCAAAATTGGAAAGGCGGGCATTTTTTTGCCATCAATGGTTAAGTTTAATCCTAACGAGAAAAAATCATGGTCATCGGTTTCAATCACTTCGGCATCAAATATACTATCGGTGACAAGCGATTTATAATAAAAAGCATCGGCAAAGCTGATATGCCAACCTAGCTCTTTAAGTAAGGGGATTTCTTGATCTAAAAACTGATGCCAAGCATAACGGCCTTGCAGCATCATGGAAAATTTAGGTGTTTTATCGGCAAGTGAAGCGCCTTTATTCAAAAGCTCAGCATTAATAAAAGCGTACCGCTTAGGTATAGGCACAATACTAAATTTTAAGCGGGTCAATTTATCAATAACCGCTTGCTCAAAGGTCAAGTCTCGATAAATCTTCCCTTCGTTTGATGCCTCAATTGAAGCCTCGTTTGAATTCTCACCCGAAATCGCACTTGGACTATCGTTTTCACCCTCACTATCACCATCATTAACAGATAAGGTTTCGGGTGTAATGGTAACACTCTCATTGTGCGGATTAACTAAATTTCCTTGATAGGAAAAATTAACCCTGACATTACCCGTTTGAGGATTTTTTTCTAGCGGCGTAGAAAAATATAAATGCACTTCGGGCTTGGTTAGATCTTGTGAGAACTGTGTTTTGGGTTTAGGTAAGCGTTGCACCGCATCACCTAACGACATAGACAGTTTATTCAATACCCAGGGCAGTTTATCTTCTTCAAAAATGGGGGCGTTGAGTAAATCGGCTTCAAAATCACAGCGAGTATTAGTATTAATTTGTCCAAAGCAATTTTTTTCTTCATCATAAAAACAAAGCGGTTGTGCTTTAATAATTTGAATACTGCTTGAGGGCTCATTGAAAACCAGCTGTAACGTATGTAAATTATTATCCAGTGCTATCCATTGCCACTCTGCTTCTATGGGCTCACTTAAGGTAATAGCTTGGTCTAAGTTGAATTTTGTATCCCAAAAACAGCGATTTGTTTTTATAATCTGTGCAAATAAATCAAAATATTTAATGTCATCGCCAAATTGGTTGGTACGCATTAGCTCGGTAATTACCGCCACATCCTCGTTAGTAGCATAGGCACTATTAATTAACGAACTGGTAGAATATTCACTGCCAAGGGAACTACTCCAGCCGCCACTTTTTTTGGCGCGGGTAGATTTTATCGCCAAAGTTAAATAATCGTCTTCGTTAAAACTGTTGGGTTTTAAAAAGAACAGTAACGATTTTTGCTGAGGATTGGGTTGATACCTACTGGGCTGAGCTTGAAAGTGGCTGAGCCATCTATCAATAATTCTTTCAGGGGTGGCAATACTGTTTCTATCAAAGTGTTCATGAATAAAACACTGTGCTAGGGCGGCACCATGTTTACAGTCACGGCCGACATAACAATCACAATAACTGGCAATACCATCATTTTTAATATTTAACACTAAACGCGTTAAGTAACTTGACTGATTAGAGCGCTCACTAAAAACGACACCACGAATTATTTCACCATCAAGGGCACAGGTTTTAATACCATCAGCCTGATAAATTCTAGCGCCTTTTTTCCACTCATTTTTAGTGAAATGTCGTTCAAGTAATGCAGGAGTAAAAGTGTTTTTGGCCATAAGTTCTTAATTAGTAAGCATTAAAGTTGGTTTTGTCGCTTAGGCAGCTTAGCGTGTTATTTGCTTTCAATAACATGATAAATATAAATTACCCTAATAATAGCTAAGGATACATCTGCGGGTAATGTTAATAGCGAGTCAGGTATTATTTTAGCCGAATAATAGCATAAAGGCTTATTTTTCATAAGGAGAACAGTGATTTTTTGTTTAATTAGTAATGCATTAATTTTTAATTAACTATTATATTAAACTTTGATTTGTATAAATTTTATCTCATCATTTATTGGCATGAATCAATAATTAGAGGATTGTCTTTATGTCAGAATAGAAAATAGCAGATATAAAAATACCTACACGAAATATAGGGTAAAATATAAACATTAATAACCTTGGTTTAACAGTGCTTAATTACTGTCAACCTTACTATTACGAGTTAAAGCTGGTTGACTCTCGTTTCACCAACCTAGGAATGTGCTTATAGTTATTATCTTGTTTTGTTTCTACTTGCTTGGCTGTTAACTCAAGCCCTATTTTGGCTGCTTGCATGGCCATTTCTTCAATGGGGTAATTTAGGGTACTCAATTTTGGTCTTGAATATCTTGACAGTAAAACATCATCAAAACCTAGTACTGAAATATCCAATGGCACTTTAAAACCATTATCTTCTAGGGTCGAAATTGCCCCTATTGCCATGGCATCGTTATAAACAAATAGTGCAGAAAATTGTTTTCCCGAGGCGAGTAGTTTCTGCGTGGCTATCTCTCCGCCTTGCAGAGTAGGCTCACCAAAAGAAATTAGCTCTGCTTCAATGTCAGTGCCTGCTGATTGCAGCTCACTTTGAAAGCCTTGTAACCGAAGCAGGGGATCGTCTATTTGATGTTTACTTGAAATGCAGGCAAATTTTTGATGGTTTAAAGCTAACAAATGGCGTGCGGCAATTTTTCCGCCTTCCAGATTATCTAGCCAAACACAGCGATGTGCTATCTCTTCGATATAGCGGTCAATAAGTACTAAACCAGAGACTTTATTGGCTAGGTCAATCAAAGTCTCATCAGCTAGTTTTTTGCTATGTACCACCATTACATCACATCGTCTTTCAATTAATAAATTGATGGCCTGTATTTCTGTTTCAGCACTTACCAAGCCAGTACTTAATAAAAGTTGCATGTTATTTTGGCGGGCCACTTGCTCAACACCATTAGCTAATGAGGCAAAAAAGGGGTCGATTAGATCAGGAATGACAACACCTAAAGTTGTACTCTTTTTCGTGACTAGTGCGCGGGCATTCGCATTTGGGGTGTAGTTTAAATCTTTCATCACCTTTAATACATTTTCAATAGTCTTTTTACTGACTTTTGGACCATTGTTTAATACACGAGAAACAGATGCTACTGAAACGCCAGCGATGCGAGCTACATCTTTTATTGTTGCCATAAGGGTAAATGTTTACATTGAGGATTTAGTTAATTGCAGAGCAAATATACACTAGTTAACGGCTAGCTATCAAGGTGCAGTCTGGTGATACCAAGTCCAATAAGTTTCTTCGCACTCAGCGAGAGTTAAAAGTTTTAGAGGCAAGGCACTGATCGCAGAGAATGGTTATTCCCTTCTCAAAATCAATAACGTAGCATATAAACCTTTTAAACTCGCCCTTTGGGAGCTTTCCAGCGATTCGATAACCGCGCAGAATTTCTTTTATATAGAATGACTATATACAAAAAAATTCTATTTATTCTCAAACCGCTGGTAAGCTCTGAGTGGGAACTAACGTAATGGACTTGGTATTTGGTTAACTCTTGCATAAAAAAGGGTAAACGTTTACCCTTGGTTTTTAATGTTCAAGAAATCACTGTTTAAAAAGATTATGACTATCGAATTTGACCCTACGGAACATCCACATAGACGATATAACCCACTTATTGATGAATGGGTATTAGTTTCACCTCACCGAGCAAAGCGACCTTGGCAAGGGCAGGTAGAAAAACTTGATGAGCAAGAAAAGTCTGCTTATGACAAAGAATGCTTTTTATGTGCCGGCAACACTCGCATCAATGGTGAAGTTAATGATGACTATAAAAATACTTTTGTTTTCACCAATGACTTTGCCGCGATAAAAAATGACACACCTATTGTGACCAGTGATGATCCGCTTTTTAAAATGGCAACAGAGCAGGGCGAGAGTAGAGTTATCTGTTTTTCTCCGGATCATAGTAAATCCATACCTGAGTTATCCATTAATGAAATTAACAAGGTTGTTAATGCTTGGCAAAGTCAATGTGAAGAATTGGGTCAACGTTATACCAGCGTGCAGGTCTTTGAAAATAAAGGCAGTGTTATGGGCTGTTCTAACCCACACCCTCATGGGCAAGTATGGGCACAACAACAATTGCCCACCTTGGTAATGAAAAAGCAAAATGCGCAGCAGGCTTATTTAGCAAAATATGGCAGTAATTTATTGCAAGATTATGTAACTAGAGAGATTGAAAACAAAGAGCGCATAGTGGTGATAAATGAAGATTGGTTGGTTGTGGTGCCGTACTGGGCAGCATGGCCGTTTGAAACCTTGCTAGTACCACGCTTTAAAGTATCAAGAATGACTGAATTGGATGCAACTAAGAAATTATCACTCGCAGATATTATTAAACAAATCACAATCAAATATGACAACTTATTTAACTGCTCATTCCCTTATTCAATGGGTTGGCACGGCGCACCTTTTGACAAGCAACAACATGATGAATGGACCTTACACGCCAGTTTCTTTCCGCCACTATTAAGATCGGCCACCGTGCGTAAATTTATGGTTGGATATGAAATGATGGCTGAAGCGCAGCGTGATTTGACTGCCGAGCAAGCAGCAAAAAGGCTGCGAGAGTTATCCGATGTTCATTATAAGGAGCAAGGTTAATGCCACAGCACCTTCAACCTCAAGTAGCTGAGATACAAAAAGATCTTGCACAAGAGCAACTTGTTAAGCAGTTATTTAAAGAACAATTTCAGAGTAACGAAGAGGTAATTTGTCACGCGCCAGGTCGAGTCAATTTAATTGGCGATCACACCGATTACAATAACGGCTTTGTTCTGCCCGCAGCGATTAATTATGGCACCACCATTGCGGTATCAAGACGAGCAGACAATACAGTTAAAGTGTACGCACATGATTGTGACCAGCAAACCAATAAGTTCAGTCTTGATGATATTTGCTTTGATCAACAAATGATGTGGAGCAATTATGTTAAAGGTACATTACAAGCGTTAATGAATAAGTACCCAAACATTAAAGGCGCAAACATAGTGGTTACTGGTAATGTTCCACAAGGTGCGGGTTTAAGCTCTTCAGCAAGTTTTGAAATAGTACTTTTGAAAGCGTTTTCTCAACTTTATAAATTAAATTTAGATGGTATTAATGCCGCGCTTATCGGTCAACAAGCAGAGAATAATTTTGTTGGTTGCAATTGTGGCATCATGGACCAACTTATCTCAGCCATGGGACAACAGGGTCATGCCATGTTACTTGACTGCCAAGACCTGTCTTTTGAAGACGCACCTATTCCTGATGATTTAACGTTGTTTATTGTTAATTCCAACGTAAAACGTGGCTTGGTTGATAGTGAATACAACTTAAGGCGTCAGCAATGTGAAGCTGTTGCTAAGTACTTTGCTGTTGCTACCTTACGTGATGTTACCTTAGCGCAATTAATGGCAGCAAAAGAACAAATTGAGCCCGTGTTATTTAAACGCGCTAAACATGTTATTACAGAAAATGCTCGTGTGCTTGCTAGTTTAGTTGCATTGAAAAACAATAATATGGCCGCGATTAGTCAATTAATGAAAGATTCTCATATTTCTTTACGTGATGACTTTGAAATCAGCACCAAGGAAATGGATGGCTTAGTTAACATTATTGATAGTGTATTAGGTGTTAACGGCGGCGTTAGAATGACAGGCGGCGGCTTTGGTGGTTGTGTGGTTGCCCTGGTACCTAAATCATTAGTTGCACAAGTAAAGAGTGTTGTTAACGACAACTATGAAAAGAGATTTAATTTAAAGCCGAACATTTATTTATGTGAAGCGACACAAGGTGCGTTTAGGTAATTAGCTAACCTAACCTAATATATTAGCCTTCAACTACAACGGGCTAAAGTGAACAACTGATGAAAATAATAATTATAACGATAAGGTGTACAAACAATGGAATTTACCAATAAATTGGGGACAATAGATAGCACCATCTTTATTGTCTATGTCATAGGGCTGCTTTGTCTTGCCTTGTGGGTTTCTCGTAATGAGAAAAAAGAAGGCGCAAATACTGAAGATTACTTTCTAGCGAGTAAGTCATTGCCTTGGTGGGCAATTGGCGCCTCTTTAATTGCCGCAAATATTTCCGCCGAACAAATTATTGGTATGTCAGGCTCAGGTTACGCTATTGGTTTAGCCATTGCGTCTTACGAGTGGATGGCGGCAATAACCTTGGTGTTGGTTGGTAAATATATGCTGCCTATTTTCTTAGAAAATAAAATATTCACCATGCCGCAATACCTTGAACAACGCTTTGATAATAAAGTTAAAACAACTATGGCTATTTTCTGGTTAGCGGTTTACACCTTTGTTAACTTAACCGCAGTGTTATGGTTAGGTGGCATGGCTATTGAAACCGTAGCCGGTGTTGACTGGATGTTTGGCATGATATTTTTAGCCGTATTCTCCGTTGCTTACTCATTATATGGAGGCTTAAAAGCGGTAGCTTTTACCGACATATTACAAGTTGTGTTATTAGTGTTTGGTGGTTTGTTATTAAGCTACTTAGCCTTAGATGCCGTTGCTGATGGACAAGGCGTTTTAGCTGGCTTTGGTATTCTTACTGAGCAAATGCCTGGGCATTTTGACATGATCTTAAGTACCGATAATGACCATTATATGAGCCTACCAGGTATTTCAGTACTAATTGGCGGTATGTGGGTAATGAATTTTAGTTACTGGGGTTTTAACCAATATATTATTCAGCGCGCATTAGCTGCTAAAGATCTTAAAGAAGCACAAAAAGGTATCGCTTTTGCAGCCTACTTGAAATTATTAATGCCACTTATTGTGGTATTGCCAGGCATTGCCGCGGTTGTACTTTATCCGACATTAACTACGCCAGACCAAGCTTATCCGTCAATGATGGCATTAATGCCTGTTGGTATTAAAGGTTTAGTATTTGCCGCCTTAGTCGCAGCGATTGTCTCTTCACTTGCTTCAATGACTAACAGTATCTCTACCATCTTTACTATGGATATTTATAGTCACTTTAAGCCGAATGAGAGCCAACGCCATTATGTTCATATTGGTCGTATTGCGGCGTTAGTTTCTCTATGTATAGCTCTTATTGTTGCCCAGCCATTATTGGGTAAATTTGACCAAGCGTTCCAGTATATTCAAGAGTTCACTGGCTTCTTTACCCCTGGTATTGTGGTGATCTTTGTTATGGGCATGTTTTGGAAACGCGCCACATCAATGGGTGCGCTATCGGCAGCGTTAGGCTCAGCGGTATTTTCGTTAGTGCTTAAATTTGCTTGGCCTGAATTGCCATTTATGGACCGTGTTGGTTTAGTATTTTTATTGTGTTTAGCGCTTTGTTATTTCGTATCTATTGCAGGTAAAGCAAATACCACCGATAGCAGTGTGAGCCTAGAGCAAGTGAGCTTTGCAACAACTAAGTCATTTAATGTTGCAGCAGTTGGCGTAGTACTCATTCTTACAGCTTTATATGCCACTTGGTGGTAACTAGCTTATATGGCACAAAGTAGTAAAAAATATAATTAATAGTGGCCAATTTATTGGCCCTTTTATTTTTAAAAATGAAAGTATAGCTCCGATAATAGCGGCTCAGCTTTTGCTATTGATGGACCGTTTCAGCAGGTAATAACTGATACCTTGTGCTGGCAGTTGAACAATCTAAATGGATTTTTAGTCTAATGATAAATTTGGCAACAGAACAAGAAGCAGAATTAGCAATAGAATTGGTATCCGAATTGCCATCAGGATTACCGTCAGAGTTGTCTTTAGAAATACCGTCTGCATTAGTAAGCAAAATGGAAACAATTGTATTAACTAATAACAGTGATATGTCTGTTGAAATAATTAACTTTGGTGCGCGCATTAAGTCAGTTAAGTTTCCGGTGCATGGCCAACCGACAGAAATGGCGCTAGGTTATGCATCTCCAACCGATTACTTAACGGATGAATTTTATTTAGGCGCAACATGTGGCCGGGTATGTAATCGTATTGCTGGCGGCAAGTTTAAAATTGAAGGCCGTCACTACCAGTTACCCTTAAATGATGGGATGAATTGTTTACACGGTGGAGCGGATAATTTCTCTTTACGTTATTGGCAAGTATGTAAGCAGACACTTACTAATAGCTCTGTTACTTTATTGCTGGTTTCCCCTAATGGCGATCAAGGCTTTCCTGGGGAACTCAATTTATCTATTACATATCAATTAAGTGAGGATAATAAACTAAGCATACAATACTCGGCCAATACCGATTTAGCCACGCCAATTAACTTAACCAATCACGCATACTTTAATTTGGGTGAAAAAGACTGCCAATCATTATATTTACAACTAATGTCTTCAACATTGCTTGAAACCGACGCCGCCAATATACCTACGGGCAATATTCTCTCGGTAGCAAAAAGTGATTATAATTTTAGAGAGCCTGCGGCTATCGGCTTTCGGCAACAAAATAGTGTCAATGAATCCCTTAAAAATAAAAATGGCTACGACCATTGTTTTGTTTTAGACAATACGCCGTTCAATCAGCCTAAAGCAGTACTTACGTCACTAAAAAATCAAATCAGCTTATCTGTATATACCGATCAACCAGCAATACAGCTTTACACTGGCTTCTACTTAAGTGGCCAATTTAGCGCATACCAAGGTTTGTGTTTAGAAGCACAAAATTATACCGATGCTGAAAACAATGAACATTTCCCCAGTAATATATTGCAGCCAAACCAGCAATATCAACGAAAAATAATTTATCAATTTGAATCAATAAATTAACCAATGCTGATATAGCCATGCATGTTATGAAATACGTTTTTCGTGGTGTTGTTTTTAGGTATTATTTTTAGGTGTGGATTTATGAAGGATTTGCTAATTAACTCTGTCGAGTCGCAGGGGATTACTCGCTAATATAAAACATACTTATCGATTATTTGTTGATATTCGCCACTCGCTTTTATTGAGTGTAATGTTTTATTAAATTGCTCTAATAGCCCTATATATTCTGAATCCTTACGGATTAAAAGGCATAACGGCACAGTATATAGAACATTATCTCCGTGCTTAATATTTAATAAATGTTGTTCCAACTTAGGTGTTATTTGTATCTGTTTTTTTACATGTGCTTTGATTGAGAGGTTATCATCTAAAAATATATCCCCTCTGTTTAGCGCTAACATACCAACAGCACTGGTGTAATTTGGTGCCCATATCACCTTAAACTGTTTAAGATTTTCTTCTGCCCAGCCATCTCCTTGATAGTCTATCATTTGGAAAGGCTGCAATTGCTTAATGTTGTTAATTGCTAGTATTTGTTCTCGTTTGGGATTGTCATTATTGTAATGAACGGTAAAATCGAGCCTGATTATAGGCTCACTGGCAACCAAAAAAACTAACCTGTTAGGCGTTGGAATTGTTACCAATGCATCAGCAAGGCCGCTAGATACTATTTTTTGTGCTCTTCGCCATGGAAATAGTTCATATTTAAGATCTTGCTCCATTTTAGAAAATATACTGACCAGCAAATCATAAACTATACCAGCCTTTCTACCTTCACTGTCTATATAGACATAAGGCGCAAAATCTTGATCGTCAGCCAAATAAAATGGCTTATTATCCGCCAATACTGTTGGCGTTAGTAAAGTCAGTAAAGTGCAATAAATTAATATTTTCATTTTAATTTTCATTTTAAAAGTATAGTTCTAAACTTTGCAGAAAACACTCATGAAATCATCGCGTGTAGGCCAAAATGTACTAGAAAAATTGAAGTATAAAAACAACGTTTAACTTGAACCATTGATTTATAAGTAACGCTAGTAGAATTTTTTTGTGCTAAAACTCAAAACATACTAGCTTTAACCAAGGTCAGGCTTTTACATCTTTTTTATCTGAGAGGGACAGCTTTATGATTAGCTGATACTGTTGGCATGCCGCCAATACACAGGGAAGAATGTAGAGTAATTACCGCTATTAGCCATTGAAATGGTATTATTACAGTTAATGGTAATTTTGCTTTGGCTTTCATTAGTTACAGGTATTTAATTACTAGCAACAATTACTGACATAAATAGGCTCATGCTTATTATATTAATAGTGAGTAATTGTTGTTCTGATAAGACAAATACAATTTAAGTTAAAGTTAAGGTAAAAAGAGTAAATGGTAGATAACAAGCAACCCAATAGCAGCCAGTTAAATCCAAACCAACTAGACCCAAGCCAGTTAAATAATGCTTACCAAGAGCAAGGTTACTTTGTTATTAGAAATTATTTTAGTGCCGCTGAAATAGAATCACTCAGAGAAGTTGTTTTAAAGTTTCACCAGTTATGGAAAAAAGATAACGCCGAATTCTATAAAGAAGTCGCGTTCAATTCGTCCTTAATTACCGGTAGTGAATACTTAGAACCCGACGACAGAATAAAGCTTTTTAACTTTATCAGCTGTAACAAAATGATGGTTATTGTTGATGCCGTCATAAAAAATAATCCAGCTTTTATGAATACCCAATTGTTTTTTAATCCTATTAATCCAGAGCTTAAAGACTTTTGGCACCGAGATTGTCAGTATGATCACGACATAGACGTGCAAAAAGTCGTTATTCACGAGACACAAGTAGTGCACCTACGCGTTCCTTTATTTGATGAACTTGGCATGGAGCTAGTACCAGGTACACATAAACGTTGGGATAGTGAAGAAGAATTTAATGTTCGCCAAGAAGAAAAGGGTAGATTGAGTAACGAAGCCCTTTCTACAGGTAAAAAAATTGAATTAGCCGCTGGCGATTTGTTAGTTTTTTCTGCGGATATGATCCACCGAGGCTTATACGGTATGGACCGATTAGCACTTGATATATTAGTGTTTGATTCAGCGGGTGATTTTGTTGATTATGTAGATCCCGATTGTTTACCTGATAGCGCCATGTTAGAGCAAATTGACAACTCAAGGTTATTTGCCAATACCCTTGAGTTAATTTCACAGACTGAAGGGTAACACCTAAAATTAATAGGTTACGATCCTATGGATGAGACTCGAGGGTGTCATCCCCTGTATTGTATACCTTCAGTAACGCTACTTTATAAATACTATTAGTGTATTACCGGCACCATACCAAGCATTTGCATAAATTGTGCGCTAATAATAAACACACCTAATACCGCCGCCGTGGTTAATGCTACTTTTCCTCCCCTCACTTGATACATATTAACGCCAGACTGGATCGCGGTATCGAGTGTTTTTCTTCGTTGCTTCCACACCATTAAAACAGGTAAGAATATCGCCAAAATTACCAGTGCGATAGCTGCATATCCCAACGCCATGATAAAACCTTGCGGGTAAAATAACGCGAAACCCAAGGGGGGGGTAAAAGTAACTAATGCGGTAATAAATCTGTCTTTGTTAGAGTCGCCTTTATTTAGTACGTCACTGAAAAAGTCGAATAAACCTAAACTAACACCCAAAAAAGAAGTCGCCAGTGCTAAGTTAGCAAAAATGGTTAAGGTGTTAGCGATGGCTGAGCTTTGCAGTAAAGACGATAAGCTGGCGATAAATCCATCGAGCCCTTGGCTGTCATACAGGTTTTGTTGACTGATAACACCTTGGCTAACAATTTGCCAAAATAAATAGATTACTAATGGCATAGACGCGCCAATAATCATCACTTTACGTAGTGATTGAATGTTAAAACCCATATATTTCACAATAGAAGGAATAGAGCCGTGGAAGCCAAAAGACGTTACTATCACCGGAATAGCTGAGATTATTAAGCCTTGTTGCATTGGCATATTAAGTAAATATTCGCCTTGAATATGAGGCGTTAATATAAAAAAGATACTCGTTAATACCATGACTTTTATAATGAACAAAACCCGATTAATTTTATCAACGGTACTTGCGCCTAACGTAATAATAGAGCCAAATAATAATGCAAAAGCAATGGCGCCAGTTTGTGGAGGAACTTCTCCAGCACTCCAGTTAGAAAGCATTAACTGTAATTGACCACCACCACCGGCGATATAGGCGGCGCAAAGGGAATAAAAAAGAAAAATCATAGAAAAATTAGCGATGAACTGACCTTTTTTACCGAGTATATTTTTGGCCAATGTGTTTAATGTGGCGTTAGGTGGAGCGTGTTGATGCAGCTCTAACGTAAGCAGGGCGGTATAAGTCATTAAGCACCAAGCAAAGAATAATATGACCATGGCTGTTAAAAATCCTAAGCCAGAAGAGGCGATAGGTAATGCTAGCATTCCTGCACCAATAGTTGTGCCAGCAATGATTAACATGCTACCGATTGTTTTATTTATTATCACGGTGATGTATCTCTATACATAAATTTATGAAGCTAACATAAAATGAACGAGAGACAATTGGAATTATTTTCGATAAATAACTGAAAAGGTTTGTAGAGGTTAATTTACAGTGATCTATTTGATAGGCTTATTTGAGTCGTTTTATAGGCAAAGATTTACCTATAAAACGACTCAATATTTTGTTGTTCTGTTATTAATTAACTTACCTATTAAGTGAGTAGTTAAGTGAGCAATTAAGTCGCCAACTTATACGTGTTTACCGCGTGTCCACGTTGTGTTTTTTTCCAATAGTCGCTCGCCGGCGTCAACTGCACCAGTCTCCATCGTTGTGCCCATTGAGTCATTCCAGCGATTTAGGTAACCAAATAAAGAAATTACCCCTAATATTTCAACTATTTCACCTTCATCCCAATATTCATGCAAATTAGCACTAATTACATCATCAACGGCATTAGGAATACTTGACGCGGCAAGCGCAAATTCAAAGGCCGCTTTTTCAGCCTCAGTGTATAAAGAACTTTCTCTAAACGTCCAAATATTGTCTAAGCGCTCATCGGTGCCGCCATAGCGTTCAGCCGCTAAAATGGTATGAGCTTCACAATATCTACAGCCAGTATGTGCGCTAGTAATGTAGCCTATAAGACGCTTTTGCTCTGCCGTTACAGTGCCGTCATTAGCCATCACCGCCATGTTCAAATTAATAAATGCTTTGGCAATTGCGGGTCGGCGTTGCATGGTTAAGACACTGTTTGGGCAAAAACCTAATGTTTCATTAAAAAACTTGGCGAGTTCTGCTACTTCTTCATTTTCATCTGTTGCTAACGGTTTTACTAAGGGCATAGGGTGATCCTGCTGGTTGATTATTATTCTATTTTCAATATATATAATAGATGATGCATATGCAACATCTAATGTTGTTGTTTAAATTATCTACTGGGTTAATGCTAATAAGTTAATCAACAACAGAGTAACAACGTGATGTTATTGAATCGCTATACACTCATTAGATAACCTGAGTTTTGGATAAAGAGGGGAATTGAGTAGGAGCTGCTTATCCAGAGCCGATGTTAGACGGGTATAAGGTGTTTAGTGACTAAGTTGTTTAAGCCTATAGCGAGGCTACAATTTTTATGATTAAATAATCTTAAGTAAACAATAACTTTAGGAAATATTATTAGTCCCTCAGCACGTAATAAAGCTTTTAAGCTGTCTAATAAAATAACGCCCCAGCTTGATTTAAATAATCACTTACCTTTTCGTATTGCGGTTGTCAGTAATTTATTAGCGTTGAACCGTGATTGGAAAATTCGAGAGCTTTGTGATTTAGAGCCTAGAGAAATGCGAGTGTTATTAAATATTGGCTCATACATGCCAATTAAAGCAGCAGATATTGCTTATCAATCACGTATTGATTCTTACAATGTTAGTCGAGCAGTAAAAGCACTGCAAAAGAAGAATTTGATTGATATACAGCCTGACGAACACAGCCGAAATATAAAATACTTAGTGCTAAACGAGCAAGGCATTAAGTTATATCATCAAGTCACTCAAACAATGAATGAAAGAGCAGACGAGCTTGAAAGTGTGCTTGATAAGGAAGAGAGTGCGCTTTTTTACCGTATGCTTGAAAAAATTGAAGAAAAAGCAGAAAAAATACTAGCAGAGCAAGCCATGAGCAAAATAGCTGATGGAGCAGAGCCGCCTGCAGATCAAAAAGAACTGATTCGTTGGTATAAAAAAAGTACTGGCAAATAAAGCAAGGGTAAATAAAGTAACGGTAATAAATTAATATAGTTAGGCCGTATTTAATATTAGCCGTACTTTTTGACCGTAAATTCCATTGCCGTACCGCAGCAAATAACCTATTTGCGTGACAAGTTGTTTATAGAGACTTGTTTGCTCCCATTCATTTGTCTCTACAAATTAGCCCATTGCTGCTTTACACCCACAAGGTGCACAAGACCAAACGTTAGGCAAATAGCTGAACTCCAAAACCAGAATGCAGTGCTGTTACCTAGTGGCGCCACTTCAGAGCTAGCTGCTACGAATATACCACCGATACCGCGCAATAAATAAACGGCAGTAATAGCTATAAGTGCTAAGCGCATTAAGGGCAGTTTTATTATTAATCCTGCGGCAGAAAAAGCATAAAGCGACCAAATAGCCAAAACAAGCACGATACCGGAGGTGATGATTGTTGGTTGTAAACTGCCTTGTTCGGCAAGCTTTGCCATGTGCTCACCAGCGCCAAAAAAACGATACCAAGAGGCGCCAAAAACTATGCAACCCACGTGCAACAAAGAGGCGAGGGCACTTAATGTACCGGAAATAATTAAATAGATATTCATTGGACAGTTCTCTTTAATTGGCTCATATGAGCAATAATGAAATTTTATTGGTCTTTATTGATTAAGTATCAATGGCTTGTCCATTGCCTACTTGAGTTTCCCGCCGATTTACGAACCAAATGGTGAAGAATGCCATCGCTAACATTGATTCGATAATAATAGCGCCAATAATACCTTCATTTACAAACCCTCGTGAAAATTCATAACTTCCTAATAGAGCTAAACTTGACATGGTTACCACTAAGCTAAGTGCAATCGCTTGTCGGGCTTGACCATTTTGTAGATTTCGGGAGAAAAACATTAATACACTTACGCCTAACATTAGCATTGCAGCACGACGAGCAACAAAATAAGCGGCTTCGCTTCCTGTAACTCCTACGTCGGATAAAAAATTCTCAGGGGTTTTGAATAATAAATAAAATATATAAAAGCATAATAAGGACGTAAATAAGGCTAATATTTTAAACAGGTAGACAGTTAATATGTTTTGAATTTTTGATTCGACTTTTAGTGTATTCATAATATTTCCTTATTTAGCCGTAATAAATTTTGAATAGTCAGTAACAATATTGGCGCCAATTTGCGTTAACAAGTTCATTAACCCTAAGTGAGCACGGTCAAAACAGGGTTGCTCGCTATACATGCCCGATAAAAATTTTACCGCGTCGCCACTGACATTGTCAGGCTTTCCTGGGCAAGGAGTTTTAGTGGTAAAGTCGAATGTTTTACTTACATAAGCTTGACCTAGCCACTGTCCATAATACTGTAAATCAGGGAATATTTTTGATTCAAAAGTATTAAAATCTACACTGTGGTCAATAAACTTAAGTGCTTGGTAACTGGTAAACAGTGCTTTTTTATTTTTGTTGAAAATATAGCTATCAACAATTTTTGGCATCATAGCGGTGAAGCTATCAACAAAGTCATCACTCAAGCTACGCACACAACCAAAGTCTAAAACGCCGAGCTGCTCATCGCCTAATACTAAGAAGTTACCTGGGTGAGGGTCAGCGTGTATTTTTTTCAGTGTTAAGGCGCTATACCAAAAAAAATCGAATAGCTTTTGTCCTAGCGCATTTCTTTGTAGCTGATTTGGTTTGTTGTCTAGCCATTTATCTAGGTGTTGGCCGTTTAACATCTCCATTGATAATATTCTAGTCGTTGATAACTGCTGATTAACCTTGGGAATAACAATGCCGTTTAGCTTCATTTCTTGCCCAAACCAGTTCAGATTACGGGCTTCATTTTTATAGTTTATCTCTTCAGATAATCTGTTTTTTATTTCAGCTAATACTAGGGTGAATACTTGTTTTTTTGGCATGTTTTTGGTGGTTTTAGCTAATAGCCAAAACAATTTTTCTAACATTTTTAGATCGCTGTCAATGGTTGCTCCTATGCCGGGATACTGAACCTTTACCGCGAGTTTTTCATTGTTAAACGATAAAGCTTGGTGAACTTGACCTATGCTTGCTGCAGAAAAAGCTTCGCTATCAAACTCCTTAAATAGCTGTTTTGGCGTGTTGCCTAGCTCTTGCACCATTTGCTTTCTGACCAGCGCTCGGTTAATCGGGGGCACTTCATGGCAAGCCGACTTTAATTTATTGCGAATGGTTTCAGGTAGAATGTCGGTTTCCATGCTTAATAGTTGAGACAACTTAATTGCTGTGCCTCTAAGCTGACTTAATACGGTAAAAACTAACTCGCCTATTTGCTCTTCGTGTTGTTGCTGAGATTGCTCAGTATTTTTTGTTTGAGCGTTTGTATCGTTAGCATTTTTCGCTGAAAAGGCTTTTCGCACTTTATAGCCCGCATGTTTTAAGCCTATTTTTGTGACTGCTGCGCCAGTAATTACACTACGTGATAACGTTGAGGTGGGGACCTTTTTTGAGGTAGGCATAACTACACCGCTGCTGTTTGGTTTTTGTTTTTATCTTTGTTTTGGCTCTGTTTATTTCTGTGTTGCATTAACAAACTTATTAATGGCGGAAACATAAGCCAAAAACCGGAATCTGGCATGATGGTAATACCAATTACGGTTAATAGTAAAAGGTTAAGTGTCACTGAAAGTGGTACTCGGCTGTTATTTACAGAATCAAAGTGTTTTATTAATAACCCTGTAATGAAGAGTGCTTGCCCAAATAAGAAAAACCATACTGCTGCGGCTGAGCGATCAGTCGTTAGGCTATTAATAATACCATTATCATACAGAGAGCTATATTCAGCTGCGAACATAATAACTGCAAATAAGGTGTGACATGCTGATACTGCAATAATCCAATTACCTTGCCAATTTTTCATAATACATTCCTTTATAATATTGTTAATTCTATTTTTTTATTCAATAATTTAAATAAATACTATCAAGTAGATTTGTTAACTAGGTATTAGGTTGAATGAAATAAGTAAAACCTAATTAGTGCCTTACAACCCAAATGATTTCTTCATTACTAATTTGTTTAAAAAGCCACTACCCATAAAGCGGAATAAATGTGCTTTTACAAAAAAGCTGACTAGCTCAGTTGCTTTAGAGACAATACCGCTTCTCAATATTTCTACGCCAAGGTCTAGCGACATATCGACCATTTGTGTGGTATTGCTGAATTCTTCAGAGTCATCGTTAACCCAATACAAGAGTACGGCTAATAAGTAGTCATTAGCGAGTTTTGCTGTGGCATCGGTAAACGGAGATTGGGCAATTTCGCCTGTTTGCTCAGCGTCGTTAAGTAAGTTTCGGATAAGGTCGACAAACTCTTCCCTAACTGGGGCAACGTCTTTAAATAAAATACTGGGTGACTGCATTATCATATTGATGCTGTCGCAAACAAACTCTCGGTTGGGTAAGAAGTTATTCAAATAGATATCAATGAGCAACTGCAATTTTTCTTGTAAAGAGTATTCAGATAAGTCGTCTTCAGCTAAAAATTGCTGCGCTGTTTCTGTAGCCATTAAGCCGTAATATCCGTAAATCAGTTTGTCTTTATTGGCGAAATATTTGTAAATTGTCGCATCACCAATGCCAGCTTCTCGGGCTATTTGTTTCATGCTGGTGGCTTCAAAACCATTTTCACTGAATAGCTCAACGGCTGTGTTAATTATTTTTAATCTGATCTCAGCTTGTTGTTGCTTAGATAACCTTGCCATAAGATACACCCTATCGTTTAAGTGCGTTTATTTAGTTGTTATATGATAGATCGTATTCTTAATAATTCCAAGCGTTGATTGTATTTTATTCGCTTTACCGTGTTTTACTTTATTTTTACTGAATTTTGTCTCGTACAGTTGTGAGTTTTTGGTATCTATTTGAATGTGTTGCGTTGAAGTCTAGCGGTTTTAGCTGTTAGCCTATTTTAATAAATAACATAAAGGCGTCACATTAATTTTTTAAGCCCCTAATTCGACATAAAAGATATGTGTTAATAATAAGTAACGCTATAATGCGGAAAAATTAATAATAAAAAGGCAAATCAATGACAATTCGCACGCCTAATTCCGCATTATGGGCTTTAGTGTTAGTCAATCTTATTTGGGGAGTCGGCTTTGTTGTGGTTGATGGCGCCATTGATATTATGCCGGTTAATACTTTTAACGCTTTTCGTTTTGGTATTGCGGCATTAGCATTATTACCTTTGTATTTTTTACAAAAAAAACCAGAAAAAGATGAATGTGATTACACCGTAGCAGAACTACTTAAAGTCGGTTTTGGTTTAGGTTTTTTATTGTTTTTAGGCTTTGCTCTTCAAACCCAGGGCATGATTTACACCAGTGTGTCTAATACCGGCTTTATAACTGGTTTATGTGTTCCTTTAGTGCCTATTATCGGTTTTATACTCTTTAAAACAAAAGTAGGTATAGAAGTGTGGATGAGTGTTGTCGCCGCTACCATCGGGTTATACTTTTTGACCATGGGCGATAAAATGGAATTGAACCAAGGTGATGTGCTAGTAGCTATCAGCGCAGTTTGTTATGCCGCTCACATTACGTTAATGGCAAAATATGGTGGACGATTTGCCATTATGTCGCTAAGTATTATTCAACTGGCAGGCGTTGCTTTATACAGTATTATAGCTGCAAGTTATGAAGCATTGGCCAATATTAATGAAAGCTATCCGCCGTTTATTGAACAACTATCAAATACTGATGTTTGGGCGGCAATACTTTACTCAAGTATTTTAGCGAGCGCGTTTGCCTATTGGGCACAAACCTCTAGCCAACGTTTACTTGAACCACACAAAGTTGCCCTCGTTTTTGCATTAGAGCCTATTTTTGCTCATATTGCAGCATTCTTTATATTAGGTGAACATCTTGGTGTGAACGGCTGGTTTGGCGCAGGGTTAATCATTGCCGGTATGCTTTACTCCGAACTTGGCGGTAGAAGAAAAATTAAAATACAGCCATTAGATCAAATGGCGGCACCTCTCGATAAATAAAGTTTCTAGCAATTAGCAACTATTACATTTGGTTATAGTTGCTAATTAATTAGTGTTTATAATGATAAAAAATTATGTGGTTAGGTTTTAGTGTCATATCTTATTTCGGTTACCCTATTGTGGGCTTTTTCATTTAGTTTAATTGGTGTGTATTTAGCTGGGCAGGTTGATGCTTGGTTCTCGGTATTTATGCGTATTGGTTTGGCTATGTTAGTCTTTTTACCTTTTTTACGATTAAATGAAATTAGCTGGCAAATCGCTATTAAACTAATGGGCATAGGTGCTATTCAGCTAGGCTTAATGTACGTCTTTTATTATCAGTCATTTTTGTATTTGTCTGTGCCTGAAGTGCTTTTATTTACGGTGATGACTCCTATTTATATCACCTTATTAAATGATGCTTTTGAGAGAAAGTTTCACCTCAATTTTATGTTCACCGCATTACTGGCAACCTCGGGTGCTATTGCTATTCGTTTTAACGCAGTAGATGCTAACTTTATTGTTGGCTTGGTCTTAGTGCAATCGGCTAATTTATGTTTTGCCACAGGGCAGGTTTGCTATAAACGGTTAATGGCTGCCCAACAGCTAGAGCAGTCTATCAATCAAAAAGCAATATTTGCCTGGTTTTTCATTGGTGCATTTTGTGTGGCAGCCATTTGTTATGTAATTTTTGGTGATGCCAATAAACTACCGACAACTGAGCTGCAGTGGGGCGTATTAGTGTATTTAGGCATTATCGCCTCAGGTGTTGGTTTTTTTGCTTGGAATAAAGGCGCTACGTTGGTTAATGTTGGTGCACTGGCTATTATGAATAACTTGCTGATCCCTGCTGGCATTATCGTTAATTTAGTGATTTGGAATCGTGATGCAGATATCCCTCGATTAGTCTTTGGTGGCTCACTCATTGTACTGTCGTTATTACTGAACCAATGGTTAGAGAAGCGTAGAAAGCTCGGTTAAATCCAGTGAATAAATAACTGAAGTCAAATAAAGTACAAGGTTTTAACTTAAATTGGCTTCACAAAGCATGCTTGGCGATATTCACTCATTAGCGCTAGTTTTGTGTTTTAAGTTAGATGCCCTAGTTCACTCCTTTACCCTGACCCCACTGATTCCTTCAAATTATTCTTTCATTTTACCTACGAAGGGACATTTGTTCCCAGCCAAAAAAGGGGGCAACTGTACAATCTCTATTCCGGCTTTCACAGCAGCCTATGCTGGTTGTACTTTAATCTGGCAAGTGTCAGGTTTCTTTACAAAAAACAATTATGTACCAGGCGATAATCGCTGTAGGTAGCATGTTTACTTGGCTGGCGTGGGATATGCATGAATTTGTGTAGTGAATTGGTCTAAAACTGGAAGGATATTCTTATGCTTAAGATGATAAAAAGTTTTGTGGCGATATTGGCGCTTACTGGATGGGTGGCAGCGGCAAACGCAACACTAATTGTAAACACTGGCCCTGGTCCTGGGGGATCTGCAGGTGGTTATACATTATATTCGGAACAATTCCTCTACGGAGAGTTCATTACGACACAGGACTGGATTGTTAATAGTGTCGAAGGCTGGATCAGCCTAACCGGCATTGGTGAATCTGCGACAATTGGCATTTTTGCAGATGGTGGAGTAATCCCAAGCGCCGAACTTTATTCAATTGCCTTTTCTTCGGTCAATGGAGATGATGCTGCTTGGGAGGGGGCTTCAGGATTGAATTGGCTTTTATCCGCAGGTACATACTGGATTGGGGTCGAAGTACGAGGTGGCCAGACTATGTCTGGAGCCATGCCTTCTCCGGTTCCTAATCCGCTAAGTGCTTATGCGGTCAATCACCCTAATGGTAGTGGGCTGAATGCCACTGGTTCTTTGAATGTCGGATTTCGTATTGATGCTTCTTCACCAGTTCCCGCGCCCGCAACCCTCGCGCTATTAGGCTTGAGCCTTGCCGGCCTTAGCTGGTCAAGACGCAAAAAATCCTAAATAGCACTCCTAATGAATAAGCCCTTCATGTGAGGGCTTTTTTATTTGTGAGATTCGAGGTCCCTTATGACCGTAGTTACGCTATAAGAATACTTTATTTAGAGGCTATCTCTCCTTTTAGAGGTTTCTATAAAGCGCAGTAAGTGCTCGGTACAGGTTAAACAATTTACTACCGTTATGGTGGCGACGTTACCAGTCAGGTAATAGCAAATAAAATTTGGCGGGTTACTTTTCCTCTGAAGGCTCATATCTGCATATAGCGTGTTGTCTTTGAGTTAGCATTTTTTACTACAAAGCCAGCTGTAAAGAAAACTGACACTATCAAAATCTATATAGAAGGAAGTTAGCGTAACGAAATTAACAATGATTGACAGCTTTGTTGGCAAACAAGTCATTGATACCTGTATAACTCTATGGTAATAGCAGTACTCTATTTTCTAATTCGTTATATCTTTTTAAGATAAATTCCATTCTCTGTAGATATAACTGTAAGATCATAAGTGCTTGAATTTATTATGTTTTATATGGGTTCTTAAGGCGAGTTAAATTAAGTTTTCATTGTTTTTATTGGGCTGTAGCAACAAAAGTGGCCATTCACTTTAATGAATAGCCACAGTTTGAGTTAATAGCACGGAAGTCATCGACCTTTATCTCTCTATTTACATGCTGCTATTAAACGTTATCGTTTAAAGCAAGACGTTGCCTTTAATGGCCACTCTTGCTCGGTATCAAGCCGGTTAAGTAAACAAGTATCGCCTTTCTTTCTTAATTCAAACACTAAAGCAGGTTTTATCTCCTTACTATAAACTTTTACCCCATGTGATGAGGTTACCGGCGGAGTCGTCAGTAATAATCGACTCGTCTGTTGAAAGACATCCTGAGCTATTGGTACTATCTTGCCCGCCAAAGCATTGCTAATAACAGCAACAATTTCAGTGCGGGCGGCATTACTGTTTTCAGGCAGTAATGCAGGAACTGATTCCTCAGCCTGCAGAGCACAAGCTGACAGAAGACTTAAAGATAGCGCGACAAAAGTAAGTTGTTTAATGATCATTGAGTTTTACCCGCTCTGATATGGCGGAATTTATCAAAATACATATCATCAATAATGGCATCTTGCAGTGGCGTTCGAGTATCAAGCTTAGGTCCAAAATAATCAACCGAGTTGCTCGGTTGAGATAACATTGATTTGGGCGAACTAAAATCACTAATCGATTTACGGCTTAACTTAACCGGTTGTTCGTTAATCACTGGACAAGTATTATTAGTTTGATAATAAAGCGCACTAGCAAGTAATATTTCTTGTTCATCACCCAACGAATGCAAATAATCCTCCTCAATAGGGCAACCTTGAACTTGGTATAGCTTACCTGCTTCAGGCAACTTAGCGGGTACTAAACCATCGGCATAATCACCAAAGCCGGCATCGTTTTCTCCTTTAAACTGCACCGTGAAATACGTAGAACCGCAGTTATCTTGACTAACAAAGCCGTATGGTTTTCCGCAGGTTGTTTCACCAATTTGAATAACTTCTATGCCCACGCCAATTAACGAATTGATAAATGACTCACTTGCTGAGCAGGAAGAGCTAGTGGTAAGCACATAAACCCGAGCTAAATTTAAAGTTGGCAGTGGTTGGTCCGTTTGAATAACTGAGTCGCCACCAATTAAACGTCTTAAATCAATGGTCACATCAATAAATGGAAAACTGTTACTGGCTTTTTTATCGTTGTAAATGGTTTTTTCATATATCTTATTTTCGGTAACATCTTTACCGGCAACCATATAAGCCAATTGCGATGAGAGTGCAAGAAAACCACCACCGTTATAGCGTAAATCAACAACTAAATCAGTAATTTGATCAGCTGAAAATTGATTGAACTCATCAAAGAGATCTTTTTCTACCGTGGAGTTATTAAAAGAATTCAACAACAAATAGCCGACTTTTCCTTGTGGAGTATCTATTGTTTTAGCTAACTGTAAAGGTACTCCTTCAATGGCAGCAGTTTGCAAAGTAACGTCATATTCAACATTATCAATACCGATAAACTTAAAGCTATGGCTCTCGCCTTCGTTACGACTAAATAGGGCATTCTCCATAATATCAATGTCACTTTGCGAGGTGGTATTAACAAAATCAACACCATCAATTTCCAGCAGCTTCGAACCACGAGAAACGCCCGAAGTCATTGCTTGCGTATTCGGCGTGATATTTTTTACCTGCCAACTTCTGGGTGGGGCAATACTACTTTGTTTATCATAGTCAATACCGTAACCATAGCTGACGCCTAATTGTGTGCGCTCTTCAACACCACTTGTTGGCTCCATCCAATGAAACTTATCCTTCAAAGCGCCAGAGTCTGTTACCTCTGATGTTTTAAGTTGGTCGAAATAATTGATTAAACTGAAATTTTTTGGATCTTTATCAATAACGTCCTTGTACCAAAGGTAAGTCTCATGAGTAAAGGCACGTTGCCAATGTTTTTCTAGTAGCTCACTGCCTTGTTTATCGGGATAAGTGATATTAGTAATAGGGCTGCTACCGCTGCGGGGATCCTTACATTGAGCAACAAAGTTACTTGACGGTTGAAATTGATCTTGCTGCCAAGTAGATTCAGTGACGGCTTTACTCACAGGCACTTGAGTAACCTTAGTTGTTCCGCCAGAGCCCCCACCACAACCAGTGAGCATAACTAACGGCAGTGCTATGTTTAACAACAAGAGAGATTTTTTACTTAGGGTACTTTGTTCATCTTTGTCAATAACAACCGTCATCTACACTATTTCCTTTTAATATGAATCCACTTCAATCGTCTTTGGGTAAAGTAATGTTCTATAACTTAAGCCAAAACAACAAAAAATCGATAGCTATCTTAAGTTATATGTAAGTAATTAACAATTACTTACAATGGTTTACAAGCAAGTATTAGACAGATTAGTCGGCTCTAATAATACTTCTCCATACCTTGGCTCTAGCATTTTTTTGAAAGTAAGGATGTCCATGATTTCACCCCAAACTGGTCACCCACATATTCCCATCTTCTTCACTCCCGTGATTAAGTCTCAGTCACTTTCAAAGTTACGCCCTCATCATTTTCGAATCTGCGCCTCCGTCATTTCTGAAGTGACTTGTCGGAAATCCAAACTCTAAAAAACATGAAGCTGTGACTTTATTTTGGGGGAGGGGGGCGAGTTTAGTTTGAGGGCTTGAGCGTGTGATTACATGTCTATATGTGATGGATGTTCTAGTTAATTGTTAGATGTAACCTTAATCAATCCTCAAGCTTAATGATAAATGAATAATATGTACTTTACATAGGGTGGATTAAATCCATAGAATTAGTTACTTAGCGTTCATTGTGAACCTCTTACTGAATATAATTATAAAAGGAATTAATTTATGGCTTCTGCTGCAGAAAAAACTAAATTACGCGCTAAAATGGAAATATATGAGGGGAAAGTTAGCCACATGTATCTCGACTCTAAGGGGTTGGTTACTGTTGGTGTTGGACATTTACTAAAAGATCTCGCTAGTGCGCAACAATTAAGTTTTAAAAAAAGCAATAACATGCCTGCCTCTATAAGTGAAATTAAAGCTGATTATGATGCGGTAAAGAAACAAGCAAAAAATAGATTAGCTAGTTTTTATAAAGAATATGTGGCGCTCAAGTTGTTGGATACAGATATTAATACGCTAACTAACGAGAATATTGATAGTTTTGATGGTGAGTTAAAAATAATATTTACTGATTTTTCAACGTACCCAACTGAAGTTAAATTTGCTCTATTTGACATTATTTTCAATGTCGGCATGACTGACTTAAATAACAAATGGCCAAGCTTTATGACAGCTATTAAAGCTAAAGATTGGACTAAAGCCGCCCAAGAATCGCATAGAAAATCGCCCATTTCAGCAGAAAGAAATAAGTATGTTAAAGATCTACTTGAAAAAGCAGCAGCAAACTCAACTTCTCCAGCCAAAGCATAGAAGTCAGGGATATTATGTATTTCAAACAATTATTAATAGCTAGTGCTCTATTTTTCCAAGTAACCGCGCAAGGGGGTGTGACAAATTCAGCCCCAGAATCCAGAGTAAGTATTCCTGTAAGCTGGAATACAGGTTTTACCTTACCCGAACTTCTAGCATCGACTATCGAATTCACTTCTATTGAAGATCTTGAACAATTAATTGCTGCGCCTTGGTACGCCGACATTACCATGACCCAGACCAAAGCAGGTGAGTCCGTTTTTAACACGTGTCATAATTATTTTGAACAAGCAATTGAAACAACACGTACCGCTAAAGAAAATGAAATGGGTCCCTACCTAGAATTTAAGGTAATGTGCGAAGCCGGTAACCTGCTTTTATCAGCTAAAAACGCTACATCGAGTTATTTACCTGAGTTAGTACTCAGTAATAATTTACCTAACCTGCTGCCAAAGTCGGTTGCACTGCAAACATCCCTTGAAGAGTCTAAGCGAAATGCTAACAACGCCGCATTAACCCATTGGGCAGATATAACGCCACTTACCAACTATGAATCACAATCGGCCACTAAATCTACCTATTATCATGACGGTGGATACCAAGAGCTAGAAATTATAGGTCGCGGAGATACAAATAATGATCACATCGAAGATGTCATTGTTGTGGTACATGATTATTTAGATGGTGGTAATTACATGAATATCAGGCTGTTAGTATTATCGGTAGATAGACAAAATAACTGGCAGCTTTTAAAAGCGTTGTAGTGTAACTTTCCACTGTTGTAGGGCAAGTAACAAGTAACACTGTTATATCAACCATTAACAAAAAAGACCTATATCATTTAGGCCTTTTTGCATTCCAACTATTAAACTCCCCATGTTGTTTGTCTTAAAGTGCTTTCGATACAGGAAAAATTCATTAAATAAGAAGCGGAAGAGGAGGGGCAGGAATACCTTGGTTCTAGATACATTCACTGGCAAAAATAACAAGCCTGCTTAGCGTAACTGTAATAGACATTCTATACTTATTTCCATGGTTTTCTTTGTCGAAATTCATGGATATACCCGTGACCATTCAATATGCATGTTTCAGAGTGCTTGAGCAATTTCAATTCAAGGCATATTAATGTAGCCATGGTTATTCCATTTCAAATGAATGTAACGATGAAGTGATGTTGCTCAAGCTCTTCTGCGATGGGTTTTAAATGACTTTATGCTGCGTTAAAGAACGAAAATATAGAATAACTATGTTTACTTTATTCTCCTTGCCTAAAGTCATTTAAATTCCCACTGAAATCGAGCACTTTGAATGGTAACGGGTATATATATGAATAAAACAGACACCCCTGATACGGATAAACAGATAAGTGCTGATGAATTATTTGGTCACCCAAAAGGCTTGTATGTTTGTTTCGCTACTGAATTATGGGAGCGATTTTCATTCTATGGTATGAAGTATTTGCTGCTGTTATATTTGACTAAATACCATTTGTTTTCAGACGGAGAAGGCTTGGCAGTATTAGGCGCCTATGCGGGTTTAGTTTACACCTTACCTGTTATCGGTGGTATGTTAGCCGATCGCTACCTAGGTATGAAAAAGTCGGTGATCTTCGGTGGTATTTTACTCAGTATTGGTCATCTGCTTATGGCAGTAGAAGGTCACCAAGCGGTGCAATATGTGGCCGGGACTATTTTAACTGCAGATATTACCCTTAATACTGGCGCTGTACTTAGTGCAGGTACGCAATTAAGCCAAACGATTAAAGTACAAGACCTAGCGGCGCTGAATGTTTTTTATCTGGCGCTATCGCTTATTGTTGTTGGCGTTGGTTTTTTAAAGCCCAATATCTCCACTATCGTTGGTCAATTATATAGTAAGGATGATCCCCGTCGTGACTCTGGCTTTACTATTTTTTATATGGGTATCAACCTTGGCGCTTTTACCGCCACAATTATTTGTGTTTATTTAGGAGAAACATTCGGCTGGGGTTATGGCTTTGGCGCCGCAGGCATTGGCATGCTGTTTGGCTTGGTTACTTTCACTAAGGGACTGAAATATTTACGTGGCTTGGCTGAGCCGCCACACCCTGAACTTTTAGCCGAGAAAGTGTGGGGTTTACTCAGCCGTGAATACCTAATATATGTAACAGCCATATTAAGTTTGTCGGTATTTTGGTTAATGATCCAACATGAGCCTGTGGTGTTTGTTGCCCAGCAGATTTTACTGATTGTTGCCGGGGGCGGTCTAATCGCTTTTGCGCTGTTAAAAGGCAGCAGAGCAGAGTTTCAACAAATGTTGGTACTCATGGTTTTAATTGCGTCTACCATTGTTTTTTGGGCGCTGTTTGAGCAGGCCGCTGGCTCTATGACCTTATATGCCGATAGGGTAGTTGATAGAACTATTGCTGGTATCGAAATATCAGCCGGTCAGTTTGGCTCTCTCAATGCAGGTTTTATCATTGTTTTAGCCCTACCTTTTGCGGCCTTATGGGTATGGTTAGAAAAGTTTCAACTAAACCCCAATATTCCCGTTAAATTTGCTTTAGGCATTATTCTGGCAGGCATAGGTTTTGCTGTCTTAGTGTTAGGCGCACAATTTCCTAATGAGGCAGGAAAAATCAGCTTATGGTGGTTAGTGTTGGCTTATCTTATTCATACCACCGGTGAACTATGTATTTCGCCAGTAGGGCTTTCCGCGGTAACTAAGCTTGCCATACATCGTGTAGTAGGGCTTTCAATGGGGGTGTGGTTTTTAGCAACGGCGCTGTCTGAAACCCTTGCTATGCGCTTAGGAAAAATGGCTGCCATTGATACCCAAGGCGGAGAGGTTGCTAGTGTTAGTGAGGCTGTTGTTATCTATAGCCAGCTGTTTGAATTTTTAATGTGGGTGGGTCTTGGTACCGGCGTGGTGGTTTTAGTGATATCGCCACTGTTAAAGCGTGGTATGCATGGCGTACGCTAAACTGCTGGTAGCTTTAGCACTAAAGTTAAACATATAATATTAACTCCTAGCTTTATCTTCAATAAGAGAATAAATGTATTACTGAATAGGGGATTTATCTTGACTAAAAAGGTCAACTCGAACGGAAACAAATTCATCTAAAATATTTTAGCGCTCATATGAAACATTTTATTTTACCCATTATGTTACTCCTTGGTGGTTGCTCTACTACTTGTACTATTCCGTATGGCGATTATGAGGCGTATGGGGGCAATGAGTCAGCGACTATATTAACGTTAAGTTCAGAGGGCTATCAGCTTATTTTTTAGCATTGTACTCCTACAGAACATGAAAACAGCTCTCAACTAACAGAGTTTTATACGTGGTATTGCAAAGGTAGTATTGCGGAGGTGAGTAGCAAAAATGGGGTTGCTGTGTTTGAGCTAAAAACGATTGGTGAAAATCCTCTTGCTTTAGTTGAGGCTACAAAAACACTGGTATTTAAAGTATCAAATAATGAGGTACTGTCAAAAGCGATACTCTATCCATCAAAGAGCCTTAAGGATGGGGAACGATAAACGAGTGTTATAGTTAACTTATTTAACACGCTATTTCCGCCGTTTCGAACGAGCTGATTTATTTTTCTAAGTTGTTAATTACGCACTGAAAAAAGCGATAGTAGAGGCTTCGTTTGTCTTGAAAAAAGAGCATGATGCGGTAAGCTGGAGTGAATCAGTTGAGAAAAA
Organism: Colwellia psychrerythraea; assembly: GCF_000764185.1. GTDB lineage: Bacteria > Pseudomonadota > Gammaproteobacteria > Enterobacterales > Alteromonadaceae > Colwellia > Colwellia psychrerythraea_B. Next base: position 126,101 of record NZ_JQEC01000074.1, read on the forward strand.
CAGAGTAAGGACGCTATTGAGATGAAAAATTTTGTTAAAACCCTTCCTGTCAGTGATATTACTCAATAAATAAAAACCATAGAGACTGTGCCTAGCGGCCCAGTCCAACCGGACATTTATCTATCATGCTTTGACAAAAGATAAATGCTTAATTGTTTAAATGGCAATGCTCAGTATTAAATTGTTTAATATTTCGGGCTAAATTTTTATAAAATTTAAGGGATATAGCCAATGACTTACAGAAAATTATTTTCATTTATTATTATATTTACTCTCATTTCTTGTAGTAATTTTAATACTCGCCCCCCTAAAAAAAATATCAATAGTGTTATATCTACACCCATTTTTGGTTGGTTTGATGGTTCCTGCTTCGCAACTAAGGAAGGGAAACTTATCCCAGGTATGGATATCTTTGTCGTCGAATTAGGAGGAGAACAAAATGTTTCGTCAGCAAAAATTATTGGCCCCGATAATGTTCAAATTTGTCGTTCATTGTCCATTGAACGTCGAAAACAAAATCAATCTGAAGGCCTAGAGTTTTATCAAGTAGAGTTTGAGCCTAAACAATCTATAGGGCTGGCAATTGGAATTGTTGGTAATAAGCCAAAATTCAGCATCGTTGATGGGATGGTATTATCTGATTTTAATGATGATGGCTTTGTTGAGAGATTTACTCTCTGTGCGACAAGTGAAGGCATTAGTTTTGATATATGGAACTCAATACCTTACGAAAAAGATCCAATATGGTCCGGATATTACTACTTAGGTTACGATGTAGAAAGAAATTGCCCATAAACTGATAACAAAGGAATTGATAATGACAGTACCAAAGAAAGCAAATTTGAGTGGGAAAGCATGGTGGACAACGAATCAAGGTAAAACATCATACTTAAATAGCACGAGTACAAATTAACTAGGACAGTCGCTCAACTTTGATTAATATAGACCTCTCACTAGAGTTAGTAACAAAGCATTTTTGGTTTGACTATAGTAAGAAAGTAATTAAATCTTCATAGATTTTAAGTAACTGCCGCCAGCTAATCGCTTCATTACCTTGTTGCTCTATTCGGCCAGCCTTGCCATGTAATACTGCTTTTAACATGATTATCCTGAATTATATTTTATGTATTTAGCTGTTCGTAGATACCCGTAGTGTTCATGTAAATGATTTTAAGTTAAATGGTTACTCGCATGGTTATTCGCAGTAATGCCTCTACAAAGAGGGTGTGGCGAGTAATATCGCTTTGCGATACTGACTCGGTGTTTGCTGTTTATATTTTTTAAATACTTGGTTAAAGCTCGACTTTGAGCTAAAACCGCAGTCATAGGCAATGTTAATGATATTATCTGTGGCCGGTCGAGTTTTTATTGCTTCAACCACTGCGGCTATTCGATAGTGATTAACCAGTTCATAAAAACTACCCGTTTGATGTTGACTGAGCAATTCAGACAATTGGTGCCGAGTTAACGCTAAAGCTTGTGCTAATTGAAGCTGAGTTAATTGTGAATTTAAGTAATATTTCTCTTTAATCATTAAAGCATCAAGTGTCGTTAACTGTTGTTGCTGTGTTTCACTAAGCACTGCACTTTGAATTGCTACGGCATTTGCTTTACGCTCTGTTGATTTAACAGGCTCGACTAATAATTTTTCATTAACGAGTTGGCTTGCCTCATTCATTCGCTTTTGCTGAGTAGTTAAATTCAAAGGCGCAGGTCGGTCAAAACGAAGCAATAAATAGGTTAAAGCAAAAAAAGCTATGACAGTTGAAAAGTTAGCTATAGCAAAACTATTCGCTGATGGTGTTAAGTCATTAATAATAGAAAAAATCAGCGCAACAAAAATACTAAGCATCATTAAATGAGACAGGGTTAACACGCTTATTATCCAAGATAATTGCGGCAATACCGCACCACGTTTATGGTGAAAGAAAAACCGTAAAGCATAACCGCTAGCAACCAACAAGTAGCCAATAAAATGGGCAGCTGGTAGCAAATAAAGTAAAGAAAAGCGCTCGGTCAGTGGTTGTTTAGTTACTTGTTGCAACTGTTCGCACGCCAGTTGAAAAAACGGCAAACCATTATTTAGCACATCAATGAGCGACCACAATGCCGTTATCAGAAAAGGTAATAAATGTAAGTTATCGGTTAACCGCCACTTACGTTTAGGTTCAATCATTTGTAATACAAAAATTATTAACAATGGCCCTAATAATAAATAGCTGTTTACACTACGCCAAATGGAAATAAAATGCATTGAACTATCAAATAGTCCGCTATCAATATAAAAACTCACGCCCATATTGATCGTCAATAGGGCTAGGTAAATCGCTAAAATTCGGCTCACTCCCGGTTTTACGAATAAATACCCTGCGATTATAATTCCCTGTAAACATCCTAACCCAACTAATTGACTAAAACTAAACAATGGCTCACCTACTAACATTAAAAATGTAACTCTTGGGCTAATCGCCGATGGTTATGAAAAAACTTGAGCATTATACCTTACTAAATATTTATTAAGTACAGTGCATAAGTACACAGAGGCCCGTTTATACCTTTTAAAATCGATTTAATTCAAAGGTCTATAAAAAAAGTAAAACAAAGAGTCTACTTGGGTCGATGTTGGCGCAATAACATACTTCAGGCGCTAAACTGCCCAACATCTTACCCAAAACAGAGAATAAAATGAAAAATAAAATTGAATTAATTTTGAGCTATCTAGTAATAGCTAGTGCATTGCAGTATGCCGTGATGGTATCAATAGCGTGGAATTTCCATTTTTCACCAGAGAAAATGGCTGCCCCTGGCATGGTAATAGCCTTTATAACGGCTTGTTGTTTAAATATTGTTAAACTAAAAGATAACACTGCCAGTCGTAAAATTTATGTGATGGCCGCTTTTGCTAATGCCTTAACCTTAAGTTATGCCGTCAGTTTATCAGTTCAAGATCCAAACATAGGCAAAATAGTAACCACACTGATGATGAGCGCTATATTCTTATTGTCATTAGTGAGCTGCTTTGCTTACCAAGTGAATAGCGGTAATAGTGCACTTAGGCAAAGCGTTTAATAAATGAATAATATAAAGTAATCTAGAAAGGTCAACAGTCCCTAATGGCACCATCAATAAAGCGAGTGCCCTAGTTAACTTTCTTTAAGTGATTCGAGTATAAACTTAATATTATTGTATCTCTCGCGGTGTTCGTCGGGCCTTTTTGTGCGGTGAAGATAAAATACTCAGCCTAAGCCAAGTGTTCGTTATTGATGTATGCGTTTACGGTATTATGAGTAATCCCACGCATATAGTAGTTTTTGGTGTGATAATACCGCGAAAGCGTGGACAACTAGTGAAGTATTACAACGTTGGCATCAGTTATTCAAAGGCACTTTAATAACAAACATCAAGCCGGATGTTTTTGTCATAAATATGTTATTTTATTTGTAAATTTAATTTCTATTTTTTGGACTGTAAAAATGAATACTCTGATTTGGATAGGCAGTATCTTGTTAGGTGCTGTTGCTGTTTATGTACTAGCGATTACTGCTTTCGCCACATACGTGAATAACCCCTCAACACATGACGCCACTCCTGTAAATTCTGAAGTCAGTAAACAATATCATGTAAAGGAAGGAAAAATTATTTATGTAATGGATGGTAACTTCTTTCAGATCGGCGGCAAAGAAATAGAAGGAGCAGATGTTGGCACCTTTGAAGTGATAGACCAGTCCTATGCAAAAGATATGAATTTTATTTATTATGATGGCAGACCCATTGAAGCTGGCCTGCCAAATTCAGTCGAATTTGTTACCTCTGAGCTCAATGACAGCAGTGCTAATTCTGGTTATCTTATTAGTGGCAATAACGTCTTTTGTTTGGGAGAAAAAATAAAAGGTGCTGATCCTGAATCGTTCAGCTTTATTCTTGATGGTTATGCAATGGATAAAGACTACATTTATCATTTTTATGATACAAAAATTCCACGTAAAGCAGTGCCTATAGCTATTTCAAACGCGAGTAGTGGTTACATACAGCATGCAGATCAAATTCTTTATCAGGGTGAAGTCATTAGCCTCCAAGCAAAGAGCTTTGAAATAATCAATGACGAATACTCAAAAGACTCGCGCTATGTATATTCTCATGGGGCTGTTCTTGATGGTATGGATGCCAGTAGCTTTGTTGTTCTCAGCCCTTATTATAGAAAAGATAAAAACACCGCTTATTACTTTAATAATAAAATTATCGGCAGTGACCCCGACACCTTTAAAGTGTTAAACGATGAAATCTCTAAAGATAAAAATAACCTTTATTACAGTGATTTTTTAATTAAAAATAAAAAGCCATCTCAATTAAGCCAGTCTGATGCAGATGAACTGGAGAACAGGTCAAAATGGAGACCGCTCCACCTAGATGAAACAACGGTAATATTAGTACCTAGCGATGAGGTTATTGACTTCAGTTATCAGTTTTATGCTTATAACAATGAAGTTTATGCAACGGATAGAAAACTGGAAGGCATTAAACCCGAAGAGGTCATTGTTTTAGGTGATGAGGATGATGATAAATTACTGATTCAGATAGGTAATAAAATATTTTATATGGGTAGCGAAATTCTTGGGGTAGACACTGAAACGTTTTCAATCATATCTGGTCATTTTACAAAAGATGATAAGCATGTTTACTGGCAAGAGCACATAGTCACAGACGCAGACCCTTCAACGTTTAAATATGAAGATAATTTATATGCCGATGAAAACGAATCTAAAGAATATGTATTAAAAATGTCTGAAGATTCACTCTTTGATTAATAGCTTGTATCGGCTTGAAACTAATAAAAGTAAGTTATAAATCAAACTTACCAAAGATAAAATAACTGTGATTTCTTTAATGGAACAGAAAATAATAGACTTTTTGAAAATAAAAAAATAACGTCAAAACACTGTATTACAGCAGAAGGTTATAAAAACTTAGCAAGGACAGTTGATCGAGTCTCAATCAATGGTTCTGGAGTTCTTGGTGGTTAAGCGTCCCTTTAGGGAGTGTTAGGTCGTGTTTTTGTAATTAAACCTCCTTAAGGGATGATTATCGTTGTTGGGTTTTCGTGTGTATTTATGAACGGACTGTTTTCTTATTTCATAGAGCCTACAGGGACAAAGCCCAAACCACTACTTGCTCATTTTACGAAACTCACTTGGCGTTTGCCCTGTTTCTTGTTTAAAGGCTTTATAAAAAGAAGACCGGGCATTAAAACCCACTTCAAGGGCAATGTTAAGTACGGTATCTTGATTGGCTATAATTTTTGGCTTAGCGGCTTCAATACGCCATTGATTGACAAAATCAAAGAAGTTGATGGCTAAGGTTTCATTAAGGGTTTGCGATATATAGTTAGGGGAAATGGCCAGATAACTGGCGAGTTTTTGCAGTGATAAGTTGGCATCTAAATAGAGCTTGTCTGTTGCCATAACTGTATTAATTTTCACAGCGATACGATCTGATTGCTCACTACCTAGTGCTGAACGTTGATATTTTTTTGCTGTGCTGCTTTCCTGATCTACTTCTACTTCTACTTCTACTTCGGCATTAGTACTTTCCGATTTATCTACTTCAGTACTCGTTATCTTTGAGTTGGCTATTTTAAAGTTATAAACCGGCTCAGTTAGTCCTGGTTTTTGTTGTAAACCAAAGTGAGCTAGGCTCCATATCAACAGCAATGACAATATGGCTTCGGTTCTTAAACTGAATAATAAATTGTCAAACAGGTTTGATGAAAATACTGTGGCTAACGAGAACAACCAAGTGCTGATGGCGATTAGCAATAACCAGTTCATCCAATGAAGTTCTTTATCGTCATTATTAGAGAATAAGTCTTTGAGTTGCTTTCGATAAGCAACCAAGCGATGAATAATGTGAGAAATAGTATAAACACAATGGCCAAGCCAAAGCAGCATCAGTACTAATATACTCACTACTAAGGTAAGCGCTAAAGGGCCGACAGCATCTGCTTCGTTTATAAATATAGCGATATGTGTCTCTTTGGGTAAAAACAATATCATCACTGAAACCATCAGTGCTGGCCATAATAATACAAAGTGGTGAACTTGTTTTTTATGAATTTTCCAAGGGGTAGGGGACGTTAGTGCTTCTACATAAAACCACAACGCGGGGCAAAGTGTAAAGAGTGCAGGAAAAGCTAATGCAGTATATAGGGCATACCATTCAGGTAACAAAGTGCTGACCATTGGCTCTAATGCTATGGCACCATTTGCTAATAAAAACAGTGCCAGTGGTAAAAATAAGGCAGATTTAATGCCGCGCGTTAACAACAGCGGTACGCTTAAACATATTTGCCCAACCATAATCATGGTGATGGCTATTACAATGGGATCAGTCAATCTTGTACCTTTTTATTTTTACGGTTTAGTTATTGTTACTTCTCTAAATTAAAGCTAACTCTACGCTATTGTTTATCACTTCCCTATAAAAAAGTGTCCGTGCTTTTAGTCTCGGACGATATAAGTCCTTCTAAAGTATATTATTTAAAAAATAGGGATAAGTAGCGGTTTGCACTTTTCTTTATGCATAATAACAAAAAGGAAAAATAAGAATGATAATTTCTGCCATCTCAAATCTTCATATCCTCTTGGGCACGGTTGGATTACTCGCTGGTGCAGCGGCTTTATTTTCAGCTAAAGGAGCGAAACTTCATAGAAAGGCAGGCAACGTGTTTTTTGTATCTATGCTTATTGTATCTGCAATAGGTTCGTATATCGCTTACATAAAAAGTGACATTCCTTTTTCAACGGCCTTATTCACTTGTTTGTTAGGCGTTTTTACTTTCTACTTGGTAGCGACTTCATGGATAACCGTTAAACGTCGAGCAGGTGAACGTGGTTTGGCTGAAATAGCCGGGTTATTATTTATTTTAGCCACCGCCATTTTTTCGTTAACTATAGGTGTCGACGCAGCAATGAGCGATACGGCAAGTAAGAATGGGGCTCCTCCAATGCCAATTGAGGTCTTTTATTTTTTTGCGGGCTTAGCTGTTTTTTTAGCACTTGGGGATATCTGGCTAATTGTTCGAGGTGGAATTTCAGGCTCACAACGTATCGCGCGACACTTGTGGCGTATGTGTATGGCACTTTTCATTTCGGTTGGTATTTTATTCATGGGTAACCCACAAGTATTCCCAATGGTACTCCAAAAGGCGGCAATACTTTCAATTCCCGTGCTTGCAATGCCAGTACTTATTATCCTTGTTTTGATGGTTTATTGGCTTATTAAGTTGTTGTTTACCAAGAGTCGAAAAAAATCAAAGCAAGTGGCTGATGAAGTAATATCATTAGGATAAGTATATCCAGTTCAAGATAAAAATTAAGTGATTAACCCAAGAGAACTGCAATAACGATTGTTAAAATAATGGAGAGGACTAGATGAATAATTTACAAAAGGTTGGCGGCTTTGCTGCACTTGCACAGGCGATTACTTATCTATTAGCCTTTGTCTATTTTGGCGCGTTTTTCGATTTTCCTCGTGCTGGTGATACAGCGCAAAAGTTGAATTTTTTAGCTGATAATCAACTGATGTTATCTGTTGTTAATTTGGTTATGTATGTAGCTTTTGGTATTTTTTTAGCGGTACTTGTGCTGGCGCTTTATCATCGTTTTAAAAACCGTGCCTTGGTCTTGTCGCAGCTTGCAGCAGTATTTGGGGTAATTTGGGTTGGTTTGGTTATTGCCAGTGGCATGATTGCCAATATTGGCTTGGCAGCGGTGATTAAACTTTCGGTTAACGAGCCAGCGCAAGCGATGAACCTTTGGTTAACTCTTAATATTATTGTTGAAGGCTTGGGCGGCGGCAACGAAGTGATTGGCGGATTATGGTTGTTGTTATTAAGCTGTGCGGCGTTAAAGTCTCATCAGTTTTCTAAGAGACTTAGCTACTTTGGTTTATTGATTGGACTTGCCGGAGTTCTGACTATTTATCCTGCGGATATACTCACTGAAATATTTGGTTTAGGTCAAATTGTCTGGTTTGTTTGGTTGGGGATAAGCATGCTGGTTACCATCGAGGTTTATCATAAAGAAGCTGAGCATGATTAATCATTCTCAGCTTTGTGTTTACTGCAATTGAGCTAATTCAAGGTAACTTAAGAGACCTAAGTTAGCTGCCATTCTACGTTATGGATTGGCTTGTAAAGTTACCGTAAACCCCGTGGCATCTTTGTAGCCATAAACGTCGATATACCAAGTGCCTTCTGCTGGCGTGGTTAAGGTACAACTTTCGCTATTGCCATTTTTATAGGGACGACAATCATAGCTCGACGATGTAGATTGTGCGCCATGGCGAACGTAAAGGTCTGCGTCACCTGTGCCACCACTCATGTGCACTGTCATAGTAGAATAACCTGAAGGTAATACTTGGCTATAACGTTGCCATTGTCCTTTAGCCACTGAAATATTAGCAAACTCGTTATTAATAATATCAGGAGTAGTTCCGCCTGAAGTACTGAAACTGCCCGTTAAACTCAGCCCTGAAAAAGCAGCATAGGCTTTTAAACGAACATAATAAGTACCGCCTGCGGATGTGCCAGTGCAAGACTCACTATTGCCATTTTTATAAGGGCGACAGTCATAACTTGAGTCGGTTGGCGCTGAGCCAAACTTAACATACATATCTGCATCACCCGTGCCTCCGCTGGTTGTAAAGCTAATATCTGTAGCACCTGCAGGAACAGCCATAGTAAAGACAATATCACTACCCGATCCGGCGCTAATATTAGTTTGTGTTACGCCATTTTCTAAAATATTGTCACTTTGTGGTGGCTCGGTTACACCGTCAATAATACTTAACCCTGATGCACTGCGGCTAAGTGGCAATACTTCACCTATTCCACTTGCTTGCCACCAATCAATATTTTGTGGCAAGGCAAGAGGATCGGCGTTACGTGCTTCTCTGGTTAAGGTTGCTGCACCAGAGCTAAACTGTGCTGTGCGTACTTCTAGTTTTGTTGGGGTAACACTTAAAACTTTAAACTGCTGAATGCTGGCTAAATCAATGGTCCAAGATTTAGGGTTGTTTGCGGAGCGAGCAGGTGCGCCCCAGCTACCTTCACCAACATAAACAGTGCCGCCTGTGGTTGTTTTTACAAAGTTGTTACCTGAGGGCTTAAGTGCTTGGGTAATTTTGTTAATGTGAGTGTCAGACTCAACCACTAAATTCATTTTATGGCTGTAAAAACTGTCGGCCCACCAGTCATGCAAAATGGTATTGTCAGACTTGCCGCTGTAGTGTGGATACATGGGTTTATGATACTGGGCCACACGCCACTTTGCGCCACTGCCATTGGCAGAGAGATCTTGATTTAACCAATTGTTCATTGCCGTAGCGTAACTTGAATAACCACTGTTTTTGTATTGGCTATTTAAGGTATAAACCCTTAGCAGTGACGATACATTAAAAGCGCCGTAGCTGTCTTTACTGTCACAAAGCCCATCTTGGTTATAATCTACGCCAAACACTTGGCAAAGTGTTTTATAGTTGCCATCTTCATGATTACCATGGGTAGCAACAAAGGGATAAATACGTTGGTAGCTAATACCGTCAATAAGATCATTTGACAAGGTTAATTGCCAATCTTTAAGATATTCCTTCATTTCTGAAGCCGAGTTGGCATTAGTATAATCGCCGCCGTGCATCACGAATAATGGTCTGATTTTGGCTACTAACTTGTTGCCTTTTTGACGTGTTGTCCAGCCTGTGCGTGTGTCTCCACCCGCAATAACGGTAAAACCTGTGTTGGTGGTAGGCGCCGTTTTAAACCACAAACGATCACCACAACCGCTACTATCACAAACGCGATAAAAAACGTCAGTGTTTGGCGTTAAGCCTTTTAAAGTGACGAATTCACTTTGCAAGCTACTAGCAAAGGTGTGCGATGCGGTTACTTGTTTGATTTGCCAAGTTTGCTCGTTGGTACTAACACCATATTTAACATGATGGTTACTGCCTGATGTTGGCGTAAAGCCTATAGTGGCCTGTTGTGAAGGGTTATGATCCCAAATTAAACGGTTATATTGGCTACCTGCATAAGTTACTGAACTTGCTAGGCTTAAGCCAATGGCTAAACTCACAATACTTTTGCTCATTTCCTTGCTTCCTTTTGTGATGTATTTTCATTAATAACGCGACTACTTAGCTGCGAGGTGGTATTTGCCTCAGTCAGTGAACTGACTAAGATTACAAATGCTGCGTTACGGTAGGGCAATGTTGCTTGCTGACCCGCATGGAAGTTAACGGCCAAGGCGCCGCTGTTAAATTGGGTGAAGTGCTGTGGTAATTGCTGCTGATTAGCCGATGTCCAATAGTCACCTTTATGTATAAAAGGGAAATAATCATTATTTATGTGAGCTTGGCCAGGACGTTGTGGGCTTTTTATTAACGACTGCAATTCATCAGGAGTAGGAAGGCGCCAATTGTGTTGATTACATAAGCCTTGTGTATTTGTATGCCGAATAAGATCGCTGGTATCACAGCGTTGTGCTTCAAAGTAACAATCACCAAAGTTTTCTTTGCCCTGTATTTCATCAAACCAAGAATAAGTCCAATAACCATCATGGATAGACTCATTGTCTGTTTTTACTTCCCAAAGTACATTTAAGCTAGAGTCAACAACACACGACCAAGGACCTTGCCATGATGAAATGACTTCACCCGTGTTTATCATTTTAGTGAAGCGGGCATGTACTGGTGTTACATGAACCGGCAGAGAAAATCGGCAATAAAAGATTAATAACAACAGCATGAGTAATGAAGTTAAAAGTCTAATTTTCATAACGAATACTGCAATTGTATGGCTTTATGATGACGTGTATGGGCAATTTGGCTACGATCAAAGGCTGATACCCACATACAAACCCCAGTTTTTAACGAAATATCATGTTTTGACAGGGTATTTTTTTTACGCACTAATTCCAGCGTCCATACACCATTGCGCCAATGGCCCCTTGCGCGAACGTCAGCTCTGTCGCCTTCAAATCGATTTGATCGATACAACACTGAGGGTAAATAACTGCCGACAGCTAACGTATCTAATTCAGCTTTATAAGGAGCTGAGCTAAACCAAGGCAGTACTTTTTTATTTGCTAATGAATAGTTAATTGGTAAGCGTTTAGGAGTGATGACGTTTGCTTTATACCATTGCCAATTCATCACATAAGCGCCGCTTTCTTTACCATCAGCTTGATAACCCGCACTGTATCGCCGTTGACCATGTTGCACGGAAGCAGGTGCACCAATAAAGTTATCATCGGCTAAGTACATATCGTTAGTACGTACCGCTTTCCAATGCCATAAATCACGTACGGTATTATCTAAACTGGCGTGATACCCCTTGCCATGCCAGTTGCTGGGTTTACCTTTAATGGGGGTTTTTCCTAAATGCGCAGTGCCGTCGGCGCCACTGTTACAGCTGTTAGATAACATTACGGCAAACTTATCCTCGTAATGACTTTGCTCATCAAAGCGGTAAAAGCCATCTTCTTCAACTTTCCAGCCTTGTGCTGTTTTTAGCAAAGGTAAGTGCTCAATACTTTGTGTTGGGTCTTTCCAAGTAAATAAGAAAAAGGTTTCTTGCGCATTTGATAAGGCTTTAATGGTGACTTGTGTATTACCATCAACAAAATTAGCACCGCCAATGGTATTTATGGCAATGCTGGGGGTTGTAAGCCATTGAGGCTCATTGGCGTGACCATCTATTTCAATCAATACATCCATGGGGATCGCTGAAACGAGCAATGAATGTTTTACTGGAATATTAAATAAATAAAGTAAGCAGGCAATGAGGGCAATACTGGCAAGTTTTAGCCAAGCTATATGAGTATAAGAGGAGGGTAATAAACGTACCAGAACGCCTTTGCCATGTTGTAGTATGTATATCCAACTGTGCATAACCAAGTAAAGTAAAAACAGTAAAGCACTGGTGAAATGTAATGGTTGTAAAGTATTTACCATTAAATCAAAGCTGATAAATAACCCAGTAATAACGCTTAATAGCCCTGCAATGTAACCTAAACGATTAACCCATTTATGGTATGACAGAGCGCGGTAGCCTTGTTTATGTGGGATTTTCTTTAGCTGAGACTTATTTAACAGGTTCCTACTTAGTTGGCTGTTATTGAATTGGTAATAAATAAAATAAAGTACTAAAACACTAAAAACATAGCCAGAAATTAAATGCATACTATGAACCGCACCACTGATCAATATAGCATCAAAGTACATGAGTACCGGAGTATCGAGGCTAGATATTCTTAGCCCAGTGAGCAAGTTTAATAGCACAGTGCTCATGGCAATTAGATGTAACGAAACAAACATTTTACGATTCAAACTCACTCCTTATATTTGTATGTTTTCCATACAAATATGCTTACATCTTATTAACAAGTTGTGAAGTGAAAGATTTGTGAAAAAAGATATACAAATGAATTTATGTTGTTTATTTGTTGTTAATATTGTTTTTATACAACATCTTATCGTTATTGTGTTTTTTAGGTGTTATTTTGGAATAGATATTAAATAGAGTTTTTATGAATGTTAAATAGATGTTAACTCTGTATTGGTAGTGGTTGGATTTGGCTTTTGGATTTGTTTTTTAGTATTTGCGGTTGTATTTTAGCCTTGGCTTGCGGAATCATTGCAGCAATGCTTGAGGTTTTGTTTGAGGAATTACATATGGTATTGGTTGAAGCGCGGCTGCAAACAGTGAGAGTAAGTATCCTCATTTTCAGAATAACAAACGCTAATAAGGCTATTATTATTTTGTGTTAAGCATGACTATTTAACTTAGCTCAGTAACTTGAAAAAACTGACTTAGTTTATTACAGCTGGTTACTTTGCTTAGGTTTCAGCTATTCCGTTCATGCAATTGCCGCTTGGGCTACGACAAGATCATTTTCAATAGTTGAGCCGGAAACACCAATAGCGGCAACTACTGCACCGTTAGCATTAAAAATAGGTAGGCCACCAGCAAAGGTGATTAAGCCATTATTAGACTGCTCTATTTGATATAACGCGCCACCCGGTTGTGATTTTTCTCCCAGTACATGACAAGGTTTACCAAATAAAGCCGAGGTTTTTGCTTTTTTAATCGCTATATCTATCGGCCCTAGTTGCGCCCCATCCATACGTTTAAAGTTAATTAAATAACCTGCACTATCAACAATAGCGATGTTAACCATGATGTTAAGCAGCTCAGCTTTGCTTATTGCTTTATTTATAAGGTGCTCTGTTTGGGCTAACGTTAAAGTGTTCATGGTATGTGCCAGTAGGGTAAAATGATATGGTATATTGTATTCGATTAGCTGGGCGGTTTATAGCCAAACTACTTGTATATGCAGATTTCAGCTGAAATTAGTAATGCTTTTGCCGAGGTATTGATTAAGTACACAATTAAGTAAAACATATTAAGGAGCACCCATGATAGTTTCTCAAACAGAAAGGCTAATAATCAGGCTATTTGAATTGACTGATGCCATGGACTATATGAGAACTGGTCCTATGGCGAGTTATGAAAAATTTGGGTTTGGTTTATATGTGCTTGAGTTGCAAGGTTGCCATACACCTATTGGCATGTGCGGTTTGCTGAAACGAGATAATTTAGAGTATGCCGATTTAGGTTTTGCTTTATTGCCGCAATTTTACCGAAAAGGTTATGCTAAAGAGGCGTCGTTGGCAGTGTTAACTGAAGCGAGAGATAATTACAAACTCAGTAAAGTTTCTGCTGTTACCGCACTATTTAATACTGGCTCTAATCATTTATTAACAAGCTTAAGTTTTAGCTATAAAGAGAAAATTGAATTTTATCAGCAAGAGACTAATTATTACGAGATAGCGTTAAATTAATTTTTTAGGTAATTAAATTGAATTGAATACGTAAGCTCTTAAGTTATATAGATTTCCGACGAGTAACCTCGGAAATTACGATTTTTCAACTTTTCTCTAAACGGCCATTCTAGGTCGTTGATCGATTTCACTAACTTAACAGGTCATAAATAAGTTAAAATAGTGACAATTACTTAAGCTTTGAGCCCTTTATTTTAATGACCTTTGCCAACAACTCTGACAATACTACTGTCACCACACCAGCCAACTCTGCCGTCACTTTTGACGAACTGGGTCTTATTTCACCTTTGTTAGCTCGATTAACAGAGCTGGAATACCTACAGCCTACACCTATTCAGGCACAAGCTATTCCTAGTGTATTAGCGGGGCGTGATTTAATTGGCGGAGCAAATACGGGTTCAGGTAAAACAGCTACTTTTGCATTGCCAATGTTGCAGCAACTCTCGAAACATCAAAATAAGGGCAAGGGCGCTAATAACAACAAAGGAAATTATGTTTCCGGACTGATTTTAGTACCTACTCGTGAGCTGGCTAAGCAAGTTGCCGACAGTATTAAATCGTATGCAGTACACTTTAACGGCGCGATTAAAAGCATGGCTGTTTTTGGTGGTGTATCAGTGAATAAGCAAATGCTGGCCCTTCGCGGCGGCACTGATATTTTGGTAGCGACACCAGGTCGGTTACTCGATTTGATTTCAAGTAATGCAATTAAGCTTGATTTGGTTAATACCTTAGTACTTGATGAAGCTGACAGAATGTTGAGCTTAGGTTTTACCGAAGAGTTATCGCAGCTAATGGCATTAATGCCAAAGAAAAAACAAACGTTATTATTTTCAGCGACCTTTCCTGAGCAAGTACAAACGTTAACCCAAGAGTTACTGAATAACCCTGTTGAAATACAATTGCAAAGTGCTGATTCGAGTACCTTAGTGCAGCGCGTATTTACAGTTAATAAAGGTGAAAAAACGGCAGTGTTGGCGCATTTAATTCATCAACATCAATGGCGACAAGCTCTGGTTTTTGTTAATGCTAAACACCACTGTGAGCATTTAGCTGAAAAGCTTGCTAAACGTGGTATCGCTGCTGAAGTATTTCATGGCGATAAAGGCCAGAGCGAACGTACTCGTGTACTAGAAGGCTTTAAAGCGGGCTCGATTGACGTATTAATTGCCACAGATATTGCTGCCCGTGGTTTAGATATTGAGAAACTGCCTGTGGTAATCAACTTTAACTTACCAAGAAGTCCTGCAGATTATATGCACCGTATTGGCCGAAGTGGCCGTGCAGGTGAGGTGGGCTTAGCCATATCGCTTATTGATCATGAAGATTATCATCACTTCAAAGTAATCGAAAAGAAGAACAAAATTTGGCTTGAACGTGAGCAAGTAGAAGGTTTTGAAGTAGCTGAAATCGCTGAAGATTCAATTTTAGCCGCAGAGTTAGCTGAAAATAAACCGATGGCCAAACCTGAAGGCACAGGTAAGAAAAAACGTAAAAAGAAAAAAACTATAAATGAAGATATTTGGTCGGGATATTCTAAGCCAGAATAATGCTACTTATAGTCTGTTTTTAGCTTAGATGTTGTGAACAGCTTTTTTGAATCATGGTTGTGAAATGAAAGGCCGATACTGTGTATCGGTCTTTTTGCGTTTAACGCCATTAATTAATGCACTGATATTTGTCTAAGACCAGTAAAAGAATAGTGTAGTATTAAGTAAGTGTCGTAGTGAGTCATAGCTGCTTGTTACTACAGCATATACATTGGAAAAATTTCATTTGCTAAAGCCGTATTCTAAATAAATAAAATAATAACAATAATGAGTAAAAAAATATGATCAAACTTCCGCAGATTGGCCCAGCAGTATTAGTTACTGCCGCTTTTATCGGTCCCGGTACTGTTATCACTGCCACTATGGCAGGGGCTAATTACGGTTTTAGTTTGTTGTGGGCATTAGTTTTTTCTGTTTTTGCTACTATTGTATTGCAAGAGATGGCCGCTAGGCTGGGCGTGGTGACCCAAAAGGGCTTGGGAGAGAATATACGTTTAGCCTGTACGACAAAATTCAGTAAGTACCTGTCCATATTCTTGGTCGTTTCAGCCATTGTTATTGGTAATGCAGCCTATCAAGGAGGGAATATTTCAGGGGCTAGTCTGGGCTTAACTCATCTCTTTGAAGATCAGCATTGGTTTGCTTTTACTTCCATTTGGCCGGTAGTTATTGGTCTGCTTGCCTTTAGTATTCTTGCTTCGGGCAGTTATCGTATTATCGAAAAGTCACTTATTGTTTTGGTCGGTGTAATGAGTATTGCTTTTCTCGCCAGCTTCTTTCTTATTGACATAAATTGGGCTGATTTTTTCAGTGGTTTATTAATTCCCAGCTTACCTTCAGGGGCAACACTTACAGTGATTGCGTTAATTGGCACTACAGTGGTGCCTTATAATTTATTTTTACATAGTGCCAGTGCCAGTAAAAAATGGCAGAAGGTAGAGCAACTTGAAGATGCCCGAAAGGATTTATACTTTGCTATACCGCTGGGCGGTTTGATATCTATTGCGATAGTTTCAACAGCAGCAACTGCCTTTTTTGGCCAACAAATTCAAATTACTAATGCCGCAGATATCGCACCAGCCCTTGAGCCGGTATTTGGCGATTTATCCGCGGTGTTTATTGCTATTGGTTTATTTGCCGCAGGTATTTCTTCAGCGGTAACAGCCCCGTTAGCTGCCGCTTTTGCCTTAAGTGGCATATTAAACCTAAACAAAAACTTAAACGCTTGGCCTTTTAAATCGATTTGGTTGGTTATTTTACTACTTGGTGTGTTGATAGCTAGTTTGGGTTATAAACCTATGGCCGTCATTTGGTTTGCACAAGTTGCCAATGGTGTTTTATTGCCGTTAATAACAGTGTTTTTACTGTGGATGATGAATAGCCAAGCGCTTGGGCAGCACCGTAATAATTTTAAACAAAATATGTTAGCAGGTATAGTTGTAGCACTCACCTTAATGTTGAGTGCTCGTAGTTTAATGTCGGCATTTGGTTTGTTGTAAGGCTTTATCGCGGAATTAATTATTTAATTCATTAACAAACCAAGCAACAATAGTTTGTGCGAGTTGTTTATCACTATCAAGTAGCGGATAACCATGTTTGCTGCCTTTATAAGATATCATTTTACTGTTTGCATGTTTGGCTGTGATAAATAGCTGCCCGGCACTAGTGAATGTTCTGCCATCATCTTGGGAGGCAATAATTAATGTCGGTTTTGTTGCTAATACTTTGTTATAGCGAGCGATGTTTTTATCTGACTGTGATGATGAGAAAAAGCCAATAGCACTAATGTTTTCTTTTTCGGCTAAAGTGATAGCTTGGCTGCCGCCACAACTTGCGCCAATTATGCCTACCTTACCCTGGTCACCAACTTTCTCTGTCAAATAATCAAAGGCTAGTTGCACATCATCTGGCCAATGTGATGACATGTTTGACCACGCTTTATTGCGTTCTTCTTTTGGCAACTTACGTAAATTTTTGACATTAAATATGTTATTTACACTCTCGCCAAAACCTCTGAAATCTATGCTTAAGGCATGAATACCACGTTGTGCTAATTGTTCACCAATATTGTTATACATAGTGCGGTTGTAATTACATTGGTGCAGCATTAATACCGCATGATTAGTTGAGTTTTGTTTGACTGTTTTTCCCTGATAATAATCGCCCTTTAGCGAGAATTTGTCTGAGGTAGTTAAGGTAATATCAGCAGCAAAGCTGGTTGCTGAAAAAAACAAAGTGGTGAGTAAAATCGACGTAAATAAACGTGGCATAACAATTCCTATTGTGGTTTTTATATCCTAGACCCATAAGCTATCGCTATTATTTCAAGGAGAACAGTTGAATGAGACCAAATGCTTTTTATTTGAGCTATATTACCCATTTAAGCCACTAACTTGCTCTATTCAGTATTTTTTATGTTTGGTCTTGCTATTGGTAGTGATATTTTATTGGCTTAATTGTATTGTCATGATATCGCCCTTAGGGGCATCAGTTTTAAAGAAAATAGCTTTAGTGCCATCACTATTAAAGTCTGTTACTCGAGACCTATCAGGGAGTTCCATCAACAACTTAACAGAAGCAGCTTGTTGGCCGTTGGCCATAACATATTCCTGTATGTGTCTTGACGGGCCCTCCTTTATTACAGTTAATATTGAATGTTCAAAAGCTTTTAACTCCCCTGGAACTAAATAGTCTAAGTTAGCAATAGGCTGCATAAGTGGCGTGATTTTACCGGTATTGATATCTTTGTTAATTAAACCGTTAACCTTATAATCTATCAATGTTAAGCCCGTTTCACCCGAATTTTCTTTAGCAAAAAGTCCTGCATTAGTTTGTATTAGTTTTGCATCTAACGTCTCGCTATCGTATTGGTAAATATTAACCTGTTTTATGTGCTCACTAATGTATATGTGACTATCGTCTTTACTCCATGTTAATGGGTATTTCATACTGGGAATTGTACTTTCTTTAATTGGCTTTCCTGTTGTTAAAGAGATTATTGAAAGTGTTAACTCTTCTTTTTTATAGACAACGGCTAAACGGTTTTTTGTATTTGATATTACAGGCTTATATATAAAGCTAGCTTGTAATTGAGTAACTTGTTTAGTTTTCTGAGTATTAAGGTTATAGGACCATACTTCATAGAAACCAGTGCGATTTGAAACAAAATACATGGTTTTATTATCTGTTGAATAAACACCATAATATTCGTTGGCATCACTATTCAGTTTTGGTAAAAAATCAAAACTTTGTTGTTTAATATCGGCAATCACTTGATTGGTAGACGATTTATAAGTGGCGTAATAAATTTGGTTTTGTTTGAATTTTGCGCGAGTAATGCGTTGTCCACTAGAGCTAGGCAATATACTTTTGATCGTTTGGTTATTTATATTTAACTGCCAAATACCTTTAGTTGCCGATACCTCTCCGGAAATGAGTAAGTTTCCGGAATCAAGTAAGGCTATATGTTCGACCCAGGAGAACTTGTTTGTAATAGTTTTATACTGATTGTTCTTTAAATCTAAAGAGATAATTTCTTTTACTTGATCACTGTTGTTAAAAAAATAAAGTGTCTGTCCATCTAAAGAATAAACTTGGTAGAGAATATCACTGGGTAAATGCAGTGTTGATTCATGTAAATAACTCACTTTATTGTTAAGCAAATTTATTGATTTAACTTCATGCAATTTATTATGTTGGTAATTATCGTATTCAATAAAGCTTATCGAAAAAGGTTCATTGGTCTTTAGCGTTAAATGAAAAATAGCATGTTCAGATTCATAAACAACTTCAGGCTCTTTTGTGAGAACGTGACGGATAATTTGAAATTGACCTGACTTTTTACGGATATAGGTAATGGTGTTTTTATCTAACCATAAAGGGGAAGATTCAATCCAATCATCATTGGTCATTTGCTCTGATTGATTGTTGCCTAATGTCTTCAGGTAAAGGTCAACCCGCTTCAGCTGAGAGCTGATATAAAGCATTTTATTGTGGTCTTTATGAAAGCTAAAGTCACCTTCAACACCGATGTCTTGAGTGACAGGTAAAATATTCTGAATTGCTAAGTTAGTAACACTTTTGGCTAAGTTGTCATTACTGACAAACCAAGTATAAAAAAATGTTGAGATTAACACTAAGCAAGTACTTATTAGCCATTTGTTTTTCGAACTAACTTGGCTGTTATTATTTAGACTTTCACTACTTTCACTACTTTCACTACTTTCAATTCTAGTGTTTTTCTCCGCGCTTTTTTCAGGGATTTTCTCTGCGGGGAAGTCAGCATTAGTTACTTTTACTTCGGCAATAAATCGATAGCCTTTTTTGGGGATTGTTTCGATATATTTTGGATTTTTAGCATCATCAACTAAAGCATTTCGCAATGAGTAGATAAGTTGGGAAATGACTTCATCACCTACAACAATATTTGGCCACAAGGTCGCCAAAATCTCACTACGTGTGACAACGTCACCATTTTTACTCGCCAGTAGTACTAATAATGACATGACTTTAGGTTCAAGCCGTTTTTTCTGTGATCTTTTAATTAATAAATTGGCTTGTGGGATCGCTTCAAATTCACTAAAACGGAATGCTTGATTAGATTTTTTCGTTATCAATGTCTGTAACCAGTTGAATTAAAACCAAATAAAAACATGATGTTTTTTTTAGTTTTTCATTATGTTTATTTACAACACATTAACACAAAATCGAATTGTGGTATTAATTTTTATCAAATTCATTCACATAATCATTAAGCGAATAATATTACATTCGTTTTTTATCAACTAATGGAACATTTATTCGATTTTTCAATAAGAATAGTTTCAAAAAAAGGAAGTTAAATGAACATAATCAAGCTTGTTAGTGTCATATTATTATTGGGTGTTACAGCCTGCGGTAGTAGCGAAAAGGAAGCCGAAATAATTATAGATGAAGAGCCTAAAGTCGTTAAGGAAGACAAAAGTGCAGTGCTTTGTTCTGACATAAGTTGTGAAGAAGATAATAAATTTATTATTAAGCAAGTATATGCTGATGTAATTAACGGTCTAAATACAGGTTTGACTGCTTCTTTATATAGCGAAACTTTTATTCAGCATAATGCTAGTATTACAGCAGGCGTTGAAGGGCAAGAAGCATACTTTGTTGATCTGACCACTCGTTTGCCTAATCACATTGCGACCATCAAACATATAATCGCAGATGGCGACTATGTTGCTGTTCATTGGCATTATTCAGATGACGTTGAAAATGAGTTTGTCGGTAGTGCTATGGTTGATTTATACAAACTTGCTGATGGTATGATCAGTGAACATTGGAATGTTAGCATGACGCCTAATGTTAGCACAGCAAGTGGTAATTCAGTTTTTAGTGATTTATATATCTACCCAGAGAATACGTTACCTAATAATAATGCTGATATTGAAGATGAAAATAACGTTATGGTAACTGCGTTTTATTTAGATTTATTTAACAACCAAAATCTCAATTTGATTAGTGAATTGGTAGACTCAAGTTACTTACAACATAATTACTGGGTACCAAACGGTAGTTATGCTTTAGAAAGCTTTGTTAGTGGTGGAGGCACTGGCGGTCTGTCTATTTTCTTAACACTGGCTGAAAAGGATATGGTTTGGACTTTTTCAGGCTCAGGTGCTGCTAATTTAGAAACAGTCGATTTGTGGCGAGTAGATAACAATATTAATAAAATTGTTGAACACTGGGATGTATTTTAAATCATCATCAGCATAACAAAAAGGATGCAGATGCATCCTTTAGTATACTTACCGCACGGGCTCTTTACAGTAAACACTGGTCTCTACGTCACTACTTGTTAATGATTGTTATTGTTTGTTAGTGCTGTGGGGTATTTTTTGGGTATTTTTACATGCTTAATGGATTTAGAATAACGGCATCATGGAAGTGTGTTTTGCAAAAGTGTGCATACTTCATTGTTTCTTCAATTCTAGAGTGTCCGAGTATTTCTTTGAGTACCAAAATATTCCCGCCGTTCATCATGAAATGACTAGCAAATGTATGCCTTAAAGCATGTGTAGCTTGCCCTTTGGGGAGTGTTATACCTGTGTTAGTTAATGACGTTCTAAATGTTTTCATACTGTCATTAAACAATCTACCTTCTTTTTCGGGTATTTCATTTTTAAGCTCGTCTGAGATAGGTATTATTCTTGTCTTTCCATTTTTGGTTTTAATGAATGTAATAAAGTTATCTCTTAGGTTTCTGCTTAGTAGTTTTTCAGCTTCTCCCCACCTTGCACCTGTTGATAAACATATTTTTGAAATGTAATAAGCATCAATATTATCTGAATTTTTTAGCTCATTTAATAAGGTCATTATTTCTTTTTTTGAAAAAAAGCCCATTTCAGGTGCTGAATATTTTAATTTTTTAAGGCCGCTTAATGGATTGATTTTTAATTCTCCAAGCCTTATCAACTCATTAAATACACCCTTTATTTTATTTTGGTCTTCATTTATGGTTTTAGCGCATACTTTTTCTAATCGGATAGCCCTGTATGCTACCCATACTTTTGGCGTTAACTTCCTAGCAATAGGATCGTTAAGACCTGCACACATATTTTTTAATTTTTGAAGTGTTCTTTTTTCTTCAATTAAATTTTTTCCATGTAACTTATGCCACAAATCAATAATTTCGCTTAATTTTCTATTGTCGTCTTTATCAGGTTGCCATTCTTTTAAACCATTACTTTCTGAAATTAAATGATTCATAAATCGCCTTGCTTCACCAAGTGTTAAGAAGGCTTTTTTGTATCGCTTACCGTTATGTCCATTAGGCCTAAAATCAAGTTGGTAAGGTGTACTATCTGAATCGGTTTTCCAAATTCCGTCTTGGATTTTTTTAATTTTTTTCATTACATTTTTATTCCATTTTTATTTAGAAATAGCATATTGTAATCTCTTGTAATGTGAATCTACTGATAAGTATTCTATTATCGCGTCAATTACGGTTTGATTTAAGTTTAAGGGATAAACATGGAAATAAAAAGCGGACAGTTATCAGCCCAATATCAACAAAACCTCAAAACACAACCTAAAACGGAGCAAAAGCAAGATAGCGCGACAGCTCCCGTTACTAGTTCTGTCGACTCGTTAGAAATTTCACCTGAAGCTATGGCGCTTTTTGGTGATGGAGGGTCACATCCAGACAGGCCAAAAACTGAGAAGTAATGATTAATCATGAGCTAGGTCACTTTATAGCTACATTTTATTTATTTGCTTACTTTCTTGTTTTTATTTTAAGTTTTATGAATAGAAATAATAACAAGTCAAATTTAATCGTGGTTGCTTTGGCTTTGTCTCTTTGTATTTTTAATCAGTATTTAAAGATTTCACTTGGTTTTTATTTTTATTATTTAGGAGCCGCAGCTTGTACATTATTTTGTATTTTATTTTCTTTAGCTGCTCATCTTTTTTTAAAGGTAAAACATGAGATATCAACGTTATTTATTTATGGCTTTTATTTCTTAATTTCTATTAGTTATCTAGTTATTCATAGGGTTAGAGTTGTTATATTTGATACTGATGAGCCGATAATGTGGTTGATAAACTCACAGTCAGCTTTCTCTCTAACTTTATATCTTTTAAGTATTTGTGTATTTGTTTATGGAACAAAAATAAAATGGAAATGGCACTTTGGGCGTTTATCTTTATAGTGTTTTTTTTGGTTTGTAAGACTTTAATGTTTGAAAAAACCAGTCCTGTATACCGTGAAAAGGAATTACTTAAACGGTATATTGAAATAAAAAGTATTGATGCTGATTATCGGGTTAAATACCTGAGAGAATGGGAGGAACAAGTTAAGCTATCCATTGAAGAGAGTGAAAAAACCACACGCAATAACGTGATTGAGTTGGGATCTTTTCGGATTGTTAAATAGCTTTTTTTATTTCGTCACTTGTTTTTATATCGCAATTTTCTACAATCTCAGACGTTATCATATTGGCCATTGTTGATATTTTAACGTCCTTACTCAATGTAATCATATCACTTTGCATAGCTGCAAAAATCCCCTCTGTTATAGACATTTTTAACACATTAATATCAATAGAACTCTTTTCTTTTCCAAATAATATGTAATCCATAGACACATCAAATTTAATAGAAGCAATTACACATGCTTCAAAAGGTATTCCACCTCTTTTTTTTGTTGATGCACCCCAGCTATCCGTGTAACCAAGCAGTATTGATAGTTCATTTACTTTATTAGTTTTAAATAACTCTAAAAGTCTAGAAAAAATTTCATTTGAATTCAATAACATATAAGAAAAACCCCAATAGTTTCATTTTATCAGTTGAAAGTGACGTAATATCAGTTTAGTATTTTCCTGCGTCAGTAATTGTTGCGTGACGTAATAAGGAGTAACTAAAACCATGTTAACAGGCAATATTACACTCACAGACACTCAATTTGAATCACTAAAAAGCGATTTAGTGCTTTTAAGTATGCCTTTTATCACTGTAGCCGACTATTCGCGTATTAGAGGCGAAACAGAAGGTAATGTTCGTCAACAAATTCACAAAGGTTTATTGCCAATAAAATCTAAATTAAAGGCTCGTGAAAAGACCTTTATTAATCTTGAAGCTTTGCGCCAAGAAGCGTTGGCAGCTTAACCATGATTAAACCTACCGTGTACTTTCAAAGAGAAGCTTGGGGCGATGTTTGCACCCAACACAAAGGTGAATTACATCACTTTTGCAATTTAGTCTCTTTAATTGGATTCCTCCAAACCGTACACGGTCATGAATTTAGCTTGGTTGAAGTTGACGAAAGCAACTTCCACGAACTTCAACAACAAGGGGCTTTTGATGAAAACTAAATCAACAAAAATCCCTTGTTTAGTTGATGCCTTATCGCTTACTTGGTCACCTAAAGAATTATTAAACATTAAGCACATGGCTAAAATTGGCGCGTGTGTAAAAGGCGAATTAATTGTTAAGGCTAAAGATGCTGCCTTGAACCGAGAACTAGCCAAGCTTGAGACCACAAAGAACAAAGAGTTATTAGCTACTAACGCATTTAACACTCATCAATATGAAGCTATTTTGAATCGCTATAAGGATTCATGTAGCAGCATTACTCGCGAATATAACAACCGTAGGCATAAAGACTTACGGTTAAATTCACTTGCTCTTTCAGAGTGTGAAGTTACTGCACGTTACGAATTACGTGACATGTTAAAGGGCGATTTAGAAGTTGATACAGGCGCTAAATATGGTGACCGTTTAAACAATTTATTAGACAACATCGGTATAGATTTACTTGATGTTTTAGGTTGTGGAGAGGTTGAGCGCTTTGTTTGTCGCTTAAATAACGTATTCACTCAAGAGACATTTATTTGGACGGTTAAGAATAATCCGACAGGACGTTCCAATTATTCTTATTCAGCCACTTTATACGCTGATGGTCAGCCCGCTGGTGTTATTTGCTGGGGTGGTAAAAACCTTGGTTGCTATGTTTCCTTTATGGGAACTGGTTGTAACGCTTTAGACATGAACCGTCTGTATGAAGAAATCAAAAATATACCCGCCATAAAAATCACTCGTATTGATTTGGCGCATGACGACCACGCAGGGAAGCACTCTATTAAAAAGGCTTTAACAAAAGCCAAGAAAGGCCAGTTTAACTCTGGCGGCCGTCCGGCTTCTTATATGTATATTGAGAGCGGACATTTAACCGAAAAAGCATTAAAAGAAAACTTTCAGGCGCTTAAAGAGCATGGCGGTTTTGAAACTAAATCTACTGCAAAAAAATCATTTGGTTTTATTCCAAGTAAAGGTAAAACGCTTTATATCGGCTCACGCGAGTCAGGCAAGCTTTTACGCATCTATGAAAAAGGCAAACAGCTTGGTGATAAAAAATCAAAGTGGGTGCGCTGGGAAGTTGAATTACATTCTAGTCAACGAGTAATACCCATTGATGCAATGGTGAAGTCTAGCGAATACCTTGCAGCTACTTACCCAGCGCTATCGTTCCTAAGTGTTGAGCAATGCAAAATCAAAACAATTGTTAAACAAGCATCAATGAGTATTGAGCGCATTGTTGAAAACCAAGTCATTAACACGAGAAAAGCTATCAACATGATGCGTGTTATTTGCGGCATGTCTGATAGTGAAATTGTAGAGAAATTTTTAAAAGACATTGAAGAGCCTGAATGCCGCTCGTCAATGCCTACTAGGTTGAAAGCACCTGTAGTTGAAGAGTGGGTGTTACAAAAAGAAGAGCAAGAAGCGGTAGCAGCTTAATTATTTAATTTATTGGAGTATAAAAATGGAAATTCAAACAGGTATATTTTTACGCGGTATTTTAGTTGGTACCAAGTTAACTAAAAATCGTTATACAGATAAAAGCGGTGCAGCTCAAGAAAATAGCTATACCGAAATAGGTATCGAAGTGTCCTTTATCAATGGCTTCAACCAAGAGCAAAAGATGATTAAAACTGCTCGGGTTAGTTCTGATAAAGAAAAGGATGCAATGTTTATTCAGACCCTTTCAGAAAATCATGGCGCTCTGGTTGAGCTACCTGTAAATGTTGGCGATTACCGCAACGTTTACGTTGATTCAAAAGCAGTACTACTTGTTATTGAACCTGCTGAACAACAAAAGGCGGGGTAATTTGTGGCCTTATGTGTAATTGCTAATCCTGATGGCTCACTGGTTAGTTCTCCAGTGTCAGTTAATGACTGTTCAGGTTATGTGCTTGTCGACTCAAATGAATATTTATTGATGCTTCAAACTTATGCAATTACACCTTTGGAAATTGCCCAGTCTTTTACTTGGGGGTTTGGTACGTATATCAGCTTTTGGTTCATGGGTTATGCGATAAAAAATGCCCGTAAAACTATAAAGCAAGTGTAAAAAATTCATGATTTCGGGGTCTTCCGATTTCAGAATATTAACGAGCAACTTTGCTCAAAACTTTAAAATTGGAGAATAAAAATGGACGCTATTTTTGCAGCGGTTGATCTTTCTACGGTAGCTACTTTTGTTGGTGTTGCTGGTTTAGCTATTGTTGGTATTTCTTTAGCTTATAAGGCTATCGGTTTAGCTAAACGTGCGGTTAAATCTGCATAATTTAAGGGGAATAATTATGGCGGGTATTTTACTCGCCCTTTTTGATATTTCTGTAGTACTGATAGGTGTTATGTGTGCAAAGGAAGTCTGTAAGGGGTTTGGATAATGAATAAATTTTTAAATTTGGCGTTAACACTTGTACTGTTAGCGCCTTTTTTTTCGTCTGCTGAAAGTATTTTTAATGAGTCTAATTCAATTCCGGCAACTACTTCAAGTTGTGAGAAATATATATGGCAAACAGATTTTGAGTCCTGTGGTTTTGATCAAAATACTGCTTTAACTATTTATTTAGAAAATTTTGGTGGTGGTGAAGTTAACGATTGTACTATTCAATCTCTAAAATTATATTCAGGTGACGACCCTAAAAACGGGGGGAGAGTGGACATTGTTTGTATGGAAACGGTACTTGATTATTTTAATAACCCTGTTCAAACCATGGGGCCAGTACATGGAATTACTTTTTCTTATGATGGGCCTGTTGCTGAAAATACTTGTAGTGTCTTAAATTCATATAACCCCCCTGACACTACCTTTTGCGTTAACCCTAATGAAATAGCATCTTTTGACTCTTGTGATTTTAATGACGTTTATACAAATCCTGTTTCTGAGCCTAATGTTTGTATCACTAAGTCTGATGGTTCTATTTGTGCAGCTTCATCTGTTGATATCGGCGGAGGCCAATCTGCTTATATGCCAACTGAAAATAACTGTTATAGCGATGTTTACCCTGTTTTGGATGAAAATGGTGGTGTTGGTAATCTTCCTGATGGCTCTGACCAGCAATGTACAGAATCTGGAGCGTTAAAGTATTGCCCTGCTAATCCTGAAGAGGTTTGCCCTAATGGTCAATGTGATGCTGGTTGTGGTCAAATGAACGGTCAATTTATTTGTGTTTCGCCTATAGAATCACCTGATGGTGGTGACGGCTCTGGTGGTGACGGCTCTGGTGGTGACGGCTCTGGTGGTGATGGCTCTGGTGGTGACGGCTCTGGTGGTG
>NZ_JQEC01000075.1 GCF_000764185.1 Colwellia psychrerythraea
TGATGGCTCTGGTGGTGATGGCTCTGGTGGTGATGGCTCTGGTGGTGGTGGCTCTGGTGGTGATGGCTCTGGTGGTGGCGGCTCTGGAACTGAGCCTTGTACGGGGGATGGTTGTGATATTGGCTCTGGAACTGAGCCTTGTACAGGTGATAATTGTATTCCTGATGGGTTTTGTGATCAGGAGGGGAATTGTTCCACAAATATCGCTACTAGAACTGAGCCTAGTGATGGTTTAAAGGGTTTTTGGAAAACTGATTATCCTGATGGTTTAGTCGGTATCATGGAAGGTAAGATTTTAGATGCTCAAGGTACTGCTTTTTATGGTTTTATAGAAAGCTTTAATCCTAGTCTTGGCTCTGGTGCTGCTCCGCCTATGCAGCTTTGTTTTAACATGGGTTCTATGGCTAATTTTGGTTGCCATTCTCTTTTAATTGACCCGAGAGTTTATCCAGCAATAAGGATATTTATTTTAATAACGGCAGGTTTTTTGTGTCGTAAAATTTTGTTTGGGGGTTAATTATGTTGGATTGGTTTGCGAATCGTTGGAATGATGGAATAGATTTTCTTTGGCGTTTAGTACTCTCTATTTATGACATGTTAAAGGATTTTTTTATGTGGTGTATAGATAGCTTAATGGATGTTGCAATAGTGATTCTTGATGGCCTTGGCTCAATTATGGACGGTTTAGATGTTGCTAAATATTTTACTATGTTGCCACCTGAGACTATCTATATGTTAAAAATCATTGGTTTTTCTGAAGCTATGGGCATGATTGTTACCTGTATTGGTATTCGTTTTATTATTCAAATGATTCCTTTTGTACGTTGGGGTAGTTAAAAATGATTCATGGTATTTCGGGAAAATCTGGTGGTGGTAAAAGTTACGAGGCTGTTGTTAATCATATAATCCCTATTGTGACTAAGGATAGACGTAAGGTTGTAACAAATATTCCTTTGATGGTAGATTATTTTTGTTCTGTTTATGGTGATTATTGTAGAGACCTTATAGAAGTCGTTGACGGTGAATTTCATAATTACGGTAAGCAACGACCTTTTTCAAAACTTGAGCATTTCACACAATATAAAGATTGGAAAAATGAAAAAAATCAGGGCGTTTATTTTTTTATTGATGAATGCCATATCCCTATGCCTAAAGTTAAATGCGATAAGGATTTAGTTGATTTCATTTCTTTAGCTCGCCATAGCGGCTATGACATTATGTTAATAACTCAAAATTTTAGAAAGGTTAATACTGACATTAAGGATAATGTTGTAAATCATTATAGAGCTATTAAAAAGTCTATGATGGGTCAAGACGATAAGTATATTTTAAAAGTTCATGATGGCTCTGCTAGTTCTAATGCTTCAGTTGTAGCTACGCATGAAAGAACTTATGAAAAAAAATATTTTAATTTTTATAAGTCTCATACAGATAGTGATAGCGCTGTTGAGGAGGCTACAAGTAATGATATTGAAAAGTGGTATAAGCATTGGTCTGTAAAGCTTAGTATTGTTTTTTTCTTGTTTGCTGCATTTCTACTTAGTACTATTTTAGGTAGTAATAAACCGATAACCGCTAAACCTAAAAAAGATAAGACTGTAAAGGTATCTACAGTTATTCAGCAACCTAATAAGGTTCAGCAGCCCGTCGTTGCTTCTAGTTCTCCAGTAGTACCTATCGTTAAAACCCCACAACAGATTGAATATGAAATGATGGTAATTAATAGTAAAAAGTTTCATCCATTCCACAAGATTAGTTTAAGCATAAGCGGCTCTTCTGAGTATACGGATGAGGGTAGACGCGTTACGGTTTTTTACTTCTCAGCTAGTCAAAATGGTCAGCATGTATTTACGCTTAAAACTAAAGACTTGTTGATGGCTGGTTATGATATGAAGATATTTTCTGATTGCGCTATACGTATTAAGTATTATGATTTTGTTGATTACTTAACGTGTAATGCTCCTAAGCAAGGTGTTCTTTTAGGTGAGGGTGCAATAGCCTCTAATTAGTATTTACTACGTTGTTTTGGTTGTTTAGTACCATTTTTCTTTTTCCTGGAGAAAATAAAACACTTAAACGGTACTATTTTGATTGATTTTGTTTGTTGCTACTGTATAATTGGTACCATAAGTTAATAAAAGGACTGATTAAAATGATTAAAGTTACGGAAAGTATGGTTGTTCAAGTAGAAAAGAATTTAATTATTGTTGAAGACCGCCATGGTAGTTTTCAGCACTTCTTTAAAGGTGATTTACCATACAGGGTTTTAAATCGTTTTAGTGTATCTGTTGGTGATACTGTTTTGTATAGCCTTAAAGCTTCAGGTTTTTATATAGAAACAATTAATAATATTACACAATAAGGAGTGACCGGACATGTTAATTAAAATCCAAACCGATATTTTTTTAGATAATAATCTAGATGATTTAAAGGGACATTTTGAAGTTGGTACAGCATCTAAGGCGGTTTCTAATGCTGCAACGACTTATTTGTCATGCTATGAATCTAAGGTAAAGGCTGAAAGAAAGGTTGAACGCTTAACTGGGATTATAGAGGAAATGCGAGCATTGGTTAGGGCTAAACAGTCAGCAGAAGAAAGCTTGCAAATTTTATTAGGTGAGAAATTATGATTGCTTTAATTGAGGTTCTTCTTCTTCTTACTGTTATGAATATTTTTGATCCTTTAGCGGTTTTATTTAGTTATTGTCTTATGCGGTTTTTTTTAGATCAGCTAGATAAGAAAGGTACCAAAAAAAATACTGTAGGCTGACGAACGGACTTGGCCGTAAAAGTTATAGGTACCATTTTCTTTGCCAGGATTAAACCAGCGACTTGTTTTTTGGTACCATTTTTAATTATTTCATATGCGAAGCATAAAGCATCGTTTTATTAGGTGTGGGGTGATTACACTGCCTTTTGTTCGTTCTCACCAGTAGTGCCTATCTTTAAAACTCAATTCTAGCCAGTTCAGTTAATTAAATTAACGAGGAGGGACCCACGTAAGTGGGAGGTCCCACGTTTGTTTATTTAACGTTCTGGCGTTGTTTTTTTTATGCGAAGCATGCAGCGGAGCGTAACATAAAACATAGTTTTATCAGAAATAGAGCAATATCATACAGATGTTGATCGCGTTCTTGGTGCTTCAATAAATAAAAATCTTAATGCGCGTTCCTGCAAAACTATTTCTTGAACTTTTTTTTTTTATGTTTTTAAATCTATGATGGCAGCATCTGAATGAAATTTTACTCCCGTTTAGTAATACGGGGGTAAAGTTTTGTCGGGGTTGCCCTGTGAGCGTTAAGTTTCAAGCCTCACAGCGTTTTGTCAGTTTTACGTTTGTTCTTTTTTTAGCAGAGCGTTAAGAAAAAATAACAAGCTGTACTTAGCGAGCGCAGCGATTCATTTAATTTCTAGTCCCTAATCTTTTCTGCACTTCTTCGTGTAGCGAGTGTACCCAGTGGTAACATTGAGTCTTAGCTCGTAATAAATAACCAACTAAAAACAGGTCACCGCTAAAGGTTTCTCTGTGCGCTTTATGGACATTAGAGTTAAAATTTTTGCCATATATTTTCTCATGAATGTTTATTTTATTGTTAGTTTGTTCGTATACAGTAGGCTGTGATTTCTGCTTTCTACAAGAAAGAGCGGATATTACCTTCTTTCACACATAGACCAGTTTATTTGTTATTTTTAACTCATTGATCTACAGATAATAATCAAGTAACCTCACAATATTATAAAATTATTGATGATTAATCCCGCCTTGTAGAAAGAAGGCATTTTTCCTCATAATAAAATTGTTATGCATTAATTTAATATTGGTTACCCTATGAAATTAATTGAAGAAATAATTGAGCTACTAAGTTCAGGTGAAAACAACTTAAAAATAGCATTACTTAAAACCAAAGTGTTACTTCATAAGTTGGGTGAAAAAGAGTTATTAGATTGGGTTAATGGTGAGTTGAAAGGATACTCAGAAAAAGAATCTGTTCCTGATTATAGAGTACTCCACTTAACTATAAAGGGTCATGTCAGCAATATGGTACACAGATATCCAAACCATACATTACCTGTTATGCATTTAGATGCAGCAATTCGAGAACGTTTGGATACAAAGTACTTAATGGATGGTATTGCTGTTATTGAGCAATATTCTGAACAGGAACATCTAAGTATATCTGTTGCTCCTGAGTTTTATCCTTATTTGTCAGAAGGCTTTGATAGTAGTTACCAAGTGGAAAGTGCTTGGGGAATACATTCAGCCGGAGCAATGACGCAAGTATTAACTGAAGTAAACTCTAGATTATTAGATTTTGTTTTAGAACTTTCTGAAAGATTCCCGTCTGAAATGGATTCAGATGAAATGAAAACTAGGTCTAAGGAGGTTGGAGTGAGTGATTTGTTTAATAATGCTGTATTTGGTGATAACGCAACAATAGTGGTGGGTGACTCAAATACGCAAACAATTAAAAACTCTGTTACTAAAAATGACCTTCCGTCATTAATTGAGGTTTTAAAACAACATAAAGTGAGCGATGAAGATATTGCTAAACTTGAAACATCTATTGAGAATGACAGCGTTTCTGATGAAGTAAAAGAAGGTAAGTTTGGAACAGAGGTATCGAGTTGGATGGGGAAAATGGTTGGAAAAGCTGCCTCAACTGCTTGGGATGTTAAAGTTGGCGCAGCGGGAAGCTTATTAGCAACTGCTATAGGCAAATTTTATGGGTTTTAATGCTTAACAAGTCGTTAAAGCAAGGCACAATTCAATGACTGATGCTGAAATAAAAAGAGGATTACTCAAATGCATTCCTCTTGCGTTACTAGCCATATTAATTCCGATAGGCGCTATTTGTTCTGTATTTAAACCTGAACTTGAGCCTGTAAATGTATGGTTTCAACGAAGTGGTTCATTAGCTGTATTTTTTGCTGTTTGGATCGAATATGTCTTATTTCCTATTAATGACGAAATAAATCCTACAGGGTTAATTACTTCTCAATGTGAAAAGCCTAAAGAGAAGTTTGGGAAATATTATTCATTCTTTAAAGGTCTAGGTGTTGTATTAGCTCTGTGGGGAACAATCATTTGGGGTTATGGTGATTTACTCTAGCATTTGCTTATAAGCAAATTAAGCGGGACTAAAAAGAGTTTGCTCGGTTTCGCTTCGCTTTATTTTCACTCTCAATTTTCAGCCCTTTAATTGGGTGTTATCGATACTAAATCTAATCCAACCTGTCCAATTAGCTGTAATCGCTAATGTCTCGAATGTGGTAAAAGCAGCCTTAGCTCATAATTATGGATGAATAAAAAAGGCCGCATTAAATTAAAATGGGCGGCCTTATATGACTTTAAATTCGAATAATATATCTATTCTTTTGTAAACATAAATGAATCTTGCGAGACAGTACCTTCATTCCCTTGACCATCTTGAACAACAATTGAATTAAGATGATATTCATATGTGCCTGCTGGCCAATATGATGGAACAGTAAAGTATGCTGATGTTTGTATGTTCTGCTCCATAGGGTCTAAAATGAACTTTTTAGGGCTATCACGATTATAATGTGTACCGTCTGGCCAAGTGATATATGCCCAACGTTTAATCTCAACAGTATTAGTGGAAGTATTTATAACATCACGGATAAAGTATAACCTCCCACCGTATGACGAAATAGGTGCTGAATAGGTTGTTGCTTCAACAGTAACAGGTGATTCTGGCGCGGTTGAAATTTCAGTGATAGTAGATTGAACAAATAAACCGTCAATCATCACATTAAAATCTTTAATTGAAAATGCTGAGACATCATCATCCCAAGTAACACGTAATGCATTATTTGGGTTGGTGCTAACTACATTTGAAAGTAGTAAATCCATATTCATTACCGTAGCTGCCGTATTAGAAACAGCATCATACGAATGGAAATTAGTATCATAGTTAAAGGTTGCTGGAGCCACCTCGTAGCTATAACTATACATATCAATTTTATTTGGCGCTGCCGGATTAGTATTAACCACTAATCCATTTTCAAAGGTTGCTGTTATGTTACTGCCAGGTGAGATATCAAAGTATATATTTCCACCATCAAAAGCAGATGCAGTATCATAAGTTAAAGATATATCAATTGTTTCCCCAACTGATATATCAGGGTTATCGCTATAGCTAACTGTTGACTTGAAGCCAACGGTTACTATCTCTGCATTTGCAAAAAAAGTAATCATTGAGAGTGCAATAGCAAATACCTTTATCATCATTTTCATAATCAATTCCTTGAGATTAAGTTAAATATTCTTCACATCAAAAGCGATGCAATAGGTAGTATAGATGCTATTTTTCTGAATATGGCTGACTGTAATATTTTGTAATATTTAGTGTTAAAACTCAAATACAACAATTATTGATAACACAATTTTTTCCCAT
The DNA here is from genome assembly GCF_000764185.1 of Colwellia psychrerythraea. GTDB lineage: Bacteria > Pseudomonadota > Gammaproteobacteria > Enterobacterales > Alteromonadaceae > Colwellia > Colwellia psychrerythraea_B. The sequence continues at coordinate 6,420 of NZ_JQEC01000075.1, forward strand.
TATTAGGATGCTATCAATACAAAACCTAATTCAACCTATCAAATATCTGTAATTTATAATGTCTGCTCTTGGTACTTACCGCCCTTAACATTTCATTTTAAAAAAGTAGTGATTCCAAATTAATTAGCCCTTTTGTTAAGGGCTTCTTGGTGCGCAAAGCGGAAATTAGCTTCAAAATATTTGCGATATATTTTCTAATGGATTGACTGTGTCATATTACTGAGAAGTCTCAGTAATATCCAACATCGAACAAAAATAAAATGTTTTTAGTTTATAGGGCACTGAAATTATGGGATATTAATACAAATTAAATAAAAGCTATGGGGCTGACATTACTGAGAAGTCTCCATAATAAGCTGTTAGCCGTACAAGGATAGATATGAGCAATCAATTCAACTCAATAGATATGATTAAAAATGAGTTTAATATTTCTGAAGAATCAATTGATACAGTAAGAGGGATTTTAAGAAATATGCAATCTTCGTTACATCCCGATAAAAACGGTGGTGAATTTAAAAGTGTTAGCGAAGAATCAAACTATCACAAGTTAGATAGCGCAATTAATTTTATAGACTCACAAAAAACATCAAACAGTGATCTAATTGCAATGTCTGCCGTGACTGATTTAACAAAAGCTGTGACAAATTTAATTTCCTCACAGAATCAAGGTGTAAATACAAGTATAGCGTTATCAACTGCACTCCAGAGAAATAGCGATGGATACAAAGCTAGAATGAAAATGCCAAAAATAGCATTGACAGCTGTTACTGCAGCATTATCAGGATTATGGTTATTTCCAAATACGGTCAAAGATCATCCTGTCCTTTCAAATTATGTTAACTTTAATGATTCTCTTACAAATTTTATTTGGATGTACTTGGTAATTTCTTCCGTTGCATTTTGGATTTACACTTGGCGAAAAGAGGAATCAATAAAAGAAAATAATGAAAGGCTTAAAACCGAGACAGAACAAAATAGAATATTTAAAGGTTTTATTAAAAAGATTGAATTTAAAAACTTTTCACTTGAAGATTTTGTTGAACATATAAAAGATAAAAATTTAAGGAAAGTTGACATCACCTTAGCTCATGCTATAGCTGAGGTTATTCTAGAGCGGGCTATAAAGAGAAAGGTAATACTAACGAATGACTCTGGAGTAATATCCACAGTTTATAGTGTTTTAGCGGCTAACAAGCCAATCAAGCAGGACTAAACACAGTTTACTGTTTTCGTTCCTCAACATTATAGCAAACAATTTTTAGCCTCTTATTGGGGCGTTAGATTTTCGTCCCATATCCAGTTTCTCTAAAGGCCATCAAATAAATGTCAGATTATGATTTTAGTAGCTTGAATGATAAAGAATTCGAGGATTTATCAGCAGATCTTTTAACATGCTATTTCGGCTCTCGAGTTGAGAGGTTTAAAGTTGGGCGTGATGGAGGAGTCGATGGTCGTTTTTTTTCCTCGGAAGGAGACGAAGTCATTATTCAGTGCAAGCACTGGATAAAGTCAGGTATTGCGGCACTTATCAGATCAATAGAAAAGACAGAAGCAGACAAAGTGAGGAAGCTTAACCCCAAGCGCTATGTTTTCGTAACATCATTAGAGCTGTCGAGGGACAATAAGATTAAAATTAAGAGCCTTTTATCCCCATATATATTGTCTGAGTCAGATGTTTTTGGAAGTGAAGATCTTAATGACATTTTATCAAATAATATTAAAGTAGAAAGAAAACACTACAAATTGTGGATATCAAGTACCAATGTCCTGCAAACAATATTGAATTCCGCAATCATTGGTAGAAGTAAGCATAAATTAGAAGAAATCATTGAAGAATCATGTCGATATGTAGTGACTCAAAGTCATACACAAGCAATCGAAAAACTTGAAAACATTCACTCAGTGATAATTACTGGTTCGCCAGGTGTCGGCAAAACTTCTTTAGCCGATCAATTATGTCAATATTATACAGCCAAAGGCTTTGAGTTTTGTTTTATTGAAAATTCACTAAACGAGGCGGAAGATATTTATAATGATGAGTCAAAGCAAGTTTTCTATTTTGATGATTTTTTAGGAAGAAACTTCTTATTAGCTCTTAATTCTCACCAAGACTCGCATGTTATTAATTTTATTAAAAGAATTGAAAGAGATAAGAAGAAGAGGTTTGTTCTCACATCACGCTCAAATATTTTAAATCAAGGAAAGCGGCTCAGCGATCTTTTTGACATTAAAAAAGTAGATAGGAATGAATATGAATTATCAATTTCCTCGTTAACAGATATTGATAAGGCTAAAATATTATATAACCACATCTGGTTTGGTGATTTGAATGAAGAGTATATAGATCAAATATATGAAGAGAAACGTTACCTACAAATAATTAAGCATAAAAATTTCAATCCGAGATTGATATCTTTTATAACTGACCAACACCGTCTTTCTAATATAAATTCAAATCAATACTGGGAATATATAGATAAAACGTTATCAAATCCCAAAGATATTTGGAAAAATGTTTTCGAGATACAGGTTGATGACATCTGCAAGCATATTGTTATAGCGGTATCGTTGCATGGACAATCCTTATCAGAGAAAGAGTTAACTTCTCTTTACGGAGAAATATTATCAAGTAACTTAAGTTTAACTTCTCGTAAAGATTATGAGTCAGTAATAAAGTTATTAGTTGGTGCGCTTTTAAATAGAAGCGTTTTAGACAAAGAAAAAATTTCATATGATCTGTTTAATCCGTCTATAGCTGACTTTGTAATTTCAAACTATTTAACTGATTTTAATTATATTGATCAGCTACTTTTGTGCTTAAAAACACCTCAATCAATCTATAACCTAAATAGTTTGATGACATCAGGAGTTATTGAACAACAGTATTTCTGTAATATTCTTGAATCTCAACTGCTGAGCCTTTCTAAATCACATAAAGCAAACGAAATAGATAGTTACAAACTTAGGATACTCGCTAGTGCCTCCTCAAGGCTTTCACCACAAGACGACGTAATTGAATATATACAATGCCTAGTTAAATCTGCCTTAATATCAGGCCCCTGTTCATATGGATATGATTATTTTGAATTTATTAATTGGTCACTGTCTTTAGGTTATATCAACTCTGCAGACTCCGCTTTTCAAAAACAACTAAATAGTTGGGTCTATGAATATGAAAAAGATATGGACGAATTCATTCCAATTTCAAACTTGGTGTCAACGGTAGAATTATCTCCAGCCTCTTTAACTGCGAAATTGAAAGAGGAGTATTTAGAATATTTATCTGATGGTATTACAAGTGATGTTATTGAAGAAGGTATTTTGAATGATGAATATGAAAAATATACTAATGATTATCCCCAATTAGAGGACTATATAAGTGAACGATTCTCAGAGCTAGGAATTAGCTTTGAACAGGCCGATGTAGATTATGTAAAGGACTGCTGTGATATCGATGATATCATTCAATCTAATATAAATTCAGCAATGTACGAAGATGATGGTTACGATCAATATAGAGATCAAGGATATAGTATGGAATCTTCTACAGATGCTATTGATGACCTTTTTGAGAGATAATGAAATCTAACAAGTCACTCAAAAGGACAAAAAACAGTTGGCTTTTGCTCCTTCGTTGCTAATTTTAGCCAACAATTTTTGCCTCTTAGTGAGGCGTTATCGATAAAAAAATCTAATCCAAATCACCGCTACTGATTAAATGCTAATGTCTTCTTTGTGGTAGAACGCGACCTTTAAAGCAGATGATTTACTCGATAATTATTTATTGAGGTGTAAGGATCGCTAGCTGTTCGATAGTGCAATCGAAATCCTTGCCTAGAATGTACCTCTCATCTTGCTCCTTGTTGCAGATAGTAGCGACTTCCTGTAATACAGCCTTAAACTTCTCTCTGTACTGTTGCTCTTGCTTCTCGCCATCCCAAGACAATAGTATAGTTACAGGAATAGTTAGTAGAATTAGGGGTATTGCTACACCTCTTCTAATTTTGATTGTGCCCATAAATTACCTCCTTGTTACTAGTCCAATAATTAGACTAGATTAATTAACCTGAAAAAGACAGATACCTACCGACTAAGGCAGAGCCTATGTGGTAAGAATCGACAATTTAATGAACATATTCGATTTATTATGAGTGGTCGTAATCAGCGGCTGAATCTAGTGAGATACATATTCAGGGGTACTAATCGGGTACTTTGGGTTTTATTTTTGCACGAGACTTACCTCAATTCACTATAAACAAAGGCTTGTATGGTTTGTTTTAGGTAATAAAAAAGGATGCAGATGCATCCTTTTTGTTTATTTACTAACTAACTTATTCAGTTTTTACTGCTGGACTTGCATCATTTGATAATCCACTGTAAAAATTCATCACCTGTTTACCTTGCTCATTTATCTCAATAGAGAAATAAGACAAGCTGCCTTCATAATAAAAACTATTGTCAGACATGGGCTTAATTACCCACTTACGGCCATCATCACGTTTCGAGTACACTTCACCATTTTCAAAGCTTAAAGTACGTTGAGACTCATCATTGACTTGGTAAGAGCCCATCATAGTTTTAATTTTTTTATCTGATAATGTTATTGCTTTAAATTCAGGAACTTTAATATTCAATGCTTTTGCAGCAAGTAACAATGCTATATCTCGAGGAGCACCGTCAGAGTCACTATTGTTAAGAACAGCCACGTATAAGTCCTCTTCAGGAATATAAAAAGCGTGTGTTACAAAACCATGGATACCGCCGCCATGACCAATAGCGGTATATTTATTCACATCAAACATGCCTAAACCATAACCGTAATCAGAAGTGCTTTTATCATTAAGTTTAAAAGGGGTGATCATTTTTTTATAACTGGCTTTAGAAATTAATGTGCCATCACGCAGCGCGGTAAACCAAATATCTAAATCATCAACAGTTGATAATAATGAACCAGCAGCGTGTGGCCACATCATATTAATTGGGTCGGCATTAACCACACCTTGCTCAGTGCGAGAGTAACCAGAAGCTCTGTTGCCAATCAACTGAGTGCCGCCAAAGTGACTATTCTTCATGCCTAATTTGGCAAATATATCTTGCTCAATAAAGTCAGCGTAGTTTTTTTTACTGGCTACTTCGATAATTTTTCCCAATAAAACATAACCAGTATTGGAGTAACGCATCGCTTCGCCGGTTTTTAACGGCATAGGCTGCTTGGCAAACTCGGTTAACATTTCATCTAATGAAGTCTCTGTTGGAATGAGGTTTTTCCAAATATGTTCAACTTCGGTGTAGTTAGCAATACCTGAGGTATGACTTAATAAATTAGCAATAGTAACAACTTGCCCTTCGGTTGGAAAATCAGGGACATATTTATGAATATCATCATTTACAGATAACTTACCTTGCTCTGCCAGCATCATTATTGCTGCTGCGGTAAATTGTTTAGTAATAGAGCCGAGGCGAAATATACTGTCAGTTGTTAAGGGAACTTGTAGCTCTATGTTTGCTAGGCCTAAAGCACCTTTATAGAGTACTTTTCCGTGCTGGCTAACTATAGCGGCTGCACCAGGACCTTTTTCATCAACAAAAGTCGCTAAGACATTATCATAACTTTTTTTAGTCGCTGTTATTTCTTGTTGAGTTACAGGTGCTGCACTCACATTTATAGCGCTACTGAGCAGCAAGGCAGTGCATATCGTTATTATTTTTTTCATTTTATTTTATCTTCCATGTTGTCATATTAGTTTCATAGCAAAACATCTTACAATGTCACACTTTGTTATAGAGCTTCAAGGTGGCTTTTGTCGCTAAATGTTTCAGAAGGGGGATATTTTATTATCGGCAATCGACAAATGAAAAAGCAGCTAGTAGGTAGCTGCTTTTTATCTGTACAAGGCAAAGTCGATTTGTAAATTGGTGATACTATATTGGTAATAACGACAGCATAATTGTTACCTTTAAACCAGCTGAAGCTTGGTTTTTAGCGATTATCTCACCTTGATGTAAGTGAATTGCTTGTTGCGCAATCGCTAAGCCTAAACCTGTACCGCCGCTACTACGTTCTCTACCATCAGCAACTCGAAAGAAGGGACTAAACAGTTGAGATATTACTTCATCAGGTACACCGGGACCTTTATCTGAAATAGTTAATTCTACTTGCTTAGCTTGTTGTGTTAACTCAATAACAACTATTTCATCGTTTGGAGAGTATTTAATCGCATTATTTATCACGTTGCTGATGGCACTGGCGAGCAACTTAACATCGGCTAAAATGGAGTAATTAGCTTTTCCTTCAAAAGAGATGATGATATTTTTGCTATTAGCAAAATATTGGCAATCATTTACCACTTGCCTGACAAAATGGCTTAACTCAATTTCATCAGCAGTAAAGGCATTATGGCTATGTTCAAGCCTTGAAAGTGTCAGTACGTCAGCTATCATTTCATCCAAACGATCAACTTCAGTTTCACAACGAGTTAAATGTTTTTGTTGCTCCGTGCTATTGCCCATATGTTTTTCAGCTAAAGCAACGGCTAACTGCAAACGAGTTAATGGCGACCTCAGCTCATGGGATACATCACCTAACAAACGTTGATGGACACTAATATTACCTTCTAATTGTTCTGCCATTTGATTGAAGCTTCGCGCGAGATCGCCAAATTCATCAGAACGTTGGTCAAATTGTGTGATACGTGTTGATAACTTACCTTCGCCTAATTTATTACTTGCTTTTTGAATAGCAATTAAAGGTTTAGTAAAGCTTTTAGCGAGTAGCCAGCAACACAGAAAGCTAATGGTTAATAAGAAAAAAAGACGTAAAGCAATAGGTAATTGAGTGACTAAAGTCACTAAACGTTTTCTTTGTAACTCATTGGCTATAAACAATTGCAACTGCTCACCATTAACTACTATAGGTTGAGAAGAGGTGACCTTAGTAAAATCAAAATCAATGGTGACAGGGTTATTAAGAGGGTGTCTTTTTAAATAATTTTTTACCTTTGACCAGCCGCGATTGTGGGGTGTATAAACCTTGTTAGTCGCTACTTTTTTTATTAGTAAATATTGCTGATGTTTTCGGTGAAATTGGTGCTGAATTGCTTTAAGTTTTATATGTGTTTTACCTATTAGTCTTTGCTGATAAACCGTTAATAATTTCAGTTGTTGCGGATCAGCCTGTTCTTGGCTTGGGCTATGCCTAAATTGCATGGTAACTAAGTAACTAATCAAAACAGAAGTGAGTATAACCAGCCAAAAAGCCAGAAATAACTTTAAACTAATACCTAAGGAGAACTTCTTCTGCCATGTATTTTGATTAAGCACTGTTACTGCTCTCCCTGTAAAAATACATAACCTGCGCCTCGCACTGTTTTCATCTTATCTATTGGATCAATAGCGAGCAGTTTTCTACGGACATTACCGACATGAACATCAACAGTTCTATCATATGGACTGAGTTTGCGTTGCAGTACTTGCTCTGATATTTCAGCTTTACTGATTATTTTACCATGGTGCTCCAGCATATAAACCAGTACTAAATATTCAGTGCCAGTAAGTTCGAGTAAACTGTTTTGACAGGTAATTTCACGAGTAGCTTGATTAACCCTAACTTGATTAACCATAAGTTGTTCAGCGCTATCATGCCTTGGTGAAGCACTTTGGCTTTTTACAATGGAAATTCGTCTAAAAATGGCGTTAATACGTGCTAATAGTTCGCGATGTTTGAATGGTTTGGCTAAATAGTCATCGGCACCTAACTCAAGTCCTAAGATACGGTCATTATCATCGCCTTTAGCCGTTAACATTAATATAGGGGTTTTATGCTTGCCGCCCAGTGCTTTTAATACTTCAAAGCCATTTAATACAGGCATCATGACATCAAGTAAAATCAAATCAAAACTATCATCAAATGCTCTTGCTAACCCACTGGCCCCATCTAAACAAGAAGTCACCTGAATATTTTCACAAGCGAGATATTCAGTCAATAACTCGGCAAGTTCGGCATCATCATCAATTAATAAAATGTGTTTCGGTTGAACTGTAGCTGGTGTCATATAAATACTGCTTTTAAAAATGAGCGGCTTAGTTGCCGAAGTGAACATAAGGTTACTAACTATTAGTTTACGTCATCTTAGCTAAGCAGAAAATAACTTTACATAGCTTTACATAGCCTTGCACTGCTTTGCAAAAAGTCTCGATATACTAAAATTGAATTTAATTGAAACGAACTAAAGTTAACTTAACTCTTTATCAATAGAGACAAGCATACCTAATAAGGATTACCAGATGAAAATTACATTTAAAAATTTAGCTATTGCAACATCCATTTGTTCAGCATTGGTGTTAACCCCACTAAGCTTTGCAGGTAGTGACAACTCAACTCATCACGGTGGTCATGAAAAAGGCCACCAACAGATGAGTGAAAAAAAACTTGCTAAATTGAGCCGAAAACTAGGCCTGTCAGAGAGCCAGCAAGCTGATATAAAAGCACTTAAAACTGAAGAGAAAACACAAATGCAAGCTTTAAAGCCGGCAATGAAAGCCTTTCGTGAACAAGTTAAAACCTTGATGTCAGCCGAGAGTTTTGATGAACAGGCATTTGTTCAACTACAAGCGAATAACCAAGATGTATTTGCCGCAATGGCGTTAGTCAAAGCAAAAAGTAAATTTGCTATGAAAAGTGTCTTAACCGCAGAGCAGTTAGAGAAGTTTCATTCAATGAAACATAAACGCTCACGTCGTTAATCTTTTGAAATGATAAACCCCTCATTGATCCATCATATAAAAAATCCGACTTATTGTCGGATTTTTTATATGAAACGTTTTAATTTTCCACCTAAGGCAGTTTAGTTATTCTTGAGGAATAACTTTACCAATATAAGGCAGATGACGATATTTTTGTGCATAATCAATACCGACACCAACGACAAACTCATCGGGAATTTCGAAACCTATCCATTTAACATCGACATGTTTTTCACGGCGACTTGGTTTATCTAATAAGGTACAAATTTCAATTGAGTTTGGACCACGTAAACTTAAAATCTCTACAACTTTACTTAAAGTATTACCGGTATCAATAATATCTTCTACTAGTAAAACATCTTTGCCTTCAATATTATCATCAAGATCTTTAAGTATATGAACATCGCGAGAGCTTTCCATACTATTGCCATAACTTGATGCGGTCATAAAATCTACGCTATGATTAACGGTGATCTTTCTGGCTAAATCGGCCATGAATACAAAGGATCCACGTAATAAACCAACCATGACTAAGTTATCGCTGCCTTGATAATGCTCGCTGATTTTCAGGCCAATTTCGGCAACACGTTTTTTGATTTCTTCTTCTGAGATCATAACTTCAATAGTATGTTTCATTGGTATTTCTTTCTTGTTGATGAATGAATAAATGCAGCGCTTGGCTGCATCGTTAGATAGATAAACATTTAGCATTACTGAGACACTTAACTATCAGCTAAACAAAAAAAGCCTTTGCGAACAAAGGCTTTATTAATGTTAAGTTAATAGTTTTTCTAGTTTAAAAATATGAACTTAGCAACAAATAATGCTGTTAATGCCCAAACACCGTTAGATACTTGGTCAGATTTACCCGTACCTACTTTTAATACAGTATAAGTGATAAAGCCAAAAGCGATACCGTTAGCAATTGAGAAGGTAAACGCCATCATAACCGTAGTACACACGGCTGGTGCGTATTCAGTTAAGTCATCCCAATCTAAGCCTTTAAGTGAGCTCATCATTAACATAGCTACATAAATAAGCGCGCCATCAACGGCAAAGGCTGGTAACATTTGTGCCAGTGGTAAGAAGAACATACCAATAGCAAATAACAAACCGATAGTTACGGCAGTAAGACCGGTACGACCACCTGCAGCAACACCAGCAGCAGACTCAACATAGGAAGTTACTGGTGGACAACCAAAACCTGTACCAATAACAGAAGCAATAGAGTCAGCTTTTAAAGACTTGCTTAAGCCTTCAATTTTACCATTTTTGTCTTGCAAGTTAGCACGCTCAGCAACACCCATTAAGGTGCCCGCGGTATCGAAGATGTTAACGAATAAGAAGGTTACAATAACTGGGATTAACGCTACTTGAAAAGCGCCAACAATATCAGCTTTCCAAAATATTGGCTCTAGAGCAGAAAATTCAGGTACCGCTAATATGCCTTTATAAGCAACAAAACCAGATTCTGGAGCAAAAGATTTAGCTGCTTCAGATATAACGAAGAAATCAGCTGGTAATACCCAAGTCATCGCAAAAGCGAGCAAGGTTACTGTGGCAATACCAATGATTACCGCACCAAATACTTTACGGTAGCTAAGAACAGCAATTAATAAGAAACTTAGGAAACCTAATGCCGGCGCTTCAGGGCCAAATTGACCAAAGCCAAAGTGAGTCATGTCGCCAAGGGCAACTACGTTGTCAGGACTAGCAACAATAATACCGGTGAAACGTAGGCCGATGAAACCTAAGAAAAGCCCAACACCTGCGGTCATGGCAAGTCGTAAGCTCATGGGAATACTATCAAGCATCCACTCCCTAAGTCGGGTAACACTCATTAAGACAAAGAGCACACCTGAAAGGAATACCGCACCTAATGCGATTTGCCAGCTATAACCCATGCCGCCGACGACGGAAAAAGTGAAAAAGGCATTTAAGCCCATGCCTGGGGCAAGACCAACAGGCCAGTTAGCGTACATACCCATTAATATGGTGGCAATAGCAGCACCTAAACAGGTTGCTAAGAACAAACCATCAAATGGCATGCCAGTATTGGACATAATAACAGGGTTCAAAAACATAATATATGACATGGTCACGAAGGTGGTCAGACCCGCCATGAGTTCAGTTTTTATTGATGTATTATGCTGTGATAGTTTAAAAAGACGTTCTAACAGACCTACGTCGCTAGTTTGTTCTTCAGTTGGGTTTTCGCAAGATTTGCTAACCTGTTCCATAACTACAGTTCTCTCGTTGATTGATATTTAAGGCCGTTTATTTATATTTTTAATGATTGGCCTACTTGTAATAATTTTAACGTTTTACCTTTTTGTAGCTGCCTTACCGATGGAGCAAGTAATACCAGCGCTTGCTAATAAATTAGAAAGAGGCTGTGTTGGACCCAATTTCTGTTTAGCTGTATTCATTAATACATAAATAAAAATCAAAGTTAATAAGTAAACCCGCCTGTTAATTCCATATGGTGAAACCTCTGTTGCGATTATCTCATCGCTACATCCTATATAACTGGTAGTGACTGGATTTTACTACATAGAACTAAATATAGAATTCCACATGGTAAAATCAAGTTGGGCTGTATCGGACATACTGCAAAGGGCTCAGCATAGCTCCCAGAATTTGATATTTGCTAATTTTTTATTGGCACTTAGTTTTTATTTGATGAACAACACCTCATCCTATCCTTAAAATAGAAAACTTGTCAATAGTGTCAAGAAATGGTTTTTTAGTGTACAATTCATCTCAGCGCTTTAATTCACGAACAGCAATAATTATTGTAATTTGTTTAGTAAGCAAACTTTCAAGGCACCGTTAATACGTATTTGATAAGCAAAAGTGAGATATCAGATATGTAATAGTGAGTGCTGTTAACTCCTTATTTTAAAATTAGGTAATCATGCTTTCTTTATCACATTTTAATCAACAAACCATAAAGGGCGATATTTTTGGTGCATTAACATCAACTATCGTTGCTCTGCCTTTTGCTCTTGCTTTCGGGGTAACCTCGGGAGCTGGTGCCAGTGCCGGTATTTATTGTGCGATTATAACCGGTTTATTTGCCTCTTTATTTGGCGGTACCAACCAACAAATTTCTGGTCCCAATACCGGATTAACCGTTGCAATGGTGGCCATCTTAACCAGCTTTGTCGCCCAATCTCCTGATAATGGTATTGCCGCGGCATTCACTGTGGTAACGCTTGCGGGTTTGTTTCAAATGTTATTTGGCTTTTTTAAGCTAGGTAAGTACTTTATTTTAGTTTCATATCCGGTTATTTCAGGCTTTACCTCAGGCATTGGTGTATTAATAATACTCTCGCAAATAGAACCTTTATTTGGCCATTCATTACCTGAATTACAGCTGTCGTTAGGTACATTAACGAGTACCAATACTTTATTGGGTTTAGTTTGTTTATCAATACTCTTTATTTGGCCGCAAAAATTTAGTCGTGTAGTACCAGCCAGTATTATTGCGGTAGCGGGCGCAACATGTTTTTATATTTTTTCGGGTGCTGAAATGCCCGTTGTTGGCGCTATTGCCAGCGAATTACCTTCTTTTAATATGCCAGTTTGGGAAAGCTCTTTAGCCAGTGAAATGATTAAATCGGCGCTACTAATTGCCACGTTAAGTACACTCGATTCACTAATGACCTCATTGACCGTGGATAGTATTACCAATGAATTACATGATTCTGATCAAGAGTTGGTTGGTCAAGGTATTGGCAATATGGTTGCTGGATTATTTGGTGCACTTCCTGGCGGTGGCGCGACAATGCGTACAGTAACCAATTTAAGGGCCGGTGGAACTACACCTTTATCTGGCATTCTTCATGCGTTGTTTATTTTAGCTATTGTTTTATGGGCAGGGGAATACACAGCATATATTCCTATGGCAGTGTTAGCAGCAATTTTGACCCATGTTGGTATTAGCATTATTGATTGGAACTTCCTTAAACGTATCCATCAAGTACCTTTATTCAGTGTTGGTTTGATGATCTCCACCATGGTTATGTCGGTAGCCTTTGACTTAGTTACCGCGGTATTAGTGGGCGTATTTTTAGCGAACTTAGTCACTATACGCCGCTTATCAGAAATCCAACTTGACAACATAAAGCTGTGCACCGCGAAAGAGGCAGAACATCTATCAAAGCCAGAGAGAAAGTTATTAGAGTCTATGGACGATAGCGTGTTATTACTTAATATCTCTGGGCCTATCGGTTTTGGCGTAGCACGCGGATTGAAGCAAAGTGTTTCAGAAACAGATCAAAATAAAACGTTATTAATTGATTTAACAGATGCCCGCTTTGTTGGCATTACCAGTACTATTGCCATTGAAGAGATAATTGTCAGTTACCGAAATCAAGGACGAGATATTTTACTATCAAATGTCTGTGAACGAGTACGAGATGATTTTAATAAATTAAAGTTACTTGAAAAAATACCCGCGGAGCATATCTTTGCAACACGGTTAGATGCACTGACATACCTTAAGGAAAGAGCTTAAAGAAATAGCTTAAAAAAAAGATAACCTAAAGAAAAGTTTCATTACCATCCGTTGTTTAACAAAACGTGGTAATGAAACGAAAATTACTCTGGTTAGAATTACCTGTGAATACTTGTCATTAAACCGCTTTAGTAAACGAAAATTGTGCTCCACCTAAAGGTGATTCTGACACCACTATCTTGCCTGTCATTTTTGTCGCTGCTGCTTTCGCTATAGGAAGGCCAAGGCCTAAGCCACCTGTTTTTCTACTGCGACTTTTATCTAATCGGGCAAAGGCAATAAAAATAGTTTCTCTGTCTTCAATAGGCACACCTACGCCATCATCTTCAATAGTAATAGTTAATTGCTGTTCATTATTGAAGAGGATGACACTAGCTGAAAGCTTGATTTTTGTTTGTGCATGGTTAAAAGCATTTTTAATAAAATTATCGACCAGTAGCCTTAAATAGAAAGGGTTGGTGGTTATTTCAATGGACTCATCAACGGTTAATATGCACTCTTTATTTTGGTTTTTAGCCAAAAGATGTAATCTGGATTCGATAAACGCCTTTAGCTCAATAGTTTGAAACTGATCTAGCTCATTTTCATTCGTTAAATTTGAGCTTGTGCCAGTAACAGCAGTTGAATTTATTTTTGAATATTCAACAATTTGACTGATCAATTCATTAATGTCGACCACATAGTTATCAACGTCATCAACCAATGCCAATATATCTAAATCAGTGCTTTTTCGGCGAATTAAGCCTGAGGCTAATTGAATACGACTTAATGGAGTTCTGACTTCATGGGGAATTGCTTGGGAAAAAGTATCACGCTCTTTAACATTGTCAGCTATTGCTAACGCCATGTCATTGAAACTTGAAGCTAGTTTATCTAAGGGTTTTTGGATATCTTCATTGGCCTTAGCCGTCATATTTCCTGAACCAAATTGCTGGTGAGTATCAATCAGCGTATTTATTTGGTTTTGCAGATTTTTGATAGGCCAATAAATGGCAATGCCAAGAAATAACGAGGTGACCAGTATTAATGACAGGAAGACGAAATCAACGTCCTCATCATCTAATATCCCTCCAGTAAAGCCTTCAGCTAATTCCTCCACGAGGTCTTCAGGTAAGTCTTCTGGCTTGATCTCGCTTTCATTTTTCTCATATATAACGATATTGCTTTTTGCGTTAGGTAGTTTAAATTCGACTAAACGCCCGCCATCAAGCATTTGATAATAAGAAGTATTGTTAATGCGTGTGATTAATTGACAAGAAGGACAAACCTCACTATTCATATCAGGGTTAATGAGTTTAGCGGTGAGGAAATTATCTAATGGAAAGCCGAGCGGAATAATTTGTTGTTCGGTGTTAATTTGTATCTCTGCATTAACAGCTATTTCTTTAAATATGTAATTAACCTCGCTAATAAACTCGTTAAAGTCTTCTTGGTCGTCATAACTATCCATAAAGAATTTTGTTAAGGAAACACTAATAATTACCGAAATAATAATAGCTAAATACAACCGAGAGAATAAAGATAGCGATAATTTATTCATTAATTAACTTATAACCTTGGTTTCGTATAGTGGTAATAATTTTATAGGGAACTTGGTCATCACCCAGCTTCTTGCGTAAACCTGAAATGCGCATATCAATAGAGCGGTTACTAAAATCATAATCAATTCCCCTCAATACCTGACAACATTGTTCACGTGAAATAACTTCACCGGCATTTTGATGCAATAATTTTAGCATTTCATATTCCGACCCCGTAAGGGTCAATAACTTACCTTGAAAAGTGACTTGATTGCTGGCTTCATTTATTATCAGGGCTGAGTTTGATTGAGTATTCGTTGGCTTGTTATGATAATTTTGGTTTCTTCGTAGCAGGGCTTCTATTCTGGCAACAAGAACGTGAGGTCTTAAAGGTTTAACCAAATAGTCATCGGCGCCCATTTTTAATAAACTGACTTCACTGACATCATCATCACAGGCGGTGAGAATTAATATAGGGGGCTGATAAAATTCTCGAGCCGCTTTGCATATCTCAATACCGCTCATACCGGGTAACATCAAATCAAGAATAATCAACTCTGGTTTAGTAACTTTGATTGCTTCTAAGGCAAGCGAACCATCATCAATAACGTCTACCTGATAGCCTTCAACGTCTAAGTACATCGCGGTTAAACGTGATATTTCTGCGTCATCTTCAATAAGTAATATTCTAGTTTTGCTCATCCACTGTCTCTTAATTTATTCACTCACGATGCAAATTTAACGTAAAAGTTCCTGCAATTAAAGTCTAGCTTACATGTGCTTACATACGTTAGATATTACTTACACTAGCTTACTTGCGCTTACCCTAATCCTTTATCCAATCATTGATAATAACTCATCGCTTTTGCTGGCAATAACAGTGTTGCGAATAACTGCGTTGAAGAACTAAGTTGCAAACAACTACGGCGCAACTATTTATTAATCATGAAGGAAGGTTCGATGATACCAACCAATAAAACCCTTATTACTTTGGCAATAATGACTACAAGCATATTAACGGCTTGTGGTGGCTCTGATACTAAAAAAGAAACCACTATCAAACCAACTATCCATGAAGTTAATACCTATAAAGAAGTTGCATGTAAGGACATGTTGTCAGCGCCACAGGTATCTCTTTTAACCTCAGGATCAAGTTGTGGTTACCTTACAGTGCCAGAAAAACACGCGTTATATGGCAAACCAGCATCAACAAAAAACATTAAAATAGCTGTAATTAAACTAGCGTCTACTTCAGTAAATAAAAAAGCCGATCCGGTTGTCTACCTTGAAGGTGGCCCGGGTGGCAGTGCTAGTTCAAGTATTGCGCAAGTAGTTGAAACTGGAACATTTCTCAATGACAGGGATGTCTACATAGTTGACCAACGTGGTACGGGTTATTCAAAACCCGCATTATTTTGTAGTGAGTTTGAGGAAGCTGGCACAGCAGAGCAGTTAAAAGCGTGTAAAACACGGCTTGAAGCTGCAGGTATTGATTTAACTGCTTATCATAGTGTTCATAGTGCTATGGATTTTATTGAATTAAGAAAAGCGTTAAATATTTCACAGTGGAATTTATATGGTATCTCTTATGGTACTCGTCTTGCCACAACTATTATGCGAGAAAATAGTGAAGGTATTCGCAGTGTTATCTTAGATGGCATGTTCCCGATAGAAGTGAACGGTATTACTGATACGCCATGGGCAAACTATGAATCGTTAAATCAAGTAGTTAAAAACTGTGACAATACTGACGGTTGTCCTGCAGATGAGTTTAAAGGGATTATCGAAGATATTATTGCCCGCATGCATAATGAAGGCATGATTGATGAGAGTCGAGAGTTTGTTCAAATCTTACTTGAACTAGGTGCAGAACCAGTAATTATTGATTACTTATTGGCCGTCAATGAAGATGTTAGTAAATATGCCTCAATCATTGAAACTATGATGGCTGAGCAAGGTATGGGAGAGGCTGAAGGCTCTGAAGTAGATGAGCAGCAGGGCGAAGAAGACAAGTTCTACAACGCTATGGGCTTATCGACTATTTGTGCTGAAGAATACCCATTCCTTAATGTCACAGCCTTAATTGGTGAAAATAGCCAAGGCTGGTCGGCAAGTACCCAAGTTGCGGTTGGTGATATGTACCATATGGGTTTTGATAAAGCATCATGTGAAGTCTGGAATGTTGCCCCGGCCAACGATATTGAGACACAAGCCGTTAGCAGTAATTTACCGGTATTAATGCTTAATGGTCTACAAGATGCACAAACGCCAGCAGCGTGGGGCATATTGGTTGCTCAAAATATGCCGAATGCTCAAAACCTTACTAACCCACAAGGTGGTCATGGACAACTTTTTTCTGATTCAACTTGTTTCAATACTATTGCTAGTGACTTTTTAGCTGAGCCAAATAACGTTGTTGATTCTAGCTGTGTAGATAAAATCCCTGCGCTAACTTATGAAAGCGAAGAAGGTGAAAACTCAGCATTAGAGCAAGTCTTTTCAAAGAAAACCTCAGTTTTTGGTATTCCAATTTACGGTACAGAGCAAACCTCTGATGAAGCGATGTTACACGCCGCTAACGTGATGGCGCAATACCTAGATAATGATGAAGATGGTCAGCCAGATAATGCCTTAGTGGTAGAGCACATGCTTGAGCAAGGCGCGACCTTAATCATGACTAAAGATGAAACTGAAATAGAGACTTTATTTGAAAAAATACCTGAGTCAGAAGCGTTACAAGATTTGTATGCCAGTGAGGTGGTTCTTGCGGGTGCAGGCGATGGCTTTGATGCAACGATTGAAGAAGTTTTACATCTAATAACTCATGTTGGTTATGCTGGTGTTTACCCTGAAGTATTTGGTGAAGTGATAGGCTCAGAAATTGCTAACGCTATGGATATCGCTCGCGGTGGTCAGTTTGAAACTATTCCAGCAAGTTACCCTGATTCTGCTTGGTATACCTATGATGATGAAACGTGTAATTACAGCTGTATGGTCACTGAATATGTGTATTGGTCATTAACGTCTATTTTAGGGGCTCAAGCAGGAGATGAGCGTTTAGCTCAAATCAATAATGAGTGGCAGTTAAACACGCTGGAAAAAGTACAAAGTAAAGGTCTAGCGGTACATGCTTTATTAACGAATGCGGAATATGGTTTGGCAACGTCATTGCCTGATGGTGACTACTCTGCTCAAGATTTTATTATTAGTCCAACTGAAGCTGATACTGACGAAGGTGGCGGTGAAGATGGCAATGAAGAAAAAACGGCTAGTTTTACATTCGAAAATGATGATGACAGCGCTGATACAGTTTATATGAATGGCGTTATTGGCTCTGATACTTTAGCGTTGATGCAAACATTATTTTCTACCTACCCACAAATTAAAACCCTGGTAATGCAAAATGTACCGGGCTCTATGGATGATGAAATCAACTTGCTGGCGTCAATGGAAATTAGAAACCGTGGCATCAATACTCATATTCCAGCAGACGGCATGGTGGCTTCGGGCGGTAGTGATATGTTTTTAGCAGGTGTTAAGCGTACTATTGCTCTAGGCGCTAGAATCGGCGTTCACTCATGGAGTGATGGCAGTGGTAAGGCTGCATTAGATTATCTTAAAGGGCATCAAGCACACGATATATATCTTAATTACTATAAGGCTATTGGCATAACGACTGACTTTTATTGGTATACCCTTAAAGCCGCTTCAGCTGACAGTATCCATTGGATGACAGCTGAAGAAATGGTTTTATATGGTGTATTAACAAACTAACCCTTCAGCTTTAAATCGTTAATAAGCTCTTTTATCACCTGCATAGTTATTCTTGCATGGCTGATAAAGGAGCTTTTTTATGCGCTAAAATCTCATACTTAATATGGATTACGGAATATGAGACACGGAATACTTTTTTTTCATCGCTTACAAACGCTTACTTGCGCTTACCCTAAAGCTTGGTCGAATAGTGGACAATAGTTTATCGGTCAATACCGAGTGATTACCTTTAGATTGCGTTTGAACAGTTTTGGAGAAAATAATGACCCTAATGAATAAAAGCCCTTTGGCTAACGTTTTCACAACTTCTTTTACAAAAGTTGCCCTTGCCATTTTTATCAGCACAACGTTAGTTGCTTGTGGTGGTTCAAGTAGCGATAAAAAAACAAGCGTTGAGGAAACCGTGAAGCCTCCTGTAACGACTACACCAACAACTACGCCCACAACACCCCCAACCACCACTCCGACAAGTCCAGAGAGTAATGATTTGGGCATTTCTGTCGTGCCAGATAATTTAAATAATACTTACAGTGCAACGTTAAATTTTGATCGCTACACCAAGGTTGATACTCCCAACGGTGGCGCAATTCATATCCTTGCTCAAAATGAAATTATGGAAAATCAAATTGTCCGTGCTCGTGGCATTTTACAGCATTATTTAACCGATTATCCTGGCTCAAAATATGGTGCAGATAAAAGCGCAGTGGCTAATAAAATGGCTGACAATGGCGCTATTTTATTACTGCTAAATGGTGTTGATGATGGCACTAATGCTGGCGCAGAGCTTGATGGTCAGCCGTTATATTATGGCGAAATGCAAGTGGAAGGGCACAGTTGGTATATCACCCAAAATTATGAATATCGTGATGCCTCATTCGAGGAAATTTTACATCTAGTACATGATTACGGTATTGGTGTTGACCAAGGTGATGAATTTATGGGTGCGTTACCAGAGTATCAAGCAGATATTCGTGCGGCGCAGGTAACTGCCGTATCAGCAAAACTTTGGGCTTGGCCAGCAGAGCAAGCAGGTTGGTTAGCGGAGTTAACTGTTGAAAATAGTTTATCGCAAGAATACTTAGCATCGGTAGTTGATAGTTATTACGGTCTTTGGGGCGCTTTTGATAGTGAGTATGGTATGTGGGGCATGTATATTGCTAAAACCCGTGATGATTTGGCCACAAAAGATCCACAAGGAGCAGCAATAATGGCTAACCAATTTTTTCATCCATACCTTACTTATAATGCACGAATTGACGATAGTTTTACTGGTGATTTTAGCCTGAAATTTATCAGCAGTTTATCTTATAGCCATCATGCACAATACCTTAAAGATGTCACCTTGACTGGCAGTAAAAGCAGTAATGTAGTGTTGAACCAATTTGATAACAATATTACCGGTAATGAAGGTATTAATACGGTGATTTTTTCTGGTCAAGCAGCACAATATCAAATCACCAATGAAAATGGTGAAATCAAAGTGCAAGACTTACAGGATGCTCGTGATGGCATGAATACCCTAACAGGTATTGAGAAGCTACAGTTTGCAGATAGTACTATTGAAGTTTCTTCTCTTTAAAGTTCACTTTATTCCTCAATATAAAAGTTAGCCTATTGTAAGTCTAACGAAGTAAGCACTATTTCATCGAGAAATAGTGCTTTATTCAATTTATTTCATTATTGCTTAATTAATCCAAGACTAATGGCGCAAAAAATCCGATAATTAGCGCCATTAGAATCAGTCTATCGATTGGTCGCATACAACTTCGGAAATATATCAATGGAAATCAAAGTTAACTTTCTCGACAACCTTAGACTTGAAGCCAAGTTTGACGATTTTAGTGTCATCGCTGATCAGCCTAAACGTTATAAAGGTGACGGCTCAGCGCCTGGTCCTTTCGATTATTTCCTAGCATCTTCTGCTATGTGTGCAGCGTACTTTGTTAAGGTATATTGTAACTCTCGTGATATCCCAACCGATAATATTCGTTTATCGCAAAACAATATTGTTGATCCAGAAGATAGATATAATCAAATTTTTCAAATTCAGGTCGAGCTACCTGAGAGTATTTCTGAAAAAGATAAAAAAGGCATTTTGCGATCAATTGACCGTTGTACGGTGAAAAAAGTCGTGCAGCAGGGACCCGAATTTAGAGTTGAGGCAGTTACTAGCCTTGAAGGTGATGCTCAAGCTATGCTGATGCAACAACCAGAAGATGGCACTAGCACTTTTATTTTAGGTAAAGACTTACCGTTAGAAGAAACTATTGCCAATATGTCAGGCCTTTTAGCTGACCTTGGTATGAAAATAGAAATATCTTCATGGCGCAACATTGTACCTAATGTTTGGTCGTTGCATATTCGCGATGCTGCATCCCCACTGTGTTTTACCAACGGTAAAGGCGCAACAAAAGAAAGTGCTCTTGCCTCAGCTTTAGGTGAGTTTATTGAGCGTCTTAACTGTAACTTCTTTTATAACGATCAATTCTTTGGAACCGATATCGCCACCAGTGATTTTGTGCATTATCCCAATGAAAAGTGGTTTAAACCGGGGATAGATGATGCACTACCAAGCGATATTTTAGATGACTATTGTTTAGCTATATATAACCCTGAAGACGAGTTGCGCGGTTCAAACCTGATTGATACTAACTCAGGCATGACTGAACGTGGTATTTGTTCAATCCCTTATGTACGTCAGTCTGATGGTGAAACTGTATATTTCCCTTCAAATTTAATTGAAAACTTATTTTTAAGTAATGGTATGAGCGCGGGTAATAACTTACCGGAAGCGCAAGTACAATGCTTGTCTGAGATTTTTGAACGCGCCGTTAAAAAGCAAATTATTGCCGAAGAAATTGTTTTACCTGACGTACCTAAAGACGTTATTGCTAAATACCCAGCTATTTTAGCGGGCATTGAAGGCTTAGAAGCACAGGGCTTTCCTGTGGTAGTTAAAGATGCCTCATTAGGCGGTAAATTCCCGGTGATGTGTGTCACTTTGATGAACCCTAAAAATGGTGGTGTATTTGCCTCATTTGGTGCTCATCCTAGTTTTGAAGTCGCGTTAGAGCGCAGCTTAACTGAGCTTTTACAGGGTCGTAGTTTTGAAGGTTTAAATGATGTACCAAAACCTACTTTTAATAGTATGGCGGTAACAGAGCCTGAAAATTTCGTTGACCACTTTATTGACTCTACAGGTGTTATCTCTTGGCGTTTCTTTAGTGCCAAGCACGATTATGAATTTGTTGAATGGGATTTCTCTGGCACTAACGAAGAAGAAAATTCTGGTTTAATGGCTATTTTAAAAGACTTAGGCAAAGAAGTGTACATTGCTGAGTTTAACCAACTTGGCGCTACGGCTTGTCGTATATTAGTCCCTGATTATTCTGAAGTGTACCCTGTAGAAGACTTAATCTGGGACAATACCAACAAGTCACTTGATTATCGCGAAGATATCTTAAACCTGCATAGCTTAGATGAAGAGCAATTAACCAGCTTGTTTGAACGTTTAGAAGAAAGCCAGCAAGATAACTACATCGACATCAAAACCTTAATAGGAATTGAGTTTGATGAAAATACAGTTTGGGGCCAACTAACTATTCTTGAACTGAAAATTCTAATCTGCTTAGCGTTAGGCGCAGCTGAAGATGCTATTGAGTTAGTCGGCGAATTTTTACAATATAATGACAATACCGTTGAACGCGGATTATTTTATCAAGCTGTCCATGCTGTACTTGAAGTGAGCTTAGATGAAGAAATGGAGCTTGAAGATTTTATTGATAACTTCAATCGAATGTTCGGTGAAGAAAATATGAACAATGTTGTTGGCTCAGTATTTGGTGAAATAAGATTCTTTGGTTTAACGCCGACAAGCATGAATTTAGAAGGTTTAGACAAACATCAACGTTTAATTGAAAGCTATAAAAAGTTGCATCAAGCGCGTAAGCTTGCTGCTGAAAAATAATCTTGATAGCTAATTTTTTAGCCTCATGAATTAATAAAAAGCCAATGCTTAGTTAAGCATTGGCTTTTTGTTTTTACTTATCCATATCTATAACTATCTATTAATAATAAATAGTTAATTAGATTGTGTTTTATATCTGCGTGATGCTAGAGCAATAATACCTAATGCTAG
The DNA here is from genome assembly GCF_000764185.1 of Colwellia psychrerythraea. Taxonomy (GTDB): domain Bacteria; phylum Pseudomonadota; class Gammaproteobacteria; order Enterobacterales; family Alteromonadaceae; genus Colwellia; species Colwellia psychrerythraea_B. The sequence continues at coordinate 29,116 of NZ_JQEC01000075.1, forward strand.
AATTGTAAGGGGTAAAGGCTCTGATATTTCATTAATATTTGCATCGACATATTGGAACCTTACACCATCATTAAACGTCCAGCCCCAAGGTGAATTATTTAGTATGTCTTGAGTGCTGAGAACCGTATTGGGACCTGAAGTATAGGTATAATTAAATTGGTATTGGTCAAATAAAGTGCCATTAGCGAGGTTTAACGTATTAGGGCCAAAATGGATGCAGCCTTGACTAGTATTTTGGGAACCACTGCCTACAATTGAACTATTATTAGAAAACTCCCATTCTGATAAACCTGTATTACTGTTACAGCTGTCACGAATCCAGGCATAGCGTTCGTTAGAGCCTAAAAGCCATTGCCAGTGGTCACCTTGGTCTGCCTTTAAAGTTATATCGAGAGAGTCACCGACATTAAAGTTTAAATTGTGCCAAGAAACATTATTTTCAAAGCTAAAAGTACTACCGTCATATACAAGATCAAAATCATATATAACACCCGAATTCGCAACACCACTGATTAGAAAAGCCAAACCAGTAATAGTCGATTTTAACATTTTTATATTCATATTAAATTCCTTAGTATTATATTTCTAATAAACATCATGGTATTTAATTCTTTTTGCTATATTTTTAACGCATCAATTGTGCCAAAGAATAAAAACTCTTTTGTTCCAACAATATGGCGATTTCGGACTTTATTAATAATTAGATAGTGTAAAGTAATCTGACAAAAGTATGATAATAATTTGTTATTTCTGTTTCATAAGGTTAACAATTGGCTTGGCTAATTATACCCATAGTTCATTGGCGACAGATAAAGTATTGATTACAAAATAAATCAGTTTTGTTCGCATAGGTTAATTTTTAGCGGAGGCGGGCAGTGATAATTAAAAATAATTTATGCACTTATTCATGTAAAAGACAATGAAGATGTACCGACTTTTAATGAACTATGGCAAGTGATGTGATGTTAGTGAAAACTACCGTTACGCTGGTGTAATAAACAGCTAGAACTTTGTAAAAACAAGCCGATATTTGGCTGGAATATTGGCTTTTTATTTTTAATATAATTAAGGTTGTGTACTTAAAACTAAACTCACTAATAGTGATAAATCAGGGTTGTTATTTAAAAAGTACATAGTTCGATTTTTTTGGCGATAACTCAATCTTTTGTTTACTGCCGTCTTCTTTACGTGTTGCTGTGATTAACATTGTTTGTTCAGTCGCGTTGTTACCAAAAAGTCCTAGTTGATATTCAAGTTCGCTATGTGAGTCAACAAGGGTAAACCGGCCCATAACAACTAACTGTGATGCTGGTGCTTTAGGGGCATGATGCGCGGTAACTGGTGATAACATCATTCCCTTTAGTGCAAGTTTGCCACTGTTATCTTTTAATACTACTTTACTGTGAATTACTTCGCTAATTTCAGCGCGGTGTATCGCAAACTCTTGCGGTGAAAGTTTACCGTCTTGATCATCATCAATCCCTGCAAAGGCAGAAACAGGTAGTGAAAGTACCATAAATACGCCACCGTCGACCACGTTTAAACTGCCATGTTGGGCAACCATCATATGTGCATGTAACTGCTGAGAAAACAGCATACTTACAATTAATGTCAAAGTAGTAAAAGATAAGGTTTTTATAAAGTTCATGTGATTAATTCCTATATAGTTGCATAACATTCAGTTTGTACTAATTACTTTTATTGCTAATGAGCGCAATGCACTTATTAGCAATATTGACTGATAATCAAGTTATGGAAATTAAGGTGGCGGCGGCATGCCAGCAGTTACTTCTACTTCACCTTTTACACAACGCTGAAAGTATGGGTAACTATCGGTAGCATAATAATGGTATATCCCTTCAGGAAATTCAGGAGTAACACCAACACGGCCGTTACATTCATCTAAGTCACCTGAGCCTGCAACGAACTGCCAGTCTTCACCAAAAGTCCCTAACGGATAAATTGATGCTGATGGTCTATTACTAGGCACATCGCTGATCAATTGATAACTCCCTGTCATCGATATAAGTGTCGATGTAGCATCACTAGCAATGCTATAACCATATCGGGCATAAATTGGGAAACCATCGGCAGCCCAGCCAATTATGGTCATGGTTGAACTGCTTCCACCTTGTTTAGTGACAAAGCCTTCAGGCATACCATGATAGTGATAAGAGCCACCGGGTTGCACATGGGCGTTATTATCATCTGTGCCAAAGTTGAAACTTGTTTGACCAAGCGCTTCAATATGCCAATTACCGGTGTTGCCAATGAGGCTACAATCATTGCCTGAGTCATCGCAGCTGCCAGCGGTATTAGCATCAATTTTTACGCCATTAAGTACATAACCGGTAGCGCCGCTTGGACCACCTAAAGTTGTCGAAGTTTCTGATTCTATCGGTGATAAGCTTAAATTGGCAGATACCAACTGTTCAGTGATGGTATTAGGGTTGTTGGCATTGGGAAATTCGCCTACTTCATGATCAGGTATGCCATTTGCACTCAGTACACGTTCGCCATCAGTACAACTCCATTGCGCCATACTGTCATCAAGCACATAAATAGAATCGTTGTATTGGTTATAATTATAATCACATAAAATACCTGCTGTAGAGCCTTCAATGACTGCTGTAACTACCACCTCTACACTAGCAACTTCACTATTTAGCTGGCCATCGTTAACGGTAAGGTGGGCAACATAACTGCCAATTACATCTGCGGTAAATGATGGTGCAGCGGCACTTTCACTTGATAAAACGGCAACACTACCGTTAGGCAATGTTGATAAACTCCATGCGTAACCAAGTGCATCGCCGTCTGTATCACTACTTAACTCGCTAGAAAGTGAAACCGTACTGTTTATGAATACTGTTTGATCATTACCTGCATGAGCAACTGGTGCGGAATTAGTGGTAATAGTGCCATTATCTTCAGTGCTGCCACTTCCTGAATCGTCACTTTCGGTGCTGTCGCTGCCACCACAAGCGGTCAATGTACTGGTTAATATTAGGCTGACTAAAAGGCTTAATATTGTTGTTTTTGATTTATTCCAATAACTAGCTATATCTTTCATTGTCCATCTACCTCTGAGGTGAATTCACCTGTTATTTACTACGTTGATATTATGTAGCTTAATGTGTCAATGTGCAGGAAATGTGCAGCAACTGTGGAAGAGTTAGCATTTTTAAAAGTTAAAACCGAACACTCTAATTAATAAGGCGAGTAAGTTACCACTAGCAATAACTTGCTAGTGGTAACTGATAGAACGTAGCAGGGTGAAAAAAAGCTTATTGAACAACGTTGCTAAAATTCTTAGTCGCTATAATCAGAGCTCTTATATTTTATGCATGAGTATTTATAACCGACTGACCTTCTTTAATATCAAATTCATCAAAAACTTGCGCCAATATTGACTCTTTATCTGCATCACTAAGTTTATTGCTATTACTTGCAGTAAACTTCTCTTCCATAAGTTCAGTGAGGTAATCAACCATAGAGGTTATTCCGTCAGTACTTTGTTTTGGCATAGAAGAGGGCGGAGGCGGTCTGTTTCCACTATCTGATACTTTCGCTAGGTCACCGATACTTTTTGCATCAAAACCCGAGCCCGATACAGCTTTTTCAAGCGCCAAGCCGGGTTGAATCCCCGCTTCTGAAAATGCTTCTGTGATACTAAGCGCATCAGCTTCGTTAAGATTGTCTACATCATATTGTGACAAGGTTTCTGAAATTAATGTTTGTTGGTCTGCAGTTAAGGCTTTTGCCGAACCTGCTCTTGGAGGAGGAGGCATCGACATACCAGCGTTCATTGCATCTATCATGAGCGATCCTCTCTGCGTTTTTTTCGCTGTGGTGGCTTGTGGTTAACAAATTCGTCGTTACTTATAATGCCATCACTATCGGTATCAATAGAGTCAAAAACGGTTTGATGATCGCCATGTGGAATCTTATGTGATGAAAATTCATCAAAATTAATTTCACCATCGCCGTTAATATCTATCGAGGAAAAACAAGGCCTAGGGTGAGGCTCTTTGCTCTGCATAGTATTTTTTGCTTGAACTAAACTCGATGCTGAAATGATTATAGTGGTAGCTAAAGTGAGCAATATAGTCTTAGTTATTTTATTCGTTAAAGCGGGTTTGGTAAGGTGAGACATAAAAATTCCTATTGTTGTGCCGATTTATTATAAAAATAAGTCTAACAACAGAAATGGCAAACAATGTGCAAATAAAAAGGAAGTTATAACCGTGAAGGAGTTATGAAAAAAATTAAAGTACTAAACGATAGCCAGCACCATATACAGATTGTAGCCAGTCTTTTCCTTCACTAATATCACTGAGCTTCTTGCGTAATTTTTTGATATGACTATCAATGGTGCGGTTATTAACAATACGATGATCGGAATACATATTTCCCATGAGTTGTTCACGGGTAAAAATTCGTTCGGGTTTATCGGCCAACGGTTTCAGCAGCTGAAACTCTACCGAGGTCAACGACACTTCTTGGTGGTGGAAGCTGACAGTAAAACGGTGTTCATCCAGAATAAGCATATCTGTAGTGTTTTCGAGTGTTCGACTATCTGTTCTTCTTAAAACGGCTTTTACTCTGGCAACCACTTCACGAGGACTAAAGGGTTTACAAATATAATCATCAGCACCTAACTCTAAACCAAGTAAACGATCAATTTCGTCAACTCTTGCAGTAACCATTAAAATGGGTACATTAGAGAACTGTCGAATTTCTTTGCACAAGTCGATACCATTTTTACCTGGTAACATAATGTCGAGTAAAATAGCCTTGGGCTCGTTGGCTTTTACCCAAGAGATTACTTCATCGCCATGATGGATTAAATGCGGCACATATTCTGTTAGCTTAAAATAATCAGCTAATAAATTAGCTAGCTTAACTTCATCTTCTACTATCAAAATCGAATTTGGCATCAGAACTCTCTACGTTACGATAGACTGTTTTAAATATAAGGTTGAATGTAAGCCCAAGATTAGATTCGAACAAGGTTTATTTACGATAAAGGTAAGCTAATCTTCACAGCTAAACCGCCTAGGTTGCTCTTTTGTGCGCTAATCTCACCTTGATGGGCTGTAACTATATGGCGACAAATAGATAAACCTAAACCAGACCCCCCTGTTTTACGGTTTCTAGAATCTTCTACCCGGTATAAGTGTTCAAATAGATGGATAAAATGAACCTCATCAACGCCTACACCATTGTCAGCTAACGTTATTGTTACATCAGACAGAATGTTTTCGGCTACATTTTTAGTTGATTTTTCGAACGTTATTGATATGTGAAACTGAGTTGCAGATGAGTATTTTATGGCATTATTTATTATGTTTTCAAAAAGTTGGAATAATCTATTTTTATCAGCATAAATATTACTTTGTTGCGAACCAAGCTCAAGCGTTAATTCGATGCCAGCATCAGCTAAATAACCTCGGTACTTATCGGCTTCACTTTGTATTAAAGACACTAACTCTTCGGTTTGTTTGCGATAACGCATGCCGCCTATATCAGCAGAGGTCAGTAAATTTAAATCATCAATTAAACGTTGTAGGTGTTTTACTTCATCATTGGCCGAGGCGATATTATTTTCGGTGATCGGTCTCACTTTATCGAGCATGGCCTCTAATTCACCACGCAAAATAGCGACGGGTGTACGTAGTTCATGGGATATATTGGCTAACCAACGTTTTCTGGCGTTTTCATTTTCGGCCAAGGTTAATGCAAGTTCATTGTAATCTCGGCTTAATTCACTTAGCTCATCTTGACGTTTCAACTCAATGGTTTGTTGGTAATCACCTTGAGTTAGTTTATGCATGCCACGAGTAATTAGTTTAATAGGCTCTACTACATGCCTTGCAAGTGGCAATGTCACTAAGACTACTAAGCTCATTACAAACAAACCAATAAGCCATAAATAGTGTTGTTGCTGCTTTATAAAGTCTACTTCGTAACCTTGTGTTAATTGGTTACGTTTAGATATTGCAAAATAGCCAATAACTTGGTTATTGATATTGATAGGGGTTTTTACGTATTCCAATGTTTTAAGGTAGTTGCCAACAATCAGTTTTTTGTCAATATCGAGTAGGGCATAATGCGCTTCACTTTCTGGCGGCGGCCTCTTACCAAAACCTTTTGGTGGTGGCGGTCTATGCATGGGCATATGTTCAGGCATATGAGCTGGCCTATGTTCAGTTTTATTAAAACGTCTGTGTTCAGGGGGGAATTTTTTTTGTTTTGATTCAAAATCACTACCGGTAAGTTGCTCTGAAATTAACTGGCGAAATCTAGGGTGATTGTCAGTCATTGAACGCCAATTGTTTTCTTTTTGATATTCTTTTGAGAGGTTTGTTAATACAGGCTTGAGTGTGTCAATTTCTTTGGATATGACATATTCAACCATGCCCTTACCAATGCTCCACTGTATCAGTAAGACCAAAACGGTAACTAAAATCAGGCTATAACTAAACAAAAAAACGAATAGTTTATTTTGAATCTTCATTGAAAATTTAAGAGTCCCAGTGCTTCGTTTGACCTTATTAGCATAAATAAAGCTGCTAACAAGGTTAATTTACACAGTAGCATAACAAAACAATGTGCAAAAAATATGCATTGCAGATGAATCATTGCAAATAATTAATCTCAGCTTGGCATCGGCAGACTAAGATTGATTATCAAATGATTAGGTGACTCAGTTATTATGCTGTTCAAAGTGATAAATGAAAATTTTAGTAAAAAAACGCCGGTGTTAATGGCGCATTGTTGTTCTTGTTGTCGTTGAAATTTAAATTATTGATTTAAGTTTTTCGGTAAGTCCTCGCTTTAGCTGCTCTTGAACTACGTGATGCTAAGCCGATAATGCCTAAGGCTAAAATAGCAATAGTTGTGGGCTCTGGAATTGAACGAACATTATCTAGTTGAAAGAATGCCGGCCCAGTAAAGTGTTCTGGAATATCCCAGACGAAATTCATTCTAACGGTCTGATTTTCATATGCACTTAGACCAACGGATCCGAATAGATCTCCAGTGTCATTCATTGTACTGTTTATAGGTGCGGTTAATATATTAAAGGTCTCTAACACTACTCCTCCGCCGGACTCTTCTATGCTAACAAAAAAGTTTCGTTCTAAGTTCGCATTAAAAGTAGTTAGCCATGCGGCGCGATAGTTAAAAGTAATTGTCGATAAACTTGTTACAGTAATATCTTGACCCACTTTAATCATGCCAGGCCCATTGCCATCAAAGCCATGTAATACTGCAACACTGCCATCTGTTGGCGCTGATGTAAAGAAGCTACCCCAAGGGTTAACGCCAGCTCCATCAACTTCTAAAGCGTAAAATGGCGAGGATAAATCTTGAGTGTGCCAACCAGTAAAATCCCCAGTTTCAAAACTGGCATTGGTAATTAAGGTCGCATTTGCCCAACCACTAACCAATATAACTAAACCAGCGAGAGTCGATTTTAATATTTTAGTTTTCATATTATCTTCCTTAGTAATTATGCGTAATAGATATCAGTTATTTATGTCGTTATTAAATACTAAGAGCAATAATCAAACCAATTAGGAAAACTAAGTAAATTCAATGTGTTAATTTATTTGATGCAGATGATGCCCATGAAAAACTTAGCCTTGGGTTGCATTTTGCTTTGCATATGAAGAAAAATTATCAAGACAGATGTTTATCAGACGCTGAATTTAGTCTAATTAACCTCGACATATAGTGTCGCTAGTATTAAATTAATAAGTAATAAAGATTACTTAGGTGTAATAAGAACCATCTCTCACAAATTATGCAATCTTGTAATAGTGATTATGATGTGAAGATTACATTCAAAAGGGTAAAAATGAACAATAAAATATTTGGGCTGTTATTTCTTGTTATTATCTCTACCTGGAGCCAAGTTGTTGGTGCAGCGGAAAAACACGCGGCTGAACAACCCCCTCATGAATTGATTGAAGCATTAAAGTCAGGTGGTTATATTATTTATATGCGACATGGCATCACCAAGCGAAAAGATAAAAATCGCACAAAAACAGCGGTGGATTTAACGCGCTGTGAAACACAACGTAATTTAACTGAAGAAGGCCGATTACAAGTTGCGCGTATAGGTAAGGTCATAAAGGCATTAAAGATTCCCATCGGCCAAGTCAAATCAAGCCCTTATTGTCGTACACAAGACACGGCTAGAGCGGTTTTTGGTGATTATGAGGTAGATGACTTATTAGCTTATTCCATGGCTAAGTTAGAAAAAGAGTCAGCTAAGTTAGGCCAGTATTTGTATGACTCAATTTTGTCGGTGACGGATACTAAAAATAACACTGTATTTGTTGGCCACACGGCAAATTTAAAAGACGGCTTAGATATTTGGCCTAAACCTGAAGGTGTTGCGGTAATTTTTAAAATAGAGCAAGGAAATGTTATTTTTAAAGGCATGATTAAACCTGATGACTGGCCTCCAGTTAAGTAATTTAAGGGTAGTTAGCATGTTAGGTTCTCTTTCAATACGAGATAGGTTTTTAATTTCACCGATCATTGGTGTTTTGTTAACCTTGATACTGTACTTTACCAGTGATCAAATTCTTCAGTCCCACGCCAAGTTATTCAGCCATATTAATGAAAGTAATCTGCCACAAATTAGTGAAATCAGCCAAGTTACTTTGTTATTGACTGAAAGCAACAGTGAAATTATCTCTTTATTATTAGAGTCAGAAGGTTTTGATGAAGAAGAAATCTATGTTGAGGGTAAAAAACAGCTTAATAATCTTTATCAGATCAAAGAGCGACTTGCTAAAAGTATTAACGAGCAAGAAAGCTTAATGATAGATGACCAAGACATATTTTTAGCAATAAAGAATGCCTTTCAGGACTATTTAACTGAAGCTAGTTTATCAATAGAGATGTCGTCAGTTGATGCTAAGCAAGCCAACTATGAATTAGTGTTAGCCAATAAAAAATTAAAAACGCTGAATCAATTATTTCTCAAATTATCCCAACATTATTCAAATAACCTCACCGAGCAAGCCAAACTTGTTGAGGGTACGCTTTACCAAGAAACTTACATTACAGAGTTAGCCATTATCTTAATTGCATTAATGTTATGGTCGGCATTTTATTTCTCAAAACACACTTCCAAGGGACTTACACAGGTTTATAGCGCTTTGATTAAGCTATCAAAGGGCGATACTACTATCGAAAACTACCAACACAATGATGCCTACATTAAAAATATTTGGGCTGCAGTATCGCAGTTTAAACAGTCCATTGAAAAAAGTGAATCTTACCAAAACGAGTTGCTGATACAAAAATTTGCCATGGATCAGCACGCCATCATCGCAACAACCGATCTCAAAGGTGTAATTACTTACGCTAACTCAAAATTTAGTGAAATAAGTGGTTATTCAGTCGACGAGCTAATTGGCAGTAATCATAGGATAGTGAATTCAGGTAACCAATCTAAAGCGTATTGGCAGAGCATGTTTAAGACAGTGTCAAAGGGTAATGTTTGGCATGATGAAGTGTTAAATAAAGCTAAAGATGGCAGTGAATACTGGGTTGATACCAGTATTATCCCAATGACTGCGGTAGAAGATAAAAATAAGATCACCGGTTATATTTCCATAAGAACTGATATAACCGATAAAAAATTGCAGCATCAAAAACTGATTGATGCCAATGTAATTGCAGAGTCAGCAGTTATTGCCAAAGGACAATTTTTAGCGTCAATGAGCCATGAAATACGTACGCCGATGAATGGTGTGATAGGTATGTTAGAGCTGGTGTTAAATAATAAATTAGAGGCTAAAAATAGGCAACAATTAGAACTAGCCCAAGTTAGTGCAAAATCGTTATTATCACTAATCAATGACATACTCGATTTCTCGAAAGTTGATGCTGGTAAGTTGGAGCTAGAGTCAACAGATTTTAGTTTACAAAGCTTACTGAACGAATTTACTGATTCAATGCAAATACAGGCAAAACAAAAAGACTTAATACTTCAATTAACTATGAACAATTTGTCGAATAAAGTTGTTGCAGGTGATCCTGGTCGTATTCGTCAAGTACTGACTAATTTAGTAGGCAATGCTATTAAATTCACTAAAAAAGGCAGCGTTTCTATTGATGTAAAATTGATTGAATATAACGAAAGTACTTGGAGTTTTAATTGTGTAATAACTGACACTGGTATTGGCATTCCGCAAAATAGTTTAGAAAATTTATTTGATTCTTTTAATCAAGTTGATGCCTCAACTACACGTAAATATGGTGGTACTGGCTTAGGGTTAGCTATATCAAAAAGGTTAACTAAATTAATGGCTGGCGATATCAGTGTCAGCAGTGAAGTTAAGGTAGGTAGTAGTTTTCAATTTACAATTCCATTGAGTAAAAGTAATAAAATTATTGAAAAAACAATACAAAGGCCTCCAACGTTAGCCGAGCTTGAGATACCAATATGGCCTGAGAATACTCTTTTGCTGTTGGTTGAAGACAACAGGGTGAATCAACTTGTTATTCTAGGCATATTAAAACGTTTTGGATTGAAGGCTGACGTTGCTGTTAATGGTGTTGAAGCAATCAGTTCATTAGAACAATCAAATAATCGTTACGATGTTATTTTAATGGATTGTCAGATGCCAGAGATGGATGGTTATGATGCAACCAGGCACATAAGAAAAAACCAACTTGTTAATTACAATGCTAGTACACCGATAATAGCCTTAACAGCCAATGCTATGAGTGGTGATAGAGAAAAATGTTTGAAAGCAGGTATGAATGATTATTTAACTAAACCCATTGAGCCTGAGGTGCTTTTAACTAAATTGAAGCATTGGTTATTTATCAAATAGATACTTATTGATATCTGAGCCAAATGTTTAGGGCTTAATCGAATTATCTTTTGTGCTATTGAAAGGCGCTAGATGAGATTTTAAGCTGAATGATGAATAATTAGGGCTGTAGTTGAGTAGTAACGACCAAAAACGTTTTAGGATTTTTAATTTTGTAGTTGTTTTTTACTTCAGTGTCAATTTTATCGACAGTTTTCTATAGATGGTTTTGTAGTGGTATTTATGAGAGTAAAGGCGAATATAAAACAGGGAGTATAAGGGCTGAGAAGGTAGGGATCTTTATCTGCTCTCTTTAGAAACAAATACTGCAATAGCTTGGTATTTAAACTTTGGCATTTAAATCTGGGTATTTAAAACTTAGTAATTTAAAAATAGACATTTTAATTACTTAAGGAAAAGTTAATTCTCGACAATACAGTATTGCCGAGAATTAAAAGCGTAGTTACTTCATGCTAATAGTAGTATGAACGTTTACACCATCTTGGTGATCAGGTTTAAACCAACGCGCAGTTACTGATTTAGTATGTGTCCAAAAGCTAACCGTTTGCTTACCGTTTGGTCCCAAGTCACCTAATTTCGATGCTCTTGAACCGGTAAAGCTAAAGAAAGCTACAGGAACAGGAATAGGTACGTTAATACCTACTTGACCAACATCAATTTCGTTTTCAAATAATCGAGCATTCCAACCTGATGAAGTGAATAAAGATGTGCCGTTTCCATTTGGGTTAGCATTAATAATTTCTATGGCTTCTTCTAATGTTTCAGCTTCTAAAACACATAAGGCTGGGCCAAATATCTCTTGCGTATAAATATCCATGTCAGTGGTAACATTGGTAAATAATGTTGGTCCAACAAAGTTACCATTTGGGTAAGCCTCTACTTGACAGTCTCTGCCATCAACTAACATAGTTGCGCCTTGTTCAATACCACTATCAAGTAAACTGATAATACGTTTTTTAGCTTGAGGTGATACTACCGGGCCTAAGTCAGCATCACGCTGAGAGCCAGGTCCAACTTTCATTAATTTGGCACGTTCTACAATTTCAGGTAACCAGTCTCGTGTTTCACCCACCAAAATAGTTACCGGGTTAGCCATACAACGTTGACCTGCAGCGCCAAAAGCTGAGCCAAGTAAATCATTAATGGCTCTATCTTTATTTGCATCAGGCATAATAACCATATGGTTTTTAGCGCCCATCATAGATTGTGCACGTTTACCGTGTTTGCTTGCATGGTTGTATATATGTGTACCTACATGTGTAGAGCCAATAAATGAAACAGCTTTTATATGTTCATGTTCAATTAACGCATTCACTTCATCAGGACCGCCGTGAACTACATTAATAACACCTGCTGGTAAACCTGCTTGCATAGCAAGTTCAACAAAACGTATTGTTGATGATGGCGCTTGCTCTGAAGGTTTAAGTACAAAAGTATTACCACAAGCAATGGCTGGCGGAAACATAAAGGCTGCTAACATTAAAGGGAAATTAAACGCAGTAATACCTAAACCTACACCCAGTGGTTTATGTAAAGTATAAGTGTCTACACCAGTCGCAACATTATTGCCCATATCGCCTAGTTGTAAGCGAGTTACAGAGCAAGCATTTTCAATTGCTTCTAAGGCTCTACCAACTTCACCTTCAGCATCTGGTAATGTTTTACCATGTTCAAGTGTTACTAATTCTGCTAGCTCTTGGGTATGTTCGCGCACTAAATGGGCAAAAGACACCATAATGCGCATACGATTAGTTAAAGATGTTTTAGACCAGGTTTTAAAGGCCGTTTGTGCGCTCTGTACGGCTAAATCTACCTCTTCAGCTGTTGCTACCGGTACACGAGCAACGACTTCTTGTGTTGCAGGATTTAGCACATCCAACCATTGTTTAGTTTGTGAACGAACTTTTTTACCATTAATGATTAGTGGAACTTCAGTAATACTCATAGCAACCTCTATTAAAAATATTGAAAATATTGAAACTGTACTAGCAAGATAGGCCTTTATGAATACTCTCACAATAATGAAAAACGCAAGGCGCATTGCATTTTTGCAATCACCCAGTAAAAACAGTACACTCAGGGAATGAATTGGGATGATATAAAAATATTTCTTGAGGTGGCTCGAGCAGAGCGACTATCAACAGCGGCAAAGCGCTTAACTATGGATGCTTCTACAGTATCTAGGCGCTTGCATAAATTAGAAGAAAGCATCGGCACTAAGTTATTTGATCGTACTCAGGAAGGGCACGTATTAACCCAAGACGGTGAAATGTTACTTATGTCTGCATGTAAAATGGAGCAAGATGCGCAACTTGCCTTATCGAATATACAGAATAATAATGAAGAGAATTGTGGCCTAGTACGAATTGGTGTTACTGAAGCGCTAGGTAATTTTTTTGTTTCACCCAATTTATTATCATTACAGCAACTTCATCCCTATATTGATGTACATTTATTACATTTTTCACGTTATGTAAAAATTAGCAGGAATGAAGCTGATATCGCCATTGCTGTTGAACGACCCAAAAGTACCTCCATGATAGTGTCAAAGCTTTGTGATTATAAATTGCAGCTTTATGTTCACCAAGATTACTTAGATCGCAACCGAAAACGAGGTGGACAAGACATCTCACTTGAGAATTTGGCGAGCCATAAATGGGTTACCTATGTGGATAATTTGTTATTTACCGATCAGTTAGCTTATATAAAAGAGTTAGAACATTACTTGGGCAGCGATTTCAAAGCCAACTTTAGTAGCACCAGTATTATTAGCCAATACTTTGCTATTAAAAGTGGCTTAGGCATTGGCATATTACCCTGCTTTTTAGCTGAGCAAGACAAAAGCCTTATTAAGCTTCATAATCAGAAGATCAGTATTACTCGAAGCTTTTGGTTGGTCACCCATCCAGAAAGCAAACGCTTGTCACATGTGAATACTGTCTGGCAGTACCTAAAAAAACTGGTGTTAGAGCATGAGGATTTGTTAAATCCTAACGACTAATCGATGATGATATATAGGAGTAATTCTTGCTTATCGAATTGTTTAATAATGCACCAGCTGCCACTCGATAAGAATTGATAGAAATATCAGCATAATATAGTGCTATTTGTTACCTATCCTCAAGCCATATTTTATTCAATGGACATATCCCTGTTAATATATTTTGTTCAATTCACTTATGTTGAGTAAAACTATTTCAGTAAATAACCTCTCCTGCTGACATCGCAATAACCACCTCAAATTAAAGTTCCTATTAGGTTAATGTTGCTAATAAAATCTAATCTGCTAGTAAGTCCGCAATTATTCACTCAGTCAATTATCTTATAATTTATCAGTACCAAAAAAACAATAACCTCTGTTTTTTAAGCTAGGCAATCAAGCGTTAAAAACTTAAATCATATTCTGTTTTTAATTTATTAACACGGATATGAGGTGTTTGTTTTTAGTACCTAATAAAAATAATTAATAAAGTAATTAATAAAAACAAGAGAGAATGGATATGAAAAAACATACAGGTAAGGTTGCTGTACTTAGTGCGATAGCATTAGGCATAATGGCTAACCAAACAATAGCGACAGCAGGTACTATTGATGGCTTTGATCCAAAAGTAGAGTCAGCAATAAAAAAAATAATTCCCAATAAATATGTTCTTATTTCCAAAGCACCTGTAGTTAGATTGAGTGCTTCAGGAATACGTAAAGCACCAAAGTTAGCTGCCGCAGCGATTAACTCAGCTGTTGCTCAAATTCAAGCAAGCGGCGCTAAAATCAGAATGGTTAAAGAAAACCGTTTTGGTCTCGTTGAAAACATGAGTGAGCAAGCGGTAGCTGAATTTAATAAAAACAACTCGGATAAAGTATTAGTCCCTTCACGCCCAATGTATCAAGCAGCCCAAAGTACGCCATACGGTATTACTATGGTGCAAGCTGATCAAGTGGACGATAACGCTGCAGCGGGCTCAAATCCGTTAAGTAAAAAAGTCTGTATTATTGACTCGGGCATTTATCTTCCTCATGAAGACTTAGGTGAGCTAAACGACACTATCACAGGTACTAATCAACCTGGCGTTGAAACTGAATGGCATCGCGCTGCTGGTGCTCATGGTACACACGTAGCTGGTACTATTGCTGCACTTGACAATGGAGTAGGTGTTGTTGGTGTTATTGGTTCAAATCCAAACCTTGAAATCGTACGTATATTTAATGACGATTATTCATATGCCTTTGAAGGTGAAGTGGTTGAAGCTATCTTTAAATGTCAAGAAGCGGGCGCTACTGTAGTAAACATGAGTTTATCTGGTACTGCGGGTCCTGGCGATCAAAGTATGTATTACACCGGTGATGAGCTAGGTGTTTTCTACGAGCAATTAGAAGATGAAGGTATATTAATGATTGCCGCCTCTGGTAACCATGGCACAGGCGAAGACAGCTCTGATCAAACACATTATCCTGCCGGTTGGCCTTCAGTTGTTGCTGTTGGTGCGGTAGATTCAAATAAAGATATTACTGGCTTCTCTGGTAAATATGCGCAAGTAGAGCTTTCAGCGCCGGGTCGAACGATTATTTCGACTATGCCTTACGATGCAGGTGAAGGTACAGGTACTGAAAACCTATCTATGGGCGGTTACAGTGATATTCCTATGGAAAGAGTCTATGAATGGCTTTATGAAAAGGAAGGTGATAGTGAGCAAAGTTTAGGTCCGAGAAGACAAGGCGAAATAGCGGGTGAGCTTTATGATATGGGTTTTGGTTATACCATTGATATGAACGCAACTGGCAAGGTTTGTTTAATGCAACGAGGTGGTACACCGCCAGCAGACTTAAATGGTTATGTATTAGAAAAAATTTCTATTTGTGAACAAAGTGGTGGCATAGCTGCTATTGTATTTGGCGAAGAAGGCTCTGGTGATCAACTAGCACCTACGGTAGCTCGTGTATATCATTCAGAAGCGCCAGTTTCGACAATTCCAGCGATTACTATTACCGAAAATGCTGGTAAAATGGCCGGTTTACCAAACATTGGCTCTCAAGTTTCTACCTCTATAGTGCAGGTTTTTGAAACAACAGGTCAAATGAGTGGCACATCAATGGCTTCTCCACATGTTGCTGGTGTAGCTGCACTTGTATGGAGTAACTTCCCTGGTTGTTCAAATAAACAAATTCGTACAGCGCTTACTGCATCTGCTGAAGACTTAGGGGAAAAAGGTCGTGACCGTAAATATGGTTATGGTTTAGTGCAAGCTAAAGCGGCGATGGATTATTTAACAGAAGCGGATCTTTGTCCAATTGTTGATACTAACTACTGTGAAATTGGTGAAGACTCAACAACGTCCGAATGTATTCTAAGCTGTGAAGTAACGCCTGACCATGCAGAGTGTGAGATACCAGTTGATTACTGTGAAGTAGGTGAGGACTCAACAACGTCAGAGTGTATTCTAAGTTGTGAAGTAACTCCTAACCATGACGAATGTCAGATCCCTGTTGATTACTGTGAAGTAGGTGAAGACTCAACAACGTCAGAGTGTATTCTAAGTTGTGAAGTAACACCTGAACATGACGAATGTCAGATCCCTGTTGATTACTGTGAAGTAGGTGAAGATTCATCAACGTCAGAGTGTATTTTAAGCTGTGAAGAAACACCTGACCATGCAGAGTGTGATATTCCAGATACATGTCAAGAAGACTGTGGCACTGTATTAGAAAAGGGTATGGCAATCACTGGTTTATCAGGAGCACAACTTAACGGTGTTATGTTCAGTTTCGCAGTTCCGGCTGATGCAACCAATATCACTATTAAAACATTGGGTGACTCAGGTGATGCTGACTTAAATGTAAAAGCTAGCTCTGAGCCAAAAGTCTGGGATTACGACTGTCGTTCAGCAGGTTGGGATAGCAATGAGTCATGTGAAATGACTCAAGATAATGTTATTTACTACATTGCTGTGAGCGCTGGCTCGGATGTAGAAAACCTAAGCCTAGTTGGTAACTTTGATATTGATGGTGATAACCAAACATGTGAAGACGACGCAAGTTTACCTGGCTGTGAAATTCCTTGTAGTGAAGATTCATCTCAAGATAAGTGCCAAGCACTGCAACCTATCAATGAAACTATCGAAGATATTTCAGTTGAGTTCATGAGTTGGAGTAATTATGCCATTGAAGTTAAAGAAGGCTATGCTAACTTGACTATTACCCTAAGTGGTCCAGTTGATGGCGATGCTGATTTGTATGTTTCAAAAGACAAAGAGTCAACACGTAGTGACTTTGATTGTCGTTCGTACGGTAATACTAATGATGAAGTATGTACTTTTGACGCGCCGGCGGCTGGTACCTACCATATCGATATAGCTAGTTGGTCTAGCATTAGTGGTTTAACCATTAAAGTAGAAGCCGAGTTAATCAAAGATTAACAATTAATATGAGGGCAACTTTGCTTGCCCTTTTTTTAAATAATACTATTAACAAAGTGGGTAAGGGGTTATAACTTTTGATATTCCCCCCGCCCACTCATATTTATCATCACTAATTTGTAAAGAACCTATCTAAGTAAGCTGATCTCTGGATAAGCAGTACTTGCTCAATATTCCCCTTTATCCTATTCTCAGCGTTAAAACGTCGATAAATAACTCGTTATTCATAAAACTTTTGAGTCGCTTATAAGTCGATATCAATGCCATAGGAAATGAATACTCTCATGTCATCATCGGATAAATCAGTTTTACTGAGGCCAAAGGTAAAGCCAGATTTATTTAAGCTGGCACTATAATCTATAAAACTCTCACCTGCATAAAATTCATCAGTGCCAGAGCCTATATGTAAAGTTAGTGCAATCTCGGATGCTAACTCAAAACTAACATCACCAGCTATATAGGAGTCATCGGCAAAATCAGCTCCTTCAGCATCGGCAAGTACCGCATAACTTAAAGAAAATACCCCGTAAGAAATACTCGCGCTAATTTCACTGAAATCCACATCATCTTTACTGTCAGGGTAGGCATAATAAATTAAGCCAAGATCATACCCAAAACCATTCATCTCTCCAGCAAAGCCGCCATAAAAGTCCAGTTCATAACTCATTTCAGCAGCCCAATCAGCATTCGAGACCCATGTGCCGGCATAAAACCCTGAGTCAGAAGCATAATCTATACCACCAGATACAGCGGATTGACCATTGGTTTGCTCTAAACCACGCCAAAGGTAGTTATTGGTTATGGCAACATTGGCAGATAGTCCATCAACAGCATATACGTTATTACTAAATAATAATGCTGTTAATATTGAGCAGCTAAAACATACTATTAATAAATAGTTCTTCATATTTTTTCCCCTGTAGCATTGGTGTTTGTACTTTAGTGTTTCAAGTACAACAACGCCTGTGGTTGTTTTATAGACAATGTGATAAGTATAGCTATAAGCTAAATTCTCGCATTTTTTCTTCAAGATTCTTCACCAAGGTACTGAGGTGCTTAACGTCTTTTCTACTTACATTAGCCTTATCTGAAATGTTATGAGAGTTATCCGCGATTTCGGTAACGTTCTGGTTAATATCGTTGACTACCATGCTTTGTTGCTCCGAGGCCGTAGCAATTTGGATATTCATATCACTTAATTGATCAACTAAGGCTAGAATGTCGGTAATGATGTGTCGATTCTTCTCACAGGAGTCGATGCTGTGGTTAGCCATTTCACTGGAAGAGCTGACTATTTTCACGGTACTTTGTGTCTCTTGCTGTAAGGAATTTATTTTCGCTCTAATGTCTTCAGTAGATTGTTGCGTTCTACTGGCAAGTGTTCTTACTTCATCGGCAACGACGGCAAAGCCACGTCCTTGCTCACCCGCTCTAGCTGCCTCGATGGCAGCATTTAAGGCTAATAAATTGGTCTGTTCAGCAATGGATTGAATAACATCTAAAACAGAGCCTATAGATAGACTCTCTTCGGCGAGTTTTTCGATAGAACTTGAGGCCGATGACATTTGCTGATTTAGTTCATCCATATCATGTTCCAAGTTTTCGGCAGAACTATTACTTTCGGCACATTTATCACTGGTTTCTTTCACTGTATTGGCGGCATCTGCAGCATTACGAGCTACTTCTTTGATAGTCGCTAATAACTGGTTAGTTGCAACCGCCATACTATCAGCATTATCCGACTGACTTTGGGTCTGGCTCGTTGTTTCATCCATGTTAGTTAACATTTTATCTGTAGATTCAAGCAATGTTTCCGATAGTTTCTCGACGCATTGCAAAATCTCTCTAATCTCTCTAATTAAGTGATTAAAGGAATTGGCTAAGCCAAGTAATTCATCATTACCATTATATTCTACGCTATGACTTAGATCTTTGTTCTTACTGATTTTATTGACTTGACCAATGAAATTATTGATTGGGTTTGATATCCCCCGACCAACCATAAATCCACAAACAAGCGTTAGCGGGATCAATACCACCATAATGATGCTAATAATAAACCAGATGCTATTAAGCATTTCCTCTCTGTCTTTCATTGCTTCAGCAACATCGATTTCACTCAATATTGCCCAATCAACTCCTTCGATACTCAATGGCGCAAAAGCAGATAGAACATCTACGTTACGGTAGTCTTTAATATGTTTGATACCACTTTGCCCTGACAATGCTGCATTGGCACTTTGTGTTGCTACTTCTTGTAAGCCAATGCCAGAATCACTGGCGATAATTTTATCAATTGTTGCTTTATTAGTGCCAACAGATTCCAACGCACTGATATAGCCTTTTTTATCTTCAATAAGAAAGCGGCTTTGGCTTCTAAGTAGGTTGTCACTGCCAATAAGGTAAGTTTCTCCTGATTCACCTAAGCCAACTTTTTTCCATTGTTGATCATATGTCATTAGGTTATTGATCTTAGCAATTGGCATTTGAAATATTAATATGCCTAATTTTTCACCGGAGTCTGAATAAATGGGCGAAGCAATAAAAGCCGCTGCGGCATGATACGAAGGAAAGT
Organism: Colwellia psychrerythraea; assembly: GCF_000764185.1. Lineage (GTDB taxonomy): Bacteria > Pseudomonadota > Gammaproteobacteria > Enterobacterales > Alteromonadaceae > Colwellia > Colwellia psychrerythraea_B. The sequence continues at coordinate 48,966 of NZ_JQEC01000075.1, forward strand.
AAGGTTTAAAATCAATTAAAAAACTGGAATTTTTATCTGAGCTACTATTCGCTGCTCTAAAAGCTTGGGCAAGTCCTGTGTCTTTATACGGGCCAGATAATAGTGATGTGGCAAAGTCTAGCTCTTTAAAGACAGTATAAATAACAAAACCAGTCTCAGGTTCAACTAAAAATATATCGTAAAACCCAAAGGCATTTAAGTATTGATCTAAATGGCTATGATATTTTTTATGCAATTGACTATATTTTGAGCCATCCTCTGCGAAAAGTAAGCCATTTTTACTGCCTAATGGATTGGCGTTACCGCTGATATAAGCATGTTGTAATGACTTAGTGTTTTGGTTTAGCTGTTGAAATTTTTCTAAAGAACTTAAGGAAGAAGAGGGGTTTTGCTTTCTGTATTCGGGGTCAAATTGATCACGGTAATAACCCTCAATCTTGGTGTTGTCACGCATTGAGGTTTGATTATCATAGTTGAAGAAAGCCGTTGATAGTTGCTGCATCATATCGATAATCATGACGTCATTGGAGTAAGTAATGACATCTTGTTTTATGGTTTTAAAGTAATTTTCAATTTGTGTTTTTTGAATTTCCCTAATAGCAACGAGCTGGCTAAAGGCTCTTTTCTCCATTGCTGTAGCGGCAATAGAAGATGCTTGCCAACCCACTAAGCCACCCGCTGTTATAATGCCAATGGCTGATAGTACCACTGAAGCTAAAATAATCTTGCTGGATATTTTCATTGGAAACGCTCAATTAAAGCAAACCCTAATATCTAGTTTAGTCACTTTATATGGCGTTGCAGTGTTTTTTTTAGTCAGATGCCAACCGACTTGTGTGATTTGGCAAATAGGGTACTTGAGGTTACCTTTCATTGAATAAATTAATGTTAATAGAGATTCATTTGATCGATTACTGACACTGTTTACTAAAGTGAGTTAACCAGACCACCGGAGAAAATATCATATCAAGTTCAGCCATTATCATTTGATGATCATGTTTTGCAGAGAACCACATAGCCATATCTTTATGTTTGCCAACTTCAACGACTTTAATTGAGGTTAACATGCCCCATTTTTTATGATTAATAACTTCGGTTCCGACCACTTCAAATTGATAACTGTCAATTTTGTTACTTGCCTGACGAGAGAGCTTAAAATGTGTTTTTCCTTGCAATAAATTGAGGCGGACTTGTGCACCTAAAGTATCAATATCATATAAAGGTAGGTTTTCATTATCATAATGAATTACTTCAGCGTTTAAGCTGACGGTTGACGAATGGCCATTATTCGACATTTCGACCTTCATTTCTCTTGCTTTCATGCCGGTTAATTTTTGTGAGAAACCGGGCGTTAAAAAATGTTTATATTGAGGTGAATAGTGCATTGTGCTTGTTTGTAGGTAAGTTGAGTCAAGCCAAAGAAAAGATACTTCGCCCTGTGATTTTACCGTTGCTTTGATTGATGTTGCACTTTTATGCCAGGTAATTGTTCGCTGAAAATGACCAACATTACCTCCTAGAAAAGAAACATCATATTCAAACTTTTTTTCGCACTGATGATATTTTTTAATTTCTTCTGTGGTTAGCTTATTAAACGTATTTGCTTGTGATTTAGCTAATAAGCAACAGCATAAAATTATTAACAGAGTTAACGACTTTTTGATGACAATGCATGATCGGCTCAATTTGTTCGCCGGGATTTTAAAGTAATAATTAAAGATATTTTTTGTTAACTGCATCGTCTGTTTGAGGTCTTTTTATTAAAAATAGAGTGGTTAAAAGTACTGATATTAAAGATAGAAATATTAAAAGTACTCTTATTTAAGAGTAATAGTGGTTAGTACCGTGATAGAAATAAAGCATGCTAGTCAAAACGGTAATGTTGGCAATAATCGTTAGCCAATACCTTACTTGAAAAGCAGCTTTTCTATTTTTATGTTTTAGTAATTGTTGGGCTAAAGCTGCGCCTGGCCAACCACCTAATAAAGACACAAAGTGCAGTGTTGTTTCTTTAATACGCCAATAGCCTTGTTTTGCTTTGTACTTATCTAGTGCATAAAGTAAAAAACTAATGCCATTGAAAGCAAAGAATACAAGCAGCAGGTTTGCTGATAAATACTGATAATAAGATAAAACCGTAATCGCGAAGAAGTAAATAACACTTAAAAAAATTGCCAACAATTGGTATTAGCTCCATTAAAACGAGGTACTTGCTAAAAATTTATTTTAAAAGTTAAGTTCTAGTTATACACCATAGTGATGTCGCCAATTGTATTGAATTGTTTGGCAATTAACTAGGGAAATTACTGGTTCACAGGTCAGTAATTATCAAGCCGTCTTAGAAAGTGAACAGTTTCATAGCCTAATTAGTAGACATTTATTAGCTTAAATAGCGACATTTATGGAAGCCTTGCTCTTATGGTCTAGAATATTTTAAGGGTTATAAATAATGATTTGAATAACTTAGTAATTTTTTAAACACGGCGTATGGGCTTTAGGATAAAACTATGAGTAATAATAAGATAAAGGCATCTGATTTATTTGTACAAGCATTAGAGGCTGAAGGGGTAGAGTACATTTTTGCTGTGCCAGGGGAGGAAAACTTAGATATGGTTGAATCCTTACGTAAATCTACTATTAAGTTAGTACTGACGCGCCATGAACAAGGCGCAGGTTTTATGGCTGCTACTTATGGTCGCCTGACAGGTAAAGCAGGTGTTTGCATGGCTACCCTTGGCCCTGGCGCTACAAATTTGGCGACTCCTGCTGCATATGCTCACTTAGGAGGAATGCCTTTAATTATGATCACCGGGCAAAAACCAATCAAAAAATCAAAGCAAGGTCAATTCCAAATTATTGATGTGGTTGGTTTGTTTGCTCCAATATGCAAAATGTCTAAACAAATAGTACACGGCGATACTATTCCTTCATTAGTGCGTGAAGCTTTTCGCCTTGGTGAAGAAGAGCGGCCCGGTGCTGTGTTATTAGAGTTACCCGAAGATATTGCCGCTGAAAACTGCAGCGAAAGTGTTATGACACCGCATAAACGCTATTACGCTAGTCCTAATCAGGTCGCATTAGCAGAAGCAGTTACATTAATTAAGTCGGCAAAAATGCCGCTAATTCTTATTGGTGCTGGCGCTAATCGGAAAAATGTTCGCGAGGCAATGTGCAACTTTGTCCATTCAACGCGTATTCCATTTTTTGTTACCCAAATGGGCAAAGGTGTTGTTGACGAACGCTCAAGCCTATTTTTAGGGACCGCAGCATTATCTGTTGGAGATTATTTACATTGTGCTATTGAACGCGCGGATTTAATTATTAATATTGGTCATGATGTTATTGAAAAGCCGCCATTTTTTATGGAGCAAGGCGGCAAGACGGTTATCCATATAAATTATAAATCTGCGCAAGTTGACCAAGTCTATTTTCCACAAGTTGAAGTTATTGGCGATCTCGCGGCTGCCGTTGATGAATTAAAAGAGCAGTTAGGCGGTGAAGTTAATTTTGATAGAAGCTATTTTGAAAAAATAAAGTTGGCTATTGACGAGCATATTGAAGAAGGGGCCGCTGATGCTCGTTTCCCTATTATTCCACAACGCTTTGTTGCAGGTATTCGAGCGGTAATGGGCGATAAAGATATTATCGCTTTGGATAATGGTATTTACAAGATTTGGTTTGCACGTAACTATAAGGCTTATCAACCCAATACGGTATTACTTGATAATGCCCTTGCTACTATGGGAGCTGGCCTGCCTTCTGGGATGATGGCGGCAATGCTAAACCCAAATCGACGCGTGATGGCGGTATGTGGTGACGGCGGTTTTATGATGAATTCACAAGAATTAGAAACAGCCATTCGCCTAGGACTAAACCTTGTGGTTACCGTTTTAAATGATAATTCTTATGGCATGATTCGTTGGAAACAAGCCAGTGCTGGTTTTGATGATTGGGGTTTAGAGTTCGGTAATCCTGACTTTGTAAAATATGCGCAAAGTTATGGCGCAACTGGGCATAGAGTGACTTGTACAGAAGATCTAATTCCAACGTTTGAAAAAGCATTTTCTGCAGGGGGTGTCCATCTTGTTGAATTGCCGGTTGATTACTCTGAAAATCAAAAAGTATTAATTGATGAATTGGCCGAAAAGGTTTGTTTGATATAAAAATATCAAGTCGATTCAATTTATTATAAATCAAACTTCAACTTATTAAAGAGCAACATTATGGCTGATTCAACAAAAAGCAGTGCAGCAGGAAAAAAGCAGCTAGCTGGAAAACTTAATGTGGTTAACCCTTATGATCAAAGTTTTATCGGTTCAGTTCCTACAGTAAACTGGAATAATATTGATAAATACTTAGCTACCTCAGAGCAACTTTTTAAGGATAGAAATCAATGGCTGCCAGCCTTTGAACGTATTAATATTCTAAAAAAAGCAGCAAATCTAATTTCACAAAGAACAGATGAATTAGCGTTATTGATTGCCAGTGAAGGCGGTAAGCCATTGATGGATGCGCGAGTAGAAGTCACCAGAGCCATTGATGGCGTGGAGCTTTGCGCACAAGAAATTTCTAAATTAACCGGTACTGAAATACCGATGGATTTAACCCAGGCAGGTGCGGGGAGAGTAGCCTTTACTACTAAGGAGCCTATCGGCGTTGTCGTGGCAGTTTCTGCATTTAATCACCCACTCAACTTAATTGTACATCAAGTAGCTCCGGCCGTTGCTGCGGGTTGTCCTGTTTTAGTTAAACCGGCCCGAGATACGCCATTATCGTGTAAAGCATTTGTAGATATTTTACATGAAGCCGGTTTGCCGCCGCAGTGGTGCCGTTTTATTGCTTGTGATATTCCTACCTCTGAAAAAATGATCACCGATACTCGTATCGCTTTTTTCAGCTTTATTGGCTCAGGTAATGTTGGTTGGATGTTGCGTGCTAAGTTAGCTCCGGGTACACGTTGTGCGCTAGAACATGGCGGCGTTGCCCCAGTAATTATTGAAGATAGTGCTGATGTTGAAGCGATGATTCCGAGTTTGTTGAAAGGCGGGTTTTACCATTCAGGGCAGGTATGTGTATCCGTTCAGCGTATTTTTGCACCGAAAAAGAAAGCCAAGATCATTGCGCAGATGTTGGCTGATGGCGCAGCGAAACTTATTGTTGGTAATGCTATCGATGAATTTACCGAATGTGGCCCATTAATTCGGCCTAAAGAGGTTGATCGCGTTGAAGCATGGGTTGATGAAGCGGTGGCGACGGGAGCAACCTTAATTACCGGCGGTAAAAGGTTAGGCGATAGTACTTATACGCCGACAGTATTACTTGAACCACCCGTTGATGCCAAAGTTTCTACCATGGAGATTTTTGGACCGGTTGTTTGTGTTTATGGTTATGATGATATTGACCAAGCCATTGCTCAAGCCAATTCATTGGAATATGCTTTTCAAGCCTCGGTATTCACAAAAAACCTTGATGTTGCTATGAAGGCAATACGTGAATTAAACGCGACAGCTGTAATGGTTAATGATCATAGTGCATTTCGGGTTGATTGGATGCCATTCGCTGGACGTAAACAGTCTGGTTATAATACTGGCGGTATTGCTTATACCATGCACGATATGTCTCAGGATAAAATGGCAGTGATTAAACTCTAATTTTTAATTACTTAACCTGAACTCTGGATAATAGGTAGTTATTGTTTAAGTAATACAAAACTTAGCTTGTTAGCTACAAAATCTACAAAGTTAAGTGACGATATACTCTCTCAATTTATTCGATTATCAAGCTATTTTCAGTGCTTTTATCGGGTTATACCAATAGTTTACTCAGCTTATTAAAGCCCTATTTAGGGCTTTTTATTTGTCTTCAATTGATAGCCATTACCATAAACGACTTAGAATCAATCATCAAAAATAAACCTCCTACCTGCTATTCAGTGACCATGGCTGAAAAATAAGCATTTTTGTTGCCTGCCAAGTCCGGCTCTTTAAATGCTATTGGCTAAATATGTGCTTAGTTAAGAATTTTCATTTCTTTCAATAAAAACATAATCAATCTGAAGTCTTTCTCTATCTGACCATCCGGATGGTTTTTATCATGTTGATTGTTTTATATGCAATTAACTGTTGACTATTTAGTCAGGATTTACAAGGATCCTACTGTTAAATAACAAAACTGTAACATTAATCGTGCAGAATCAAGTTGAAGTTTTAGCCAATAGCAGTATTTTTTAGCAAATATAATTATAAATCTGGAGAGATAAAATGAATACTAGTAAGGCAAGGCCAAGTCGATTTTTCGGCCATGGTAAGTTAAATGTAAGCTTGATTGCACTTTGTATTGCTTCAAGTTTTGTGACTCATAGTGCTTTAAGCGCTGAAACATTATGGTCAGAAAATTTTAATGACCCAGCATTAGCCAATAAAGGTGCTGTTTTTAATACTATCGATATGAATGGTATTACGCGTTGGTCTATCGATGTTAGTAATGCTGAGTTAACTGCAACGAGTGATTGGTTTAAAGTCACTAATAACAAGATTGAAGCAAGAGATGTTGATGGTAGTGTTGATTGGTTATCAGAGACTATCAACATTGCCGGAAAGAATAATATTCAACTCTCTGTTTTAGCAGAGGAAAGTGGAAACCACGAATCAGCAGATTTTTTTAACCTGTTATATTCAGTAGATAATGCTGCTTTTGTCAGGGTAGACAATTGGCAAGGCAAGGGCAATGACAATCATACCTTAGTTGATGATTTCACTTCAGTTACTGTTACACAAGCCATTCCTGAGGGAAGTAGCCTACAAATAAAAGTGTCAATGGCAAATAACTCTGGCTCTGAATACATACGTTTAGATGATGTAGTCATCACCTCTAGTGTTGACGATGGCGGCGGTGACAATGGTAATGACGGTGGTACAGTAACTAATGCTTGTTATAACTGTCCAGACTTGAGCCGAATTGCCAGTGCTGCAGAATTTGATGATGCTACCTATTATGCTCCTGTTATTAGCGCTATTGACTCAGCACAAAGTGCTGCGGTTATCCGCACAAATATCAATGACGTTATTTCTGTTAACCACAAGCAGCTAAGCTATTCTGAGGCTTGGACAGCATTAACGGTAACAGATGAAGACCCACTTAATGCTGACAATGTCATCTTATTTTATCGTGGTATTTCCAAGGCAAAACACTCAAATGGTAGCGGTTCACAATCGACCGATCCTGATAACTGGAACCGCGAACATGTATGGGCAAAAAGTCATGGTTTTCCAAGCTCTAGTGCATTTGCTTACTCAGATATTCATCACTTAAGACCTACTGACATTTCAGTTAACTCATCACGAGGTAATTTAGACTTTGATAACAGTGACAATGCTTTACCTGAATCGCCAGAAAATCGCGTCGACGGTAATTCATTTGAGCCAAGAGATGCAGTGAAAGGTGATGTTGCTCGAATAGTGTTATATATGGATACTCGTTATGCCGGCTTAGACTCAGTGACGCCAGACTTACAAGTTGTTGATAGAATAACTTCTGTCGGAGAGGCAAAGTTAGGTAAATTATGTACGCTGTTAGCGTGGAGTGAAGCGGATCCGGTTGATGAATTTGAAGTTAATAGAAATAATAAAATTTATGAATTTCAAGGAAATCGTAACCCATTTATTGATCACCCTGAGTGGATTGCAACAATTTACAGTGCATCATGTTCAGATGTTGGTCCTGTTGACCCAGTCGATCCGGTAGACCCTGTTGATCCAACTGAACCTGACGTTGATTTGTTTTTTTCTGAATACGTTGAAGGTTCAAGTTTTAATAAAGCGGTAGAAATATATAACCCAACAGATGCAACTATCGACTTAGCTGATTATCAATTCAAACTTTATTCAAACGGTAGCTCAACAGCTACTGGTAGTTATACCTTAACGGGACAACTTCTCGCCAATGATGTTGTGGTTTTAGGCTCTAGCCAAATTGCAGATAACAGTGCTTTAGCTCCTTATATTGACCACTTTGTCGGTGCTGTTAATTTTAATGGTGATGATTATATCGAGCTTCTTCATGGCGATATTATTATTGATAACGTTGGCACTTATGGTATTAGACAAAATTGGGGTAAAGATACCTCATTGGTACGCTTAGCTTCAGTAACATCAGGAGATAATGATCGAACAGATGAGTTTATTAAAGCAGAGCAATGGCAATCAAACTCAAAAGATACTTTTGATAATTTAGGAACCCATTTAGCTGATACGCCACCTACCGATCCTAATCCTGGTGAAGATCCTGTAATAGGTATGTGTGGTGATGAGGCAGATAAAATTAATGTCATCCAAGGCAGTGGTAGTAATTCAACTTTCATTGGCGAAGTTAAGGTGATTGAGGGAACCGTTACCTCTGCAGTGCCAAGTTTAAAAGGCTATTTTGTTCAAGAAGAAGTGCAGGATACTGATGTTGATTTAATGACTTCTGAAGCCCTTTTTATATATTTCAATAATATTGCCAACTTTCCTACTGTGGGTAATAAAGTAAGAATAAACGGCACTATAAAAGAGAGCTTTGGCCGAACACAATTAACCGCCACAACTGACTTTGTTGATTGTGGTCTTGGTGAACCAATTGAAGCTACTATAGTGTCTTTACCTATATCAAGTAGTGATTACTGGGAGACCATCGAAGGTATGATGGTTAGTTTTTCAGATACCTTAAAAGTAAGTGATACTTATAATTTGGCACGTTATGGCCAGCTAACCTTATCTAATGGACGTTTGATTTTACCTACCAATATTTATAACGCGGGTAGTGAGCAAGCTATTACTTTAGCGGATAAAAACAGTCGAAACCGTATCACTTTAGATGATATGAATAATGCGCAAAATCCTGATGATGTGCCATTTCCGGCGCCAGGATTAAGTTATCAAAATACTGTACGTTTAGGTGATTCAGTTGCTAACTTAACCGGTATTATTGATTATAGTTTTAATGCTTACCGTATTTTACCCAGCCAAACGCCACAATTTAGTGCGACAAATGCCAGAACTTCACAACCTGATATTAGTGGTGTTGGATCTTTAAAAGTAGCAAGTTTTAACGTATTAAATTACTTCAATGGTGATGGCGCCGGACAAGGTTTTCCGACAGAACGGGGCGCGGATACCTTAGAAGAATTTAATCGTCAAAGCAGTAAAATCGTATCGGCACTAGCCGAGATTAATGCTGATGTTGTTGGTCTAATGGAGCTAGAAAATGATGGTTTTGCAAGTAACAGTGCCATTGCTGAACTTGTTGCTCAGCTAAATATAAAATTAGGTGACGGAACATATAACTACGTCAGCATTAATCAAGCTGGCGTTGGCGGCGATGCAATCGCTGTTGGTTTTATTTATAAGCCAGCAACCGTTGCTTTAATTGGTGATGCAATCACCACTAATCAAAGCCCATTTGATTATGGTAACCGTCAACCATTGGTACAAACGTTTAAAGAAATTGTCACTGATGAAACCTTAACTATTGCAGTTAATCACTTTAAGTCTAAAGGAAGTTGTGGCAGCGCTTCGGGTAATAACCTTGATCAAGGAGATGGCCAAGGTTGTTGGAATGAACTGAGAACTCAAGCGGCTAGTGCCTTAACCGCTTGGTTAAACACTAAACCTACAGGCTCTACAGATAGTGATTTCCTTATCATTGGTGATTTAAATGCTTATGGTAAAGAAGACCCTATTAATGTTATTACCGCCAGTAATTATCATAACTTGGTGGCAGATCATCTGGGCAATGCGGCTTACTCTTATAGCTTTGGTGGTGAAATAGGTTACTTAGACCACGCCTTAGCAAGTAACGACTTAGCTAGCCAAGTTGTTGATACCACTGTTTGGCACATCAATGCTGATGAACCTCGTATTTTCGATTACAACACTGAATATAAATCGTCTGAGCAATTAGCAAAATATTTTGCTGAAGATGCTTATCGTGCATCAGATCATGATCCCGTTATAGTTTCGCTGAATTTAACTAGCTCAGTTGATGTTGTCGGAGATTTTGATGGTGATGGTGATGTTGACCGAAATGATGTTAATCAGTTCTCAGCCATGGTTCGCGCTGGTACGGCGGATGATAGCAAATATGATTTCAATCTCGATAATGTCGTTAATAGCCGTGATGTCAGAGCATTAATGTCTTTATGTACACGTTCGCGCTGTGCTGTGGAATAACAGTTAACTTATCTTAACTCAATTTATTCAATACAAATTAATAAATTAAAAATTATATAAAAGGAAGTAACCATGAAAAAATTAATAACATTATTAACGGCACTTTTAGTTTCGTTAAGCACGCAGGCAACATTACTTAGCGTTGAGCTAAATCAAGATAACTATCAAATAGGAGATGTCTTAACGGCAGACTTTATCATTTCTGATATTGAAGAAGACACTTTTGGCTTTCAAAAATTATTGGCTACTTTTGACTTTAATGTCTCTTGGGATAATTCACTCATTGAGTATGTATCGACCAGTTTTGGCAATAAACTCAATGTAGGCGCAGGTAGTGATCAATTTAGTGATGTTATGGTTGATAATTTAGGCCTGTCAGAAACCAGCTATGCATGGTGGGATGAGTTATTACCAGTGCAAGATGGTTTAAGCCGCTTTATATTAGCGAGTGTTGATTTTACAGTGATTGGCAGTGGCTCAGGAAGTTTAGGTTTAAGCGACTTGGCCTTTGGTGATGATTTTGGCGCAGCATTTACTGGTGTTAGCAGTAGTGGTAATACTTACTCTGTTACTTCAGGCAACCCAGTTGATGTACCTGAGCCAGCATCTGTGTTGTTAATGTTTATGGCATTAATCTTATTAGCTCGCCAACAAAAAATGAGTTGAATTTCTGGAAAATCATGACGGCATAAACTTATTGCTGTCTAAGTAACAAGGTTAGTCAAAGCCCTTATCCTCTAGATAAGGGCTTTTTTATTGATTGTAAGTAATAGTATATTGTGATGTTTTTTTATTTACTTTCTGCTGATTTCTGGCAAGTCTGTATTTTACTTTGCTCTTCTTTATCATTCACTAATACTTGTTGCAGCAGTTCCATGCGATGTTTAACCGCTACACCATAACTGTGATCGTCCCCCCATATTTCTGATAATACATGCATTGACTCTCTATCATGCTCTGCAAATAACTCACCGGCACGTTTAGCGCTTTCTTGGCTATTACCCAATAACTTTAATGCTTCAACACCTAAACCTAAGGCTGATTCAAAGGTTTCTCTTTTAATGGTTTTGACCCCAATGCGAATTAATTCATAGGCATGGTGGCGATCAACTGCCCGAGCAACAATTTGTAAGTTAGGGTAATGTTTCTGTGCAAGTTGGGCTATTTCAATGATTTTATCAGCATCATCAATGGCTATTACTAATAATTGTGCTTCTTGTGCACCTGAGGCTTCTAATAAATCTTTGCGTGCGGCATCACCGTAAAATACCTTATTACCAAACTTTTTTAGCAGTTCTATTTGACTGGGGCTGTGGTCTAAAATAGATAAATGGTAACCTTGAGAGCTGAGTAGGCGGCCTACTATTTGACCAAAACGACCGTATCCGGCAATAATAACGCTTTTGGTTGCTTCAATATCTTCAGGTTTATCAAATTCGTGTGCTTCTTCTTGTTCTTTATCGATAATTTTCTCATAGATGATTAATAAAACTGGCGCCATCAACATAGAAATAGCGACCACTAAGGTTGTTATTTTACTTTGTTCTGGCGTGAGTATTTGTAAGGTAGAGGTTAGTGATAACAATACAAAAGCAAATTCACCGCCTTGTGCTAAGGCAAGGGTAAATAGTAACTTCTGTTTCTTTGCCATTTTAAATAACGATGCTAAACAAAATAAAACCGCGGCTTTGATCACAATTAACGACACCACTAATAAGGTCACTAAGCTTAGCTCTGCAAACAATAATGGGAAATCAATTGAAGCGCCGACAGTGATAAAAAACAAACCAAGCAACAAGCCTTTAAAGGGTTCGATATCTACTTCTAATTCGTGTCTAAATTCACTTTCAGCTAGAACCACACCGGCTAAAAAGGTGCCAAGGGCAGGAGATAAACCTATTTTTTGCATGATCACCGCAATGAAAATCACCAAAAATAAGGCAAAAACAGTAAATAGCTCACGTAGGCGTGTTTCGGCAATATAGCGAAATAAGGGCGCAGAAACATACTTTCCCGCTAAGACAATCGCAGCGATAACACCAACGGATATTAGCGTTTGTATATAAACAGGAAAATGTTCTATCAAGTTGCCATGAGAGCCTGAGCTGGCAATGTTGTCACTAAAAGCTAATAAGGGCACTAATGCCAAAATAGGTATTACGGCAATATCTTGAAAAAGTAATACTGAAAATGAGTTTTGACCAGCTTCTTGTTTTATCCAGCCTTTTTCATTTAAGGTTTGTAAAACGATGGCAGTAGAGGAGAGCGCTAGCATTAAACCTATGGCAAGTGAGGTTTGCCAAACTAAAGAAAAAACAAAATAACAGGCCGCAGAAATAAGCAAGGTTGTTACCACTACTTGCAAGCCGCCGAGGCCGATAATTGAGTGCCTTAATTTCCATAAACGTGAAGGTTGCAATTCAAGGCCAACTAAAAATAACATCATCACTACACCAAACTCGGCAAAATGCATGACATCAGTTTGATCGCCAACTAAGCCCAACAAAAAAGGCCCAATCAAAATACCCGCTAACAAATAACCGAGTACCGAACCTAAACCGACACGTTTTGCTATAGGCACCGCAATAATTGCCGCGGCGAGATATATTACAGCCATTTCTAACATTGTTTACTCCTGATAGTGCATATTTTTATAATGGAAAACTGACTTATGCACATTTTATTATTAAGACTATGATGAATAATAGCTTTATTGATCGCTATATAGTTATATTACTTAAAGATACGAGTTGTAAGACAGAAATCTCACTCGAGCTACCTTCACAACAGCAAAATATAAATATTATGGTTATTTTTATACCAATTCCATATGGTGAATAATCCCCCTCATGATTGGCGTTAATTAAGGTTTAGCCTACACTGACTGTAGTATGTTAAATATACATACTGGGTTTCACTACTTCAAAGGAATGATAAAATGGAATTTAATACCCCTCAAGCGATCCGAAAAATAAAATTATCTCCACAAAGCACAATTTTAATTAATGGTAAAAATCAATGCAAACTACAAGCAATGTCATTTGCCCTTAAATACCATAAAGTGGACGTAACTGAGACGTTCGGTGAGTTAACGGTCAAGGGTGTAGTGCCTGTCGGTGGGTAAAGTTATAACTTTTACTTTACTATCAATAATATCATCCGCTCTATTAAGGTCATTCATTAATCTTAATAGAGCGGATTTTTTATAGTAGACCGAATGATAACCGCCGAAAAAAGTTACCTAGTCAGAGAATATACTAAGGATATTAAACACATTACTTGAATGGAAAAGGGATAGTGAAAGTTAGGCAATTAAAGATAGTTATAACTCATTAAAATAAAAAACAATACTGCCGCCATTAAGGTTACTACCATGATGGATATTAATGCCTATGCCAACATTTTCCGCTAAGTCAGTGAATTTACGGGTGTCGAGTAATATACCAATGCCTAACTCATAAAAGTGATCTGTTCCTAAGCTATTAACCATGTCGCCACCAATGTCCGAGCGTTGAAATTTTACATATAAAGATTCGGCATGAAACTTTGATTGGTTGAGGTTGTAATGCAATTTTAAGGCATTGTTAAACCGCCAACCATGAGGATTAGCGTCTTGGCTCGACTCAACACCATTAAAGGTTACGCCATTAAATACATTTAAATCACTTATATACTGCCACTTTCCCCAATCTTTGGGGTGGCTATAAGTTAACTTAACATTAGGCTCAATAATAAAAGCATTGGCTGATAAGTTTAAAAATACGCCATCAAATATATCTTGATACTGTTGTGACTCTTCGCTGTTATAGTTAAAGCTATTCTCATGGTGCATTAGATACGAACCAATTCTTAACCTAAAATCCCAATTATCATTAAGTTGACTATGTTTGCTATAAGCAAAATAAGCGGAATAAATCTCATCTTTATTGTCATCAGTTATCGACGATTGTGATAGCAAGTCTGTTTTAGTTTTCTGTTTAAGGTAAGATATTGATGTAGTTAACTCATCTTTATAAAAGAATGTAGACTGCTTTTTTTTAGGTTTGCTTTCTGACAACACCCAAGTATACGGAATACTGTAAGCGGTTAATTCATTCCTCAGTTTTATAGAGTCGCTTTCAGTAAAATCCTGCTCGTGTGATTTTAATAACTTGTCGGGGTCAAAGTTACCCACACCTAAGGTTATTGTTTCTGAATCGGTGAGCACTACCGCTGTAGAGAATAGTTCTTCGAAGTAAACTTTGTTTTTAGCTAAAGCATGATGACTTAATAATGATAACACCATGCAAGCAAGTAATCTTAGCTGATATTTTCTTGTAATTAACTTCAAATTAGTTGTTTGATTGGCTTACTTTATAATAAGTTTAGTATAAATAATAACAAAGCTAGACACCATGAAAACACTGACGATTATCACTCCATTTCGCTTTTTGATGTTTAGATGTGCGACTTTCGATTTTGAATGCTTTAAGTAGAAGCGTTTTTCTGAAAACTTCTGATAAATACGTTGCTAAAAGTCATTCATTCTACTAATTTTTAAGTAAGGGGAGTAACAAAGGTTATGTTCTAAGTGAAGAGGGAATTTATTGAAGCAGATGTGGTTTATAGGCTTGATACTTAGGAGTAAATTATGAAGTTTATTAAAAGTATTTTGGTGGTAATGGATGATAATAGTGACCGCCAAACGGCATTAATACAAGCCATTAATATAGCGGAAAAAACCTCTGCCACGATTGAGCTTTTTCTTGTTGTATATAAAAATGAGTTTGTTAGTCATTGGAACTTTAATCAAGAGCAGTTAGATGCTTTACAAAAGGAATATATAGCCTCTAAACTTCGCTGGTTAGAAACCTATTTACCTGAAGTGAAAGCCCTTGATATTGTGGTACATTTTGATGTCGTATGGCATGCCGATGTAAGCTGTGCAGTACTGACCAAAGCAGCAAAAGTCAACGCGTCTATGGTGGTTAAATCAACCCAGAAAAGCTCGATGATTAATAAAATGTTTTTTACTCCTTGCGATTGGCAATTACTTGAACATTGCCCTGTGCCTTTGTTACTTACTAAAAACAGAGATGACGACTCATACCATAAAGTTATGACAGCCGTAGACCCTGAAAAAACACATAATAAAGTCGAAAAATTAGATGTTAATATTTTACAAGCAGGCTTGGTCATGGCTGAGTTATTTGATGCGCAAGTTCATGTGTGCCATTGTTATCAACCGATCGGGATAGAATTATGGCAAGGCATGAGCTCAGTGGGCATGGACCATAGTTTGATCAATGGCGACTTTCATGAGTACAGTGATGCTATTAAGGCTCATCACCAAGCAGCTTTTAGTGAGTTACTGAGCAACTATACATTTGATGAACAATTGACTCACCTGATTGCGGGGTCTGCCGAGTATGAAATACCAGAGTTAGTGAAAAGTCAGCAAGTTGACTTATTAGTTATGGGCATGGCGAATAACGGTAAATTTATTGGTAATACCGTAGAAAAAGTACTCGACAATATTGACTGTGATATTTTATCGTTGAAATGTTAAAATACTTAAGTCAGATAGGTTGATTTACTCACTAGCATTAAGTCGGTAATGCTTTTTTTAAACGCCATTAAAAATAAATGTTTACTTTTTCAACAAAGACTAGTATATTTCCCTACGTTAATTATCTTTTCACAGCTAGTTAACGTTAATCCCCAGTGATTTTTTCGTGTTTTGTCTTTCCCTTTCACAGTCAGCCAATACCTTAATAAAAAGTTATTAAATTAAAGCTTTTTGCTGCATGAAATCTCGAGTTGTTCTCGATTGGTTCATCGTATTATTATCATTATGTGTATGCAGTTATCGGCTTTTTAATATTGCGTTTTTACGCAATTAAAGGAGTTATATTATGTCTTATACTTATCAAGGTAAGATTTACGCTATTGAAGCACCAGTAAAGTCTATTTCAATCAACAAATTAAATGTTGTTGTTAAAGACCAAGCAGGTTCACAATTGTTTAAATTTACCCAATTGAATGAGTCTAAAGAATTTCTAGCTATGTTATACCAAGCGTAACAAGCAGAAATATTAACCGTTTATTTACTAACGGTTAAGCCAAAAAAACCAGAATTACCTCATTATAAGGTATTCTGGTTTTTTGCTTTTTACGCTATCTAAACCTTTTATACAAGACGAGTTATTCAACCTTATTGACCGTTACCTCTAAATATTTACTATTCCCCGCATACCACTTTTGTACATAAATAGAGCCTAGAATTGGCGGCATGCCGTCTTTGGGGACTTCTTTATAGCGGACACTATTCTTGTTTTGCTTTTCCAGTTCAAACTTAATCTTAGTTTCAGACATCTTGATTGCTTTGCTGATGTAAAGTGCATTTATTGTAATGCAATTAAAAAAACTGTCGAGTGTTTCTAGTAAACCTACCTCAGTAAGTTTGGTTCAACACCTTCACTTCTAAAGCGGTAAAATTTTAACCTATACTGATTAAGTACTTGCTACTTATCAGTTATTTTTAAATTTATAGAAAAGTGTAACTTAACGTAAATTTTATGTGTTTAATTGTTTTTATGCTCTTAAAGTTATTTAGTTTTTCATTGTTTACTTTCCATGCCTCAAAACTCAACTATAGGCGTCCAATACCTGAGTTAATCTCAGATTTAAGTGAATATAAATTCACCATTGGTACTAGAAATATTTATAAAAAATATATTACAACAAGTTAGAGGGATTTCAGCTCATGAGAGAAAAACATCAAAAAACTATAGAAAACTTCACGTCAAAATACCGAATGGGCGGCGTTAGTTTAGCGTTAGCATTAGCCCTAACATTGCCAGTGGCTGCTCAGGCCAATGAATCAGAAGAAGTAAAAAAACTACAACAACAAGTTGATGAATTAACCAAAGCTGTTGAAAAAATAAAAAAAACGCCCAAAGTTAAAACGAAAGGCGGTGGTGTTAAGATTAAAAGCAATGATGGTGACAAATCTTTTAAAATAGGAGGTCGATTCCAGCTGGACTATAACCGTTTTGATGGCGCCTATAATGCGGATAATGATGGTGCAACGGGTTCAGACCTTTTCCCGCGTCGTGTTCGAACTTATGTTCAAGGAAAGGCTGATAATTGGGATTACAAATTATTACTCGATTTTTCTGAAAACAAAGGTGAAATTACTTTAGCTCGCTTACGTTATAAAGGGTTTGAAAATGGTCCTACTATTAAAGTGGGTAAGATTCGCGAAGATATCAGTTTAGAAGCATTAACGAGTAGTAAACATATTACTGCTATCTCTCGACCTATGTTGTCTAACGTCATGTCACCTTATTTTAAATACGGTGCTTCAGCCTATCAATACTTTAAAAACACAGGTCTTCGTTATGCTGTTGGCGCATACAAGGGTGGTAGCTTTGGTACTAATGGTCAGGATGAAAATGGTGATCTTAATCTTTCAGTAACGGGTCGTTTAACTTGGTCTCCGATTCATAATAAAGGTGAAACGGTACATTTTGGCGCTTGGGGTTCACAACGTGACATGGGCGGCGATAAGCTGAGTGCCAAGTTTGCTCGCGGTGAAGTGCGTAATACCAATGTTCGTTTGGTTAACTATGCTGCTGGTGGCGATACTTTTGCTGTTGATAATATGACTCAGTTTGGCTTAGAGTTTGCCGGAGTCTATGGACCTATGTCTATTCAAGCTGAATATGCTGTACGTGATGTAGATGCTGTTGATAGTATGAATGATAGTAGCTTCGATGGTTATTATGTGACCGCTAGTTATTTCTTAACGGGCGAGAGTAGGGTTTATAAAAAACGTGGTGTATTTAATTCACCAACGCCTATTTCAGATAATGGCGCTTGGGAAGTCTATGCCCGAATGAGCCAATTCGATGCTACAGCAAATAATCAAGGTACCAAGGCCGATGTCATCACCTTAGGTGCGACTTATTACCTTAATAAAAAGATTAAGATAATGGCCAATTACTTAATTTCAGAAGTGGGTGGTCCAGGCGCTGATGATTTAGTTGGCGAGCACACTGACGGTAAAGCCTTTACCGCAAGACTGCAATATCTGTTCTAGCTCTACCTCAATGCTTGGGCTGTTTATAGCTAGCCCAAGATTAGCGTTTATCAAAAAATTTTAGGATTAATTATGAATATTAAACAATTTACCTTAGCCTCTATGGCTATTGGTCTTCTTTCGCTTGTCTCTACTTCATCAATGGCAAGCGATACGGTAGATACATCAGAGATACATTTCCTTATTCCAGGTGGCCCTGGTGGCGGTTGGGATGGTACAGCACGTGGCACCGGTGAAGCTTTGATGAAATCAGGGAAAATCAAAAATGCTTCTTTTCAAAATATGTCAGGTGGCGGCGGCGGGAAAGCCATTGCTTATATGATTGAAACTGCGGCAAAGCAAAAAAACACGCTAATGGTGAATTCAACACCCATAGTAGTTCGTTCGTTAACCGGTGTTTTCCCACAATCATTTCGTGATTTAAAACCTGTTGCTGGCACCATTGCTGATTTTGGCGCTTTTGTCGTTCGTAAAGACTCTAAGTACCATGATTGGCGTGATGTCTTAGCTGACTTTAAACTTAATCCACGCAAAGTGAAATTCTCTGGTGGCTCATCACGCGGTAGTTTAGATCACCTTGTTGCAGCAATGGCAATCAAAGCAGGACGCGCTAAATTTAGAAGGGTTGTTTATGTTGCTTATGATGGTGGCGGTAAAGCAATGGCTGGTTTACTTTCAGGTGAAACCGCTATTTTATCTACCGGTGTTGGTGAAGCATTAACTATGGCACAAAGTGGCGATGTTCGTATTTTAGCTGTTACCTCAAAAGAGCGCTTAGACGTCCTTCCTGAAATACCAACTTTATCAGAAATGGGTTATGGCGTAGTTTTTGCCAACTGGCGTGGTTTCTTTGCTTCACCAGCAATGTCTGATGAAAAAGTTAAAGCCTATGCCAAATTATTAGGCGATGTGCAAGAAACGCCTGAGTGGACAAAAATTAAAGACCGTAATGGTTGGGTAAACTTGTATAACCCTGACAGCGAGTTCTATCACTTTTTAGAAAACCAAGAAAAAGAGCTTGGTGTATTGATGCATGAATTAGGCTTTTTGAAAAAATAACGTTTCTTGAAATAAAGTTTTAGTTGTAATGCTGCATTGTCTTGTTTGCTAAGTTTTAATAACAATGGCCGTGCAGTTTGAGGTGAGTTATGAAAATCAGTAAAAATGTCATTGGCGCATTAATATTTTTTATTTTTAGTGTTTGTTATGGTTACTACGCCGGACAAATTCCTTTATACCCTGGCGAAGAATACGATGTCTTCACATCACAATCCATGCCTAAACTTTATGCCCTTTTAGGCATTATCGTCTCAAGTTTAGCTATTGTTATGTCAGTTATTAACGATATTCGCAGTACTAATAATTCAGCTGCTGATGCGAGTAGTTTTGATAAGGAAAGCTGGATAAAGGTGGCGAGTCTTATTGCGTTAATGATTTATTACGGTGCTACTTTAGAGCAATTTGGCTTTATTTTATCGACCATTTCTTTTCTAGTTTTTGGCTTCCTTATTCTCGGTGAGCGTAGCATTAAAAACTTATTTCTTGCCTCAGTTCCTGTTGTTATTGTCTTTTGGGCAATCATGACGCAGCTATTAGGTATTTACTTAACAACCGGCGACCTTTGGGGATAATACTATGTTAGATGGTTTAATTATTGGTTTTCAAACCGCGATGTCGATGCAAAACATACTATTTGTTATCTTCGGCTGTTTTGTCGGTACTTTTATTGGCATGTTACCGGGTTTAGGTCCAATCACTGCGATAGCGTTGATGATCCCTATTACTTATGGGATCGATCCCTCATCTGGCATGATCTTAATGGCTGGGGTTTATTATGGTGCTATTTTTGGTGGTTCAACCTCATCAATATTGATTAATGCTCCTGGTGTTGCTGGCACAGTAGCGACATCATTTGATGGTTACCCTATGGCATGTAAAGGGCAAGCAGGTAAAGCCTTGGCTATTGCGGCCTATGCTTCGTTTAGTGGCGGCACTATTGCAGCAGTATTTTTGCTAGTCGCAGCGCCTGCGCTGTCGAGTATTTCTCTTAGCTTCCAATCGCCTGATTATTTCGCCTTACTATTACTAGGCTTAACGGCAGTTGCTGCATTTTCCAGTAAAGGCAATTTTCTGAAGTCTATTATGATGACTCTGTTTGGTTTGATGTTATCTACGGTAGGCACAGACCAAGCCTCAGGGATTGAACGCTTTACTTTTGGTCAAATTGATTTACTCGATGGTATTAGCTTCTTGTTAATTGCAATGTCTATGTTTGCCCTATCAGAAGCGCTTTTATCAATTGTTAATAATAAAGATGATGGCTCAGGTGTTACTCCCGCGACAGAAGTAGGTAGCTTGAAACTTACTAGAGCAGAAATAAAAGAAATGGCGCCTACAGTGGGTAGATCATCCATACTTGGTTTTTTTGTTGGTGTATTGCCTGGTGCGGGTGCGACCATAGCTTCTTTTCTTGCCTACGGTATGGAGCGTAATTTATCTTCAGCCAAAGAAAAGCTTAAATTTGGTAAAGGCAGTTTACGTGGCTTAGCTGCCCCTGAAACTGCTAATAATGCGGCTTGTAGTGGTTCATTTGTACCTTTACTTACTTTAGGTATTCCGGGCTCAGGTACCACTGCTGTTATGCTAGGTGCGTTAATGGCCTATGGTATTCAGCCAGGTCCGCGTTTGTTTATTGATAACCCTGAAGTGTTTTGGTCAGTTATTGTTTCTATGTATATCGGCAACATAGTGTTATTGCTAATCAATTTACCCTTGATACCTTATATTGCTAAAGCACTGACGTTACCTAAGCAACTGCTAACGGTTTTAATTTTGTTCTTTTCATTGATTGGCGTTTATTTAGTTTCCTTTAATAATTTTGATATCTATATGATGGCTGGCTTTGCGGTAATAGCTATTGGTTTGAGGTTACTTGATTTTAGTATGTCTCCCTTGATCTTAGGATTTATTTTAGGTGGCATGTTAGAGCAAAACTTACGTCGGTCGCTAACGTTATATGATGGTTCAATTTCATTTTTGTGGGATAGACCAATTACCTTAGGGATATTGACGGTAACCGTGCTGGTATTGTTAATGCCAATTATCTCTTCATTGAGAAAAGGCGATGACTCTGATGCTTCAAGCAAGGTTGCTGAAATTTAGTTTCTAAGTGTAGAGCTTGATACAATTGCACAAGCTAGGTAATACCATGTTGCTTAGCTTGTCAGTATTAACTAAATTTAAAGTAACTTCGATGTATTACCGATGAATTTTCTTATCTGCCGATTTAAAAGAAATGCCAATGAAAATAACCAGTAAATTTAAAGTAATGGGTTTACATAATAAGTTAGCATTATTGTCTGTGCTGCTGGTGATGTTACAGACCATTTTTTTAGGTATGTTTAGTGTTTCTTATTTAGAGCAAGAGTTTGAACAACAGCTTGGTGAAAAAGCGCTTTCAGTTGCTCAATCCTTAGCTAAAAACCCTATTATTGTACAATCCCTCCTAGATAAAAAAAGCCAACCTATCCAGTCTTATGTAGAGCCTATTAGAGAAGCTATAGCGGCTTCTTTTATCGTAGTTGGTGATGATAAAGGCATACGTTATTCACACCCTAATCCAATAAAAATAAATAAAGCCATGATAGGGGGAGATAGTATTAGAGCCCTTAGCCTTGGCGAGTCGTATGTCTCAAAGGCTGAGGGATCTTTAGGTGTTTCTATTCGAGGGAAAACGCCGGTTTTGTCGAACGATGGCCAGATCATCGGTTTAATTTCTGTAGGTTATTTAGAACACGGTATGATGCTCAGTATTAGTAATTACCGAGATACATTTTCATGGGTTTTTGGTATTACCTTAGTCGCCGGCTGCTGTTTGGTCTTGTATATTGCTAAGCGTTATAGAGATGAGATATTTGGCTTGGAGCCTGAGGAAATATCTAGGGTTTATAGTGAACGAAAAGCGGTGCTTGAATCAATTCTTGAAGGTGTAGTAGTCATTGATGAGCAAGGTATTATTAGTAGTTGTAATCCTATGGCCATCGAAATTTTAGCCAATATTACTGAAGAGGCATTGATTGGCTCTGCTGTAGATGAATTATTACCTGATTATCAATATATATTTGCCAGTGGTTCATCAAGGATATGGCGAGATATTGAGGTAGATATTTCGGTAGGAACGTTAATATTAACCAAAACGCCTTTAATGATTGCCGATAAACAACGTGGCGTAGTGGTTTCCTTTCGCCGCAAAGATGACATTGTTGAATTGAGTGAGAAACTATCGCAAGTGAAGCAGTTTTCTACCATGTTACGGGTACAGACACATGAGTATTCGAATAAGCTCAATACCATAGGCGGCTTAATTCAAATAGGCTCTTATGATGATGCGCTAGATTTAATTATGGTAGAAAATACTGGCTATCAAGAGTTGATTGCTTTTCTAATGCGTATTGTGCCAGACCCCATAATAGCCGGCCTTATCCTTGGTAAATATGATGTTGCCAAGGAACGAAAAATTGAATTAATTATTGATAATGAAAGCAGTTTGCTGCAAGTACCGAATAAATTGCCACGCTCAAAATTGGTGACGATTCTTGGCAATATACTGGAAAATGCTTTTGACGCGGCAAGTAGTAATAAAGAGAAACCAGCTCAGGTGACACTGTCGTTTACCGATATGGGCGAAGATATAATTTTTGAAATCGAAGACTCTGGCGTCGGTATGACTGATGCGGCAATTAAAGATATTTTCACCTTTGGTCAAACAACAAAACGTGCCATGGGACATGGTATTGGTATGTTTTTGGTGAAAAACTGTTTGGATCAAGTGGAAGGTACTTTATCAATTACCCGTTCGAAAACGGGTGGCACGATAATGACAGTGTATATACCTAAATAAATCGCCCAATAAGCGCCTTAATACTCAGTCAAAAATAAAGTTAAGTTATTAAGCAAACAATCCCCAAAGCTCAAAATTCTGAGTAAAGTAAATATAATAGAGTGGATGAAGTCATGGAAATAACAAATATAAATAGCGTAGTGATAGTTGAAGACGATATGCGTATTGCTAATATATTGTCAAAAACAATTAATGGAGAAGCTGGTTTTGAGGTAGTTGGTATCGCACAAAACGCCACAGAAGCAATAGACCTACTTGACATTTTTAAGCCTGAACTTATCTTTCTCGATGTTAGCTTAGTTGAGAGCAATGGCTTAGATGTTTTAAAATACGTTAGACAAGACCTAAATGCAGCTGATATCAGTATTGTTATGTTAACAGCCGCTAAAGATAGTGAAGTGATTCAAGAGGCTATGTCCTATGGCGCTTTCGATTATATTTTAAAACCCTTAGCATTTTCTCGCTTAAAATTAACACTGGCTCGGTTTATTCAGTATCGTCAGCGATTAAGTACTCAGCAGCCCTTTGAGCAAGATGATCTAGATGAACTCTTCCATAATCAGGGGAAGTTAGCTAATCCGTCAAAATCAGATTCAGTAATCAATGAGATTGCGCCATTGCCTAAGGGCATAGATTCATTAACTTTAGACAAAATTCGTGCTGTGTTTAGTGATAATTCTGGCACGGCCTATACTGCGGAATCTATGTCTGAATATATTGGCACAAGCCGTACTACAGCAAGACGCTATTTAGAGTACCTATTAAGCTGTAATGAGATTATTGCCGATATTGAATACGGCACAGTAGGGCGGCCAGAGCGTCATTACCTATTAAAATAAAAATTATTAGAATAAAAGCTATTGAAATATAACGCTAAGGCGTTAGCGTTTAGGTGTTTTTCTGGCCATTCAGCCTTTTATTATTGTTTGGCATAACTAGTATCATATGTTTAGTTATAGCCCAGAATATAATTTGGGTTTTCTAAGTCAACTGCTTGCTTTGTTATAGCCTTTTTTAATTTTAAGGCTGCTGTATTTTTCCTGTTTATATCAACTATAGTCTGCTCATCACTTGGCTCTATTTGTTTAGATTTCACCATTGATACCTGAGCTGATACTGGGCCTGCTCGGTTACTCTTCTTGCACATTGTTAATACTCCCGCATGATAATTCGTTTAGCTATTTTCTCTATTGTTTACTCAGGGGTATCATCTGTTTATTTGTCCTTGAAGTATATAATTTAGCCATAATGAACTTTAGGGAGATAAAGTTCATTTAAGTTATTTAGCACCTTATAAACCGCTATTCTGCTTCAAACAAGAGTTGAGTTGTTGCTGGCTTTCTTTATTGTCGACGATTTGAATGTAGGGAGTGATACCATGCTCTTGGTAAAAGCTATTAATAGCACCAGAATTACGCAGTTTAAACAATTTACAGTTGAGTTGATGAAACCTGTTAGCTAATGGGGAACTCTTTGGAATACTGATGTATTTTCCACTCATAAACGATTCTTTAAACCCTGCTATTTTATAATGTTGCCCTAAATGTTTATCTTTTACTTTTTGATAAGCTGACTTAGCCCAATTTAGGTTTTGGATCGGCATTACATCTATTCGCCCCGAAAGCAGCAATGACATTAACTGATTAATATCATGCGTAAAAACAGTACTTATATTGGTATTAATACTTTCAATGTAAGGTCCGTAATAGGACCCCCGTAACAAGCCAAAAATCAAGTCACTAAAATTTTGGGGTGATTCATATTGTTCGATATTTTTGAGGTGAGGTGAGAGTAGGTAATGAACACTTCGTTGTTCATAACCTAGCAACATAGGTAATAAGTATTCTTTTCGTTCAGGGGTCATGGAGTGGCGAGGAATTATATCGACTTGGCCTAATTTAGCCCTGAGTAAGGTTCTTGGCCAAGGAACCACTAACCATTGTGCTTCTAAGTCAGCATCTATCAGTAAAAGATTAATAATGTCTATTAAAGGACCAGAATATTTTTTATCAACTATCGACATTTCAGGCGGGCGATGGCGAATATCAATTTGCACAGGCTCAGAAAACCCGTAGGGAGCTAAGAATAGTAAACACAATATTATCGATTTCACTAACATAACAAGATAGATCTTAGTATTAGCTGAGTCATTAGTATAGTTGCCTAAAGCAAACTTTGCATTTCAGCATTCACCTTAGATCATCAGTAAACGGCGAGTAGTTAACGGGGCATTATTAAGAGTAGATGCCACCTAGTTCCTCCAATTGCGTTAGGTAAATGCGTAGGTCTAATTCTAATTGATGATAATCAGGCAACATGCTCATGCATAATTTATAAAACGCTTTGTTATGGTCTTTTTCTTTTAAGTGAGCTAACTCATGCACAACTATCATAGCTAAAAAGGCCTCTGGGGCTTTTTTGAATAAGCTACCAATGCGAATTTCATGTTTACTTTTTAGTTTATTGCCTTGGACTCGAGAGACATAAGTGTGCAGGCCTAAGGCATTATTAATGATATGAATCTTGTCATCATATTTTATCTGGCTCAAAGGTGCAGATTTTTTCAAGTATTGGTTTTTGAGTGACATTACATAAGTACGTAAGGCTTTATCATTGCTTATTTCATGGGTTATTGGATATTTATTTAATAAATATTGTGCTAGTTTTTTTTGTTCAAGCATCCGTTGTACTTGCATCTGTACCTCATTTGAGTAGGCAGTGAGATACTTAAGCTTTGTTTGTTGAAATTTTTGAGGTTTAAATTTTGGTTGCATAAATAAGGATATAGCGACAGTTAGTTTGAAAGTAAATGTTAATGATATAAATGAGTTTCGTGTAAAATATATCAATTCAGCGTTATTATACTTTTTATTTGCAGGCTAGTGTAGTTAGCTGTCACTCAATAAGGTTTGTAAGCAACCGGATAAAACCATAAATATAATGAAGAGAGAAAATTTTAGCTGATTTGAGGCTTTCACAATGGCTGATATTTGTTAAAATAAGATGATTATTACCTAATGTTAACTTGAGAAAAATTAATGAACCCGATTATTCAAATTTTAAAAGAATTAAATATCAGTGATGAAAAAATTGGAGAGCTTTTTCAAGCGCTTACTGAAAACCCTATGATGGCAATGGCATTCATTGCCCAGCTTGGTATTCCACCAGAAAAACTACAAGCTATTATGAGCTTAGTGATGGCTGATCCTGGACTTATTGAACAAGCGGTTAATGAACTAGGTTTAGACTTCTCTAAAGTCGCAGAAGCCAAAGCAAAACTAAAATCTGGTGATTTATAATGGCGAGTGTTGCAGGTAAGCACGCTTTAGCTGATTTTATTGACGAGTTAAGTGCTAATGCTGAAAAAATAAGCTTTGAACAAGTGATGCATGTGATTAGTGAACATTATAATTATACACCAGCAAGTTTTAGTAATGGTGATTTAGTTAATGAAGCAGGTACTAATGAAGGCTCTTGTAAGATATTTTATTTTGCCAAGCTTAATCAATTCACCGAGCAGCAAACATTAAATTGTTTTGGTCGTTTTTATCGAGATGATGTCGTTAAAAACCCACAAGGAAACGATCACGCTAACATTCGTAACTTTATCCAAAATGGCTGGAGCAAAGTAAAATTCAATACCGTTGCTTTATCTTCTTTAGTTTAAGTGCCTCTTAGTTAATGCTTTTTAGCTAACGCCGTAAGCTTAAGCTATTTAGTTTAAGCTTAACTCATTTTTTTCTTATATCTTAAAGCTCAGTTACAGGGAAATATCCTTGAAATATATCCAGGTCGACAACCAACAATCATTAGTATTCAGTGAAACAGTCATGCCAGAAATAGCTGCGGATGAATGTTTGCTTAAGGTTAAGGCTATTGGCGTTAATCGAGCTGATTTATTACAACGTGCGGGCAAGTACCCACCACCAATGGGGGAGTCTTTAATTTTAGGTTTAGAAGTTTCGGGCGAAATTGTTCAATGTGGTGAGTACGCTGGTGTAAATCATTTAGCTAAACCATGGAAAGTTAATGATAAGGTTTTTGCGTTAGTTGCTGGTGGTGGTTACGCACAATACGTCAAAGTGAAAGCGAAGCAGTTGTTTTCTTTACCGGAACATTTTACTTTTGAACAAGGTGCAGCCTGTGCCGAAGTTTTCCTCACTGCTTATCAAAGCTTATTCAGTATTGCTAACTTAGCGGATAAAGGTAATGTACTTATTCACGCGGGTGCAAGTGGTGTTGGCAGCGCTGCTATTCAACTGGCAAAAGCGAAGGATTGTTATGTGGTAACCACCGTCAGCAGTGAGATAAAAGCACAAGCATGTTTAGCCCTTGGTGCAGATGTGGCGATAAACTACCAGGAAATGGATTTTGTTGCATACTCTAAAGCGAATATGCCTTTAGGTTTTGACATTATTATTGATGTGATTGCAGGGGAGTATGTCGCGAAAAATATTAAAGTTGCCGCGCTAGATGGTCATATTGTTACTCTCTCTATGCTTGGCGGTCGTTATTGTGCGCAACTTGATATAGCCAAGTTGCTGGCAAAGCGATTAACCTTATCCGCTTCAACATTACGTAATCGTAGTGAAGGTTATAAAGCCCAACTAGTTGCTGATTTCATTAATGATTTTTATGCTGAGTTAGCTACTGGTCAAATTAAACCGGTAAT
The DNA here is from genome assembly GCF_000764185.1 of Colwellia psychrerythraea. Taxonomy (GTDB): domain Bacteria; phylum Pseudomonadota; class Gammaproteobacteria; order Enterobacterales; family Alteromonadaceae; genus Colwellia; species Colwellia psychrerythraea_B. The sequence continues at coordinate 76,829 of NZ_JQEC01000075.1, forward strand.
TGACTCTGTTTATCCGTGGCAGCAAGTCGAACAAGCTCATAAAAAAATGGCCAATAATGAGAATATTGGAAAATTAATTTTAGTTGTTAGTTAACCTGATCTCTGGATAAGCAGCACTTGCTCAATATTCCCCTTTATCCGATTCTCAGCGTTAAAACGTAGATAAATAACCCGTTATTCATAAACGTTTTGCCTTGATAATCGAATAAATTGAAACATCGACAGAGTCTATCGCTACTTAATTTCGTTGTTACTTGAGTTCTTATTCGCTTACCGGCTTATTTTTTTTCTTAGTTATTGCCATCACGGCTAAAGAAGCAAAAACCAATACCGCTCCAAGGACAAAACCTACCACTAAATCAATTAGCAGTGGCGTAATAGCGACCAATAACCCTGAAAATATAGGTAAATTACCAGCAAAGTGTATCGCTGATTCAATGAAGTGATGAAAAGCAGGAACACCGTGAGTAATCAATGAGCCGCCTACTAACCACATAGCAATTGTGCCAGCAACAGCCAAAAATTTCATAAGTTTAGGTGCAAAGGCAATCATAAAGTAACCCAATGCGCGTTTAAATTTTCCCCAAAGACTGATGGACTTATCTTTAATTAATAAAAAGCCACCATCATCAATTTTGACAATACCGGCAACTAAGCCATATACACCTATGGTCATTAAGATAGCGATAAAAACTAATACTGATATTTGTGTGGTGATTGCTTTATCAGCGACAGTGCCTAAAGCAATAATAATAATTTCTGCAGAGAGGATAAAGTCAGTGCGGATGGCACCTTTAATCTTATCTTTCTCATAGAGGGTAATATTAACAGTTTCATCTTGGAGTGCAGCAACACGTTGTTCATGTTGCTGTTTATGTTCAACCTTATGGCTAAATTTATGCCACACTTTCTCGAAACCTTCGTAACACAAATAGGCACCGCCTAGCATTAATAAGGGCATTATCACTACGGGCAAAAAATAACTCAGTAATAGTGCAATAGGGACTAAAATAGCTTTGTTAAGCATAGATCCTTTAAACACAGCCCATACTACGGGTAGTTCACGGTCGGCTTTTAAACCACCAGAAAGTTGCTCGGCATTTACAGCCAAATCATCACCTAAAACCCCTGCGGTTTTTTTTGCTGCGACTTTGGATAAAACAGCTACATCGTCGAGTAACATGGCAATATCATCTAATAAGGTCAGTAAACTTGCACCAGCCATAAAAATCCTTATGTAATTACTAAATAAATAGTTAGAGTAAATGAATCTTATAAAGTAATGAGGTTAACGACAACACTATATTTATCTTAATTTTTTATTCAATGATAAATATAGTGTGATATTTGCTAAAGCAAGCAGGAGATACAATGCTGATTTGCAGAAAAGAGTAGTGGCGGGAGTTTATATCAAGGATAAAAACCGATAAACGCAGCTTTATCGGTTTTAATTCATTACATCAGTGGCTAACTTAAACCCGTGCTTCTTTAGCTTCTAATGTACACGCCTTTTCTTCAATGATTAAACCAGCTTCAACAGCATCAATCGCGCGTTGGTCATGCTTGTTAGCAGGACAACCACAAGTATGATCACTAACATTATGTAAACGAGCTTGCTCTAAATGCCATTGTGCTACTTTGATATGTTGGTCAACATTCATATTATTTCTCCAGGTTAGTTTTATAGGGTAAATTATCAAGTTAGATAAGATGGCTGGATTGTAATGAAAATCTCAGCAGAGTCTAGGAACTAAGGCTCCACATAGTGGTAAATAATGAGTAGAAATTATAGGGGGGAGAAGATAATTGGAAGTATGCAGAGTGAAAAAATATTACTGTCGGCTATTTACTTAAGTTTATAGAGGGACTGTCCTACGAGGCATATCTTGGATGGTTTAAATGAGATGTTATTTTAAAAATGTTGATATGAAAAATTGGTTGCGGAAGCAATATTTGAAAAGGCAATGACGACTTTCGGCTATTTATAAGTAATAGCCTGACGAACTAAAGTATGGATTATTTATATAGAAATTTATATGGAGATAAAAAGGATTGGTTCGGGAGCCCTTATCTTATGGAGAGGGAGCTTACGACCTTACTCTTTATACTTGATAGAAGTTGGTTGCGGGAGCCAGATTTGAAGAAACAATGACGACTTTCGGCTATTATAAGTAATAGCCCGACGAGCTAAAGTTTTGATTATTTAAATAGGAATTTATATGGAGGTAAAAAATAATTGGTACGAGATCCCTTATCTTATGGATAGGGAACTAACGACCTACTTTTATACTTAAGAGAAGTTGGTTGCGGGAGCCAGATTTGAAGAAACAATGACGACTTTCGGCTAGTTATAAGTAATAGCCTGACGAACTAAAGTATGGATTTTTTATATAGAAATTTATATGGAGATAAAAATGATTGGTTCGGGAGCCCTTATCTTATGGAGAGGGAGCTTACGACCTTACTCTTTATACTTGATATAAGTTGGTTGCGGGAGCCAGATTTGAACTGACGACCTTCGGGTTATGAGCCCGACGAGCTACCAGGCTGCTCCATCCCGCGTCCGAATGACCTACATTAAAGTAGGAAAGCCAATAATTATTTTAATTCTATTATTAGAGAATTGGTTGCGGGAGCCAGATTTGAACTGACGACCTTCGGGTTATGAGCCCGACGAGCTACCAGGCTGCTCCATCCCGCGTCCGAATGGTTTAAGTGGTTAACTTAAACAAGCCTTAGAAGTTTTAATTCATTCTAAAAAGAATTGGTTGCGGGAGCCAGATTTGAACTGACGACCTTCGGGTTATGAGCCCGACGAGCTACCAGGCTGCTCCATCCCGCGTCCGAATGGTTTAAGATTACTATTGCTAGTATAAACTTAAACAAGCCACAATATTTTACTTCTTATTGCGAGAAGTTTCTTTCAAAAAGGTTAGTCCCTGAAAGCGAGGCGTATAGTAAGGATAGCGCATCGATAAAGCAAGCGCTTTTATCAAAATAATACTGTTCGCTCAATTGTCATCCGTTACGAGTGAAAATCAGGCGGTTTCTGCCAGTTAAAGCTAACTTTTGTTTATGTACCTTGTGTTTGCGTATATAATCGCGCCCATAGTTTACACTGCTGCTTACTCCGGAAACGCACCATGAAAGAATCCATGCACCAATTTTTAGCTTTAACATCACCTGGTATTGAAGTTTTACTGTTCGATGAAATAATAAACCTAGGCGCAGACCGCGTTGTACAAAAACCCGAAGGCGTTTATTTTCAAGCGTCTTTAGCGTTGGGATATAAAATATCTCTTTGGACACGCCTTGCTACTCGTATCATGCTTAAATTAGGTGAGGGTGAAGCGAAAGACAAAGATGAGTTGTTTAAAGCCGCGAGTTCGATTAACTGGCCTGATATTTTTAATTCAACAACTACCTTTGCCATTGACTTTGTTGGTTATAGCGAAGAAATTCGAAATAGTCAGTTTGGTGGCTTAACCATTAAAGATGCGATCGTTGATCAATTTAGAGAGCAAGGCCAAGAGCGCCCGAATGTAGATAAAAAATCGCCACAAATTAGTTTTCAAGCGCGATTACTTAGAGATCAGATCCATATCTTCCTTGATTTTTCAGGCCGAGGTTTATTTCAACGTGGCTATCGTGAGCACAGTGGTGCTGCGCCATTAAAAGAAAATTTAGCTGCGGCTCTTATAATTCGTTCTGGTTGGTTAAAGGATACTAGTACACCGTTAGTTGATCCAATGTGTGGCTCAGGTACTATTTTGATTGAAGCTGTTGCTATGGCAGCTAAGCAAGCGCCGGGTATCAGCCGTGCTTCTTGGGGCTTTGAATATTGGTTATCACATGAGAATGAACTTTGGGAAGAGCAATTAGACAAAGCTATAACAAATTCTGAAAAATCATTAGATACGCTTCAAGGTGTGAAAGTATTTGGTGTTGATATTGATGGCCGTGTATTAAAAACGGCGCAGCAAAATGCTCGTAATGCACGTTTACAACAATATATTGAATTCTCCTGTAAAAATACTAACGACATGAATAACACCTTTGGTGGTCCTGGCACTGTGTTGTTTAACCCTCCTTATGGTGAACGTATTGGTGAGTTACCCGAGTTAGTCGAAAACTTTGTTTTATTTGGTCAAAAACTTAAAACGCAGTTTATCGACTGGCGTGTGGCAATATTAACGGCAAATATCGACTTGCTGGCTATGTTGAAACTCTCAAGTTTCAAGCGTTATAAATTTAAAAACGGGCCATTAGATTGTCAATTAGCTTTATACAATGTTGATGAAAAACAAAGAGCAAAAGATGCCGTAAATCCGCAATCGGACTTCGCTGAGGAAGACAGCGCTTTTGCAAACCGCCTCAAGAAAAACCGTAAAAACTTAAAAGGCTGGTTAAAATCAAATGAAATAGAAGCTTACCGTTTATATGATGGTGATATCCCTGAATATAATGTTGCTATTGATATTTATGGCGAGTATTTAGTGATACAAGAGTATGCCGCGCCAAAAACTATTGAAGAGCAAAAAGCCAAGAAACGTCTACAAGAAGTTATTTATTGGGCGCCTAAAGTATTAGATATTCCAACAGATAAAGTCGTTTTGAAAACCCGTGCTAAACAAAGGGGCAGTGATCAATATCAACGCCTAGACAAATCGAAACAATCTCTTACTATCAATGAACATGGTGCTCAGTTTAAAATTAACTTATGGGACTATCTTGATACCGGTTTGTTTTTAGATCACCGAAAAACACGTCAAATAGTAGCGAAGAAATCTCAAGGTAAGACTTTACTTAATTTATTTGCTTATACCGGCTCAATTTCAGTACAAGCCGCTGTACAAGGTGCTGTATCTGTGACTACCGTTGATATGTCTAATACCTACCTTAACTGGGCACAAGATAACTTTGCCCTGAATAAGTTGAACGGTCATAAATATCAATTTATTCAAGCAGACTGTTTAGACTGGTTGAAGAAAAACACTACTAAGTTTGATGTGATTTTTATTGATCCACCGACATTCTCAAATTCAAAGCGTATGGAAGATAGTTTTGATGTACAACGAGACCACGTTGAGTTAATTACTGATGCGTTAAAGTCACTTAATAGGGGAGGGGAAATATTCTTCACTAATAATAAACGTAACTTTAAAATAGACTTTGAAGCATTGTCTGAGCACGGCCTGGGTGCAGAGGCTATGTCTGATATCACACGAGATAAAGATTTTGCTCGTAACAAACATATTCATAATAGCTGGTCTATTAAACGCAAAGCTACCTAAGTAGTAGATAGTAATAATGACAAAATATAATTTATATGGCAGTGAAGGCTGCCATTTATGTGAGCAGGCCTTGGCACTTTGTTTAACTGTATTGACTGATGAACAGTTAAAAAAAGTTGATATTATTGAACAAGAGCAGGTGGCTCATGAAAAACAAACATTGGTTGAATTGTATGGTGTGCATATTCCCGTCTTAGAAAAACTGGAAGAAAACAGTAGTGAAAATACTAAGCTGTTTTGGCCTTTTACCCAAACACAAGTTGAACAATTTAGCCTGTAGCTATCATTAGAAAATTAATAGCAAATTATTAAATTTATTAGAAGTTAAGAAGAATTATGGAATTATTAAGAATAGCCAACGGTGAGCTTGCCTTTGGCGAAGATAAAATATTAGATAAAGCCGAGTTAAGTATCCAAACCGGTGAGCGAATTTGTTTAGTGGGCCGTAATGGTGCAGGTAAGTCGACGTTAATGAAGATATTAATGGACTTACAAAACTTAGACGATGGTCAGATTTTAAAGTCTAGTACCATGAAAATGTCTATGTTAGAGCAAGATCCACCAGAATCGTCTGAAATCTCTGTGTTTGACTATGTTGCTGAAGGTGTAAAAGAAAATGCCGAACTAATCCGTCGTTATCACGCCTTAATTCACTTGATTGGCGAAGACCCCAGTGACAAAAACCTTAATAAGTTAGCAAACGTACAAGAAGAGCTTGAAAAAGCCAATGCTTGGCTGGACGAACAGCGTATTGACCAAGCCATGACTACTTTATCATTGGATGCAGATGCGAAAATTTGTGATTTGTCAGGTGGTTGGTTACGTAAAGTTGCTTTGGCTAAAGCATTAGTAACTAGCCCAGATATTTTATTACTCGATGAGCCAACTAACCATTTAGATATTGAAAGCGTGTTATGGCTAGAACAATTCTTAAAAGACTTTGCCGGTACTATTATTTTTATCAGCCATGATAGGGCGTTTATCCGTGGTTTATCTACCCGTATTTTAGATCTTGATCGAGGCAAGCTTAAAAGTTACCCAGGTGACTATGATTTATATATCGAACAAAAGCAGCATGATTTACAAGTAGAAGTTCAGCAAAATGCTTTATTTGATAAAAAATTAGCCGAAGAAGAAGTGTGGATTCGTCAAGGCGTTAAAGCGCGTCGTACTCGTAATGAAGGTCGAGTACGCTCTTTGGAGAAGTTGCGTAAAGAACGTACTTCGCGCCGTGATGTACGTAATCAAAGCACCATGAATATTACCCAAGGCGATCGCTCTGGCAAGTTAGTATTTGAAGCGGAAGGTGTCAAAGTAGCTTTCGGTGACAACGTCGTTATTAAAAACCTTAATCTACTTATTTCTCGTAATGACCGCTTAGCGTTAATCGGCGCGAATGGTACCGGTAAATCAACCTTGATCAAACTGATCATGGAAAAACAAGCGGCAACTAGCGGTAAAATGCGCTCAGGTGTTAATTTAGACATCGCTTATTTTGATCAGCACAGAGAAGCGCTTGATTTAAACCAAACCGTGCAAGAAATTGTTGGTGAAGGTAAACAAGAAGTCATGGTAAATGGTAGGTCTCGACATGTACTAGGTTATCTACAAGATTTCTTATTTAGCCCTAAACGAGCACGTACTCCCGTTCGAGCTTTATCGGGTGGTGAGAAAAATAGATTATTACTGGCACGTTTGTTTTTACGCCCAAGTAACTTACTTATTCTCGATGAGCCAACCAACGATCTTGATATTGAAACCTTAGAGCTACTAGAAGAAGTTGTTGCAAATTATGCTGGAACCGTTATTTTAGTGAGCCATGATCGTGATTTCGTAAATAACTGTGTGAATACTTGTTTGTATTTTGATGGTACCGGACAGATAAATCAGATTGTTGGTGGTTATGATGATGTTGATGATTACCTTGCGCTAAAAGATACACAACGTCAGAATATGGCAGATGGTGCTGAGCAGAAAAATAAAGTCACTGAAGATAAAAGTAAGCAAGCGCAGCAAGTTTCTGCTGAGCCTGTGGCTAAAAAGAAAAAGCTATCTTTTAAAGATGCTCGTGAACTTGAAGCGCTGCCTGAAAAAATTGATGAACTAGAAAAACTGATTGATGTATTACAAGGCCAAGTTAATGAAGCTGATTTTTTCAGTCAAGATGAAAAAATAACACAAAAAGTTTTGAACCAGCTGGCAGAAACAGAGTCCAACCTCGAGATTGTCTATGCCAGATGGCAAGAACTTGATGATGAGTAATAACTGAGAAATCATCAGTTTTCTGCAGACAACGGCCTAAATTATAAACTTTAACTCGCTTTAACCCAGATAAGTTAAAGCGAGTTAAATAGATAAACCATAAAGAGTTAATAAGTAGTATGAAGCAATTTGCAAAAAAAATATTGGTGTTAGCGGTTACGAGTACTCTAAGTCTTGGCCTCATGAGTCAAAGCCATGGAGCTACTTATGAAGTGATTGAAGTTGATAAAGACTCCACCGGGTATACTTACGGTGGAACATTAAACATCAAGGGCGAAATGGCGGTTTCAGGGACTAATTCTTTTAATTTCCCTGTGCAATTTCAATATCTTGATGATAATGACTTTAATCAAATACAATATAATGCTCTGAGAAATCATGACTATTATTTTGGGCTTGAACCAATTGAAGATTTTGAAGCATTAAAAGCGGGTAACCCGACAGCCAATGATCTTACTTGGTCAAAAATGTACTTGAAAGATCTAAATACGTCCAGCTCTAACCCGTATTTTGAATATCAAGTTGTTGCCGATACTGCCGCCTTACTTAATTTAGATGCTGGTAACTCATCATCTATTGATATCTGTGTTTTTGATACTGATTTTGATTCTACAGCTTGCTCTGGAACATTAACACGCTCAACCGTTACCGTTGTTCAAGGTATTACCGATACGGGCATTACTTACGGTACTGCAAGCGCACCTTATCTACCTATGCCAGAATTTACTGATAGCAATGGCACTGTACGAGATTTTTGGCTACGAGATCATGGTCAACGTGGATTCTTCTCCCCAGATAACGGTAACGAAATTTACCCAGTAATCCCAAAGGAAATTCGCTATGGGGGAGGGATATCAGCCATCTTTGATATGAATGACTCCGGTGCTGCGGTTGGCTATTACAGTTATAAGTTAGGGGCAAGTCGAGAAGAATATGTTCTTGATACCACGGGTGGTTGTGCCGACCCTGATGTGTTGAAGAATATTCCAGAAGAAATCTGTATCCAAAATATCCAAAATGGTATGTATCATATCATGGCGTTCAAGGCGACATTGTTAGATACAGGTGAAGTAGAAACAACAGATTTAGGTTTGTTAATCACTCCACATGAGGATGATGATAGGGCCTTTTCTAGCCAGGCACTTTCAGTAAATGCAAGTGGTGTTGCCGTAGGGTATTCTCATGGTTGGGATGCTGGTGAGGTAACTACGCCAGACTCAAATGAACGAGTTAGTGGCTCATATGCCGTATTATTTAAAGATGGCAAAGTTTTTGATTTTAACCAACAACATTATTATTTTGGTACCAGTTCAACTTTCCCATATTCTCGTGCGAACGATATTAACGATAACGGTTTAGTGGTAGGTTTTACCCATAATATCGATACCGGAGTCAAAAAATTCTTTTATGTAGACAGTAGTGTTCCTGAAAGTGACATGGAAGTTATTATACCAAAAGACTTTTTCACTACCTCTAAAAGCACCGCTTTTGGGGTGAACTCTTCTGGTGTTATTGTCGGTGAAGCTGAAATTGAAACCCATAATGATAGTACACAAAACCCTCGCCGAACGGCTGGATTTATCTATGATACTTCAAGTGATAGCCCTGTAATGACAAATGTTAACGATCTGTTAGCTTGTAATTCATCTTATGACATTCTTAAAGCCAGTGATATTAATGATGCAGGGCAGATTTCCGCGATTGCCATTATGAAGGCGGAAAGTTTTGATGCCAAAGGGGTAGCAATAGTTGATGATAGCGGTAATCCAGTAATGATTGACGTTGCTCGCGCTGTTTTACTAAACCCCATTGCCGGTGAAGTTGAAGACTGTGGAGAAGTTGAAGAGAAAGTAGAGAGGCAAGGAGCAAGTTTTTCTGGCTTTGGTTTATTGTCACTAATGGCCTTGTTTGGTCTTCGCCGTAGAAAAGCCAACAACTAAAAATATTAGGTTTTCATTCGAATTTTATACTTAATTATTGATTATTAAGTATAAAAAAAAAGCACTGTTGCAGTGCTTTTTTTATGGGTGAAATTTATCTTTTTACTTATTGAAAATAGCTTTTCTTCAGCTATGCTTAGAGGAGTATTGCAATACCAGCTGGGCGAGTTATTTTTATTAATGTGAATAATGTAAGTAAAGTTTAAGAATAATTGCTCAAGTCTGCTATTGGTATTTCTATTAAGAAGAACCAAGGAGCGTGTATTTATGATGAAGCGGCAAAAACGCGATCGCCAAAATAGGGCACACACAAGAGGTTACCAAGCAGGTATATCTGGTCGTTCTAAGGAACATTGCCCGTACCAAAATGATTCGATAAAGTCACAATGGCTTGGCGGATGGCGAGAGGCCATAGAAGATAAACATCAAGGGCTGTTTAAATAAACAATTACTTGTTTTAACAAGAGCAGTTCAAACAGATTATAAGTAAATGAATAATATAATAAAAAGCCCAGCTGATTGCTGGGCTTTTTTTATCTATCGTATATCGATAAAGCTTTAACTGAGATTAGAATTTACTAGTATCAGTAAATAAGCCTACTTTAAGATCTTTAGCGGTATAAATTTCACGACCATCGACACTAACACTACCGTCGGCAAGGCCCATATAAAGTTTACGTTTAATAACGCGTTTGAAATCAATTTTGAAAGTAACTTTTTTAGCGGTAGGTAATATTTGGCCAGTAAACTTCACTTCACCCACACCTAGAGCACGACCTTTACCAGGACCACCAGTCCAAGCTAGGAAAAATCCTACAAGTTGCCACATAGCATCTAAACCTAAACAACCAGGCATTACCGGATCACCCTTAAAGTGACAATCAAAAAACCACAAGTCTGGTGTAATATCTAATTCAGCTAAGATGTAGCCCTTACCATGGTCGCCACCCTCTTCAGATATGGTAATAATACGATCCATCATCAGCATGTTATCAGAAGGAAGTTGTGAATTACCTTCACCAAATAGTTCTCCGGTACCTGCTTTTACTAAATCTTCTTTACTGTATGAGTTTTGTTGTGGCATTGCCATAATGAGCTGAAATCCGATAATAAATTTTAGGCAGCTACTTTAGCGTACACTTGTACACTAAACAACTCCGAACAGTTAAATAATATAATTAATTTCTCATAAATCAAATTAACGTCATGCCTTGATTATGCTCTCGTTATGCGTGACTATAGGTACATGTAGCTAGAAATAAATTTAACAGACATGACAAATGCCGAACAAATGAACGAGCAGCCAACTAAAAAGATTGCTATGAGCAATGCCGAAAAACAAAAGCGTTATCGCGATAAGCAAAAAGAACGTGGTTTGCAGGAAATGCGTGGTTATATGTCACCTGAGGCAAAACATTGTTATCAACTCATAAGTGAGCAAACAAATTGGTCTGACAGCGTTATTTTAAGTAATGCCGTGCGGTTAACTTATGCTGCATATAAAAATGGCCAAGTTGGTTTGTTAAATAGCTGGCTGAAAAATAATAAACTCTAAAACCAGCCTAAGCTATTGATAAAGTTATAGCGCAGTCTGAGCTAACAATAAATTTAATCGCATAATTATTCGGTAAGATTCAATTGAATAGTCAGCGCTTTCGCTATATTCTGGCTAACTCTACAAGTTAATTAAGGTTACTCTGCGTGATAAATGTTCTATTGGTTGATGATCATCATCTTGTTCGTGTCGGTATTAGTAAAATTTTAACCAGCGTTAAGGGATTAAGTGTTATCGGCGAATGTGAAACGGGTGAAGAGGCAATTAAATTCTGTCGTAAAAGTGAACCTGATGTTTTACTCATGGACATGGATATGCCAGGCATGGGGGGGTTAGAAGCTAGCAAAAAAATATTACGTTTTGCGCCAGATGTTAAAATTATTGTTTTAACTGCGCATACGGAAGACCCGTTCCCAAGTAAAGTAATGCAAATGGGTGCAGCAGGTTACTTAACCAAAGATGCTGGACCGGATGAAATGGTTAATGCTATTCGTGCAGTGCACAGCGGTCAACGTTATTTACCTTCTGATATTGCCCAAAAAATGGCATTAAGCCAATTTAAATCGGTTGACGAAAACCCGTTTAACGCTTTATCTGATCGAGAGTTACAAATTATGATTATGATAACCCGTGGTGATAAAGTTCCTGCTATTTCAGAGCACCTTAACTTAAGTACTAAAACTATTAATAGTTACCGATATCGCATGTTTGAGAAATTGAGTGTGAGCAATGATGTTGAGTTAACGCATTTAGCCATTCGCCATGGTATGTTAAAAACAGAAAAGCTATAAGTCTGTAAAGAAGCTCTACTGCAATGTCTGAAAAGAATAGCGAAAATTTACCCCCTGAACAATTAGGTCAAACCCCGCAAGCCTCAACTTTTGATAGTGAGGCTTTTTTGCGTGTAGTCACGGAAAAATCGGGGGTCTATCGGATGTATGATAACCAACAAGTGGTTATTTATGTCGGTAAAGCCAAGCAATTAAAAAAACGCTTAGCGAGTTATTTTCGAAAAGATGTCGGCTCAGTAAAAACACAAGTATTAGTTAGGCAGATTGCTGCTATTGAAGTTACTGTTACCCACACCGAAGGTGAGGCGCTGATACTTGAAAATAACTACATTAAAAAGTACCAACCCAAATACAATATTTTATTACGCGATGATAAGTCATATCCATATTTATTGATTACTGCCCATAAACACCCTAAGTTAGGTTTGCATCGTGGAGGTAAAAAAATAAAAGGTGAATATTTTGGTCCATTTCCTACTGTTGGCGCCGTGTGGGAAAGCTTACGCTTAATGCAAAAGATATTTCCTATTAGACAATGTGAAGACAGTTATTACCGTGCACGGTCAAGGCCTTGTCTACAACATCAATTAGGACGCTGTTCAGCCCCTTGTGTGGATAAAATATCGGTTGATGATTACCAAGTTCAAGTCAAATTAGCCAAGCTATTCTTGCAGGGGAAAAGCTCAACGGTAATTGAACAATTGGTGAGTAAAATGGAGTTGGCGAGTAACGAGTTGCACTTTGAGCTTGCAGCTAAGTATCGTGACCAAATAGCAACATTGCGTAAAGTTCAACAGCAACAATTTGTGAGTGGTCATGTTGCCGAGCTTGATGTGGTTGGTTTATATCGTCAAAAATCGCAAGTTTGTATTCATCTGCTATTTATCAGACAGCATAAAATATTAGGTAGCAAAAGCTACTTCCCAATAGTGCCAAGTGCCAGTAGTGACAGTGAAATATTGCAGGCTTTTATTGCTCAACACTACTTAACTAATGACAATTCAAGTCATGGTAAAATCCAAGGGAATATCCCCAAAGAGATAGTGATTCAAGAATCGATTGAGCAAGTTAAAGAATTATCGGCGTTACTGAGCTCTCAAGCAGAGCACGAAGTTAAGATTTCTACCAATACTCGTAGTGAACGAGCTCAGTACCTAAAGCTGGCAGGCACTAATGCACAAACAGCACTAATTACTCGAAATAGTCATAAAGAGTCGATGCATGCGCGTTTTGCCGCATTGAATGAAGTATTTGAGCTAGAAAATGGTATTCAGCGTATTGAATGTTTTGATATCAGTCATACAATGGGACAGCAAACCGTAGCGTCTAATGTTGTATTTAATCAAGATGGACCACTGAAAACGGATTATCGACGTTATAATGTCTATGGTATCACCCCTGGAGATGATTATGCAGCTATGGCTTTTGCGTTAAATAAGCGTTATGGGAAATTAAAAGCAAATCCGATTAAACCCGATGAGCATAGTGCCTTAGAAAAGCTACCTGACATTGTCTTTATAGATGGTGGTAAAGGGCAACTTGCTAAAGCTGAAGAGTTTTTTAGTCAGTTAGCACTAACAAGAACGCCATTATTAGTCGGTGTTGCTAAAGGTGAGTCACGTAAACCAGGATTAGAAACATTAATATTGGCTGGTAGCCATCAGCTAATTTCATTACCGCCTACATCACCAGCATTGCATTTAGTGCAACATATTCGAGATGAGTCGCATCGTTTTGCCATAACTGGGCATAGGGCAAAAAGGCAAAAAGCCAGTAAGAAATCTAAACTAGAGTCCATTGAAGGTATAGGCGCGAAAAAACGTCAAAGTTTATTGAAGTTTTTGGGTGGCTTACAAGAAGTTATGCAAGCCGACGTTACTACGTTAGCGAAAGTTCCAGGCATAAGTCATCTGCTGGCAGAAAAAATTCATAATGCTTTACATGAAAAGTAAGATAATAAAACGCTATTTCCCATTTTTTGTAAAAATCCCCTAAGGTTTTGACTGTAAGCCTTTAATCAAAGGTTTTACACAAACTTGTCCTATTCTGGCGTAGCACTGCTATAACAACTTGTGTAAACTAAAGAAAAAGACTTGTAGTGAAAAATAGATGTGGACAATACCTAACCAAATAACCTTATTTCGGATCATCTTGATCCCTATTTTCTTGATAATTTTCTATTTACCACTTTCGTGGAGCCACTTTGGTGCATTTGCCGTTTTTTGGTTGGCAGCGATTAGTGATATCTTAGATGGTTATCTTGCTCGAAAGCTTAATCAATCTTCAGCCTTTGGCGCATTCATAGACCCTGTAGCGGATAAACTCATGGTTGTTGTAGCTTTGGTGATGATTGCCCAAGACTACAGCTCATGGCTAATCTCCATCGCTGCAATTATCATGATAGCGCGAGAAGTCTTTATTAGTGCTTTGCGTGAATTTATGTCTTCAATAGGCAAACGTGATGTTATTGCGGTATCTAATATGGGCAAATATAAAACTGCAGCGCAAATGCTCGGTATCATGGGACTCATTTGGCGACCTGATTATGACATCCCGCTAATTTTGTTTTACTTGCCTCATGAAGTGATTAACTACCTTTCTTATGGTTTTTATTCTATAGCTACCGTTTTAACCGTTACTACCTGGGTAAGTTACTTCAAAGCAGCATGGCCTGAATTGAAAGCACAATAAGCCTTTCATGGCTTTGTTTATAACTAATGGGGCAATTAATAAGCCTTTTAGTTAAAAATGGAACAAACAACTCGCTTTTTAAGCAGTTAGAATAAAAAGTTGATTTAATAGTTGACTGGAAAATATTTAGATGTAGAATGCGTTTTCGTTGACAGGGAGTCAGCAAGTAAAGCGAACTAAGCTAAGTTGATGTTACATTATCTAGCTAATCGGTTTACCAAAGTTTGTAATTATTAAGTTTAAATTTAGCGGCTGTAGCTCAGCTGGTAGAGCATCACGTTGCCAACGTGAATGTCACGAGTTCGAGTCTCGTTAGCCGCTCCAATTTAAGTTTGATGAAAACAAGTTTATGATAGTGATATCACTGAAAACATCGTTGACAAAATGGCGGGTTGGCAGAGTGGTTATGCAGCGGATTGCAAATCCGTGTACACCAGTTCGATTCTGGTATCCGCCTCCATTTTGTGCCCGGGTGGTGGAATTGGTAGACACAAGGGATTTAAAATCCCTCGCCGAAAAGCGTGCCGGTTCAAGTCCGGCTCCGGGTACCATTCATCAACGATTTGGGAAGTAAAAAGTAAAGCTCTCATGAAGCGGCTGTAGCTCAGCTGGTAGAGCATCACGTTGCCAACGTGAATGTCACGAGTTCGAGTCTCGTTAGCCGCTCCAATTTTAGCTTTTGCAGTTAAAAGAAGTTTTATTAAGTAAAAATGTACAAGCTCTCATGAAGCGGCTGTAGCTCAGCTGGTAGAGCATCACGTTGCCAACGTGAATGTCACGAGTTCGAGTCTCGTTAGCCGCTCCAATTTTAGTTGTAATACTAAAAGAGTTTTTACCTGTAAAATTAATGTTATATGGAATGGTTGTTTCAGCTAGTAGAACATCACGTTGCCAAAAGCGAAGTGAATGTCACGACTTATGTTGATGAGAGTAGTCTCGTTAGCCCATTTAATATGTTTTTAAAGAATAAGTAGGTTACCAATACCTACTATAAAAAACTCCCTTTATCTTATAGATAACGATGCCCGGGTGGTGGAATTGGTAGACACAAGGGATTTAAAATCCCTCGCCGAAAAGCGTGCCGGTTCAAGTCCGGCTCCGGGTACCATTTATTTAAAATGGTAAATAGTAAAAGAAAATCTCTATGAAGCGGCTGTAGCTCAGCTGGTAGAGCATCACGTTGCCAACGTGAATGTCACGAGTTCGAGTCTCGTTAGCCGCTCCAAATTTTTATAAATTTATGACAAGTAGTCAGTCATCATTAATAAAATGATAAATAAATTTATAAAGAGTAGGTACCAACCTACTATAAAAATACTCCCTTATCTTTAGGTTTAAGCCAAAAAGATACAATGCCCGGGTGGTGGAATTGGTAGACACAAGGGATTTAAAATCCCTCGCCGAAAAGCGTGCCGGTTCAAGTCCGGCTCCGGGTACCATTACTTTCTAGTTATAAATAATAACCTCAACTACAATCTCTCTCCTAAATTATATTATTTGAAATCTGTTACTTGAAATATTTATTATAAAATATATATTTAATTATCTAAAAGTTTATACCTGTGTAAACCACACTTTACCCATATTAAATCACGTCATTAGTAAGCTGCTTTATACCAATTCGAATAACTTATTGCCTACTTGTGCTGGTTAAAATACTCTAAGGCGGCGTTGCTCTCAATCCCAATAGCCAGCTATTGGGATTACAACAGTGCACCGCCAATAATAGTAATTTCATCAAAGGTAATCCTGATCTCGCCTAAACGTCTTTCAATAGGTTGAGGAAGTATTATGCTATCTGACATCAAACTAGCGACTTGTTTTCTAAAACGATAAATTTGAATATTCATATATTGCTCTGTCATGATTAACTCATGGCATAATAAACTTTTATCAATCCATCCTCTTTCGCTATTTTGCCTGTTATGACTATCGTCTTCCAGCCATTTACGCGCTAACATTAACACCAGATAATGATGACTTCTTATACCAAGCTCAATTGTTTTATCAGCTATCGCTAAAGATATACAAACATGTTCTTCATTTTGACTCACTTTAAATTCAGCCGATACGGTTAGCACTTGTTCCTGATGAAAATTATTAACAAAGCAAGTTTCAGCTATCGGATAATTACCGACAAAATACCAATCACCTTTAGATGTTCGAACATTATCACCAGAAATTAATTCGACCGTGCCCGTATTGCTTTCAGCTAACCAACGACGTTCAGGCGATAAATATAAGGTTATTTCCGGCGAGTTTTCATCGGGCAGCACAAAAACATGCTCAAGCGCTATGCTTGGCAAACTTTTATTTAAAGGTACTAACATCGATTTTGGCTCACTATCATCAACTAATTGCCAAGTTTCACTATCTAAATCGGCAAAATTTAACTTATCTGCTGGCTTTAAGCGCTTCATCTTAGTTTTAGTCATGCGAACTTGGTTAATAAAACAGCCATTAGTGCTTGAATCTTGTAACAACCAATACGAGCCATTCCAATGAATAGAACAGTGTAATCTAGATGCCTTAGTGCCAGTTAATAAGGTATTACAGGAGCTGGCAGAGCGACCAAAAATATGAGGGTTTCTCAATACCAGGCTCTTTTTTGTTTCAATATTAATTAATATAGCCATGCAAGTGATTGGTTAACTTAAAAAGATCACTAGTTTATCTCGATTCGAAATACTTTGTAATATAAACTGGTGCAACGCTATGATATAAGACATCAATAGTGTTTAAAGGCTTAAATAGTTAGTCGTTTTCGAGCTAAAGTATTTGCCTTTGACTAACTAAAATACCCATATTTGCGTAGCAAATGTCACCTAAGTAAACGCCAGGGGCGGGATATTTAATTTTGTTTAGCAAGCTTTCGCAAACTCGGACACTTATGACAGATAACATAGACCATTACTTATCTTGGATAGATGCTAACAACCAGATAAGATCTGAATTATTATCGCCTAGCGAAGGCTCGTTAGTTATTGGTCGTTCACCGTTATCTGATATTGAGCTGATCAATAGCAGCATCTCTCGTAAGCACATGAAAATATCATGGCAGCAAGAGCACTTAATGATCACCGATCTTAACTCCAGTTTTGGCACTTGGGTTGAAAACCAAAAGTTGGCGCCGGAACAAACAATTACTATCTACAATGATACTGAAATTAGAATCGGTAATTTAAGTCTGTGGTATGAAATGCGTAGCGCAGATAATGCCAATGAGACCATGCAAACCTGCTTTTTTCCGAGTAAAAGTACGGAAAAAATTGAATTATCTGTCGCCATCGATACTTTTAGAACAAGCTTACAGCAAAAATTAAAACATCATTTGGGTTTTGTAGCGCTGCCGGCAGAATTAATGCAGGACATTGATAAAAACTTATTAAGTTTAAATGCCGAACAACAAGCTGTATTAAAAGAGCAACAAACTCTGCACTCTATTAGTTATATGTTAAATCGCAGTTTAACCACAGAAGAGCTAACTAAAACGGCACTTAACTTAGTCAGTAAAGTATTAAATGCAGAACGAGGTTTTGTTTTACTCGCCTTAGATAACGCACCAGCTGACTCTGCTTTTGAACTTATTTCATCGAGAAATTTCAGTGCTGATAATAACCAGCAAGAGCAACAGTTAATACAGCAACACTGTAATGTGTTAATAGCCAACTGCCGACAACAAAATAAAATTCTCATGGTCGGCGATGCAACTCTAAATAATGGCCAATCAGGCATAGGCAATATCCATAACAGCAACAGTCGCAGCATCATCGTTATTCCATTACAGCAAGACAATCAAGTGATCGGGGTAATATATCTCGACAGCCAAAGCCAAGCACACTGTTTTGAGCCAAAACAATTGCCATTTTTAAAAACGTTTGCCTCTCATACCAGTATCGCCTTACATAATGCACAGTTATACAAACGTGCCACCACCGATGATCTTACCGAGCTTTATACCCGTAGTTATATCGACAAACGGATAGCACAAGAACGACAAAGGGCACAAAACCACCAAATACCTTTTACCATCCTTATTCTTGATCTTGACCACTTTAAACAAGTGAACGATCGTTATGGTCATACTGGCGGCGATCTTGCTTTGCAAGCCTTTGCCAACATCATTAAAAGCCAGATACGCGATTGTGATAGAGCCTGCCGATATGGCGGTGAAGAGTTTTTAGTGGTATTACCCGGCGTAGATCATCACAGTGCCAAATTATGCGCCGAGCGCATTCGACAAGCAGCTGAACAAAGCCAAATAAAAAAAGACGGTGAAATCATCAAGATAACTGTTAGCATAGGCATATCAAGTTACAAGATAGCACATGGCGATCAGGTTATTTTATTATTAGAAGAGGCAGATCAAGCCTTATATCAAGCAAAAAACCAAGGTCGTAATCGCGTAATAATTTATAGTTAACTGCCAATATAGGCCGATTACCACCGATGAGCAATGACAACAGCCGCACCACAGCCTGCCCGCAATGTTTTTTTGATAATGCCTTAAGTAATACTAGCTGCCAAGTATGCAACTGGTCACTGCTTGATGATGTTGATCTCGATAAAACCTGCACCGTTGAAAACCATAGCGTACAAGAGCAGAAAACGAAGCAAAATCAGCAAAATCAGCAAAATCAGCAATCGAAGTCAGCAATAATAGATGGCAGTGTTTTTCGCTATGTCGACGATAGCAGCATTAACAGTAGTGAGATGGATATTACCCAAGCGCCATACTCGTCATCATCATCAACCAAATCATCAATAACGGCAAAACATGGCTTTAGTCTCACTGGAGAATTAGCACACTTTGAGGTGCATGAAATTCTTGGCCAGGGCGGCATGGGGGCAGTATATCGCGCTAAAGATAAAACTTTGCAGCGTAACGTCGCGTTAAAAATGTTAAAAAACACTGTCGGCACTAATCAAGCGACAAAATTGATGTTGCTCGACGAAGCACGCATGGCGTGTAAACTCAATCACCCCAATATCGTTACCATTTTTGATGTCGCTAGGACAGATGACAGTAACTTTATCATCATGGAATGGATTGACGGCCAGTCCCTTGACCAAGTTATTCCGCCACAAGGCTTCGATCTTGCCACAGCGTTAACTTATGCTAGCGAAATCATCGCGGGTATCAGTTGTGCGCATCAAAGCAACATCATGCATAGTGATATCAAACCACAAAACATCATGTTAACGGTTGATGGCAGCATTAAGGTGCTCGACTTTGGCATTGCTGGCCTTATTTGCCATCAAAAAACAGTGTTAGCAGCAGATAAAAACAAGCAGCAAGATAAGGCCATGATAACCGAGGGCTTTACTGGTACACCGGGTTATGTCTCACCGGAGCAGGCATTATCACTGCCTTTAGACTTACGCTCTGATATCTTTTCGTTTGGTACCTTACTCTATCAACTGTTGACCGGTAAACGTGCCTTTGTCGGTAAAAATGGCAAAGAGCGTAACCAAGCGATTATTAATGGTGACTATAAAGCGCTACCTACGGAGATTCCTGAGGATGTAAGGGCGATAGTCAACCATTGTCTTAGTCATGCTGCAGCTGACCGCTATCAAAGCGCTGAACAAGTAAAAGGTGATCTACAGCGTTATATTACCGGCGAGCCAGTCTCGGTCATCACTAAGCGCCGTTATTGGTTAAAAAAGAAAACCATTAAACATAAATGGCCAGTGATGTTATTGCTTTTATTAAGCGTGGCCGGCATTAGCCAGCTAGTTTGGCAACAAGTGCAAACACATCAACAACAAGTGCGTGAACAGCTGCTTAGCCGTTTTATCACTCAAGTAGAAACGCTAGAAGCTAAAGTAAAAATGAGTAAAATGGCACCGCGCCATGATACCAGCGCAGAAACCGCTCAATGGCGACAGCAAATCGATATACTCACCGAGCAAATAAGCACACTGGGTGCAGCCGCTTATGGCCCCGGACATTATGCTATTGGCCGTATGTATTATGCCTTACAACAATATGATTTGGCGCTTACGCATTTACAACAAGCCTGGCGTAGCGGTTTTCGACAAACACGGGTGGCTTATACCTTAGCCCTTAGTCACAGTGCTATTTATCAACGACAAAAGACCATTATCAGTAATCTTAGTAGCAGCTCGGCCCGTAAAGATCGCCTAGCAATGTTAGCGCAGCAACATAAACAGCCGGCGATAGAGTACTTAGAGCAAGGCATGGAGGGCTCTCCTTATCAATCTTATGCTAAAGCGCTATTACAGTTTTATCAGGGACAGCCACAGCAGGCACTTACCACACTGGACAGCAGTGAAGATTTACCTGTATGGTTTTATCAGCATCATCTGCTGCGCGGCGATATTTATTTGGCTAGAGCAGAAGCTGCGGGTGCTATTAATGAAAATGATAAAGTTATCGACAATGGTCAATTAGCATTGCAACATTATGGTAATGCCGCTGAAATAGGTCGCTCTGATTTGCAGTTACAGTTAAAACCGTTAGGCGTGCATTTTCAGCAATTAACCAATGCGCTATACGGTAAGCAGCAAGACTTTGCTAGCCTTTATCAGCAGGCGATGACTTTGGTCAATAATGCCATGCTTATTGCGCCCAAACATTACCAGCCTTATTTTATTAAGGGGCAGTTATTATCGATAAAAAGTAATTATCAAGATCAGCATTCGGGTCAACCAATCAACACTCAACAACAGGCCATTGAGCAGCTACAGTTGGCACTAAATTACTCCGCTGAAAACCCAAATATATTATTTTCACTTGCTCGGGCTTATTTCCATAAAATAAGATTATTGCAGGACAGGGATTACCCGGTAACAGATGAGTTTGCCCAGGCGATTAATACCTTTGAGCGTATTTTAAAAACAAAACGTGATTATTTTTTCTTTAATAGTTACGCCGGTTTGTTGCAAATGTTGGCGATTGATAAGGGTAAACAACTGCAAGCTTACCGAGTAAAGTCCGCTGCAAAAAACAGTGAAAAAATACAAGAATTAGCAATAAGTCGTTATTTTGAACAGGCCATTAAGCTTTATCAACAAGCCAGTCAGTTACAGCCAAACCGCATTGGCGCTAAGGTAAATTTAGCTACCACGTATCTATATTGGTCGCAATTTTTACCGCTATTACAAGCACAACAAAAACTATTACAAGCGATAATACAATATCAACAAGCGTTAACACTTAACCGGCAACATTTTGTTGTTATTTATTATTTAGGACAGAGTTATCGCTGGTTAGCTAAAATCAATAACAGTTTGTTGATAGATAATAGTGCTGAACTCAAACAAGCTGAGCATTATTTGACACAGGCTGAACAAGTACGAAAAAACCATGCTTTTATTCTGGTTGAACAAGCGTTGTTAGCAGCCGACAGGGCCATTTATCAATGGCAGCAGGGCCAGCCTTTTCAAAGCTTAATAAAGCAGGCGAAAGACAAGCTAACACAAGCCTTGTTAACCAATGCCGACAATAGATTGTTGATAGATAACAGCGCCTTATTACATCGAATGCAAGAGCAACTCAGCTATTTTGGAACTGGCTTGAAAATTGTTAATATTGATAACTATCAACAAGCACTCATTGAAGCGAAAAAAAATGTTAGTTATGGTCAAGAAGGCTATTTTTTACTGCAACTACTCAATCATAATTGGCACGATATAACAAAAGCAGAGATTGAGGCTTTACCGATAAATAATGCCGCACAATTAGCACAAGCAGAGTGGTACTCACAAAGTGGTCAATATCGACTGGCCGATCAATACTTCAATACTCTACAACAATATTACCCTTCGTTACTGTGGTTATATCGTCGCCAGCATTTACAGCGTTGGCTTAATGTAGTGCAGTTACAGCTAGGGCAGCAACAACTATCACTTTCTCTGGTTGAAAAAAACAACCTTAATTTACAAATAGAAAAATTAACACAACAAATTCAGCAGCTTAATGATAAATTGACACGCTATTATCCAGCACTAGTCACTGCGAGATAAGCAGATGGCTAAAAGCAGAGCTAAAAAGAGGGTTAAAATGAGAGTAGGGGAAGATAAAAAGGGCAAGCAAGAGCAAATAATAAAAATGACTTAGTTAGTTTATTTCAGGGCACGTACCCTAAATCATCTACTTTAAGCCATTTTTACTAATACATAGGCTGTACTTTTTATTTAGTTGTCGATAATAATTCTTCCACTGCCACCTTCACCAGCACCGACAAGATGACCATCAACCAGCTGTAGTTGCTCTGGTTTGATAGCGGTTAACTCAGATTTATCTAGTTTGCTTACTAAATAATAAGTTCTATCACTATAATCGCTTGAATTATAAGTTTTGCTGTTATCTATACTAACAACGAAAGGTTCGCCTATAGGGTCACTCTTCCCATCAAGGTGGATATAAAACTGGCAATGCACTACCGTGTTCTCATCTTTAACCGATAAACATACTTTTTGGTGTAATGCTTTATTCAAGGTAATCTTGTTTGGGATAAATTTCCCTTCACTATTAGCGACCATGTCAAAGGTTTCATCAGTTGTACTCATAGGTATTTCCTCTTGTTATTTTTATATTTGCTTTTTGTATATGATTTTGGGTAAATGTAATTTTGTATGTCTTTCAAATACTTTAAAATTTTATTAAAACGTCCTTAAGATAATTAAATGTTGTAAATAAACACTGCCGGCAAAATTAGCGTTAGCCCAAAGCAGCAACAAGATAACCTGTTAAGGCTCTAAAATATATTACAACTTATTGCAAAAGTGGCTCAAAGTGGACAAGTGGGTATTAACTGTCTTGAGCACCGAGCAATACTAGGGCTAATACCAGTAGCTAATATCTGAGATTAATACTAGAAAGTAAGCTCACAGGCTAATACCTGAGAGCAATGCTTGAAAGCAATACCTGAACGTAAAAGCAGAGCCGAATAATATAATTCTAATATTTACCTTTAGGTAATTATTACCAAGAAACTTTCAAGAAGCGCTCGATAATCTCTCGATAAAACCCCACCTTTATTGGTTTAATTTAAATCATCATGAACAAGTTAATAAAACTTTCTTCGCATTAATAAATTACAACTGTTGTTAGCGTAGTAGCTTTTAAGGACAAATTGTAACGAACTCTGCATGGTGACTGATAATTTCTTATCATTTATGACCACATGCTTATCATCTCTAAAATCAATTAAGCCAATTGCATCGCTCAGTTACTTTTTAATTGTTTTTATTTAACGTTAAAATCTATTGTACAAAAAACCAAGATTAAACAGTCGTTTATCATTATTGTAAAGGGCTGTGAATAATCACCTTATACAGAGGTATGACAATCATCTAAGCTGTTTTGCAGCAAATACCCCTTAAAAAAGTGATATTTACAGTGAAAGTGATTTAGCAATATATTGTATACATCCTGTAACTCAGGGTAGCCATAACTACAAAAATACGGACGGTAACATTCATCAGTCTGTTAAAAAAATAACAATGGCTTAAGCAAAGATTAACTTTGAAACAATATATTTGGAGATGTAGAAAATGAAATTTAAACACACCCCCGTTGCGGTAGCGCTATTCGCAGCATTATCAACCCCCTATGCTTTGGCAGCTGATGTAGTAGATGAAAGTGCAGAGCAAGGTGTTGAGCGCATTGTTGTTACTGGCTCTCGTATTGCACGTATTAATACGCAAACAGCTTCACCGGTAGTATCCATTGATGCATCCGCTATCAAAGGCACGGGCGTATTAAATATAAATGATTTACTTACGCAATTACCACAATTTGCTATGGGTTATGATGGTTCACAAGGTAACTCAAGCTTTGGCAACGCCGGTTTAAGCGCAGTAAACCTACGTAATTTAGGTACATCGCGTACTTTAGTACTTGTAAACGGTCGACGAGTTGTACAATCAACTTTCGACGATGGAAGAATGGTAACGGATACCGGTTATATTCCTGTAGATTTACTTGAACGAGTGGATATTTTAACTGGTGGCGCCGCAGCAACGTATGGTGCTGATGCTGTAGCCGGTGTCGTAAACTTTGTTATGAAAAAAGAATATGAAGGCACCCGCGTTTCTGGTCAATATGGCCAATCTGATATTGGCGATGGTGAACAAACTTCGTTTACAATTACCACCGGTGTAAATTTTAATCAGGATAAAGGCAATGTTGTTTTTTCAATTGATTATTACAACGAAGGTGAAGCGAGTCTTATGGACCGTCCCGGCTCAGGTGCACAAACATCTTGGCTAAACAACCCGTTAAATACAGGTGATGATGATGGCATACCTGCAAAAATAGTAGGTACTAACTTAGCCTGGCCAGATTATAATGTTCATGGTGAAATGTTGGGCATTTGGAATGACGATATTGATGGAAGAGACTATTATAATGTAACTGGAGATGAAGCCATTTACATGTACAATAGTGATGATTGGCGCTCACCTTTTTATCTGCAACAAGGTGATAATGCCCAAGGTTGGAATATCAACCGCTATAACAAAGTAAATAGTCCTTATGAAAGAAGCAATTTTTACACGCTATTTAATTATGAACTGTCAGATGACTTACAATTTACTGCCGATCTTCGTTATACCAAAGTAACCAGTCAAAACCAGATTTCCCCTCAGTATAATTATTGGGTTAGCGGCAATGATAGTGATTTTGACCAAAGCCTAGTACGCCCTGCACATGTTCAAGCACTACTAGCTGAAGATGATGGCTGGTTTAATACCTCTATTGGTCTTAACGAGTTAGGTCCACGTACCAGTGATGTAGAACGCGAGCTTTTTGCTTTTTCAAGCTCTTTAGCGGGTGAATTCTCTAATGATTGGGTATGGGATGTTTATGTCTCAGCCGGTCAAACAAAACATGATACACTTTTGTCAAACTATACCAATGAAGACAGGTTTAGCGATGGACATAAGGCTATTACTAATGATGATGGCGAACGTTGTGGTGTAGATGTTTTTGATTGCCCAGGAAGCCACCCGGCATTGCCTATGTCACAAGAAGCACTTGATTACATCTCCTTAGATGCGTTTGGTAGTCAAATAACGTCAGAGCAATATGCATTAGCAGCGACAACGTCGGGTGACATTCTGGAGTTACCTTATGGTGCATTAATGTTTGCCGCAGGTATTGATGTGCGTCGTGAATCACTCGATATGAAAGTGGATGAATCATGGCAAAGTGGCATAGCAGGGACAAAGAAACAACCTTGGTATGCTGCAAAAACGACTCAAGAAGTATTTCTAGAGGTGGAAGCTCCTGTATTGTCTGATGTTTTCTTAGTTGATGAGTTATTATTGAGCGCTGCGGGCCGTATCTCTGATTATACTTATGCGGGTAAACATAATACCTGGAAGTTGGGTGTTAATTGGAGCATTATTGACGGTTTAGCAATGCGTTCTACGTATGCGCTTACTACACGAGCACCACAACTTAGCGAGCAGTTCTCCGCGGTAAGAACAGCATTTTCAAGTGGTAAAGTGGATCCTTGTGATTCGATTCAAATTCAAAATTCCTCAGCAGAAAATAAAGATCAAATCATTGCCAATTGTCAAGCATGGGGCATAGCAGATCCTGCTAATTTTGATTCTGCAACAAAGTTAGCAGCAGGTGTAAATGCTACCACTACGGGTAATATTGAATTGCAACCTGAAACCGCGAAAACATTGACTGTGGGTATTGTTTATACACCAAGTTTCATTGACAATTTATCAATGACTGTAGATTACTATGATATTGACTTAGAAGATGCCATGGGAAGCGCAGGGATTCAAAGCACGTTAGATAAATGTGCTAAAGAAGACGATGTTAACAATAGTATTTATTGTCCACTGGTTACACGTGGTGCTGACGGTAATATTAGCAACGTGTTAAATACTACAGTAAACCAAGCATTTGTGAATGTTACAGGAGTCGATTTTGAATTATCTTATTTGCAAAGTTTAGCTGAATTTGGAGAGGTTGATTTTGCCTTTAATGCAACCAAACTATTAGATTCAACTTACCAAAATAGTGCAGAAAGTTCAGTTAATTCTGATAAAGGCATTGGTTATAGAAACGTTGAGCTTAAAACACGCTTTGTGATGACCTATAATTATGAAGCATTAACAGTGAATTGGACCACTAATTATGCCGAAGGGTATCAACTTGATGAAGATGGCACTTATGAATTATATGATGAACCGTTTGCGCCACACTCTATCATGCATGATATTAGATTCGGTTATGATGTAACAGAAAATGGTAGTGTTTACCTTGGTGTAAATAATGTTTTTGATAAAAACTATTTCGATCATCCATCAACTTCTTACGGTAGAGCGCAATATGACTCTATGGGGCGTTACTTCTACGGTGGCTTCTCATATGAGTTCTAAGCCTCATTAAAAATAGCATTATTTTTTGAATTAAAACACAAGCTTTATTAGCTTGTGTTTTTCTTTAGAGGCAAGAAACCATTCTGCATTGACTTCTTTTATTCAAAGTGAGAGGGTGACTTAGTGCTTTAATAATAATAATAAATAAAAACTCAACTATGCTCGATACGAATAAACCTTTTAAACTCGCTAATGTAACCATTAATCCGGCAACAGATGAAATTACTTTTGATGGTAATACCATTGAAATTAAATCGATGGCGATGAAGGTGATTTGCTACTTTGCCGCGCACTCTGAACAGGTGATTACTCGGGACAACCTTAGAGAAGATGTTTGGCAAAACTCAACGGCGTCAAATCACACCATAAATAATCACATCTATAGTCTACGCCAGACATTGGCAAAACTAGACTCTCAAACTAAGTTTTTTCATACGGTTACCGGCAGTCAAAGTGGTTATCGACTTATTGCAACCGTTAGCCAACAGTCACAATTGACGACAGCTCCTACGGATGAAATAACCGAAGGAAGCACACAAAGCAGCAGATATACGGCTGAGTACAACCATAGCACTACCGATGAAAAGACTGACCTAAATAGTACTCGAACTATCAACAAACAGACTTATGTGAAAGCATTGATTGCTAGCGTACTGCTAAGCTTAATTATTGTGTTGATTTATGTTGTTAATATCCCCAAAACTTATCAGCATAGTAGTGTATTAACCACACAACAAGGGAGAGAGCAAAGCCCAGCGATTAGCCAAGATGGCGAAATTCTAATTTATTCAAATCGTACATCAAGAAACTCTACTTGGGAATTGTACGCCAGTAAAATGCAAGCGCCTCTGCAAGTACAAAAAGTGTTTGATAGTGGAGATAATAAAGACAATTTTGTCAGTATTTCGCCCAATAAAAGATATATAGCGTTTATTCGGCGTAAAGCCGCCAAAGGTATTTATATTGCTGACTTTAATGCTAAGCGGTTAACTGCAAGTAATGCCAAACTTATTATACCCCTTAATAAAACCAATCTATCGCCAGCTATAAGTTGGTTGGATGACAGTCAATTTTATTACAGTGCTAGAGAAGCTGTATCGGCTCCGTTAAGAATCTATTTATACGATCTCGCTTTAGATCGCTCAGAACAAATAACCTCGCCACCTTTAGACCTATTTGGCGATATTGGTAATTTAGGCGATTATGCCGCTATGGTTTCACCTAATAAAAATTGGCTGGCTATTATGCGGTCAAAGAAAAATGCCGGTTATCAATTATATTTATATGATTTGGTCAATAAAACTTTAGTGGCAACAAAAGTGGAGAGCCTGGAAGAGCGTTTAAATATAAGTTTTTCTGATGACAGTAAAGAAATTTACTTCGTTGATCAGCAGGGATATTTATCAAGCTACCATCTGCAAGAGCAAACAATAGTTAAATTGTCGGCAAAGCAATACCTAGGTTACTGGCCATTAAAAGTCCCCAAGAGTAACCAGTTTATTATGCAGCAAGACTGGGGACTATCCTCGTTAACCACTCAAATTATCAAAATTAATAACCCAATATTAGGAGGAGACGGTACAGCAGCAGTCATTGTCAATAACAACCTATCTATTCGTGCTATTGCTGGTATAGGGGACGATGGGTTGATTTTTGCCTCAATTAAGCCTAATTATCAAGTTGAGCTATGGAAGTTTAGTGAGGGTAAAGCGGCTAAATTGGTAGAGTTTAATGAAAAGCCTGAATATAGATATCCGTTGAGTTTGCATTGGCGAAAAGGTACTCAATCTGCCTTGTTTTCTATCAATAAAACTTGTCGAATAATCAATATAAGCAATGGTAAAGACAGCCCGTTATGCCCAGATAATGAAAACCTCTATGCGGGAAGGTTTTCCTATGACGGTAATGATATTTATCTGCCCGGCTTTGCACAAGGTAATGCACGTGCGGTAAAAATGGGTGGCACTGGTTATCCAATTAAAGAGTTGCCACAGTTAGCACAAGCCAACCTAGTTCATGAAAATAGCGATGGCAGTTTCTATTATTCCAAAGAGGTAAGTTTTGATATTTATTATGTTAATGCTGAAACAGGGCAAGAGCATAAAATCATCGATCGAACCTATATTAATAATCGCTATTCAGTTAATGACTTTGTTGTGACTGCAAAAGGCATCTATTTTATGGACCGAGTAGCGGTTACCCAAAATGCTATATATTTTTATGAGTTTGCCAGCCAAAAAGTCATTTATGTTGTCAAAAGCAAAGATAATTATCCCAATATAGTGGTTAGTCAAGATGAAAAGTCTATCTTCCTGATCGAGTCGGTTGACAATAATACTAGTTTGCTTCTGATTGACTAACCCTCCGGCAGGCGTTAGCAATAACGCAGCAACGTAGGTCATTATTAAGGTGACATTATTGACATTACATTGAACGTTACTCAGCCGTTAAGGTAAATATAGTGGCAAGTATGTATTTGTAAATACTATGTCAACATTTGCTTTAATACCTAGCTAAGCAAGATTCCTGAACTAGGCGAATACAGTGACTCACTTCTTTATAGCTATAATGAATAAACTATGTTGCAAAAACACTGTCATTATCAATCATTATTTATGACGGTGTTAACGTCGCATTATGTTATTTTCTTCAATAAAATCCCCAAACATTATCGACACTGCTGTCATATTCACGCTCAGGTAATTGCCCTGCAAGGACAAGTCAATTAGATTAAATTACTGCTCTTTACGGTGAGAGGTTTGATACCCGTGTCGATGATATTTATAGTGGCGATAAAATCTTTTAGCGTAATAGCTAAAGCAAAAAGCAGTCTGCATTAGTTTTCCTGTATGGCTTAGCTAGTAATTTATAATTTTGTATCATCTTTTATCAAAGTAATAAAACACCCTTATAAGTTAATTTTTCTTACCAATTGAGCCATTGTTGTAAATAAGCTCTTTATTTTCACTGCTGTAATGCTGTTGGCGCATTACAGCGGTTAAATCATTATTATCATTTTTCCTAAATGATTGCTTCATTTGACTTTTTCACGGCTTACAAAGATATGATGAATATCGTATATTTCACTTACTTTAAGCCTGATAACGCTTAAAACTGAAGTTACTAACCGGTGATTTTCAGTGTCATATTCATTATATCATTAGGAAATTAGATGCTTGAGACAATTAGACCTCAGTATAAAACGATTACCGAGCTTGTCGTTGAAAGTCTTAGAGAGAGAATTGTAATAGGGGAAATAAAACCAGGAGAACGTATTTACCAAGAAGTTTTAGCAAAAGAATATAATGTCAGCAAAATTCCTATTCGTGAAGCGTTACAGTTATTAAATGGTGAAGGTTATATTTCTATTGAGGCAAATAAAGGTGCGATTGTTTCTAGTATTAATTCAGAGCAAATTGACGAATTATTTGCCTTGAAGATACTGATAGAAACTGACATGTTAGCGGCTTCACTTCCGCTCATTTCTGATGAAAAGTTAAAAGACGCACAACAAATTATTGAGAAAATCAATATGGCTTCTTCAGCGAAAGTATGGAACGGTTTAAATACCGAATATTACAACTGTTTATATTCGGGCATTAGACGGCCACAAACAGAGGAAATGATTACTAATATAAGAACTAAAATTGAACGATTTAACCATATTTGTTTTTTACGTATTAATAAAGCAAAACAATACATAGCTATTTGTAAGTTACTCGAGCATTGTTTTGAGCGAAAAGTTGATCAAGCCGTTGAGCAGCTTGGGCAAAATCTTCGTGATGCTAGAGATGAAATTAGAGTACTATTATAATTACAGATCAATCAATATTGAGGATGTATTGATAACTTCCCTCAATAGTTTTTTAATTAACTGAACCAACTCCCCCCTAGAATTTACTTCTTTTATCACACTATTTTTTCTAACTTTCGGCAAACTTGTGGCCATAGTTAGGTTAGATAGCTGCTTTTGGCTAATTCACTTAACTTTAAAAAACATGTTCAAGCGGCTAAAAGAATAGTCAAAAGCGTTATTAGTCTATTTTAAGTCATATTTTTCAAAAAATAGTATTATTAATCTGCTAAAGTAATAACTTAACTATAATGAATAAGACAAGTATGTCATTAATTAATAAAAGGATAGTTTATGTTTTTTATGAAATATGTATTTGAATTTTTAATTTGTACCAGCTTCATCTTTATCACCAGTTTCTCTTCTAATGTGTACGCAGAGCAAAAATATACTATTTATCTTGATGCCGATTTTAGTGGCGCGACAGCATCGAGCTTAGCCATTCAGCAAGGTATTACTACAGCGCTGGCTGAAGTTGATAACCAAATACAGGGAATTCAGTTTGAGCTTGTTATCAAAGACCATAGAGCTAATTCATTACGTAGTCGGCGTAATTTAGAAAAATTCCTACTCGATGACCAAGCTTTAATGGTTTTTTCAGGGTTGCATTCCCCACCTTTATTAGCCAACAAATCTTTTATTAATGACAATAAAATATTACTTTTAGATCCTTGGGCAGCTGCTGGGCCTATTACGCGTAGTTCATCATCACAAAACTGGATATTTCGCTTATCCATTGATGATAGTAATGCCGGTAGTTTTATAAGTAAAAAAGCCATTGAAGAGGGCTTTAGTAAACCTTATTTATTATTAGAGGATACTGGCTGGGGACGTTCAAATGAAAAAACCATGACAAAAGCCTTACAAGAAGCGTCTATAAAACCGGTAGGACTGTCTTGGTTCAATTGGGGGGCAGGCAAGAATCACGCAAAAGTATTACTGAGAGATATTAAAAACAGTGGTGCTGATGTGATTTTCTTTGTTGGTAACTCAGTAGAAGGCGTTACTTTTACTCATGCTATGGTTGAACTACCGGAAAATATCCGTTTGCCTATAAGAAGTCACTGGGGCATAACGGGTGGTGATTTTACCCAAAAAGTTACTGCCACGGAACGAAAAAAAGTAGATTTGCAATTTATTCAAACAAGCTTTTCCTTTCTCAATGATAATATATCACCCTTGGCTGAAAATGTATTAGCCTTGAGTATTAAATCAAATGAAGGTTTAAACAATAAAACTGACATTAAAGCACCAACTGGATTTGTTCATGCTTATGATCTAACCAAAATAGTCATTGCAGCTATTAGACAAGTTAAGTTAACCGGTGATAAAAACCAAGACAAGGTTTTGGTGCATCATGCCTTAGAACACTTAGCTGAGCCTGTCTCTGGATTGTTGAAAACATATCATCGACCTTTCACACCGTTTAGCAAGCAAAAGCTTGATGCTCATGAAGCGCTAACTATTGATGATTACTCGATGGGAAGATATAACAGTAAAGACGAGGTTGTTTTACTTAAATAGTAAAGAGTATGAATAGTGAATGTATTATTATTGAGTGGTATAAATGGTTAAAACTACGGTATCTTTTGCTCTGGCAAGGTTTGTTTTTATTAGTTGTGTTGGTTTGGCGGTGATTATTACCAGCTTAGTGAACAATCATGTGGTTGATTTAGTTAATACTGAATATGAGAAAATAGCTAAAAGAGAAATTAACACCATAAATAATAATTACCATGTGCTCATTAATCACCATTTAATTTTATTGAAAGAGCAGTCCCAAGCGGCTCTTTTTGTACAAGCCCTTATGCAGCCTAAAAGTAATTTGGGGAAAATAAAAGATTATATGGCGGGTTTAACTTTATTAGGTCAAAAGTATGATGAAACTCTACTTGATTTTGAAGGTACAACATTACACTCCACCCTAGAAAGTACTCTTAATTATAAAAAATTTCCCTGGTTGGAAGACATATTTGCTCAAAAAGAAAGTTACTCTATTCAAATATTAAATATTGAAGGTGCATTTTTTTGGTGCATAGCTTTTCCTGTATTATATAACCAGCAAGTTGAGGGGGTTTTAGTTGCTAATATACCATTAGACACCATTCATTCTGGTCAAATTGACTCTGAGATGCTTGATGGTTTAATGATTGAAGTGGTGAAAGGCTCGAAAACTATTGCAACTTTTGGTAAGCAGGTTATAGGGACTAAGCAAACCATCCAATGGCAAGATGTTGGTGTTAGTTTTAACTTTACCGTAGATGAAGCTTATAGAAATAATGCTATATCTAACTTAGTTATCCAATTGGCTAGCTATATAGTTCTTGCCATAGTATTTACAACCTTGTTGGCTTATTTATATGGCTATCGTTATTTTGTTAAACCCATTCTCGCTCTTTCTCAGCTAACATCAAGTCTTGAAAAAGGTAATGAACACACCGCGCTTAAAGAAAACTTAAGGTTTACTGAGTTTTCCGGATTATTTAGGCAGTTTAACCATATGAGTGAAAAGGTAGCCGAGCGTGAACGAGCGTTAAAGGAAAGCTATGAGAAACTCTCAAATACTATCGAAGAGTTAAAGCAGAGTGAATCTCAACTGGTTCAATCTGAAAAAATGGCCAGTATTGGCGTTCTTGCTGCGGGTGTAGCCCATGAAATTAATAATCCTATCGGCTTTATTCGCAGTAATTTAGAAGTACTAGAAGATTACTTTTCTGATATTGAAAAATATTATCATGAATTTAATGAAACACTTGCTAGTAAAGAAGACAAAGAAAATCACAAAAAATTAGCAAAGAAATATGAACTAGAGTTTCTCTTTAAAGATTCACCACCATTGATAAAGAGTAGTATTTCAGGTGTTGATCGTGTTACTGAAATAGTAAAAAGCTTAAAAACCTTTGCTCGTATTGATCAGCCTGAAAAAGCACTGGTCGATATTAATGAGGGCTTGAGTGCAACACTGAATATGGTTCACAATGAATTAAAATACTGTTGTAAAATGCATATAGATTTAAAAGCATTACCCAAAGTACATGTATTTCCAGGTAAGTTGAACCAAGTATTCATGAATTTACTGATAAATGCAGGGCAAGCCATAACCGGTAAAGGCGATATCTTTGTTAGAAGCTTTATTGATGAAAGCTGTGTTGTCATTGAAATTGAAGATACTGGCACAGGTATAGACCCGGAGAACATTGCACAAATATTTACTCCTTTTTATACCAGTAAGCCTGTTGGCGAAGGTACTGGTTTAGGTCTGTCCATTAGTCATCAAATAATTGAACAACATGATGGTAAAATAACGGTTAGATCAGAGTTAGGCAAAGGTAGTTGTTTTTCAGTCTTTATACCCATTAATTAAGCCTGTATTAACTGTTAGCAATAATGCATTATCCCTCTTCGCACATCAGTAAATAACGCTGCACAGCCATTGCTCTACTCTCCCATGACTCATCGATGACCGAATTTTTCCTCGACTGCTTAATTTGAGTTATGGCGAGTAAGTCACTTATATTTTCAAGCTTGTCAAAATTAATGGCCGGTACTATTTCAGCATTGGCGAGTAATATCGCTTGATAAAATGGTTTGGCTGCGTCTGCTATTTGCAGATATTTTCGATAGCCATTTAAAGCATTAAAATCAGTGGTAACTATTGGTGTGCCACTCGCTAAGTACTCTCTTAATTTCAAAGGGTTACACATTTGGATTTGTTTATTATTGACAAAGGGTAGGATAGCAACGTTCCAGTTTTGTATGTACTTAGGTAAGTCAGTATGGGGCTTAGTTCCTAGAAAATAGACATTGGAAAACTGCTCAAGTTTATCAACATCGCAGTCAATTTTACCGATAAAAACAAATCGCCAATGTGGCAGCGCCTTAATTGTTTGAACTAATAAATCTTGATCTAACCAGTTTGAAATGCTGCCGTAAAAGCCCGCGATAGGTCTACCTAATGGTAAATCACCAGGAATACTATTTACCTGCTTACTAAACAGGGAAAAGTTTACGCCATGGGGAATATTGACTGCTTTACTGCTAGGGAACTTACCGAGTAACTTTTCACTAGCAGTAAAGATATAGCTAGATTTTTTAATTAATTCCCCTTCCTTTTGTGATACAAATTGATGGTCAACACCAGCAAGGCTATTAAAGTCGTCACCGCAATAATACACACAAGGAGCTTTGTCAAAGAGTTCTAAATAATCAACAGTGGTTGGCAATGATGCCCAAATAATGGCATCTGTTAGATCTAGCTTTTTACAGGCGAACTTAAGCTGCCACTTTAAAATAGTCTTACTCAGCTTTAAAGTAAACCAGTTGCTTGCACAGGGAAATACTAAAGGGTTAATGATGATGAATCGACTGTCATTATCGTTGTTGCTATTTTTATTACCCTCTTTAGTTTTATTACTCTTTTGTTGATCAACAATGAAAGATTTAACTTTGTTAAACATTCTGACCAAGTCATGCTGGGTTAGCCTTGGTTTTCTAAGGCCTATTGAATTAAGCCAGATCACCGGCCTATTTTGGCCGAGTACTTTAACTATGTGCTGAGTTGAACTGGGATGCGCGCCCCAGTCTTCACCGAAAACAATCAAAGGTCTATCTTTATTAGCAGCAACTGAAGGTGTTGAATTTCCTTTATAATCATTCATGACTTTCATCCTCAATTGATTTCAAAATTTTTGCTGGTACTCCGCCAGCTAAGACATAGCTAGGCAAACTCTTAGTGACAACACTACCTGCAGCAACGATAGTGCCACGGCCAATGGTTACCCCTGGCATTACTTTTACCCCAGTTGCTAACCAAACGTCGTCTTCTAAAATAATATCACCAACTTGTGATTCTTCATCGGGTTTTCCTAAAGCGCGTAACTCGGCATTTACAGGGTGTCCAGGATAACCTGCTAAATAACAATCTCCGGCTATACGCACATTATTACCAATGATAATAGTCTTACCTACCGAGATAGAGGTACGCCAGGCAATGCCTACATTATCACCAATGATTAGTTGCGGGATGTACTGGCCAACAGCACGGCCACTTATTGTGGTCATGGCTGCCAATCTGACTCTATCCCCCATAACAATGTCTAAACTGCCAATTACTACAGGCAAACCGCCATATAAATAAAGCTGTTTGGGGTTGTTTTTAAGCCTTGATTTAAGTAAAGGTGTGTAATAAATGATGCGCAGTACATCACTAATCGTCTGTTTTAATACTAAGTGAATAAAATAAAGTAATTTAAAGACGACAGGGATATTCGGCATCTCTATGGTTTTAATTTTAAACCATAATTTTTTAATCAACAGGGCTAAAAAACTGTCACTGGTTTTAGCCCATTGCTTGGCGTGATTTATGTTAAATGTATTCATTCGACTGTCACCGATTTAGCTAAATTTCTAGGTTGGTCAACATTTTTTCCTAACATCTGAGCGCTGTATAAAGCGAGTAGTTGCATGGGGATAACGCTGATTATGGGTAGAATGGACTCTGGTATTGATGGTAATTCAAAGAATTCATCCTCTTTTATGGTGATATGCTGGCGTATACTCTTATCACCAATAATAAACAGAGGTGCATTGCGCGCTTGTACTTCTTGAATATTTGAAAGCAATTTATCAGTCAGGCTATTTTTAGGGGCTATGACCAGTACTGGCATATTTTCATCAAGTAAGGCTATAGGGCCGTGTTTTAATTCACCTGCGGCATAAGCCTCTGCATGAATGTAGCTGATCTCTTTGAGCTTCAGCGCACCTTCTTGTGCAATCGCGGTGAGTGCACCACGACCAAGAAAAAGGATGTTTTTATAGTTAGACAACTTTTTAGCCATCATTTTCATTTCAGTACAGCGTTGTAAAACTTTCTCCATGATAGAGGGCAATTGCAGAAAGCTTTGTGTTAATTGGGCTAATTCAGTCTCCTCTATAAATGCTCTTTGTTGTGCTGCTTCAACAGCCATTTTATAAAATATTGCTAACTGACAAGTAAACGCTTTGGTTGAAGCAACACCAATTTCAGGACCGGCGTAAATTTCAAAAGTAAAATTTGCCTCTCGCGCTATGCTGCTATTAGCCACATTAACTAATGCCAGTGTTTGTGCTTTTTTACTTTTGGCATAACGTAATGCTGCTAGCGTGTCCGCTGTTTCTCCAGATTGAGAGACAAAAATAGACAATTCATTATTGGAGACGATAGGTGAGCGATAACGATATTCTGAGGCTATATCTATTTCAACTGAAATATTGGCATACTTTTCAAACCAAGATTTTGCCACTGAGGCTGCATAATATGAAGTGCCACAAGCAATAATGGTGATCTTATTCAAGCTGTTAAAATTAATGATTGAATATTCACTGCTTTGATTAGTAACTGACAGTCTTTTAAGTAAATCTACTTGCTCAAAGATTTCTTTCTCCATGAAAGAGCTATGCTCTCCCTTTGACACAACCTTTGCACATTGTTTGTTAGCAATATAATGAATCTCCTTATTGGTAGAGCTATTACAAAGTTTTATTTCATGACTGTTTAATTTTATTAATTCATTATCTTTAGGGTAATAGATTTTACCGCTATCAGTGCCTAAAGCCATGGCATCTGAGGCCATATAAGCACCATTATTACCTTGTGATATCACTAAAGGACTATCTTTTTTAACTGCATAAAGATTACTACTGACACCATTGATTAGCACACCAAGGGCATAACTGCCTTTTAATTGGCTGATGGTTTTCTCAATAGCTTGTTCTTCAGTCATTTGCTGACCGAGATAATGATTTATTAAATGAGGAATTACTTCGCTATCAGTTGAACTATTAAAGTGATGGCCCCATTGCATTAATTGTTGTTTTAGCTGTAGGTAGTTTTCGATAATTCCATTGTGAACAACGGATACTTGGCCACATTGATGAGGATGGGCATTGGTTACATTAGCTCTGCCGTGTGTTGCCCAACGGGTATGACCTATGCAACAATCACCATCAATAGATTGCATTGATAATCTTTGTTTTAAGTTGCTAAGTTTGCCTTGTGCTTTAATTGTTTGAATTTCATTATTAGATAATATTGAAATACCAGATGAGTCATAACCGCGATACTCAAGTCTGCCAAGACCTTCTAATACTGGTTTTATTGCTGATTCTGCTACTGCCCCAATAATTCCACACATAACAACTACCTCTTTTATATTGTTTAGCTACTTTATTGAGATGCAGCTATCAGGCCAGTTGTATATGTGCTTTAAAATCAATCGCTTAATGTGTTCTGTGGTTTTTTATTTGCATATTGCAAAGTGTGTTTTGCTAATTAGGAATGCATTTGAGAATCTGAGAATAGCAGCGTAAATGGCAATATTGTTGTGCGGAATGCTTTGCTTGTTGAGCAATTTTCAATAAATAAGTAGGATCATTGATTAATCGGGTTAATGCTTGCACTAAACTTTCCATGTCATCTGGGTTATATTTAATACAGTCATATCCATCTGTAAGGTTTTGATCCCAATAAGCATTGTCGGCGGGTATTACGATGGCGAGTCCAGCAGCCATTGCTTCTAAAATCGACAGGCCAAAAGGTTCATGTTCTGAAGTGGAGATAAATACCGATGATCGCGCTCTAATATCATTTAGATTTTTCGGATCTGCATACAAGTAAAGATTATCAACTTTAGCAAGGTGAGTTATATCAAAATAAGCATCGGTTTGGGGATCAATATAACAAACGCTAGCAAAGTATTTATCAATATTTTTATGGTTGTTATTTAGTTCAGACACCGCAGAAATAAAGAGCTCCACCCGCTTCCACTTTAATAATGAGGCGGCCCACAAAAAACCTACTTTATCGCTATTTTTATTATGTGTATCTTTTGCTTTTATGGCGGAGCAGTTAATCCCATTGATAAAAGGTTTAAACTTTTTTTTAGTGATTTTTTCATTATTACTGTGGGATGTTAAAGTTTGTACAATAGAAGAGTGAGTGGAGGGTAGGTAAAACACCTGCTTTGCTCGTGTTAAGCCAAAACTTGAAACCTTAGAGTTAGCAATATTGCCTTGAACAAGCTGAACAATATCTATGTTAATGATTTCACTAAGAAGGTATAAAGAAAAATCAACGCTTGGCCCGGAAAAACCGATAATCTTGGTAAATCTTTTAAGTCTTATCATATTGCTTAGTAAAGAAAATAAGTAAACAAAGTGCTTTAAAAAGAAGAGTATGCCAGTTGTTTTATTCTGTAGGTAACGAGGAGAGAACAAAGGCACGAAGTTGACATTAGTCTCGCAGGTGTTGCAACCATCGTAATCAGAACACCATGACTCTTTGTCATTCGAAATAACCCATACCTCAATATTACGGGGTAATTCAGCAATTATTGTCTGCATGACTTTTTTAGACCCGCCCTTAAAAGGCACAGGATCATAAATTAATACACGTTTAATCATGACTCTTTCCCCATGAAAACTTCATTGTCAGAAATTTATAGCCTTTAGTTAAGGCCTTGCTTAAAAAGGCTATAAATAATGTTTTAACATGCAAAAAAATAGTGGCCATCACATTGCGCTGGCTTTTATGATGCAACAAGCTTTGATAGGCAAGATTGAAGGCAATAAATTGCTGCTCTAAAGAGAAAGACTGCTTTATATGTTTTTGGGCATTGTCAGCGAGTTTCTTTCTTAAAGAGGGTATTTCAATTAAGGACCTTATCGCGTTAACCAGTTCATCGCTATTGTTGGGCGAAACTAAAAGCGCATTTTCTTGATGGTTATATATTTCATTAATACCAGCAATATTACTGGTAATAATGGGCAGTTTAGCCAAACTTGCTTCGGCCAACGTTAGACCAAAAACCTCTTCAGCAGGCACTGAAATAAAACAATCGGCATTGCTTGAGTATATTTCAGCTACCTCATCGCTAGCGGGAAAGAATTTAACGCTATTATTTAAATTTAACTGAGCGACTAAATGCACTAACTTGGTTTTTTCACAACCAGAGCCAAAAATGGCAAGTTTTACCTGATAATCTTTTGTTAACTTCTCGATAGCATACAATAATACATTTACTCGTTTTCTAGAGATTAATGAGCCCATATATAAGATGACAAAGTCATCTTCTTTTGCTGAGAGTTCAGCTCTAAGGTCACGTGGAGTTGAACTCAGTACTCGTTTGGGCTCAATACCATTATAAATCACCTCGACTCGCTGGTTTATAAATTCATCTTGTTTAAATAACGCAGTGACTGATTGGCTGACACCTATGACGCTATCAGCGCCGTGGAACAATAAGGTTAACCGGTCTCTATACATATACCGTGCATGTAAATGTAGCAATAAAGGCGTAGCAGTATATTTGCAAACAGGTACCATCCATTGACAGGGCGCGCCGTTGTTACAGTGCACTAAAGAGATTTTATAATCTGTTATTAATTTTCTGGCTTTAGCCAATAATTTGAAAAACTGTATGAAGTTCCATCGAGGCAGAGTCCAATAACCAAGGCATACAAAGTTGTCTAAGATAACGTCAATACCCAAACACTTAGCCTTTTTTGCTAAAACCTCACTATTACACCAAAGTACAGGTGCGTAATGGCCTGATTTTGCTGATTTAAGTAAATCTAGTAGCACTATTTCACTGCCTCGAAGCCAGTTTTCGCCATAGTGAACATATAAAACCCGAGTTCTAACTCCTTTTCCCTGTGTTATATTTTCTGACATATGACCTCCTCATATTTTCAACTACTCATAGTTGGTTCTTTGATTGCAGATAACGATTCAAGGCGATAACTAAGGCCACTTGCAGGTAGATTGGCCAAATAAAACCTTGTGTCAAGAAGGTTCCTGAAACGATAAAGCCAATAATACCGGCGGGAGCTGCATTTAAAGCAACCCGTATGCCAGGGGTATGATGTTCAGTCTTGATTGTTTTCAACATTTTTAAAGACATCAGTAGGGTACTGACAATTAACGAAACGAAAAGGATAAAGCCAACAAAACCAGACTCTGCCAATACGCCGAACCAAGTGGAATGTACAGCGTGATTTAAGCCATCCCAATGAGTGCTGTAAGAAAAGTAATTATAATAAAAGTTATTAATTCCTACGCCAAAAATAGGATTGTCTAGAGCCATATTCCATGCAGCTTCCCATGCATACAAGCGGCCCATTGCTGATTCATCTATGCCTTCTTCTGCTGCGCCGCCTGATGCTCTATCGCTAATGCCAGCAACAATAAATAAAATCATCATTGAAATAGCGCCACCAGAAAATAATAAGACCTTTGAACGTATACGGTTATAAGCGAATAAGCTTATTACGGCTAAAAAACCCAATAAACCACCGCGGCTTTGGGTGGCAAGTAATGCATAAAGTAAAATGCAAAAAGTACTAAAGCTAAAAAATCGTTCAAACTTAGAAAGTGATTTCTCTAGAAATGTGGCTATAGCAAAAGCCATGGGATACAAGAGGACCAAGGCTAAATCATTTGGATCGCCAAGTAATGAACCGATATCTCGGCCTATGGTGACCCTAGAGCCTTCCACTAAGCCAATATTATTTAATTTGTTATACAAGGCAATTATACCTACACAGGCACCAGAAAAAATAAATACCCGGCTAGCGGTGATAAAGTGACTTTCTTGACGCATCATCCAGGCAACAATAAAGGTAATTAATATTATTTTGCTGTAAACACCAGTCCAAGAATTTTTGGCTACTGCGACATTACTAGCAAAGGGGATTGCAATTGTTACCAGTAAAAAAAATAGTATTAAAAAGGTAAATTGTGGACACCAGTAAGGGTTAAGGTTTTTGCTTATAGTTGCCCGTAAAAAGATAACAAATAGTGCTGATAGAGCCAGTAATAAAGGTAACTTTAAGGGTTCTAAAAAAGGAAATACTTCATGAATCCGAAAAAAAGAAAAAACGACAAATGCTAACACAATATAAAATGAGAAGTTGACCATACCCCATAGCGCAAAGGGAATTAAACCTATAACAATAAAGATTAACGGGTGAGGAAAAATATATAGCGCTAATGTCGTTAGCATTAGGGTAATTATCATACTCGTCATGTTTATCGGGGTATAAATCATAGGTAGCCTTAGCTCATTTGCCCAAACCAGGTGGCGACAACTGCGGCGCTAATTGCAGGGTACAGATATGCAAACTTGTACGGCAAGTAGATCTTTTGTTGACTGTAGTAGTAGAAAAGTCCCATGCGTATAACATTTGCAGCAATAAGCGCGATAAGTGCGCCTTCAATCATAAATAGCGGCACTAACACGACCAGTAAAAGGCCGCCAATACCACTGGAAGCAAGATTAATATTCATTTGCAAGCGGGTACTTTTCTCGACAAAACAACCCAAATTTAATAAATCGGCCAGCATTTTAAATAAGGTGCAAAGCAGTAACCAAGGTAAGATAGCAATAGCACCATGGTAAGCTGTAGGTGTTAAATGTTGTATGAGTAACGGGCCGATTAAGCCTAGGCCACCACATAAAAGCACTGAAATGATGGCACCAAGCACAGCAAAGTGTGCATTTATATTTTTACCATCGTGTTCTTTAAGTACTGAGAATCTTTTAGGAAACCACCATAAGGTAAAAGGCTGAATAAGCAGGGTAGGCACTAAAGCGAACTTTATGGCAATAGCATACGCGGCAATTTGAGTGGCACCAAAGTGTTCAGCGAGTAACCAGCGGTCCATACCTGATAAAGTAAAGGTCGCAGCGCCACCAATAAAAATAGGACCGGCATAATAAATTATTTTTTTTATATTACTTATAACATCAGTAATGGAGAAACGGACTTGAATTTCTTTTAATTGAATAACACATAAAATTATTGCAACAATTACTGAGGATACTGCGCCTGAAGCTAAAATACTGGTGATGCCCCAACCATTGATTAACCAATAAAAAGTGAGTGAAACTTGAAGTACTACTTTTAGTATCGAAATAATGAAAAATAATCCTGCTCGTTCAGTAATGCGTAACCAGGCTAATGGAATATTTATTAAACCACCGACAGACAGTGCTACGCCAAGTAAATAAAGTTCATTTTCGGTTATATCACCCGGTAAAAAAGGCAGTAAATCTTTAGAATAAAAGTGGAAAATAGCATAGGAAATAATGGCAATAATGGCAGCCACTAATAAACACTCTGCAGCATGACGTTGCTTTTTTTCAATGCTATCGGCTAAACCGACAAACCGGTATAAAGCTTCGACTAAACCAAAGCCTAAAACGATAGAGACAATATTAGAAAATACTACCAGAACCTCGAGTCGACCATATTCAGTCGGCATTAAATAACTGGTATAAATAGGTAGCATAATTAAAGAAATGCCTTTCATCAGAAAAATACTAAGACCATAAAGTGCGGAT
Organism: Colwellia psychrerythraea; assembly: GCF_000764185.1. Taxonomy (GTDB): domain Bacteria; phylum Pseudomonadota; class Gammaproteobacteria; order Enterobacterales; family Alteromonadaceae; genus Colwellia; species Colwellia psychrerythraea_B. The sequence continues at coordinate 119,970 of NZ_JQEC01000075.1, forward strand.
TGATTTAATAGGTTTTTATATCGATTATTTAGCATGTGAACCTCCTATTAACGCTTTACGATAAACATTAAATATCTGAGGAATAACGGCGTTACAAGAAAAATTATTTCTAATATGTAAATATCCGAATAAGGACATTTTACTTCGTTGTGTCTGCGATAACGTCTGACCCTGTTTAATTGACTCAATAAAATCCTGTTCGTTAAATGGCGCAATTAACCAGCCACTAAGGTCATTAATTACCACTGATGCTATGCCACCAATATCAAAACTAATGACTGGAATCCCCCTGACTAGAGCCTCAATCGCTACTAATGGTAAACCCTCTTCACGACTGGTAATGCATAACAGGCTTATCTTTGGCCAGTGGGGGATCATCGACGTGACATGGCCGACTAATTCCACGTTGTCAGAAGCTGTAGCGGTTATTTCATCGGACATTGGACCATCGCCATATATCGAAAAAGAGTATTGGGGTAATTGCTTGGCTAACCGAAGAAACACATCAGGACCTTTTTCAAAACTTAAGCGACCGACAAAAGCTACTTGTGTTGCCGGCACCGTTGTCTTAAATGATTGTGTGGGTAACTCAACAAAATTTTGGATTACATCGGCAGTTAAATTAGCGGATTTTTTGATTTGCTCAGAGACACAGATACAAGGAGATAAATGAGCGGTTATACGGTCTAGCCATGAATATAATCTAATTTTAATGTTGCCTTTCTCGCCTGAATGAAAGGTAGATACGACGGCTTTCTTGGCTAATTTGCAGCTGATTCGACCAATAATTCCAGCTTTATAACCATGTGTGTGCACAAGATTAATATTCGACTTTTTTAATAAGTTAAAAAATGTATTAAAACCGCCATCTAGTTTTACTAATCTCGAACGAAGAAATTGTTCAGATTCAAATACAGGGTGTTCACCATAATTATTTAATAAAATAATTTGCACATGATGACCCGATTTATGAAGGCCTTTAGCAAGGTTGGCAACATGGGTTTCTATGCCGCCATAATCTTTACTATCAAGCAATAACGCTATTTTTAGATTTTCTGTCGTCATGTTAAACCTCTTAATACATGTCCATACCTTGAATTTGCATAAAGTAGGCCAGTTAAAAATAAAATTAATAGCCGTTAAAGCGGTAATTTATATAAATAATGATGCTTTATTTGCAAATTGCACAAATAGCTGTTGCTTTGCAAAGCAAATTTGAAATAACAGGGGATCGAGCAATGTTAATCAGTAAGGTGTTATCTTTTGAGCTAAAATAAAATAATGATAGTTAACTTGATTCTGCTGAGATGGTAGTTACATGGAAATGAGGTTATTGACAGCAGTAATACTTATATTCATGCCAAGCCTTATTTGGTTACTGTTAAGGCAGGTTCAATCACCCTGGTGGCTTGAAAATATTTTATCGACCCCTTTTGTATTATTGGTTATTTATAGTATTTTGATATTAGTATTAAGTTACTTTGCCTTAAATTTACATAGTTTTAGCTATTGTTTAAGTTATTACCTAAGTGGCATGTTAATTAACTTTATCTTGGCAACATTTTTAAATAATGCGGTTAGCATTAATAATCCGCTCGCTTTTAAGAACTTATTCACTTTTAAAAATAGTGTCACTTTGAATAGTAAAACCTGTAATGATTCCGTTATTTTTTTTCAGTTCAACATAAAGTATACTGAGAAAGAACATGAGTTAAATGAATTGGTAGCGCACCTTATTGCTAAGCAATATCATTTAATTACCCTGCAAGGCGTAAGTCAGCAAACAAAGCGGCGGCTTGTCGAAAAATTAAGCCCTCATTTCCCATATTTTATTACCGGCGAAAATTCTCTTCAGCAGGTATACAGTGACCAACTGCTCTTTAGCCGTTATGGTTTTGCTAATATTAAATATTATAAAAAGGGCCATAGTGCATTTTTAATATCAAGCCAATGGCAGTTACCCAATAACATAACCAATTTACACAGCTTACATCCACCCTCACCACGTAATGAAAGCTTGTGGAAAATCCGAAATACAACCTTATACCAATTAAAAAATGCACTGAAAAAATCGCGCTCACGAGCTGCATTCGTTAAAGGGGAGGCAGTAAATAACTCATTGGCGAATGAGGCATTGGTTATCAGTTCATTAGTTAATAGCTCATTAGCAACTGGCTCTTTAGTGATAGGGGATTTAAACCTTTCAAAACATTCAAGTAGATTAGTTAACTTAACGCAGGGCATGAATACGGAGTTTGTCAATTCGTGGCCGAATAAACGTTATGTTGCTAGTTTCTTTGGTTTAGCGATAGATCATTTTTGGGTGTCAAAGCCAGCAGTCATTTGCGCTAGAGTACGCATTAATGCGTTTAATTGGTCTGATCACTATGCAGTCAAAACCCAAGTTGATTTTAAGAAACAAATAAATTAATGACATTTATTTTTAGTTTAGCAATAATCAAAATACTTGCGGTACAGTAAGAAATGGCGGTGATTAATATTGAAAAATCACCATGTTCTGCTGCTTATAGTTTAATGAAACAGTGACCTAATAGCGTCTGAAACCGTTAAGAAATGGATTTTAGTCAGGCATAGTTCAGCATTGTTGAACTCGTTAGCACGGATTAAACCTGTTACTTCGCCAACAGCTAATATCCGCTCTGTTTTGACTAATACGAGTTGCCCCGATATTAATTCGATTAAGTAACTTAAACCTATAGAGTCTATGACGTAATCATCATCACTAAAGATTAACGCTTGGCACTCCGAAAAAAATTTTGTTCAGAGTCTAAATAAATAAGCTCGTCATCACCTGCTAGTTTTAAAATACATGGCCATAAAACCAAAATAACACTCCAATAAATATGGCGACCATTACAGCCACTGTAGTTTTCTGCTGCTTTGAATTATCAATTATTTCGTTGTAGACATCGTCCTCTGGGCTCGTCACCTTCATGTAGTACAGTGTCAGAATGTAGGAACTGTGCTGCCTGGGCTGAATCTTTCACTTTGGATGCACTGCGAGCTAACATTTCGGTTTCAAATTCAGTTAACACACTTTCCCTTATTCCAGTTTCTCGCCATTGTGAACGAGGTCGACACTCTATTGAAATCTTCCGGGCCAGTGCCAGCGCATCCAACAGCGCTTGATTGGCGCCTTGTCCTTTGAAAGGACTCATAGGGTGAGCTGCATCGCCGATCAGAGTCACTTGAGCTGAGTTTTCCAATAGACTGGACTCGAGCAATGTCCGATCATATACAGGATAACCAGAAATTTGATTTGTTAGCGTTGCCGTCAAAATTTGAGGAATAGGATCGTGCCAATCACATCTACGACATGCTTCTTCCTTAAGTGCTTGTGATCCTTGAGCACTTAACGCCTTAGCTTCTTCTTCTGGCATTGGGAAGCTAAGTTGCCACATTACAGAATCTGAGGCATAAGGCATCATGTAGATCCGGTCATGGCCATTGGCGGTTTGAAATACAGTAGCCGAATCAAGTAAAGCGCTTTGTAATTCACCTAGATCGGCCAAAGGGCAAATACCCAAGATCACAATACAACCTAGATAACGTAAAGGGCTAATGTTCTCACCAATTAATAACTGCCGCACTGAGCTACGAATACCATCAGCTCCGACTACCAGATCTGCTTTAGCGCTTTTGACTTCTTGCTTTCCTAGGACCTGGAAGCTCAGTTCAACAGCTTCACCATTATGTCTACTAGCACTTTCTTTAAAATCGACTAATTTATGGCCCCATTTAACTGAATCATGTCCACCCAGTTGTTCCAGTAAAGCTAAACGTAAAGATTGCCGGGCGATATGCACATTTCTGCGCTTTACCGACGGTTTCACCTCAGAGGGTAGCCATTTTCTGATGCCCCATTCACCGATCACTTTTCCTTCCGTGGTATGCACCACATGTCTTGTTGAAATTACACCTTCCTTTAATGAGGAAATTCCCAAAGCTGCAATCGCTTTACTGGCTTGTTGCAAAGTGAGTCCATAACCCTGAGATCGAGCGCCGAAGCCGCTATCGCGTTCATAAAGCGTAAAAGGAATGCCACGGTGCTTGCAAGCCACAGCCAAAGCGACGCCACCTATACCGCCACCAATAATAGCAACATGTGGGTAATTTTCTGTATCGGCAATAGGGGAGGTGTCAGAATGTACTAAACCAGAGCCGCCACAGTTCAAACAGTCATAGAGGTGACCCTTCGGGCGAACGGGAGGTGTGCCTTCGCCATTTTGTTGTTCAAATAGTGCTAACGCCTTTTGAAAACTGAGTCGTACTTTTTTGCGTAGCCTCATGCTTTTTTTGCCGCGGCCCTGACATTCCAGACAAGTAGTCCAATTATTTTGTTTATTTTCCAACTATTGCACTACCTTTTTTATTTCGCCAGATTGGCTTAAGCCTCTAAAAAAGACATTTTAACCGATCCAAGCAACGCTAAGCTAATGTTAAAAAGCTGATTCTGTATTTTATTAGCTTTTGAGTAAGTTCACTGACGTAGTTTTAGATAGTTGGCGGTTAGTTTCTACCTGATTTTGATAAAATACTGATCACAGTTCTAACATAGCTCAGAGGTGGGCGTTACTTTAAAAGAGCTGCAACGCCTAAACAGAAATGTTGAGTAGCACTAAGCTGGCAAGTTTTTTTCTAAGTTTAACCATTAAGTTAGGCAGTAAGCGGTTAAGGCGATAGGTTTCTCTTTGCAATTCAGTTAATAGTGAGGGGTTACATTTATCGTTTATTATCGAACCAATTAAGTTAACTTTGTTTAGTTTTAGCTTTTCAACACTCTCTTGTATTAAGTTTGCTGGCGTCGTGCCTGCTTCAATGACCAGTAAAGCACCTTCGCACACTTCGCAAATAATCTCAGCGGGTATGTTACTTTGATTTAATGAGGTTAATGCTGAGGTATCAAAAATAATACAATCAAAATTCACTAGCCATTGTTTGATTGAGGCAAGTAATAAATTACTTTCCCGATATTGTAAAATATCTTGAATTTTTGTTGGCGCAGGCAGAAAGCTATAGCCTTTACTTTCAATGGGTATTATGCTGTTTTTAGTCGGAGGCTCTGTCATTATGCTTCTTAGTTTTTCGGATAAAGCCGGATTAAAGGTATTCATTTCAACCAATAAAACTTTCTTACCAACAATTTGTGCTCGCTCTACAATTGCTTGGGCAATAGTCGTTTTTCCTTCACCAGCTTTCGCAGAAGTTATCGCTAAAGTTTTATAACCCGAACCAATAGTTTGATTATAAATGCTTTCAACTTCGGCATAATGAATGGGTAATTCTTGCATATTATAAGCCTCCAACAATAGCGACAAGTGATACGATACTGAGCATGTCTTTGACATTATCCATAAATACATTCCAATTACTTTGCGAAACGTCAGGTACAAAAATGGTGTCACCCACTCGTACCATAGGTAGTGTGGTAAAATCTGGGTGCTCAATGAATTTCTCTAAATCAAAAACTTGACTGATATTTTCTTCTGATTGACTTTGCGAAATATTCACTACCATAATTTTTTCTAAATAAGCTGTTTGGGTGGGACCACCTGATTCAGCTAGAATATCTAAAATTGTCATATCTGTACTGAACTTGTAGCGTCCGGGGTTCTCTACTGCACCAATTATTCGAACCGTTTGCTCTTTTTTATTGTCTATCCATTGTTTGTTTCGTTCAGGTACATAAATGGTGTCACCAGATTTAACTGACGGTAATAAGGTTTCATCGCCGGTTTCAAAGTACAACCCCAAATCAAGAGTACTCACTTTACTTTTAAAGTTATTACGGTGGGTTATTTTTATATTGTGAATGTCGGCATGTTGATTCGGTCCATCAGCAGCGGAAAGGATATCTAAAAAGTGCAATTTATTATTAAAAGCATATCTTCCAGGTTGGCCTACTTGCCCGAAAACATAAATTGATGACTCTTGAGATTGACGTAACCAGCGCGCTTTATTATCAATAACATCACGAGGGCGTTCACTGATAATTATGGTGTCTCCGGCAGAGACTTTAGGTAACAATGAAAAGTCACCGCCTTCAGTAATGAAGTGATCTAAATCAAAGGGCTGCATGCGTTTCTCTTCGCCATTTTTTAGCACTCTAACTTGAGACATGTCAGCATCTTGAGTAGGCCCGCCAGCATGAGCCAAAATATCAAGGAAGCTCATTTCATCGCCCCATTCGTATCGACCTGGTTTTTTCACTGCTCCCATTATTCTGATTGACCTATCAGGGGTAATTTTAAGCCATGACTTTTCGTTCATGTCGGTTTTTTCAGGAACAAAAATGGCATCGCCTGGCGAGACAGTTGGAATGGTAACTTGTGTTAACCCTTCGGTATAAGCTTGTAAGTCGAAAGCATCAACTTTACCAGTAGTGCGAATAATTCTAATTTTTCTCGATTCAGCAAAACGTGTCGGACCGCCTGCATTGGCTAAAATATCAAAAAACTTAGTACCTGCTGGCGCTTCATAGGCACCAGGTTTGAAAACCTCACCCATGACATAAATAGTGCGTAATCCGCTTTTAACTTCTTCTTCTTGGATGGGAATAAAGAGGGTCGATCCAGGTGTGATCTTTGGCATATGAGAAGCGTCGCCGGTATCTAAATAGGTTTTTAGATCAAAAAGTTGTGGTGTACCGTTGTTAATTACTCGAATGTGCTCAACACCAGCATAGCGAGTTACACCGCCCGCTCTCATTAACATGTCGACCACGGTATTGCCTTTTTTAAAAGAAAACACCCCAGGTTTAAGTACTTCACCAAATACTTTGATCGCTGTTTTGGCTTCAGAGCCATCGCCACTAGCGGATAAGGTCGCTGCATCGAAGTCCATTTGAACATTACCAATTAAAGGTGAGGCAGGTACAAATAAAACATCTAAGGGTTCAATTTTAGGCAAGATTGAAAAATCACCGGTATCTAAATAACTTTTATAATCAAAAACGGTTACTTTACCCTGACGATTTAACTGTATTCTATCGAGTTGAGCACCCGCTATAGCACCACCGGCTTTTTGCAGTGCCATTTGTATGTTGCCCTCTTCAGGTAGGTCTATCATTCCAGGAACTTCAACAAAGCCTAATACCTGAATAGGTACTCGTCTTTCAATTAAGTAAATTTTAAAATTATTTATAGCGCGATATTCTTGACCTAAAAGCTTAGCTAGCCCTGCAGTTGCCTGCGAGAGTGTTTTACCAACAATTGCAACTTTACCTATTTCAGGTAAGTTGAGGGTGCCATCACGTTTTACTTGAAAGCTATTTTCAAAGTCAACTTCACCGGGAATTTCTATTTGTAATACGTCACCAGGGCGGATGATAATTTCTGTTGAATGAACATGGCTAATAATAAACAAACAACTTAAAAAGGTTATTAATAATTTAAACATGATCACTCTCCTAAATGTTGCTTTTCTCGCTGGTATCTAAAAATAGGGTGATAGATGTATAGCGATTAAACACTCTTGAAACATCACTTTTCTCTACTTCCCTGATATTTTCTTCTCCCTTAGTTTCTAGAACAATTCGTGATGCTTCTATTCCTTTATCGGTAAAATACTTTTTAACGTTTTGCGCCCGTCTTTTACTGAGCTGCTTGTTGTATTGTGTAGTTCCTATGGTATCGGCATGACCACTGATAAGTAATGTAGCGTTTGGGTAACTGTTAATTAATTCAACAAGCTTATTAAGTGACTGGTAATAAATTGGCTTTATTTCTGCTTGGTTAAAATCATGTAAAGTTTCAGTAATTATTAGGTGACTTTTTTCAAACTGTCTTTTAGGTTCAGCTATTGGCCCCTCTTTAGCTATTACTGGTGATGATGTTGCTTTTTCACATTGATTAAAGTCTCCCTCATCGTACCAACGTTTAAGTACTATATTTTTGTGGGTTAAGCCGCAACCTAATTGATCATTTATATATTGATTCACACAGCGGATTTTACGAACTTGTCGGTCAAAAGCGACCAGAGTTATAAAAGCATCTTTTTCCATACCCGCTATATGTTCTGCGTTTGCTCGTGTGATATAACTTTGTGCAATAGCTAATTGTCCAGAGATACATGCTGTCGACGCTTGTTGTTGTAATAACAGCAGTTCAGACTCTGCGCTGGTTATGTAAACCTTCATATGCGTCTTGTTTAACGTTGTTGAAACTTTAACAGTCGAAAGTGATCGGCTGTTGTGAGCTACTGTTTTGGTTGAACTACAGCCAGATAAAACTATGACAGCGCATAGTGACAACAAAATAGGCTGGATAATCATTAGCTGGCAACTTGCAAGTTGGGAGATGTTTCTAAATAACAGCTGATGTTGGGGTAACAATTTATCGTTTTATCGAGAAACAGCATTTCAAATAGCTCTAGTGGTTGTTGTGTTAAACCTGTGACGGAGACACTAAAACCTTTAGCTACCATTCTTTTATATAAAAAAACGATTGCCCCAATGCCCGATGAATCGATAAACGGTACTTGTTCAAGGTCGAAGATAATATTTGTACTTAATTTACTATACGCTTCTATATCGTCTTTCATGACATTTACTGTATCGGCATCAAAGTTGCCATGGAGTGTAATAATAAAATCATTATTTATTTTATAAGTTTCATTTAACATAACAAACCCACCATTTAAGTTAATACACTATTAGATAAGCAATGTTCGGGCCAATAATAATGTATGTATTTATCAAGGGTTTATACTGTTTGTGTACGATGAGCTTTTAGAGTGAAGCAAAATAGAATGCAAATTGCGAATTGCAAACTAAGAAATAACGAGCAAGTAATGTTAAAGCCGGTATTTGCTAAAGACAGAAGACAGAAGACAGGTAACAGCTAGCAGTAGGACATTACAGTCGTTGAATTAGCTCAAGCAGTTGTTCTCGATAAAATGGCTGTTGATGCTGTCCTATGGTATCAGCAGGAAGATCAGCTATGGTATAAGGTTCACAGAATTGAATAGAAGGGCAGACTCGATGACGAGGAATTAATGAATGAACAGTTTTTGTTAATCCTAACTTTTTTATGAATTCCAGCTGGTTATATATTTCGTTATCAATTTCGTTTTGCTGCTTATTCAAGTTGTTATTGAACTCGTTTTCAACATTGGTAATAAAATACACTTTTAGTTTGGTATTGTGATTAATAACATCAATCACAGCGTCCATCAATAAACAGGGTAGGGTGCTGGTATAAAAACTGCCAGGACCTAGAAATAAAATATCGGCATTTTTTAAGTTATGTAAAACTTCTTCACTAGGGTTAACTCTTGGTGTTAGCACTAGTTTATTAATGCCTTGGTTCGCGTGCTCGTCTACGGCTACTTCGCCGACGTAACAGTGATTTTCACAATGACTGACAAGATTGGTCACTATATCAGACATAGGTAAAATGTTTGCTTTTATACCTAAGTATTCCCGCATAACCTGCACTGTTTCGGTCGGTCTAATACAAAGAGAATCTACCGCGCAAAACATTAAATTTCCTAGGCTATGCCCTGATAGATCACCTAGTTTGTCAAAGCGGAATTCAAATAACAGTGTCTTTGTTGATGACTCTTTAGTTGATGCCGCTTTAGATAATTTTGATAAACAATAGCGAATATCTCCCCAAGAAATGGTATCACAGCTTTCCCGCAAACGGCCGGTAGAGCCGCCATTGTCAGTGGTACTCACAATGCCAGTTAAATTGACAAAGTTAAAACTATCAACAACTTCTAATAGGTGACCTAAACCGTGGCCACCACCAATACAAGTCACATTAATATCTGTCATAGAGTAATACCCGTAATGATTCAATATACACGTTTTATTGAGTTTAAAAAATACATCTGTGGCGTTACTCATTTTTGCTAGAGAGCAACTATCCTTGCAAATGAGTGCTTTACCGCTGGAATTTTTAACTCACCCTAAATTCCCGTCTTTTAAATGACTACGGGTATAGTATCCTTTATATTTAGGGTGTTACTGGCCACGACCTAACACCATAATAAGTAGGGTTTTAAAAATAATTTTTAAATCCATTAACAACCATCTATGTAGTTTAGTAAGTGAAAGCGAGTATGCAAAGTCATAAGCTATTTTAGTTTTAACATCATCAATGCAAGTATCATATCCTTGATTAACTTGTGCTAAGCCAGTAATGCCCGGTGTCATATCGTATGTACGCTCAGAATAAAAAGGTATCTCTTTTTCTAGATTTATGACTATTTCAGGTCTCTCAGGTCTAGGGCCAATAAGTGACATTTCACCTTTAATCACATTAATGAATTGAGGTAACTCATCCAGGCGGGTTTTTCTAAGTAGTTTTCCAACATAGGTCAATCTATTATCGTTACTTGTTGCCCATACAGCACCGGAACTCGCTTCGGCATTATTAACCATAGTGCGAAATTTAATCATATTGAAATACTTAATCTGTCCCGCTTTCATTTTTCCTACTCTGACTTGACAATAAAATATGCTTCCCTGTGATGATGATTTTATCATCACAGCTATTACTACAAATAAGGGCAGTGTTAATAACAAACATGTTATTGAGAAAGTTAAGTCAATGGCTCTCTTAATGAGCGTGATACTTGGGTGAACAAAGCTAATGTGTTTCATAATATCTCCTAAATTTTAGTCCAAATTTTTTCTTGTAAACCAAATATGTATTTTAAAGATCCCTTTAAGGCGACCCAGTAACCGTTGACTAAATAACAAATCAATTTTAAAGCATTCAATTTAGGTGAAATGTGAAATAAATTAATAAACAAAACAAGGCTATATAAAAACACTTGGCAAGAAAATATTAATAAGAACAAATAGTGAATAGGTAAAAGGTAAATATTGCAGGCAAAGATAAACACTAAAATAAAAGGTGTTATTGCTCTTAGTGCTTTCCCTGAGGCGAAATTTACCGCATTCCAACCGTATTTAGGTGATAATAAAGGTAACAAATAGATCAGTTGTTGAAAATTTCCTGCTGCTATTCTTAAACGTCTGCTCATATCTTGCTCTAGGTTGACTTGCTCAAGCTCTATAGCGACAACTCTCGGTTCATATATCACACGGTAACCTTGTTTAATGACATTCATGGGGATTAAAAAATCGTCATTGATGGTATCTTCAGGAACTTCTTGGTAACAAGACTTCCTTAGTGCATAAAAAGCGCCATGAGCCCCTAACACACTAGCAATAGAGCTTTCTCTTGCTTTAACCATAGATTGATATCGCCAGTAACATTGCTCACCAGCAGTGCCTTTTTGAATAAATTGATAGCCGCCAGATACAGCACCAACCGTAGGGTTTTTAAAATGACTAGCTAACATCAGTAAGCTATTTACCGGCAATAACGCCGAAACATCACTAAAGACTATATTGTCAAACTTTGCTCTGGATACGCCCTCCTTGAGTACTGCAACTTTACCTCGATTATCTGTGAAGTTTATCAATTGCACTTTTAAATCATGACAAGCAAGTTCAGCAAGTGTTTGTCTGGCAATATCATGGGTATTATCTTGGCAGCCATCACAAAGTAAAATTAATTCATACCGATCACTTGGGTAATCAATAACACTTAAGTTCCTAATTTTCTCTGCAATAAATTTAGCTTCATTAAATGCCGGAATAATAATAGAAAAGCAATTTAGTTTTTTGTCTTCATCGCTAAATATATAACGACGTGCGGTAATTTTAGGTGTTTTTACCTTTTTATCTTTAGCGGCAATTTTAAGCAGTAAGGGATAAATTGCATGATGGTAAATCACTAAAAATATGGCCACAGCAAAGATAATTATCATTATGATGTCTAACATAACTTCCACCTTAAATCAGCTTGCGTTAATGACACATATTGGCTGATCATCTTGTCTATTGAACGTTTATTTTCTATGAAAACTCTGGGAGAAAGTGTATTTTTTTGATTGAGAGAACTTAGTAGTGCTTGTGAGAGCAGCGCGGGATTGTTAGGTTGAACAACCAGACCTGTTTTACTGCAAACTGCTTCTTTACAGCCACCCACATCGGTTAAAACTACAGGTACTCCGCAGGCTTGGGCTTCCATGGGAGACAAGGGTAGGCCTTCATTATTTGACGATAGACAAAATACATCAATTAGCGGGTAAAATGTGGTCATATCTTCAACGTGACCTAAAAAGAAAACTCTTTTTTCTAAATGTAAATCAATAATCTGTTGCGCTATTTGTGCTTTTAAACTACCTGTTCCTGCCAGTAATAAACCAATATTACTGGGTAAATTGTGCATTGCGTTGATTAATACATCATGGGCTTTGACTGATTCTAATCGAGCAGCACAGCCAATAAATTTGAGCTCTGTCGGCAGGCCTGCTTGCTTGAGTAGCTGTTGCTTATTAACCGTTGACGGTTTAAATTTATTTGTATCTATACCATTAGTAATCACAACGGGGTTTAATGATGGCATTAAACGGTTAACTTGCTCGGCAACAAAATTAGCGTCAGCGACATAGATAGGGCGGACCAGAGTAACAATAAGTTTTTGTAATAACCTAGGTTTAAAGTCAGCTAAGTGCCAAGCATCATGCTCGGTATGAATAATATGGGGAACGTTGGCTAATCTTGCTCCTATACCACCATAAATTAATGGGCCTATATGATGGGTATGCACATACATTGGCTTAACTTTGATGAAAAATTGTTTCAATTGAGTAAATATATTTGCTTGCCAGCCCGGTTTTTTGTCTAACATATGGATAAACGCTTTAAAGCCATCAATATTATTCCAATAACATTTAACATTCTGTTTTTCTAATGAAATGATGTGTACATCAAAAAACGGTTGAGCAGCTCGTTGAAACTCTAGCGCAAAACTTTCTATACCACCTGGTTTTAAATGTTGAACAACATGAACAATGACTGGTTTCATAATTTTTCTCCTGAATTTTTGATATTTTCAAAAGGTTTATTGCCAATTCTTGGTATCCGAGTTATTACTGGCGCAGAGGTAATTAATTCGAGTTGATATTTTGCGCGAATTGATGTGTCAGCGAGTTCAGCGAATAAAGCTAAGCCACCACCTAAACATATTCCGCCAATAATGCCGGCAATTAAAAATATCGACAGTGGGAAGTTAGTTGGTGAGCTAGGTTGATACGGCTCGTCTATTATTTTGATTCTTTCGGGTTGTTCAAACTTACCAAGAGCGCCGGTGATTTTTGCTTTTTCATAGCGATACAGTAAATCACTATACAAACCTCGTTTTACCTTCAGGTCTCTCTCTAGTGTTAATAGCTGTCTTTCCATTTCACCAGTACCGGAAAGTGAGGTTTTTAATTTGTGTGTTTGTCTTGTTATGGAGTTAATTTCTTCTTTAATTTTTTCAACATGGCTATCGGCGAATTGTAATTCTTGTAATTGTGAGACTAATAATAAGTTTTGACTGTTTTCTACTTCACCATCTTGCATACGATTAGCAATTTCCCATAAACGATTTAAATCAACTTCGGTTATTTTGTAAGATGCCTTGCTTTGGCTAATTCGTTCGTCTTCGAGTTGTGATAACTTTCGAAGAGATATTTGTACCTTGCTATGTCGGTCTGTGTAGCGCGAACGTAAAATAGCTAGCTCGCTTTTGGTTGTTACTATGCTTTGTTCTATTTCACTCATTACAGGATCAACTTGAGCAAGCCTAGTACGAATAGATCTTTTAGCCGCAATAGCGCCTGACAATTCAATTTTTTTCTGTTCGAGTAACATACTTAATTGGCTAAAACGATTGCTATTGGCACTATAAAGTCTGGGTAAGTGCTCTGCATTTAATTGTTTAAAGTTAGCTAACTTAAATTCAGATGCTTGTAAATCGGCTGTTTTCAAGGTTAATTGTGTTGTTAGAAAAGATTCTGAGGCATCAATTGCTGATAATTCAGGCGCAAGAAGTTTTTCTAAAAATCGTTCTCTAACCACGAGCAGGACATCGACGATGTTCTCAGGTGAGTCAGTATTGTAAACAAGTTTGACTAAATCTTTACCGATCAATTTTACTTTAAGCGCCAAGGATAGCTCTTTAACTAATTGATCTTTTTCAAAGTCAGTTGACTGTTCATTGATTAGCTTTAGATCTTTGCCGACATTTATTAACATATGACGGCTATGAAGTAAGGTATCTAAGGTTGTCATTCTGTTTTCTAAGTCTGTAGATACAGATAAGTCTTCAAGAAACGGGTTCATTTTAGCGCTTTCTTGTACCAGTATTGTTGTGTGTGCTTGCCAAGCTCTCGGCGAAATAAAGCAAGCCATTATCGCGATAATAGGTAAGACGATTGCAGGTAAGGTGATTAAATAACGCTGGCGCCATATCGCGGATAAAATAAGGTGAATATTTATAATTATCGATGTTGTCATATTACGCCCCAGTCACTAAATTAATTGTGTCGTTTGTTAATTTAGGAGCAAACTTAATAGTAACTTTTTTATTGAAGTGATTAATGTACAGACGTAATGCTTGTGCTCGGTCAATTGAAAGTGCTAACTGGTGCAGTTTATTGTTACCTTTAGCGGGAGCAATGTTAATGATAATGTGTTTACTGTTCTGCATTAATAAAGTCGCTAATTTTATTTTATCACTCGAGTTCAATTCCTCATTATGCAAACTGTAGGTAAAAGTATGATGTTGTTTAGCTACTTTTTGTGAAACACGTAACGCTTGTATGCTTGATAAAAGGGCTTTATTAACGTTTTTTTTGTTGGAGTGGTTATTTGCGGCATAACTTTCTTTTTCGATTAATGCCACTGAGTCACTTATCGAGGTTGAAACACAACCAGTACAAGTAAATAGGGTTAGAGCAAAAATGCAGTTTAATGAAGTAGATTTCATATGGCATCACCTTATTTATTGGTACTTATTCATTCTTATCATAAGTAACTTCATATTACGTGCCACAATGTTTGTTATTGTTATTTAAGGGGTTTTATTTAAATTAAATTTATTATATTTAAATAAAACTAATTTTTTGCGTTATGCTTTTTAAAATGCGATTCAAGGTGGGGACTTTAATAGCAGTCATATTTGTGACGAGCTTAGTGACGAGAAGAAGTCATGAATTAAGTAAAATGATTGAAAAACTAACCCATTAAGGCGTTTTATTTGCCTTAATGGGTTAGTTGGTAGCAGAAGAGTTTGTCAGCTTTTTAAATAGCTATTTTCCAACTTTTGCCTGATTCAGTTATATTCCAAAAGAGAGTTATCGGCTTTGCTCCTGCTTCAATCGGCCAGATTTGCGCAACTATCATTGATTCAGCGGTACTTAAAGATAAAGAGAATACTTGCTTTTGTGTATTGAGCGTTGCTCTTAATTTGCAACTATCGTAGTTAATATCTACGCTACTATTTTCAACGGTACCTGTTTCAACTGTAAAGTCGGTGCAGATGTTAATAAAGTAGTTGACTGAGCTTGAGGGTGAACTCGGTAAAGTAACTTCTAAATCCGTACCTGAAAGCAAGTTAAAATCAGTTTTAATTACCAAGTCGCTGGTGGAGATTGCTACTGGGGCTGGCGGCGTTTCTACCCCCGCTGTTGATGAACCTTCCTCTTCTTCACCACCACAGCTAGCTATCGTGAAGATTATGACCATGTTAAGCGTAATATTTAGTATCATGTTTCTTATTAAATTAATATTCATCTTGTCTACTCCCTTTACCGGTATTAGTCAGCTGTTAATAAAGTTTAGAGTTTATCGAATTACTTTGAGAGAACCAGGTGGTCTCATTGTTGCCATTACTTTCGACGAATGTTTGAAATTTTGGGTAGGCTTGTAATATGTCAACCATTTCTAGTGGGTGTTTCCATTCCTCGGTTGAACCAGGATTGATAGCTAATGCCCAGGGTAAGCCGTTATCATTTTGATAGGTCAGGTTTTGCGAGGTCGTGTCTTCAGCCATACCGAAAATACTCTGGTCAGCTTTAGAGGTAGGTGCCTTGTTTTTTAAATGAATTTCTAACCCTCGACCGGGGTGATAAAATAGATCGCCATGATAGCTTGCTGTCCGAGCAAATATAAATGGGTTATAAGGTGCTTCAGGAAACAGCGCTAAACTTATCGGAGTGATAAATGGCACTGTTACACTAAAGGTCATCAGTGAAGAGTTACCACAATTACTTTCTGTTCGATAATATAAACAGTTCTGGGTTAATTGAATATGACTACGTAAATCATCAGTTATTTTAATGACTAAATATTGGGTATCTTCCTCAATAACATTTGTCTCTTGCAAAACACCATTAATTTCGAAACGCACTAGGTTGCTATCAACATTATCAGGTAAAATATTATCCAATTGAATGGCAAAGCCATTACGATAAGAAGCACCAGATGCCTTTAATTCTCCTTGAAATTCAATTTGTTTTACTTCAAATGAGTCTGTTAATAACAATGATGATTGTTGAAAAATAACGACGTCATTCATGTCGTAGTCACCTTGCTCTGGCCAGCTATCTTCAAAGGCAATGTAATAAGGGGTATCTTGAATTTGGCTATTACCCGCATTGGTTACTAGTACCCTATAATCCTCTACTTCACCGTCGGCAACTCCGCCGCTGGTTTGTACAGGCGCTACTGAGGTGAACCTAGCTCTAGTCCAAGTAAAACCATTTAGAGCCGTGATGGGAGTATTCACTAAAATAACCTCAGTAGTGTTATCTATATACTGATCGGAAACTAACTTTTCCTCAGATGAAAATTCACCATCACGATTCCAATCTCCCCAAATACTAAGATAGCCGGCGCCGGTTGCTTCTACTTGAATGAGACTATCGCTGCCAGCAAGTAATGGTGTTAAAAACGTAACACCATCATCTTCATCGGTTTTTGGATAAACATTCGCATTATGTTCAGTAGTAATAGTGCTCCCCAAATAGATATTACTTATACCGTGCCTGGCACCATTACTGAATAATGTCGTACCATAACTATCAGGAGCATCACCATAATCCGTTGTTGCGGGAATTGATTCATCAACAATTGGAGCCATCGCACAACGGGCGCCATCATTTTGTGAAGCACTTGGGCCATGCGCAAATAACAGTGCTGTAGGGCTTGCATCATCTAGGTCAATAATAAAAACATAACCATCACTGTTTCTACTGATGTATAAGTGGCCGTCAACATCAAAATAAACAGCGCCAAATGTACCTTGCTCACCTACATCACCAAGCGCAGTAGCGGAGCCGTCATCTGCATTTATTTGGTATAGCTGGCCATTTTTATCAACTGTATAAAGAAAATTATTACTCGGATGAAAAGCAAAGTCGAAAATGGATAATGACAATGATTGACCATCAATTATGTTGACCACTTTAAGATAATTGTTGGATTCTTGGTCTAATGAGGCTTTATATAGGCCATAATTGGCACCCTTTTTATAAAAGTAATAGCTATTTTCGTTGAGCGCGACATCACCAACGTAGAAATTAACACCGGGGTTGTCTTCTAGTGTAATTGGCGTCGCTTGGTAATCGCTGCCAATGCGAACTAAGGTGCCCCATTGATAACCCCAGCCATAAATATAATTGTCATGAAAATTAAAGCCGACGGCATTAATTTTATTATCAGTTCCCAAGTCTCCTGATAATAAGGAGTAATCACCAGTAACTAGATTTACGCCGTAAAGTTGCGCTACTGTTTGTTGCATTAGAAAGGCCTTTGAAGGACAACTTTCAAAAGGGTCAGCACTTACTGAGCCATGAAAAAGTATCAAACAAGCTAAAATACAACCCTGAACCTTTTTTAAATACAACATAATTAAACTCCTTTGCATGTATGTTTACAAGGTAGCAAAGAACGTTCCACTTTTATTGTTACTACGTATCAATAGGTTAGGGGGGATTGGCGTGAGGGGGCTAGCGGATTTGCAAAATGCAAAGCACAAAGCACTTTAATAGGAAGGTAGGGCTAATTTAATTTATGGCAGTATATATAGAATGGCAACTATTTTATCTTTAACTGATGCACCTGTTACAACCAAACGAGCATCAGCTAGCATAAATTATGATTACCAATCGAGTTTCTTTCTGTATATGGTCGAAGGACTAACTTCTAACATGGCTGCAGCCTTAGGGATATTGCCCTGACAATGTAAGATTGCCGCTTCAATCGCCTCTTTTTCTACTAGCCAAAGAGGCTGGATTTCGCTGCTATTTTTTATAGTACTATTCATTGTATTGTTATGAGAATTAATCTTTTCCACAACTGGTTGGACTGACAGCGCGGATGTAGGTTGAATCGCCGCATAGTTTCTCACTGTAGTTGATAATGATTTTATGATCATTTCCGAAGTTATTTGCTCACCGCTATTTAATATGACCAAACCATGAATTACATTTTCTAATTGACGAATATTACCGGGCCAGTCATAAGCACAAATTATCTGAATGGCATTACGAGAGAACTTTCTAAAATGTTTTTTCTCGACTCTGCTGTATTTTTTTAAAAAGAAACTGGCAAGATGCACAAGATCGCCACCTCGTTCCCTTAACGGCGGCAAAGCCATGGTAATAACATTAAGTCGGTAATATAAATCTTCCCTGAACTCTCCTTCTATAACAGCGGTGCTAATAGAATTTGAGGAGGCTGAAATAATTTGCGCATGAAATTTCAAGACCTCATTGGTGCCCAATGGTGAGAATTCTCGTTCTTGTACTACGCGTAAAAGTTTAGCTTGTAAAGGTTTAGATAAGGTTGTGATCTCATCTAAAAACAAGCTGCCTTGCTTAGCAGCAGAAAATAAACCCTCTTGACTTGAAACTGCGCCGGTAAAGGCGCCTTTTTTGTGACCAAATAATTGCGATTCAATTAAGTTTTCTGTGAAGTTGGCGCAATTTACAGCGATAAAGGGCTGATCTTTATGGTAACTTTCCGAGTGACAAGCTTTAGCTACTAACTCTTTACCTGTACCTGTTTCTCCAGTAATAAAAATGGGTGCATTGGTACTAGAAGCGTGTCTGATACTATCAAAAAGCTCATGCATGGTTTCATCTTCAGCGACAATACCGTGAAAGTTAATTAGCCCTGTTAACGGTGTATTGTCTTCATCACTTGGAATAACAGTCACATTCACTTTTCTGCTAAGTGCTTTATCGACGACAAACTTTAGCTCTTTATTAACCCAAGGTTTGCAAATGTACTTTTCTACTACGCCAGAGCTAAAAGCCGCAGACACAAGATCAAAATCTTGATAGGCAGACAAAATGATCCGTTGAGATTTAGGCCAGCGTTGCTTTATTTTTTCTAATAATTCACAACCATTCATGTCTGGCATATGTTGGTCAGAAATAACCACATCAGGCTGGTTGGTTTGGCAATATTCAAGCGCAGCAATAGGTGATTGAAAATCAACAATGTTGGCTTCAATATTATGCAAAGCTCTTTTTAATGCTTGCAATATATTGCCATCATCATCAACGAGTAATAAAGTCGGTAGAGGCGAAGCGCTATTGTTATTATCCATAATAAATGCCAAATTGAGAATGCTTACCTTTAATGATAGAAGATAATTGCAATTTAATAATAGTTATTTGCACTTTGCGTCTTCATATACAAATAATCAGCTATAATTTACGGTAATAATTGTACAATTAGTTTTATATAACACTTAATTGATGGTCGATAACCAAGGGATAATAAATGGATAAACCTTCATTACTAATACTTGATGATGAAAAGGAAGTACTTAACGCATTAAACCGTGTGTTACGTAAACATTTTCAATTGTATTTATTTTCAGATGCTAATGAAGCCATAGGCTTTTACCGAGATAACCCGAATATTCCACTCATTCTGACAGATATGAGAATGCCGGTTATGGACGGGGCTACCTTTTTGGGTAAAATTATTGAAATTAATGGCCAGTGTAAACGGTTTTTGTTAACCGGCCATGCCGATATTAATTTAACCGTGACAGCCGTTAACGAAGGGAAAATATCTCACTATTTTTCAAAACCATGGGATAACGAGGAGTTAATTGCAGAGCTGAAAAATGCTTATGAACTATTTATCAATGAAAGAAAAACTAAGCAATTATTAAAAGTTAATTTAGCTAAAAATGCTGAACTATCACTTATTAATAGCTCACTTGAATTAGAAACCAATAAAACTCAACAAAAATTACAGCTGATCTCTACCCGTGAAGCGAATAGCTTTGGTCGACTTAAAAAAACTTTTTCAACTTTCATCGATATTTATGCAGAAACAATTTGTTTACATACACAAGATGTTACTCGCCACAACTTTCGTGTTGCTGCTCATGCTCGGCTAATTGCAGAAAAACAAGGTTGCAATAAACTCACCATTTTTCAGATCTATATTGCTGGTTTATTATATGAAACCGGAAAGTTAGCACTTGAACAATGTTTACTGAATAAGTCTGTTGAAACTATGTCGCAACAGGAAAAAAATCTCTACGGTGTTTTTTATCAGAAAAGTTATGAGCTACTCAATAAAGTTGATGAGCTTTCCTTTGTTGCCGAAATAATAAAGAACATCCCCGCCAGCTATAATGGTAATACTGCTCCTGAGCATTTAGCCGCAGAAGAAATCCCATTAGGCTCGCGCATTATTGCTATCGTTTCTATGTATGATAATTTAGTCAATGGCCGTCAAACACAGCTTAAAACGCCTACTGTAGAAGCCAAGCACCGTATTAAAGAATTAGCTAAGACTATGTTTGACCCTAGTTTGGTTAATCAATACTTAACCGTCTTAGCAGAGCAGCCAAGTTCAAAGGAAGGTAAAGTAGACTATTTGTTAAATAGCAGTGATTTACGAGAAGGTATGACCTTAACTAGAGATATTGTTAATACCGATAAAAACCCAATGTTGACTAAAGGCACGGAAGTTGAGCAACATCATATTGATAAACTTATCAAAATAGAAAAAGACCAAGGTGAGTTTTTTCTTATTTATGCGTGTTAATTTCCTCTGTAACTAGGCGCTAAATCACAATGATAAACTTAAACCTTAAGGACTAATTGAGAACGAAATACATCCATTGGCAGGATTATGTTTATCACTTCAATAAAGCACTGAGTATATTAAGCAATATACTCTTATGTAACGCTATTCTCCCCCGTAAACACTTGCTATAATGGCAAAATCTTTGTGCGTAAATGCACTTTATACCAAGCTTGTAGCAAGCGGACCAATCAATTAATCCGCTTGTCTTAGGTTCTTTTCAGAGGTTTATTTTCATGTCGGATACCGAAAACCGCCCAACAAACTTTATTCGTAATATCATTGATGCTGATTTAGATAGTGGTAAACATACCAGTGTGCAAACACGTTTTCCACCAGAGCCAAACGGTTTTTTACATATTGGCCACGCCAAAGCTATTTGTTTGAATTTTGGCATTGCCCAAGATTATAACGGCAAATGTAATTTACGTTTTGATGATACCAACCCTGAAAAAGAAGACATTGACTACGTTCATGCCATTCAAAAAGATGTGAAGTGGTTAGGTTTTGAGTGGGCAGGCGAGATTAATTATTCGTCTAATTACTTTGAGCAATTACATGGTTTTGCGGTTGAGCTTATTGAAAAAGGTTTAGCGTATGTGTGTTTCTTAAATAGCGATGAAACCCGTGAATATCGTGGTACCTTGAATAAACCCGGTAAAAATAGCCCTTATCGCGAGACCTCAGTTGCAGAAAACTTAGCCTTATTTGCCAAAATGAAAAATGGTGAGTTTGAAGAAGGCATTTGTTCATTGCGTGCCAAAATAGACATGAGCTCAAGCTTTATGTGTATGCGTGATCCTATTATTTACCGCGTGCGTTTTGTTAATCATCACCAAACAGGGGATAAGTGGTGCATTTACCCAATGTATGACTTTACTCATTGTTTATCTGATGCACTTGAAGGCATCACTCATTCTATTTGTACCTTAGAGTTTCAAGATAACCGACGTTTATACGACTGGGTTATTGAAAATGTATCAGTACCTTCTACGCCACATCAATATGAGTTTTCACGTTTAAACCTTGAATATACTTTGATGAGTAAGCGTTTATTAAATTCATTAGTTGATGAACATTTAGTTGAAAGTTGGGATGACCCTCGTATGCCAACGATTGCCGCTTTTCGTCGTCGAGGTTATACGCCGGCATCAATGCGAGAGTTTGCCAAGCGCATCGGTGTAACTAAAATGGAAAACACCATTGAAATGAGCGTTTTGGAAGCTTGTATTCGTGAAGATTTAAATGATAATGCGCCACGTGCTATGGCTGTTTTAGATCCTATTAAATTAGTGATTGAAAACTACCCGGAAGATAAAAGTGAAGAGCTTATTGTTAAAAATCATCCAAGTGATGACGAGAAAGGTACAAGAATAGTGCCATTTTCTAAAGAACTTTATATCGAAGCTGAAGATTTTAGAGAGGAAGCAAACAAGAAGTACAAACGTTTGGTTATAGATAAAGCAGTACGTTTACGTGGCGCATATGTTGTTACGGCAACACGTTGCGATAAAGATGACCAGGGTAATGTTACCACTGTTTACTGTAACTACAATGAAGATACCTTGGGTAAAAACCCAACGGATGGTACTAAACCTAAAGGGGTTATTCATTGGGTTGACGCCGATAAGTCACTGAATGCTACAGTGCGCTTATATGATAGGCTATTTACTGTACCTAATCCTGCGGCAGAAGATGATTATAAGTCAGTTATCAATCCTGAGTCGTTAGTCACGATTACTGGCGCTAAAGTTGAGCCGTCATTAGCCGATGCCAAAGCTGAAAGTGCTTACCAGTTTGAGCGTCAAGGTTATTTCTGTTTGGATAATGATATTAAAGTGCCTGGTGAATTAGTGTTTAACCGCACCGTAGGTTTACGAGATACTTGGGCTAAAATCAGTAAGTAGCCTAAAGAAAAGCAGTATCAAAAGCTGAACCTTTTGTGAATGAAGCCAGTAATAAGTTATCTACACTTACTACTGGCTTTTTTTTTGTAAGATCTGTTAGTCTTATATAAAAATATAAACTTCATGAATTAGGGCATATTTGATGAATAAACAGTTAGTTGCAATAGTAGTCGCAAGTTTTTTTATGCTACTTACCTTAGCAGGTTGTCAAGATGCGCCCTCAGAAGAGGAGGGTGCTAAAGCCGCTCTTAGCAAGGAAAGTAATCCTAACGGTAGTAAAGACAAGTTAAAACTTCCACTGAAAAAAGTTGTAGAAAAAAGAACTGCAGCCAGGACATGGTCTGAAATTAAAGAATCAGGCTATATCAATGCGGTAAAACTTGATTGGCAGTTAGAATCAGCTTTACCTCGAGCAGGCTCGACCAGTGCCTATCACACTACGCTATTACAAGGCTTTGCCGATGAGCGAGGCTTAAAAATCAACTGGTTGAGAGTGAGTAACTTAGCCGACATGTTTGCCAAACTATCAACTTTTGACGTTGACATTATCCCTAGGCACTTAACCATAACGGCTAATCGTTTAAATAAATTCAGTTTTTCCTATCCGTTATTGCGTGATAAGGAGGTTGTTATTGCTAAAGCCGGTAAACATAGCTTTAACGAGTATGACGATAATAATATTTCCCTATCTGTTGGCTCCGCTTATATTGACAGTGTTAATAAGCAATTTCCCCATTGGCAAGTTAATATCGTTGAAAAGAAAGTTAGTTCACAAGAAGTGGCTGATAGTATTGCTGATGGCACTGTGGAATATGCAGTTATTGACGGCTTTGCTTTAGAAACCTTAAAACAATATCGTAATGATATTCAAAATGTATTTACTTTGCCTAAAGCCGTCAACCTCGCGTGGGCAGTGAATTTAGGTAATGATAGTTTCTTACATGAACTGAATGAATTTATTTCAGTTCATCACGTGATGCAGGTCATAGAGCCAGAACGTACTATTGACTTTAAACAGTTAAGAAAAGATAAACTTCCCCTGCGCGTTATTACTCGAAACAGCCCTGAAACCTATTTTTTGTGGCGAGGTGAATTACTCGGCTTTGAATATGAATTGATGCGTAAGTTTGCGGATAATCACAAGGTAAAACTGGTTATTGTTGTGGCTGATAGTTATGAAGAAATGTTGGCCTTATTAGCCGCAGGTAAAGGCGATATAATTGCCGCTGGTTTGTCTAGAACCGATGCAAGAAAAGCACAAATAGCTAAAGAAAAATTAGTGACGAGTCTGCGTTATAACCGGGTAAAAGAGCAATTAGTCGCTCACCAAGATAGCTTGCCTATCAATGAACTTTCTGATCTAAAAGGTCGTACCATTACCATCAGAAAGAGTAGTAGCTTTTGGACAACAGGACAAATGTTAGCGAAAGATTATGGCGCAAATATTGTTCTCGCTAATGAAGATATAGCAACAGAAATTTTAATTGGTCAAGTTGCCGATAAAGAAATTGACTTAACCATTGCTGATAGTAATTTGATTGCCATTGAGAGTAGTTTTCGCTCACAAATAATAACGCCATTAACCTTTAAAGAAGATGTGCCTTATGCCTACTTAGTTAGGCAAGGTAATCCACAATTACTGGCTTATTTAAATGAATTTATTAGAAAGTACTATCGCGGTACTTTTTATAATGTGGTTAAGAATAAGTATTTCCATAATGAAAAGTTACAAGAGAGCCATAAAAAACACCGTTTAGTTTCAGGCTCTACGTTATCACCCTATGACGATATAGTGCGCACTTATGTTCAGCCTTATAATTTTGATTGGCGTTTGATCGTTTCACAAATGTATCAAGAGAGCCGGTTTGATCCCCTAGCCACTAACTCAACGGGTGCTTTTGGCTTAATGCAAATGTTACCCCGAACAGCACGAGAGCTTGGTGTCGAAAATTTAAAAGATCCAGAACAGGCTATTGCTTCAGGTGTGCAATATTTAGACTGGACGCGAGATAGATTTTCTAAAGACTTACCTGTACAAGAGCAAATATTCTTTTCACTTGCCTCATACAATGCCGGATTTGGCCATGTAAAAGATGCACAACGTTTAGCAAGGCAGCTGGGGTTAAGAAGTGACAAATGGTTTAACAATGTTGAAAAGGCAATGTTATTACTGCAACGTCGTCAATATTATAAAAAAGCACGTTTTGGTTATGTACGGGGTCGAGAGCCGGTAAATTACGTACGTGATATTCATCAGCGTTATTTAAGCTATATTCGAATCACAGACTAGAAATGGCCATTGTAAATATGTTTATCAAATACAGTTTTTTCATACTGTTATTATTTGCTATACAAAGCTTAGTGGTTGTCAAAGCACAAGAGATAGAGCCAGTGCACTATGCCTATGCTAATTACTTAGGTAGTGGTATCTATCGAACCACAGGGCAACATGCGAGCTTGATCAGTATGCCTTTTTCGTATGAAATTGGTCAGAAAGGTAAAACTACTTATGGATTACGTTTACCCGTTTCGGTTGGATTTTTTGATTTTGGTTTAGCAGACTTGCCCGATCTTGAATTCCCTGATGAGGTTGGCACAGTCACCTTCACCCCTGGTTTGGCTTTTAATTATCAATACAATCAAGACTGGCAAATACAGAGTTATATTGACCTAGGCTATGGCCGAAATCTCACCACAGATAAAGGGGTTAGTGTTTTCTCTAGCGGGGTGTCTGCACTTTTTGAGTTTGATATAAAAAATTATGACTCCATTTGGGCAAATAGAATTTATTATGCCAGTTATGATGGTAACGGTTATGAGGCTCAGGATTCTTATGCTGCGCTGCAAATAGGCATAGACTCTGGGTTGCCACTACAATACCAGGTATTCGGTTATCAGTTTCAGCCGAGAGTTTTTGCCACGGCTTTTTGGTACTTTAGTGAAGTTGATTTTTTAACTGCACGCACACAAAGTTTTGATGAAGAAAGAAATGTCACGCTAACCAATAGCTTGGAGTTTGGTTTCACTTTGAAGTTCGCTAAAACTATAGGCTATTCTTGGGCGGGAATTGAAAGGCTAGGGTTAAGTTATCGTTATAGTAAAAACTTTAGTGCTTTTCGTCTGTTGTTTAGTTTTCCAATTTAAAAGTGACCACAAGGAAAGCGCTAAGGTTTGCTTTAATATTTGTAAGTATATTTATAACGGTATTTATAACTAACAAAGAGACATGATGCCCCTTTGTTAGTTTTTACTAGTTAAATACGTAGTGCTTTATCTCCACGGGCCATACCAACACAACCTGAACGAGCTGTTTCAATAATTTCAGTCTCATTTTGTAAGGCATCAATAAAAGCATTGAGCTTTTCTGCATTACCGGTAAGTTGCACCGTATAAACTTGTTTGCCAATATCAATGATATTACCGCGAAATATTTCCGTTATCCGTGTTACTTCAGTGCGAGTTTTATCATTCATAGCACCGACTTTTACCAATAGTAATTCACGTTCGATATGTTTTCTATCAGTAATGTCTGTGATTTTAATGACATCAATAAGCTTATTTACTTGTTTAACAATTTGCTCTAACACCTTGTCATCACCTTTAGTGGCAATGGTCATACGGGATAAACTATTATCATCAGTTGGCGCAACGGTTAAGCTTTCAATATTAAAAGCGCGTTGAGAAAATAAACCAACGATACGTGATAATGATCCCGGTTCGTTTTCCATTAAAATAGCTAAAATTCTACGCATTATGCTTTAACTCCTTTCTTTAACCACATTTCGTCAATAGCACCGGTACGAATTTGCATCGGGTATACATGCTCTTTCTCATCAACCATGACATCGACAAAAACTAAGCGGTCTTTGATATTAAAAGCTTGGGTTAATTTTTCATCCAACTCATCCAAGGTGTCGATTTGAATGCCGACATGACCATAAGCTTCAGCAATTTTGACAAAGTCAGGTAAAGACTCCATATAAGAAGAAGAGTGACGACCGCCATAAACCATGTCTTGCCATTGTCTAACCATGCCAAGTGAGCGGTTATTTAAAGTAACAATAACCACAGGTAAATTGTATTGTGAACAAGTAGAAAGCTCTTGAATATTCATTTGAATAGAGCCATCACCCGTAATACAAATAACGTGTTTGTCTGGAAAGGCTAACTTCACGCCCATAGCCGCAGGTAAACCAAACCCCATAGTGCCTAAACCACCTGAGTTGATCCATTGACGTGGTTTTTCAAATGGATAATATTGCGCAGCAAACATCTGGTGTTGACCAACATCAGAGCAAACATATGCTTCACCCTTAGTTATTTTATACATGGCTTCAACCACGCGTTGTGGTTTTATTTTGTCACCAGGATTTTCATCATAACTGTTACTTTTGACTGCGCGCCATAAGTTAATTTGTTGCCACCATTGGCTTAACGCTTTTTCGTCAGGGGTAAAATTAATTTCCTTTAATTCATCCAATAACTGCTGCATAACTATTTCCACTAATCCAACAACCGGAATATGAGCATTAATCGTTTTAGAAATAGAGGTTGGGTCAATGTCTACATGAATAATGGTGGCATTGGGGCAGAATTTCTCAACATTATTAGTGACCCTGTCATCAAAACGAGCTCCTAAAGCTAAAATAACGTCAGCATTAGCCATAGTTTTATTTGCTTCAAGACTGCCATGCATGCCTAACATGCCAACAAATTGTTTATGGGTACCTGAAATTCCACCAAGTCCCATTAAGGTATTTGTTATTGGCGCCTTAAGTGTTTCTACTAGTTCAGTGAGCAATTTAGCTGAATCAGATATGACAATACCACCTCCAGAATAGACCACTAGCTTTTTGGCATGAGCAATAGTTTGTGCTGCTTTTTTGATTTGCTTGGCGTGACCTTTAACATTTGGGTTGTAGGAGCGCATTTTAATATCAGTTTCGATATTAAAAGGTCCCTTGTTCTGTGGAATTAAAATATCTTTAGGTAACTCAACCACTACAGGACCCGGTCTACCCGTATTTGATAAATAAAATGCTTTGGCTATGGCAATAGGAATATCCGCTAAGGTCCGACAGTTAAAGCTGTGCTTGATGATAGGCCGAGTACAACCAATGATATCAGTTTCTTGAAAAGCATCATTACCGATAAGTGACGTTGCTACTTGTCCGGCAAGTACAACCATAGGGATTGAGTCCATATAGGCGGTAGCTATGCCAGTAATGCAGTTGGTCGCGCCAGGCCCTGAAGTTGCTAATACCACGCCAACCTCTCCGGTTGCTCTGGTATAGCCATCAGCCATATGTGTGGCCGCTTGTTCATGGCGTACCAGAATATGCTCAATTTCATCTTGTTGAAATATAGCATCGTATATATCTAAAACGGAACCACCGGGGTAACCGAAAATGTATTTAACCTTCAGCGCAGACAGTGATTTAACTACCATCTCAGCACCAGTAAAAAGTTCTGTTGTCATACCATCACCTTGATTATTTTATTGTAAATAATATTTTAAAATTGAATTAATAAATGTTGAGATAATAAAAAACCCTCGGTCTTAAAAAGAGCGAGGGTTTCTTGATATTACTGCTTAATAATTTTTGCTAAGCACAAGGTATCCCCGCTAGTGATGAAAGCACCACTACGACTAAGAGGACGACATTGAGGACAATTATTTTATAAATCATACGAATTTAGCAAAAACTTAAATTATTTTAATTAGTACTATTTTTAAAGACTTTACTCGCTTGTGTCAACCAATAAATACAAAAACACTTAAAAATCCCTTTATATTATTTTTCGGTAAGTATTGACGGTGACTTTATATG
>NZ_JQEC01000076.1 GCF_000764185.1 Colwellia psychrerythraea
CATGATAACTTGAAATACGCATGAAAAACAAACAAAAAATATAAGGGAATACTGGAGTGCTTAAGACAATAAGCTTCAGGTCTTTTCCATGCGATATGAAAACAATAATAAATTATATATGGGGAATTTGAATGAAAATCAAACAGGCTAGTTTTAAACCAAGTAAAACTTTTTTGGCCGTATCACTTGCTGCGAGCACAGTGATTTCTACCAACACATTTGCTGCACAAAGCTGTGATGGCATCAACGCATATCCGGATTTCCCACAGGTAGATTGGCAGGGAAATCCTGATCACGCGAATACCGGTGATGTGATGCAATTTTCTGGTAGTGCTTACACTGCACAGTGGTGGACAAAATCAACGCCAGGCAGTGATAATAGCTGGGCCTTGAAACATGAATGTGCTGGTGATGTAACGCCGACGCCAACTCCTACACCGACGCCGACGCCAACTCCTACACCGACGCCAACTCCTACACCGACGCCGACGCCAACTCCT
>NZ_JQEC01000077.1 GCF_000764185.1 Colwellia psychrerythraea
GATTATATTGTCCATTTTTACATTCGATAAAAAATAACTAACACTGCAACCTTGGACTTTCCTGTAATAAAAAATCAATAAAAACTTAATATTAAATTTACACAGGATATTTGCACGGAAAATCAATGTATTTTGATAGCAAAACATGGCTTTAAATTAGATAAAAATGCTTCCAAGTAAAGCATTACTAGTTTATTAAAATAGTTATTCATATCGGAGAGAGATAATGAAAAATAAAAATGATTCAAATCATTTATTGAAGAAGTTAGCGAGTAATACTTCAACGATTAATAAAAAAACAAAAGCTAATTCGGCCATCGCAGTTGCCGTGCTTTTATCTGGGATGACGATGGAGTCAGCAATGGCTGCTTGTGATATTTCACCAGATAACCGTTATGAGTTTATTGATAGTATCAGCTTAAATGGCTCAGCCTTTACAAATGGTAGTACGTTAAAGAATGGTGACATACTCGAATTAACACCGGGGTATAATGCTTATGCCTATAGAGAAAACTGGAGCGTATGGATTGATCTAAATAACGATGATGATTTTTCTGATAATGATGAACTTGTTTTTAGTTCGAGCAGTGCCAGTAAAAGTACCGTGTCAGCTACTTTAGTCATTCCTTCGAATGTAAACGCAGATAACACTGAAATGCGTGTCGTTATTCATTCTGACGACATTAGCCAAAATTCGTGTGGATTCGATGGTTACGGAGACAGTAAAGATTTTTCTGTCTCTGTTGGTGATGGAACAGACAATGGCGGTGGCAACTCTGATGATTATGCATTAAACCAAACACCTCGTGGTGGTAATAGTGAAAATATAACATCAGTTGAAATTAATAATGATAAATACACTACGGGTAATAATGACGGCTATGCAGACTTTGCCGACGAAAAAACCTTTAGTGTTAGCGATGGTGACCTTATTACTTTAACGCCAACATCAAATTGGGATGCCGATTGGGCGGTATGGATTGATAGTGACAGCAACGGCAGCTTCGACAGTGATGAAAAAGTATTTTCAGCTACAGGTAAGCGTGGCAGTATCGTTGAAGGGTCACTTAACTTAAGTGATATTGTAGATGGTACTGCTCGTATGAGAATTGCCATGAATGGCGATGGTAATGCCGATGCTGATGGTTTTAAATACGGTGAAATCGAGGATTACTCTGTAGATGTCGGTGATACTGACGCTGGCACAGACGACGGAGATACTGATGACGGAAAGTATGGTCCTGATGTTCAATGGAAACATGATAATGTACACGTAAAAGTATACCGATTTGAATTTACTGATGTTGATTTAGAGTACCCTAAGACTGCACTTGAAGATGAATTTTCAGAGATTCAGGATTACTTTGATGAGCAATCTTATGGTCGCTTTAGTGTAAGTTATGAAATTATTCCTGGCGTTATCAACACCGGTACCAAGAAGTCTACTTTTGATGATCATTCATCTTGGGACTGGGTTAATTATTACAAAGATACGCTTGTTGGTTTAGGTGAAGACCTGAATAATAAGGAGGATAATACCATCTATATGATTCTTGCTCCGCAACTGACTACTTGGGACGACGAGAATAATGAAACGATTGAGTGGGGACCGAAAGGTGGACCAGACCCTGGTGCTTTTAGAATGTATGATACAGGGAAATACGGGGTAAACGGTGGCGGTATGGCACATGAAATGGGTCATGCGATGGGCTTACACCATGCTGAAGCTATTGATGGTGATGGTGAAGTATTTGGTACCGGTGATATGGATCATGTGGTATTTCAAATCGGTGATGAGAAGTATAAAGAAAAAATCGGTTACGGGAATATCTTTGGCATGATGGGCAATAATGCATGGGACTTTGGTGGCCTTAATCTTTATTATAAAAATTTCTTTGCTGAATGGGATATAAAAGATGACGTGCCTTTAGTGACAAAAGATGGAACTTATAAAATTTATGCTCATGATCAGAGTGCAATTGAAGGTAATCTAGGTATTCGTGTCGCTGCGGGCAATGGTAAGTCGACCTACTGGGTAGAATACCGAACCAAAGATGGTGCTAACACTGATGGTGTACAGATCAATATCGCTGAATATGTCACAGAAAATGACACTCGAGAGTATTACTATGATACTTCTTACCTATTGGATATGACACCTGGCTCGATTTCTGAATTCGAAGGTGATCCTTGGAATGGTTATGACATGAAAGATGCTGAATTGGTTATTGGTAAAAGCTATAAAGATAAATGGGGTGCATTTACTATTACAACGAAGAGAACCGGTGGTACTTTAGGTACAGCTGGTGCTTGGATTGAAGTTGAAGTAGAAATGCACTAATTGCTTATGCTAAGCAATTAAACGCGCAATAACTTTGTAAGCAAAGCAAAGCAAACTCAAACATTTTCAAGGGCTGGGGAGATATCTTCAGCCTTTTTTATTAGTTAAAATTCAGTAATTGCTTGATGGCGTATTAATAAATGCTCTGAGTATCGTTTGAAATATTCTCAAGTAGGTAGCACTAAGTGAGCGCTATTCCCCACGCTTTAAATAATCTGTGCCAATGACTTTCTATAAAATTACCTTATAAGTATTTACTCTCTTATTAAAGTACCTTTGCATTTTTTGTAAGAGGGACATCTAGGTGTCGAAGTAACTGTTTGCTTAATTCATCTCATTTCAATAAACATTTATCATCATCTCAATGTTTATTTTTATCATATCAAAACACTTTAAATAGCAAGTTAGTCATCTTCTTTGCTTTTACTCTGTAAAAAGCTCATATGGCAGTTTTTTATGCTGTTTAGGTGTTTGTGTCGAGTGAATAATACTATTAAGTTGAATGCAGATGTTGTTTCATTTTCTATAGCTTGCACAGCGCAATTGCATCAACACCGGCTATATAAAGGACAAGCACTTTAAGGATACATCGCTCAATGGAAAGTCATAAAAACTATAAAAAATAAGGAATAATAAATTGAAAAATTCAAAATTATTAAATAGTAAGTTAACACTTTTATCATCCGTGATAATGGCCAGCCTTTATGGTCTATCGTTTAATACTTTAGCTGAGCAAGCGGACTCAAAAGTCATTTCTGTCACTCAGGCTGATGGCAGTGAACTGAATATTCGTCGTTGGGGTGATGAATTCTCTCACGGTTGGGAAACAGAAGATGGCTTTTCAGTCATTAAAAATGAAAAGACAGGTTTATGGTATTTCGCTCAAGCAGATAATGATGGTGAGTTAGTCTCATCGAAAACACGTGTTAAAAAAGGTGAAAGTAAACGCGAATCGAGTAAATTATTGCGCCGCGGTGGTAAGGCGAAGCAGCGTATTGATCAGCGACGCAAGCAAGCACATAACAAAAATGCATTTTCACGAGCTAATATCGATGGTGACGATGCTGTAAGTGGTGGTTATGCGTCATCACTTTCTAAAACTACCATCTCAGGTACGATCAACGTACCTATTATGTTATTAAACTTTGCTGATACTAACTCGAGCAATAGCCGAAATAATTTTAATGACTTTTTATTTAGCGACAGTAAGGGCCTAACCGCTTATTACGATGAAGTGTCATACGGAAAGCTAACTATTCAAGGTGGTTCATCAGGTGTTATTGACTGGGTTGAACTGCCTGAAAGTCATCAGTTTTACGGTAAAAATAACAGCGCTGGTTACGATGCTAATATTGGAGTGATGATTGGAGATGCCTTAGATATTGCTGATGCGAACGTTGACTTCTCACAGTATGCTGATGAAAACAACGATTGTGCTGTTGATTTAATTGCCTTTGTTTATCAAGGTAATGGCGAACATCAAGCGGTAGGCGCAAGTAATGATATTTGGGCGCATAAGTACAGCATGTATTATCTTGAAAGCGAAGGTGATGGTGATGGTAAATATGAAACCAATGATGCATGTCCTTCAGACAACTCTAAAAATATGATCATTAATGATTATTTTGTCGCGCCAGAATTGAGCACTGCCGGTGGGCGTGCCAATGTAGGTACCTTTGCTCATGAGTTTGGTCATGTATTTGGTTTACCTGATCTATACGATACCAACGGTTCAACTGATGGTGCAAATGCTGGCGGTGGGGACTGGACGCTAATGGCCTCTGGTAGTAAAACGGGACCAACAAGAGATGGTGAATCACCTGCACATATTTCTGCATGGGGCAAGTATATGCTGGGTTGGATTGACCCTATAAAAGTCAATGGCACCGATTTATCTGATTTTGAATTAAGAGAGTCGGCAAATAACGCTGAAGCTATTCTTTTTGAAAATCCAAGCAATGAAAATGAATACTTTATTGTGGAAAATAAAAACCAACGTGGTTTTGATGCATACACCCCCGGCACTGGTTTATTGGTGTGGCATATTGATGATGACATTGCAGCACCAGGATCTAACTTTCAAACACAAGGCAATGTGAATACTGTTTCGTGTGACTTAGGTTATCAAGACTGTTCAAATTATCATAATGGCGTGTCAGTTGTATCAGCGGATTATTATTATGATATGGAGCATGATTATAATGATGGTGATGAACATGACACCTTTGGCAGTGATGGTGACGGTGGCTCAAGTGAATATGGCTCTAGTAAAGACTTAGACACTGAGTTTGCTTCAAATTCTGAAGTAAATAGTAACTGGTGGGATAATAGTACCAGTGACTTTAGCATGAGTAATATTTCAGCCAAAGGTAATACCATGACCCTTGATCTTGGTGAGGGTGGCTCTGGTGGTGGAACAACACCTCCGACAGGTGACGATTTAGTACTTGAGAATGGTAGTAATGAAACCATTAGTGCAAGCGCCGGTGAAAGTGTTGTTGCTAGTATCGAGGTGCCAGTAGACGCAAGTAACTTAGTTATTGATATTGTTCATAATAGTGGTGGTGATGCTGACCTGTATGTTAATTACGGCAGTGTATCAGATAGCAACTCAGCAGATTGCTTCTTAAATACAGGTAGTTCAACAGAAGTATGTGATGAAGGAGAGTTTGGTGCAACAAAAGCAGGCACCTACTTCGTAACCGTTAAAGGTTACAGTGGTAAATCGTTTGACGATGTTACACTTTCGGCCTCGTATGATTCGGATGATGGCGGAACGGGAGGCGGAACAGCAGAAACTTCCTATGATGTAGGTGTTGCTAGTGGTAAATATCAGCATTTTGAAATACAAGTGCCAACGGGGGCATCAAGTGTAACCATTGATTTAGATAAAAATGGTGGCTCTGCTATGTTACTCGTAAAACAGGGCAGTGAGGCAAGTGCACGTGAATATGATGAACGTGATACTAGCGGTAATAATATAACCTTGAATAATCCTGCATCAGGTACTTGGTTTATCGCCATTCGAGGAAGAAATAGTGGTGTAAGTAATGGGACATTAACTGTGCTAATTGAATAAGTGATCAGCTGAGTAGAAAATCAAGGGTTAATTATTTAATCCCTCATAAGTGATTACATAGTCACCAAGTGTGATTCACTATAAAAGCTAGCCTCATTGTTTACAGCAATGAGGCTTTTTTCGTTAATTAGTTGTTATTAAAAGTCCCTTAAAAATGTAGTCACTAATATAGCCAAAAGTTAGTAAAATTTATGACAGTTTAGTACAATTTTATCCACGTATTGAATAACAATTTATCCAGAGAAGTAAATGCCAATCAATCTTTCGAATAGTTACCTTGACCTAGGGCAAAGCTTTTCCCAACAAAGCTTACCTTCACCTGTAGCTCAGCCAATATTATTACTGTGGAATGGACCTTTAGCACAAACACTTTCAATAAACTATTCTAGCCAAAAAGATAGTGAACAGCTGGCACAATACTTCTCAGGTAATCAGTTGATTGTTGGTAGTAAGCCGATAGCACAAGCTTATTCAGGTCACCAA